>JBBDIM010000219.1:0-1673 GCA_040880405.1 Pirellulaceae bacterium | reverse complement strand
CCGCCGACTCTTTGTAATTGAACTCATCCCCTAATGGTGAGCAGTTCCCCCACGCTTTTGGCAAGCGTGGCTGCGACGCTGTTTCATTGGGCTGGGGGGCGAAGTAAAATGGGGGCTTCAGTAAACCCCTGACGCGTTGTCGATTGATTGGAGACCCCTATCGTGATTCGTACCCTCCTACTTAGCTGCCTTAGTTTGGCGCTGTTGGCCTTGCCCGCGACTTCGCAGGCGGAACAGTACGATTTGGTGATCTATGGTGGCACGTCGGCCGGCATTGCCGCGGCGGTGCAGGCCAAGCGGATGGATAAGTCGGTGATTGTGGTCGCCCCGGAAGAGCACCTCGGTGGATTGACCAGCGGCGGGCTCGGCTGGACCGACAGTGGTCGCAAAGAAGCGGTCGGGGGGATCGCGCGGGAATACTATCAACGCCTGAAAAAATACTACGACCAACCTCAGGCCTGGCGGCAGCAGAAGCCGGAGGAGTATCGCCACTACCGCAAGGACGACGACGCGATGTGGGTGTTTGAGCCGCACATGGCCGAGAAGGTGTTCGAGGACCTGGTGAAGGAATACAAGATCCAAGTCGACCGGAACGAGTGGCTCGACCGCGACAGCGGAGTCGAAACCAAGGATGGCAAGATCGTCTCGATAAAGACCCTCTCGGGCAACAAGTACGAGGGGAAGATGTTCATGGACGCGACCTACGAGGGGGACCTGATGGCCGCCGCCGGGGTCGAGTTCACCACCGGCCGCGAACCGAATTCGAAGTACAACGAGACCCTCAACGGCATCCAAAAGGCCCGGGCCGTTTCGCACCAGTTTGAATACCCGGTCGATCCATACGTGAAAAAGGGGGACCCCAGCAGCGGGTTGTTGCCGCGGATTTCGACGGAAGACCCCGGCGAGGATGGCGAAGGGGATCATCGCATCCAGGCGTACTGTTTCCGTGTTTGCTTGACCACGGCCGACGAAAACCGGGTGCCGTTCGCCAAGCCGGAAGGGTACGACGCCAGCCAGTACGCGCTATTGGCCCGGTACCTGGAAGGTGGCTGGGACGGGGTGTTCCGGAAGTTCGACCCGGCCCCCAATCGCAAGACCGACACCAACAACCATGGTGGCTTCTCGACCGATAACATCGGCATGAACTACGACTACCCGGAGGCCACCTACGAGTGCCGCAAGGAGATCATCGCCGAACACGAGCTCTACCAACGGGGCCTGTTCTACTTCCTCGCCAACGATCCTTCGGTCCGGAAGGATGTCCGCGAGCGGATGAGCAAGTGGGGCCTGGCCAAGGATGAGTTCGTCGATAACGATAACTGGCCACATCAAATTTATGTCCGCGAGGCGCGGCGGATGGTCGGCCCGGTGGTGATGACCGAGCGGCTGCTGCGGGGCTTGGAAGAGACGCCGATGTCGGTGGGTTTGGGTTCGTACAACATGGACTCGCACAACGTGCAGCGGTATGTGAACGAGCAGGGACATGTCCGGAACGAGGGGGATATCCAAATCAGCCCCGGTGGACCCTACCCGATCAGCTATGGCTCGATCATCCCGAAGAAAGAGGACTGCACCAACCTGCTGGTGCCGGTCGCCGTCTCGGCCTCGCACATTGCGTATGGTTCGATCCGGATGGAGCCGGTGTTCATGATTTTGGGGCAATCGGCGGCCAC
>JBBDIM010000218.1:0-9581 GCA_040880405.1 Pirellulaceae bacterium | reverse complement strand
GGCAAGTTCACCGCCGAGGCCCCCGATTATCAAGGCCGCTGGGTCAAAGAGGCGGACAAGGATATCGCGCACGAGTTAAAGCGGAAGGGAACCCTGTTCCTGCTGGATCAATACCTGCACGAGTATCCCTTCTGCTGGCGAGCCGAAGAGGATCCGCTGATCCAGTACCCGCGGCAAAGCTGGTTCATCCGCACCACCCAGTTCAAAGACCAGATGCTGGCCAACAACCAGCAAATCAATTGGCTGCCGGAACATATCAAGGAGGGGCGGTTCGGCAACTTCCTGGAATCGAACGTCGACTGGGCCCTGTCCCGCGAACGATACTGGGGCACACCGCTGCCGATCTGGGTTTGTCAGGAGACCGGCCAGGCCGAGGCGGTGGCCAGTTACGCGGAACTGGAAGCGAAACCAGGGGCTACCGGCTTCGACGTTTGGAAAGAGGCAAAAGCGAAAAACCCCGACCTGGTGGACGACCTGAAGATCCACAAACCATACATCGACGCCATCTCCTACGATTCCCCCTTCGCCCCCGGGGCGAAGATGCAGCGGGTCACCGAGGTGATCGACTGCTGGTACGATTCCGGCGCGATGCCCTTTGCCCAGTGGGGCTATCCGCACAAGGGAAAAGAGCAGTTCGACAAGCAGTTCCCGGCCGATTTCATCAGCGAGGCGATCGACCAGACGCGCGGTTGGTTTTACAGCCAACTGGCGATCAGCACGTTGATGTTCGGCGCGGAGGACAGTGTTGCTCCGTCTGGAAAGGCCGAGCAGCCTGAAAAGCCGTACCCCCATCCCTTCCGAAACTGCATTGTCCTGGGGCTGATGCTGGGTGAGGACGGGAAAAAAATGTCCAAAAGCAAGGGGAACTACCGCGAGCCGAACGAGATCTTCAATCGGTACGGGGCGGATGCCCTCCGGTGGTACCTCTACGCCAATCAGCCCCCTTGGACCTCCATCCGCTACAACGAACAGTCGATCAAGGACAGCATCCCGGAGTTTTTGCTAAGGCTCTGGAATGTCTACAGCTTCTTCGTGATCTACGCCAACATTGATGGTTTTGCCCCGGAGGAGCGGCTTTCCGGCAACCCTGGCCAACTTGGGACGTCCGACTTGACCGGCGCAACCGGCTATCGCCCAGCCAGCGAGCGAGGTGAGCTCGATCGGTGGATCCTGAGCGAGTTGAACCAGATGGTGCAAACCGTCACCCAGCGGATGGACGCCTACGACAACTACAACGCCTGCGCCGCGATCAATCAGTTTGTCGATGGCCTGAGCAATTGGTATGTCCGCCGCAGCCGCGACCGGTTCTGGAGTTCGGAGAAAGACGCTCCCGAGAAACTAGACGCCTACTGGACGCTGTACGAATGCTTGGTGACGGTTTCCAAGGTGATCGCCCCCTTCGTCCCGTTTTTGGCCGAGACTTTGTGGCAAAACCTAGCGGGCGTGTTTGGCGGCAAGGCGGCTGAAAGTGTCCACCTGTGCGATTTTCCGCGGCCCGACGCCGATCGGATCGAGCCGCTTCTGTCCGAGCGAATGGAAACTTTGCGCGAGACCGCTTCGCTCGGCCGCAATGCGCGAATGAACGAGAAGCTGAAGGTCCGGCAACCGCTCGCGGCGGTCGAAGTGATCCTCGCGCACGATACCCACCTCCAGTGGATGTCGTCGCACCGCGCGATCCTGTGCGAGGAGCTGAACGTCAAGCATGTCGAGTTCACCCAGGATGCCGAGCAGTACATCGACTACCAAATCCAGCCCAACTTCAAGCGGCTGGGGCCGAAGGTCGGCAAGCTGATCCCCAAGGTCAAGGCGACGCTGGCCCAGGTCGACGGGGGCAAGCTGCTGGCGGAATTGCAAGCCAGCGGCAAGGCGACGATCGAGGTCGACGGGGAAACCTTGGAACTGGACAACGACGATATCCAGGTCCGCCTCCAGGCCAAACCAGGTTGGGCCGCCGCCCAAGGGCCGCACTGCGTGGTAGTGCTCAACACGGAGATCACGCCGGAACTAGTTCGCGAAGGGTACGTCCGCGATCTGGTTCGCCTGGTGCAGGACTGCCGCAAAGAGATGGACTTGCAGTACACCGACCGCATCGAAGTCGCCGTGGTGACCGATTCCCCGGAACTACAAACCGCGATCGGTGAAAACCTCGACTTCATCAAGCGGGAAACCTTGGCGGTCGACATCGCGGACAAGCCGATTGCTGGCGTGAAGGGGAACGATCAGCAGATCGCCACCGCCGATATCCAGCTCTTCGTCCGCAAGGCGGAAGGTTCGCACTCCGCATGAGCGACGCACCAAGCGACAACAAGCTCCGCGTCGCCGTCCTTATCTCGGGCGGGGGTACGACCCTGAAAAACCTGCTCGAAAAGATCGCGGCTCGCGGTTTGCCGATCGAGGTGGCCTTGGTGGTTTCGAGTTCCGCGACCGCCGCCGGTTTGCAGTTCGCGGCGGAGGCGGGGATTCCGTCCGAGGTTCTGCTCGCAAAGAACTTTGCCGATACCGGGGCCTTCTCGACCGCGATCTTCGATGCCTGCCGCGTCGCGGGGGTCGAGTTGGTGGTGATGGGTGGCTTTTTGAAGCACGTGTTGGTCCCGCGCGACTTTGAGTTTCGCGTGATCAACATTCACCCCTCGCTGATTCCCGCCTTCTGCGGAACCGGCTTCTATGGCGCGAAGGTTCACCAGGCAGCCCTCGACTTTGGCGTGAAGGTCTCTGGCTGCACGGTGCATGTGGTGGACGACCATTACGACCATGGTCCGATCATCGCCCAGCGAGTGGTGCCAGTAGAATCGGCCGATACAACCGTCACGTTAGCGGCCCGCGTCTTCGAGGCAGAGTGCGAGCTTTACCCAGAAGTGTTGACGGCGTTCGCCGAGGGACGCGTCACCATCGCCGGCCGGCATGTCAGAGTGCAACCAGGTGGTTTGCCCAGGTAGCGTTTGCCTTTCGCACGCAAGCGGATAGGCGCGTCGGGTGCCATGCCCACGCCCTCCAACGTGGGCATGTTTTGGCGGGCGCGTTTTCCACCGGTAACTCGATTAACAACCAGCGAAATGGCCGACCGCTAACCCTTGGTCAATTGACTATCTTAGTAGTTCTCACGCATTGGGCAGGCCGCTACTGACCCCCGTCGTACCGGCGATATCACCTAATGGAACCAGAGAGGGCGTCCGAATTTCCCGGCAGAGGCATGATCATCTCACACTTCTCATGCCCACGTTGGAGGGCGTGGGCATGGCACCCAGCAACCAGCACCACTTCGTAAACTCTGATTGGATGGCTCACTAGGTAAAACCATGGGTCTGATAGAACTGGATCGCTTCACTCCAGGCCGTGGAAGTCTCCGCCTGAAGCCGCTCGATCCCGTGCTGCTGGGCAGTCATCTCCGCCACGGCCAATAATTGCCGGGCAATGCCCCGTCTCCGAGCACGCGCGTCGACCATCAGCCAGCGGACATGACCCAAGGTGCCGTCTCGCTGGTCAACTTGGAGGCCGATCGCCCCGATCGCTTGCTCTGACGTTTCTCCCAGCGCCAGCCATAGCCACCCCTCGCGATCACCCAGCAGGTTGAACTCCGCGCGAAAGCGATCGTCGCTCCAGGGACGAGGTAAATCGAACGCGGCCTGGTGCAACCGGGTCCAGAGGCTCGGACTGAGGCTCCGCGTAAACGGCATAATCCGCACCGTCCCCTCCCCGGCCGCCGGATCTGGCGATGAGGCCGCGAGCACTTTTTCGAGTTGCACCACCTGCATGACAGATTTCTTTCACGTTTCTTGCGAGATGCTATCAAGTCCTTGCTATCACCTGACGAAACAGGACGCAATATCACCCCATTTTGCCCCATTACCACTCACCGGGGTTCGAAGTGGGGTGTTTCCGAGGTAAATTTGATACAATTCATGGGATTTAACCTCTATCTGCAAGATTTTGCTCATTTGGTGATTGATTGCCGTCAGTTCGTACTGCATAATCTAGTGAAGATATCGCCGACTTGGCGATCCGCGCCCCCCATGTAAAGTCCCCCATGCAGGCTGATCTTCGTCGAAATCGAATCCTGGAGTTAGTCCGTAGCCGCGGCTTTTCGTCGCTGCTGGACCTCGCTCAGGAATTGGATGTTTCGGAATCGACGGTTCGCCGGGATGTCGAAGTGCTGGAGGAATCGGGTGCGGCGAAACGGACCCACGGCGGTGTATTTTACACCGGACCCGCGCCGAATCTGCCCCATTTCGAGATGCGGCACGAGATGCAGTGGGGCAAAAAACGGCAAATCGCCCACGCGGCCGCCGCCCTGATCGAAGAAGGTGACACCGTCATTCTCGATGGTGGCAGTACCACGTACGAGCTGGCCCAACAATTAGTCGGCCGGACCTTGCAGGTGGTCACCAATTCGTTGCCGGTGGCCAACCTGTTTATGGCGAGCAACACCACCGAGCTGATTTTGGTCGGCGGCTACGTCCACAACCTGACCGGAGTTTCACTCGGGCCGTACGCCAACGAGATGATCTCCAAGCTGAATGCTCGCCGGGCTTTTTTAAGCGTGGCGGGGATTACGCGACAAGGTTTTTTCAACAGTAACCTCCTGTTGGTCGAGTCCGAGCGAGCGATGATGCGGGCCGCCGGCGAGGTGGTCATCATCGCGGACAGCACCAAGTTCGATCGTCAAAGCCTTTCGCACCTGTGCGAGTTAGGCGACATCGACACGATGGTCGTCGACGACGAAATCACAGACGACTGGCGACAACACTTGGCGGATGCCGGGGTACGAGTCGTCGTGGCCAATCCGGAACTACGTCCCCCCACCGATAAACAGCCAACCGACAGGCAGCCAACCGAAAAGCAGCCGTCTCTCGAAGGCGGAACGCTGAAGATCAACGCCGGTAAAGGTTAACGCAGAAGATGAATTCAACCCCCATGATCGACAAGGCAATCATCGAGCGCATCGTCCGCGAGCTCGTGACCAACAAAGCGGGTAGCGGCGGCAATGTGACCTCGCACCCCAATGTCGCTCACGAAACGGTCGCCGCGAGTGGTCCGCCCAAGTTGGCGGTCAGTATCTCGGCGCGGCATGTTCATTTGACTGATCAACACGTCGAAACGTTGTTCGGCCCTGGGCATGTCCTCACCCCGATGAAAGACCTGTACCAAGACGGCTTTTACGCCGCGGAAGAGACGGTGATGGTGGTCGGCCCCCGGCGGCGGATGCTCGAAAAGGTTCGCGTGCTGGGCCCCACTCGGGACTACAGCCAAGTCGAGTTGGCCTTTACCGACGCGATTTCGCTCGGGATCGAGGCCCCCGTCCGCGCGAGCGGCAAGATCGACGGCTCCCCCGGCTGCGTGCTGGTAGGGCCTCACGGTGTGGTTCACCTGACCGAAGGGGTCATCCGGGCCGAACGCCACGTACACATCAATACCCGCGACGCCGCCTACTATGGCGTGAAGAACGGGGACCGGATGAACCTCAAGGTGGAGTCGCCTGGTTGCTCGCTGACGTTCGAGGACCTGTTGGTCCGAGCCGATGAAGTGAGCAAGTTAGAGGTCCACCTCGATACCGATGAGGGGAACGCCTGTCATTTGGAGGCGGCCACTCATATTGAGCTCCAGAAAAAAGAACCGTGCGGCTGTCACGCGAAATCGTGACGAGCAAGGTAAGAATCCATACGCTCTTGTCGGCCTTAGTTTGACTCCTGAGATCCGACACCAAGAGGGTTGGCAAGAGCGTTTAAATCGTTGTGTTTTGAATCGTTCTGTTTTGACGAGTTGTGTTTTAAGTCAGATTGAAGTTCGTTTCCCACGGGGAGACGACAATTATTTTCGTTTCCCATTGAACTGTTCGGGAGAAGTTACCCCATGGCAAAAAGAATGGAAGCGTTGGGCATGATTGAAACCAAGGGCTTTGTGGCCCTGGTGGAAGCCACCGACGCGATGATGAAGGCGGCCAATGTGTCGTTTTTGGGTTGGGACAAAGTGGGCAGTGGCCTGGTCTCGGCATTTGTGACCGGCGATGTCGCCGCGGTGAAAGCCGCCACCGACGCGGGTGCCGCAGCCGCGGGTCGGTTGGGCGAAGTTGTCAGCGTGCAGGTGATTCCGCGTCCGCACGAGGACCTGGACATCGTTCTGCCACCGGCCGTTCAGCTTGAAGACGCCGGCTAGTTCGCTCTCTTGAATCTCAACCCATTCATTTCATAGGAAATAGTATCCATGCAATCCGCAATCGGACTGATTGAAACCAAGGGACTGATCGGTTTGGTCGAGGCGACCGACGCCATGGCCAAGGCCGCGAATGTCAAAATTGTCAAACGCGTTAACATCGGCGGCGGCCTGGTCACCACCGTGGTGAGCGGCGATGTCGGCAGTGTTCGCGCTGCCGTGGAAGCGGGTGCCAATGCGGCTCGCCAAGTGGGCGAGTTGACCGGCAGCCACGTGATTCCGCGTCCGGCCGAAGGCCTGACCGAAGTGTACTTTTCGTAACGGATTGTCAGCCCCAAACCGGGGAGCTCATGGAGGGATTCATCCCATGAAAATTTTGGTAGCCAATCTCGGAAGTACCAGCTTTAAGTATCGGCTGTTCGATATGCAAAGCGAAACGCAGTTGGCCCAAGGTGGAATCGACCGGATCGGTTCCGCGGAAAGCTCCTGCACCGTGCAAATCGGCGAGTTTCAGGACAAGGTCACCGACCACGTCCCGGATCATGCCGTGGCGGTGCGGAAGTGCCTGGACCAACTGACCGATCCGGAGCATGGCTGCCTGAAAGACCCCGCCGAGGTATCCGCCATTGGATTCAAAGCGGTGCATGGGGGAAGAGTGACCGGTGTGCAACGGGTGGATGAGGGGGTGCTGGAAGCGATGTCAGAAATGAACAGCATCGCCCCGGCGCATAATCCTCCCTACATCGCCGCGATGCGGCTGTTGCGCGAAAAGTTGCCGGAGATGCCGTTGGTGGCCGCGTTCGAAACCGGGTTTCACGCGACCATTCCGGACCGCTCTCGCTACTATGCGATTCCCAAAAGTTGGTCGGACCAATACCAGGTGAAGAAGTTCGGGTTTCATGGAGCGAGTCATCGCTACATCGCCACGCGGACCGCTGAGCTATTGGGCCGAAACGACGCGCGAATCATTTCGTGTCATTTGGGAGGCAGCAGCAGTCTCTGCGCGATCCGCAACGGGGAAAGCGTAGCGACCACGATGGGGATGAGTCCACAAACCGGATTGCCACAAAACAATCGGGTGGGGGACTTCGATGCCTTCGCCCTGCCACTGTTGATGGAGCAGACCGGAATGCCACTGGAGAAGGTGCTAGAGCACATCTCCAACCATGGCGGTCTGCTAGGCCTCAGCGGTGGGATCAGTGGCGACATGCGTGACTTAGAGGACGCGGCGGCAAAGGGCAACCAGGACGCCCAACTGGCCCTCGACCTGTACACCACCGAAATCCGCCGCTACTTGGGCGGGATGCTGGTGGAACTGGGCGGAGCGGACGCGATCGTGTTCACCGGTGGCATCGGCGAAAACGGGGCCGATACCCGGCGGGACGTTTGTGCCAACTTGGATCAACTGGGGATCGTGCTCGATGAGCAAAAGAACCAGGAGGTCAAAGGAGAAGAGGCATCGATTCAGGCGGAGTCGAGTCGCGTGCAGATTTGGGTCGTACCCACCAACGAGGAAATCATCGTCGCCAGGCAAACAAAACAGTTGCTGGAGTCCAGCTAATGTTCATCGCCAAAGTCACCGGTTCGGTCATTTCGACCCAAAAGGTCTCGTCGATGGTGGGCCAAAAGCTCCTGATCGTCGAACCCTACCGCTTGGAGCCGACCGGCCGCAATCGGCTTGTCACGACCGGTCGTACCTTTGTGGCGGCCGACATGATGGGTGCCGGGGTGGGGGACTATGTCTTGCTCACGCAAGGCTCCAGCGCTCGGATGACCCCTGAAACCAAACCGCTGCCAATCGACTGTGCCGTCATTGGTATCGTCGACCAGGCCCATATCGGAGCGGATTGCGTTTACTCCAGAGAAGACGCCGACACCGACGACTCGTCGCAACCACCAGCGACTAGCCAGAAGGGGACCAAACAACCCGAAGCTAGTCCACCGGCAACCAGCGCACAGACGGACCAAGAACCTTCGCCTGGCGATACCCCGTAGCGATCCCGCTTCGGGCTTGCAACCCTTGAAAAGACAACGCGGCACTTGCCGCTTCCGAATTCGATAAGAGGAAAACCCCATGCAATTCGACGAATCGGTGATTCGCAGTGTCGTCGCCCAGGTCCTGGCCGAAGTCGGTGGCCCCCCTCCGGTCTCCTCCGGGCTTTCCGGACGGCATGGTGTCTTCGACTGCGCCGATGAAGCGAGCCGCGCGGCCCGCGAGGCGTTCCTCAAGTTGTCCGAACGGACGATCGAAGAGCGGCGCCGGATCATCGAGATCATCCGCGGGATCGCCATCGACCAAAAGGTCGAACTGGGGACCATGGAGATGAACGAGACGAAAATCGGACGGCTCCCCCACAAAATCGAAAAGCTGGAAACCTTGGGCCGCAAGTCTCCCGGGGTCGAATTCCTGCAAAGCCAAATCTACAGCGGCGATCATGGCCTGGCCGTGATCGAGCACGCGCCGTTTGGCGTGATCGGCTGCATCACCCCAGTGACTCACTCGCTTCCCACCATCACCGGCAACGCGGTCAGCATGATTGCCGGGGGGAACACCTTGGTGGTGAACCCACATCCCGGCGGGAAGAAGGTCGCCGCTGAAGGGGTTCGCCGCTACAACGAGGCAATCTATCGCGAGATCGGGATCGACAACCTGATTTGCGTGATCGCGGAGCCGACCCTTGAATCGGCCGAGATCATTTTCAAGCACCGCGATGTCGCCATGATCTGTGTGACCGGCGGACCGGCCGTCGCCAGGGCCGCCCTCAACTCTGGCAAAAAAGCGGTCGTCGCCGGGCCGGGCAATCCTCCGGTAGTGGTCGACGAAACGGCTGACCTCGACCGCGCCGCGCGCTGCATCATTCAAGGTGGTGCTTACGATAACAACCTGCTCTGCATTTCCGAGAAGGAAGTGTTCGTCGTCAACAGCGTGTTCGACGACCTGATGCGAGCCATGGAACGGGCTGGTGCCGTAAAGCTCAATTCGAGCGAGATCGACCGGCTCACCTCGGTTGCCATTGCCGAGATTGAGGATGGGGGCAAAAAGAAACAGGTGGCCGCCAAGGATTTCATCGGGCAGGACGCCGCTGTCCTTGCAAGGGCCGCCGGCAAAAGCATCCGCCCCGAGACCGAACTGGTGTTTGGCGAGACCGACGAGCACAACCCGTTTGTGCCGGTCGAGCAGATGATGCCCTTCGTGCCGTTCGTCCGCTGCCGCAATGTGGACGAGGCGATCGAAAAGGCGCGTTACTACGAGCATGGCTTCCGCCACACGGCCATCATTCACTCGAACAACGTGCGGAACATGACGCGGATGGGCCGCGTGATGGATACCACGCTGTTTGTGAAGAATGGCCCTTGCATGGCGTCGCTCGGCTTAGGGGGCGAGGGTTACATCTCGTTCTCGATCGCCACGCCGACCGGCGAAGGGGTCACCA
>JBBDIM010000217.1:0-1689 GCA_040880405.1 Pirellulaceae bacterium | reverse complement strand
ATCCCAGCCTCAATATCGTCTCTCTGTGGCCTCTGTGACCTCGGTGGCTAAAAAAGAAGAGCCGCGGATTCACGCAGATAATTGCGGATCGGATTGCCCGCAGTTTATCATTCTACCCGCTTGCGATCCGCGAACATCCGCGCCGGTCCGCGGCTAAAGAAATATCTCTCGCCCAAGGGGCCCATAAGTAAACTCTGACTGGACAGACCCTAAGTGGATTGGAACTTCCCCTCCGCGGTGTTAGGCTTAAATGAGCGGCAGCCTGCATTTTCCGGCGGCCACGATGCTGCTTCCCACTGTCCGCTTACCAACCACTCCTACCAGAGGATCGCATGATGACGCGGATCTCGTTCGTCTTGGCCTTGGGCCTGCTTCCCCTTTCCTGGGGCCTCGCCGCCGAGCCCGACACCGCGGAAACCAAACCGCCGGCGACGGAGAAGTGGATCTCGCTCACCCCCGAGGCAGCCAAGCTGGCCCCCTGGGAAATCACGCCGTACGGGGGCGAGGGGGAGATTCGCGTCGGCGAGGGCCTGATCCATCTGGCCGATGGTGCCACGCTAACCGGAATCCGCTTGACCCAGGATTTCCCCAAAACGAATTACGAGCTCCGCTACGAGGCCCAGCGGCTGATGGGGGTCGACTTTTTCGGCGGGGTCACTTTTCCGTATGGCGACACCTACTGCAATTTCATCCCCGCCGGTTGGGGCGGCGCGGTGGTCGGGCTCTCGACGATCGATGGCCGAGACGCCTCCGAGAACGAGACCACCAAATACATGACGTTCAAGGATGGCCAATGGTATCGATTCAAGCTCCGCGTAACCCCCGAGAAAATCATGGCCTGGGTCGATGACGAATTGGCGATCGACCTGAAAACCGAAGGGAAGAAAATCGCACCCCGAGCCGATATCGACCCCGCCACCCCGCTGGGCTTCTACACCTGGCAATCGACCGCCAAGCTGCGAAAAATCGAGTACCGAGAAATACTTGAGGATTAGCGGGCGAGGCTTCGGAACTTACTCAGGACGCCCCCTAAACATGGGTGCCATTCGCCCGCCGTCAAGCGTTGGTAGGTAGGGACGGGAGGCTCCGCCCGCTCTACTGCCGGATTTTTTGTCCGTGAAATCCGTGTTATCCGTGGTTAGATCCTGCTTTGTTTTTAACCACGGATGACACCGATTTCACGGATGGTCTTCACTGGGGTAAGGCAACTCGCGGCTCTTTTTTTCAACCACGAAATACACGAATGACACGAAAAGCAACTCGCGAAACAAGCCGCTTTCCGGGGTTTAAACCGGGCACCCAACGGGATTGAAACGCAGAGCTGAGTGCGCGGAGGGAAGCCTCTCGCACAGGTTTTGTCTCTGCGATCTCCGCGTCTCTGCGTTTCTATTTCTTTAAATCCAACCATCATTCTCCAGACGCTGCTTCGTGTCTTAGTGGGATTAAAAGCCGCTCTTTAGAACTCTCGCAAAGCCGCAAAGACGCAAAGGGGGTTAATTGCCCAGGTCTTTGATATTTCTCGTCGCTTCCAGGCAATGATCTAATCAGAAAACCTACCACCGGTGATCGACTCTCCTCTTTGCGGCTTTGCGCCTTTGCGAGAGAAATTATTACTTCAAACCGATGCAAAATCCCCAAGCGGCCGTGATTGAACGTGGAGCGTCCTCTTCACGTTTGGTTGCGGCCAAA
>JBBDIM010000216.1:0-56640 GCA_040880405.1 Pirellulaceae bacterium | reverse complement strand
CAATCACGTCACCTACTCAAACAGAGGTCACTACCAAATTGTCAAAGATCAAGTTTCAAAACTCACCCTGGCCACGTCCGTGACCACAAGCGAGAAGGTATATCCTACTGCTCTGAGCCTTCCCGTCAACGGGCCCCAGACGTTCTCGGTGAAATATTTTCGGGACGCGACGCAAACCCTTGCCAGGGTGCATCTTAGAAATCCTGCCCAACGGCTGAAATTATCGACCTGCGAGGAGAAAGCCTACACAGGAGGTGCCTTTTCCTAATTGTCGCTGGTCGAACGAGGCCATCGAGCCGCAAACGATCCACCACATTTAAGCGTCCCTTCAGGACTCACGTAGGGGCGGGGGAACCGAAACCCAGGACTTCGTCCTGGGCTATCGTTAAACGTCCCGTTGGGACTCCGGAGCTGACACCCCAGGTCACGACCGCTGCCAATCCGGTTAAGCTATGTTGAATAGTCTCTCTTGATATCAAAAATTCATGTTTTCGGAGTCAACAAGGCAATGATGTGTCGGGGTGTGCGAGGAGCGACAACCGTTGACAGGAACGACCGGGACGAAATCCTGGAGGCGACGCGGCAACTACTCGCGCTAATGATTCGCCAGAACGGGATCCGGCCCGCGGATGTCGCGAGCGCCATTTTCAGTATCACCACCGACCTGAACGCCGAGTTCCCAGCCCTCGCGGCGCGGCAACTGGGCTGGATGGAGGTCCCGCTGATCTGCACGCACGAGATCAGCGTCCCTGGCTCACTGCCCCGCTGCATCCGGATTCTGCTGCACTGGAACACCGAGAAATCACAGGCGGAGATTACCCACGTCTATGTGAAGGACGCCGTTCGGCTGCGGCCCGATCTATCGAAAGTGCCGGCGATCGACTGGGAAGAGCTGGAGGCGTGGATTGAAGCGCACATGGCACCGGTGAAATAACCTGAAGGTTGCTGAAGAGGTACGGGGATGAGTTCAAATACAAAGTAAGCGGCGGCTCGCGCTGAGTCCGAGGCCCCCGTTTTTGAACTTATCCCCTTCCAAACGTACCATTTTCAACGCCATCACTTGGAGCTAAACAAGCTGGGGCACGGAATGGCCTGGACACCGAACCAACGGCGATAAGGTCAATTACGGGTGCCGCGGCTGGCGGTTCTTTGCCGCCGACTCTTTGTAATTGAACTCATCCCCTGACGAAATCGAGCACGCCTTGCTCGGTAATTAAGTGCGTGAGTGGGATGTCGTGCGGTTCGGTGGGGATCGCTTGGTCGGTCACTTGGCAGGCGAAGCCGAGACCGACGCGGGGGGCTGCCGGGGGAACGTGGGCCAGGAGGCGGTCGAAGTACCCGCGGCCATAGCCTAAACGCCCCCCTTGCCGGTCGAAGGCGACGCCGGGGATCAGGGCCAGGTCGATGTTCTCAGGCGAGATCTCCCGCTCTGGTCGCCGCAGTTGTTCCCTGGGCTCTAGAATCCGAAAGCGGCCTGGGGCGAGTTCATCGCGATCGCGGAGACGGAACAGCCGCAAATGGTCCCCATCGCAAAACGGCACGACCAAGGTGGCACCCTCGGTTAGGTGCGCGGCCGACAGCAAATGGTCGAACAGCGGGGCCGTATCGACTTCTCGGGGAGAGGCGACGTAAATCAAGGGGCACCGCGGCCGCCAGGCGTCGATGAGACGGAGGCAGTGGGAAGTGATCGCCTGGTTGGCTTCGAGCTTCGAATCGAAGGCGTCTCGCACGGCGAGCATTCGCTGCCGGAGCTCGGCCTTTTGACGCACGATTGGGTCCAACGGCTGCGTCACGATTGAATTCCCGGTTTCGATTACCACAAAGGGAGCCAAGGAGGGGTCACGGTGGGATAAACCCATTGATAAAGCAGCAAGGCGGCCCGAGCAATGCACAAAACCAGGGCCAGCAGGCTACCCAGAAAAGCGGCCCATCCGAGCCTCGTCTGCGCGCGATGGATCCGCGCGGCGTTGAAAATCAAGGTGGCGAAGGTGAGCGGGATGCCCCAAGGGGAAAAAAAGGTGGTCAGGATAGCCACCATCGCCAACAGCAGCAAAGCCCCGTCGAACAAACACTCCCGCGCCCACTCCTCCACCCCGCGCCAACCGGCAAATAACGGGGCCTTTGCGGTACCAGGCGAGCCCCAAGACGCTTCGCCCAGTTCGGCGTCGAAGATCTCGTCCTCGCTCGCAGGGGGCGGCCCCATAAACTGGGGATCCAAATATTCCCGCAGGATGGCCGTTCGGCGGATCGGCGGGGCTTCCATGGTCACTGGTTCGGCAAAGGTGGTGCCGCACCGCCAACAACGATTGACCGCCCCCATCAGGGCTTCGCCACAATGACTGCAGGTGGTCGACATTCAGCCCTCGCCTGAATCGAGTATGTGCTGGCGGTCTGTTTCGCTTACGGGCCACCGCGGGCCCGCTCGTCTTGTTTTCCCGCATGGCTCGAATTACCTTGAATCGATGGATAGGCACATTTTCACCGCTTGTCGCCGTGCTGTCGATCCTCCACCAGCCCCCTCCCGCCAAGTTTTTCGCCGACCCTCACCCCCCTGGGTCCGGCACTCGCGTCGACGTAACGCTGTTTGGCCGGGAACACACCTTCATCATTGTTTCAAATTACGGGAACCTTGCTGTGGCTTACCCTCGAACCACTGACTTTCGGCATGTCCTCTCCTTGGTCGGATTCTGGCTGTGTGCCACTTCCCTCATGGCGGAGGACGATCGGCCCCGGCCGGAAGAGCCGAGCGTCGCCCCTGCTTCGAGCGAGGGGGAGGACGCGATCGGAGGCTTCACACTGCCGGAAGGGTTTACGATGAGCCTGTTCGCGGCGGAGCCGCTGGTCGCCAACCCGGTCGCCTTTTGCTTTGATGACAAGGGGCGGCTGTTCGTGGCGGAGACCTTTCGCCAAGGGCAAGGGGTCGAGGACAACCGTAACCATAACTACTGGCTAGAGGACGACATCGCCGCCGAAACGGTCGAAGACCGCCGGGCCTATATTCTCAAGCATCACCCGGAGGCGGAAAAGTCCTATACCCAGCATGACGACCGGATTCGCCTGATCGAAGACCGCGATGGCGACGGCCAGGCGGACCACGCCCAGGTGTTTTCCGACCGATTCAACGACATTGTGGATGGCACCGGGGCGGGCGTGCTGTATCACAAGGGAGACCTCTTCTACACGAACATCCCGCACCTGTGGCGGCTCCGCGATACGACCGGCGATGGCGTGGCGGATCAGCGGGATTCGCTGCACCAAGGGTATGGCGTGAAGTTCGCCTTCCGCGGGCATGACCTACATGGCCCCGTGATGGGCCCCGATGGGAAGCTGTACTATTCCATCGGTGACCGAGGCTACAACGTCACCAATGAGGGGACGACGCACAAGGATGTTTACTCCGGCGCGGTCTTCCGCTGCAATCCGGACGGGACCGATTTGGAAGTGGTTTACACCGGACTGCGGAACCCGCAGGAATTGGCGTTCGACGACTACGGCAACCTGTTCACCTGCGACAATAACTCCGACAGTGGCGATCAATGCCGCTGGACGCTGCTGGTGCATGGCGGAACCAGCGGCTGGCGGATGACCTACCAGTACCTGAGCGACCGGGGCCCCTTCAACCGAGAAAAACTGTGGCACGAGTACCACCCGGGTCAGGCCGCCTACATCAACCCACCCATCAAAAACATCTCCGATGGCCCCAGCGGCTTGGTCCACTACCCCGGCACCGGGCTAGGGGAAGCGTACAAGGGGACCTTCTTCCTGTGTGACTTCCGCGGCGGCCCCGCCAACAGCGGCGTGCGGAGCTTTCGGATGTCTCCCAAGGGGGCGACCTTTGAGTTGGTCGACTCCGAGCAGTTCCTATGGCAGATGCTGGCGACCGATATCGACTTCGGCGCGGACGGGGCGATGTACATTGCGGACTGGGTCGATGGCTGGACCGGGCTCAATAAGGGGCGGATCTACCGTCTGCAAAGTGACGAGCATGGCGAATCGGAGCTGGTGAAAGAGGTGCAAACCTTGCTCGCGGCTGACTTCACTGAGAAGCAACCGGCCGACTTGGCAACGTTGCTCAGTCACGCCGATCGCCGCGTGCGGATGAAGGCCCAGTTTGAACTGGCCGAGCGAAAAGAGTTGAGTGCGTTGGAAAAGGTGGCCCAAGACTCGGCCGCTGACCAACTGGCCCGGCTGCACGCGATTTGGGGGATCGGCCAGATCGCCGCCTCCGAACCGGCCCACCGCGAGCGAATCAACACCACCACCCTCTTGCACAACCAACTGGTGAAGGACCAAGACCCGGAGGTTCGGGCCAACGCCGCCAAGGTGCTGGGAGATCACAAGGTGATTTATGGGTTGCCTGACTTGCTCGAAGACGAGAACGCGAGGGTGCGGTATCACGCCTTGATTGCCTTGGGAAAATGTGGCCCGCATGGCGATACCAACCAGTTGATCGCCAAGGTGGTGGACATCCTGGTCGCGAACGCCGATCAAGACCCCGTGCTGCGGCATGGGGCGATCATGGCGCTGGCCGGTACGCGGAACCTTCAGGCCTTGGCCGACTTGGCGGAACATGCGTCGGCCTCGGTGCGGATTGGGGCGGTGGTCGCGCTGCGGCGGCTGGAGAGCCCCTCGCTTGTCCGCTACCTGAATGATGGGGATGAGCTGGTGGTGCTGGAGGCGGCTCGCGCGATTTACGACCTGCCGATCGCCGCCGCGCTGCCACAACTCGCAGCGAAGATTGAAGGGGGCTGGAAAGAGGATGCCCTGCTCCGCCGGGTCCTCAACGCGAACTTTCAACTGGGAGACAAGGACAACGCCGAGGCGCTGGCTCGGTTTGCCGCTCGGGCCGATATGCCGCTGGAGCGGCGGATGGAAGCGATGGAGATGCTGGCGAGTTGGAACCAGCCGGGCAACTTGGATCTTCTGCTGAACAGCTATCGGCCAAAGCCGGAGCGTGAGGCAAGCGTTGCCAAGGACGCCTTGGCCCTCGCCCTGCCCAAACTGCTGACCGCGGCGGATGAGATCCGCAACCGCTCCGCCAGCTTGGCGGCCGAGTTGGGAATTGAGGAGATCGCGCCGGTGCTGGTCGGTTTGGTGGAGGATAAGGATCAATCGGGACAGACCCGAGCGGACGCCCTCACGGCGCTCGTCCGCGTGCAGCAGGATGCCCAGGAGATGGTGACCGCGGCGATCGCAAGTGATGCACCGCTGTTGCGGGCGACTGCTCGCCACATCCTAGCGGAAAAGACCCCTGAGCAAGCGGCCGCGGAACTGGCGAAAGGGGTCGCCGCGGAAAATCTGGTCGAACGGCAAAAGGCGTTTGGCACGATCGCAAAATTCAAGCCGCCGGGGAGTGAGGCCTTAGTGCGAGAATCGATGGCACAACTCCAAGCGGGCAGCTTGCCACAAGATACGTGGCTCGACGCGTTGACCGCGGCCGAGGCGTTTTCCGAGCATGAAGAGATCGCCCCGCTGCTGACCGGCTACCGAGAATCGCTCGATGCGGACGATCCGCTGGCGGAGTATCTGCCCAGCTTGGAAGGTGGCAACGCCCCAGCGGGCCGCCGCGTCTTCTTTGAAAAGACCGAGGTCTCCTGCGTCCGTTGCCATCGGGCCATGGGGACCGGCGGCCGGGTCGGGCCGGAGCTCGATAAAATCGGCCAGGACAAGGATCGGAAGTTTTTGCTCCAGTCGATCGTGCTCCCCAACGCGGAAATCTCCAAAGGGTTTGAATCGATCCTCGTGCTGACCCTCGACGGCCAAACTCTTTCCGGCGTGGTCAAGGAAGAGACCGACGAGGCGATCAGCTTGGTCACCGCCGAAGGCCAATTGATCACCATCCCCCAAGACGACATCGACGACCGCCGCAGCGCAAAAAGCCCGATGCCGGAAGACATCTACAAGCAATTGAACCGGCATGAACTACGCGACCTGGTGCAGTTTCTGTCGGAGCTAAAGGGAGAGCACGCGGTGCTGGGACATGAGTAGATGGTTGGTGAGGCCCCCACGCTCTTGGCGAGCGTGGCTGCGTGGCTTGAAAGGGGCAAACGCGCGTCGTAGCCACGCTTGCTAAAAGCGTGGGAGAAGTGCTAACCAACGCTGGAATCCGGAAAGCCCCGCAAAGTTCCGACGCCGCCCTAGCCGGTGTGGGAATTTAAACGAAATGCTCTCGCCATGGCACCAAGCCACAAAAAAAAGGGGGGGGATTGGATGGAAGTGAAAACGGACTGGCTGATTTTTGACGTTTAGCAAGGTTAGCCACAGAGGTCACAGAGGGCACAGAGGGGGTTGATTGTAAACGTCTATATCAAACTCAACTCATCATCATTCCTGCCATGAATTCACTTCAATCCAAGCTTGGAAGCGTGTACTTCTCAACCATGGAGCCAAAGCTCACCTCTTCCTCTCTGTGACCTCTGTGCCCTCTGTGGCTATAAAAGACTCGGGTTGTAAGGCATGAGTCAGCCAGGAAGTGGCGCGGGTTGGTATTCGGAAAACGAACACTCTGTGAGTGACGAACACCACCGAAAAACCGAACGCTAAAGGCGTGGCCCTCGGCTGGTATAAAACCGGGCCGTTGGCCCTTTGTTGGTTGAGACAACGTTTTTATTCGTCACTCAACCCATCCGTGAAAATCCGTGTCGATCCGTGGCTTTTTTCTTTCTCGCGAGCAGCAAAAGCAACACGCGGGCCCCCACGCTCTTGGCGAGCGTAGCTACAGGAAAGGGGCGCGATCTTGGCGAGCGTGGCTACTAAGAGAGGGGCATACTGTGGGTGTGCGTGGCGACCGAGGGGTTGGTGAATAGCGTTACCGACGGGATCTGCCACGCTAGGGGGCGGGCTGTGGCGTGTTGCTGCGGTTCGGGCGGAATTGCCTTTAGGTGACCTAATCTCCCCTTGCGACAGTTAGTCCAATCAGTATCATTGAACACATGAGGACGGGCTGATTCTCTCCGTGCTAGTGCTTTGAGAGTGCTTGGCATTCCACGAGAATGGACGTTTCATTCGAGAGAATCGGGCCTAGAGTTCGGTTTTGATAGCAGTTCTAAATCTCTTGCAGGCTTTCCTGCCCCGAGCGAACGCATCGAGGCTAACACGATTGAAACATTGTGCGGAAAGCACCCCCAGCGGCGACCCACTAGCTGAACCTTCCCTGATTAACCGCCGCGGCCGAGATTTTTACGACAGATAGAGCTTTATTGAGAACGTCGACCTCGACATTGTGACATTTTTCACAAACCATACCCTAACCCGCCGAATGGGGCATGGCTGTTCACGGCAAGAGGCTTGCGATGCCACGCAGGATTCAAGTTACTAAAGGTCTTAACCTTCCGATCGCGGGTACCCCTGCCCCGGAAGTGGGAGAGATCGCCGAGATTCGCCGAGTCGCCCTGATTGGGGACGACTACATCGGCATGAAGCCGACCATGCTGGTGACCGAGGGGGATCAGGTCAAACTGGGCCAACCGCTGTTCGAGGACAAGCGGAACCCAGGCGTGATCTACACCTCGCCGGGTGCCGGGACAGTCGCCGAGGTCAACCGCGGCGCGAAGCGGAAGTTCGAATCGATCGTGATCGATCTCGAAGGGGAAGAGGAAGAGACGTTTCCCTCATTCCCCGATGAGCGATTGTCGAGTGTCGAGCGCTCGAAAATTCAAGAGGTGCTGGTTCAATCGGGCCTGTGGACCGCTCTGCGGACCCGGCCTTACGGCAAGGTGCCGGCAGTGGGGAGTGTGCCGCGGTCCATCTTTGTGACCGCGCTCGACACCAACCCACTGGCCGCCGACCCCACCCCGCTGATCAAACAGCAGGAGATGGAGTTCGTCGCGGGCCTGGAAGCCCTCAGCACGCTGACCGAGGGGAAGGTTTACCTGTGCGAGAAGCCGGAAGCCAACCTGCCGGGCGAGCATCTTGATTTCGTCGAGAACACGGAATTCGCCGGGCCTCACCCTGCCGGTTTGCCGGGTACCCATATTCATTTCCTCGATCCGGCCGGCCCGGAACGAATCGTCTGGTACATCGGTTACCAAGACGTGATTGCGATCGGCACGCTGCTCAAGACCGGTCGGCTCGATCCGACCCGGATTGTTTCGCTGGCCGGGCCTCCGATGAACAACCCACGGCTGGTTAAGGCGAGGGTTGGGGCCTCGGTTGACGATCTCCTGCGGGCCGAGGGCTTCGGCGAGGACATTCGCGTGATTTCCGGTTCGGTCTTCGCCGGACGACACGCCAAGGAGATTCAAGGCTATTTGGGTCGCTATCACGTCCAAGTCTCTGTCCTCCACGAGGCGGGGGAGCGGGAACTGTTTGGGTGGATGAGCCCCGGGTTTACCAAATTCTCCGTGAAGCGGGTCTTCGCGTCGATGCTGGGCCCCAAGCAATTTGAATTCACGACTTCCGCCAACGGCAGCCACAGGGCGATCGTGCCGAGCGAGGCGTACGAGCAAGTCATGCCTCTAGATATCGAACCGACCGCCCTGGTGAAAGCCTTGGTGGTGGGGGACATGGAAAACGCCCGAGACCTGGGCGCGTTGGAATTGGAAGAAGAGGATATCGCGCTGTGTACCTTTGTCGACACCGGCAAGCATGATTTCGGTACCATCTTGCGGCTGAACCTGAACCGCATTGAAGCCGAAGGATAACTATGAAACTGTTACGCGGAATTCTGGATCGCATTGAGCCCCAATTTGAGAAGGGGGGCCGCTTCGAGCGGCTGTATCCGCTGTACGAAGCGGGGGATACCTTTCTCTACTCGGCCCCGGATGTGACCAAAAGCGGGTCGCACGTGCGGGACGGGATGGACCTGAAGCGGATGATGATCCTCGTGGTCGTCGCCCTGATCCCCTGCATTTACATGGCCCTCTGGAACACCGGCTACCAGGCCAACCTCGCAATCTACGAGGGGGCCAGCCCAGTCGACAACTGGCGGAGCGGCCTGTTTACCGACGTGCTCGGGATGCAGCACGACCACCACAGTTGGCTCTCCAACATGGTGCTCGGGGCGTTGTTCTTCCTGCCCGCCTACATTGTCACGATGACGGTGGGTGGCACGATTGAGGCGATCTTCAGCATCGTCCGCAAACATGAAATCAACGAGGGCTTCCTCGTCACCGGGATGCTGTTCCCGTTGATCCTGCCGCCGACCATTCCCCTGTGGCAAGTGGCTGCGGGGATTGGGTTTGGGATCTTGGTGGGGAAGGAAATCTTTGGCGGGACGGGGAAAAACTTCCTCAACCCGGCCCTCACCGCTCGGGCCTTTTTGTACTTCGCCCACGCCCAGCAGATTACCGGCGAAACGGTTTGGACCGCGGTCAACCCGGACGGCTTCAGCGGGGCGACCACCTTGGGTGCTTTGGCCGATAAGAACAACGCCGCCCTCCCCTTAAGCGACGTGCTGAGCCAGGTCGACAGCGGCCGGGGGATCGATGCCACCGCCGCCTTCATGGGTTGGATTCAAGGCTCGATGGGTGAGACTTCGGTCTTGGCCTGTTTGCTGGGCGCGGCCCTGCTCATTTTCACCGGCATCGGTTCATGGCGGATCATGGTCGGCTGCGTGATCGGGGCGGTCGCGACTTCGGGACTGTTTTGGGCCCTGACGCCGGAGAATACCAACGTGCTCATGGCCTTCCCTCCCTACTGGCACCTGCTCGTGGGTGGGTTCGCTTTCGGCACCGTGTTTATGGCAACCGACCCCGTGTCGGCCGCGATGACCCGAACTGGTAAGTGGATTTACGGCATCTTGGTGGGTGTGGTCACCATTTTGGTTCGGAGCGTAAGCCCCGCCTTCCCGGAGGGGATCATGCTTGCGATCCTGCTGGGCAATGTGATGGCCCCGACGATCGATTACTTTGTCCTGCAAGCCAACATCAGTCGGAGAAAGGCTCGCTATGCGTCGTGACAGTGTAGCCGGAACATTTTTGGTCGCCGCGGTGCTGTGCATTGTGTGCTCGGTGGTGGTCTCGTCCGCGGCGGTAGCGCTCCGCGATATCCAGGACGCCAACGCACTCCGCGATAAGCGGTCGAACGTCCTGCAAGCCGCCGGACTGATTGAAAAAGGGGCCTCGGCCGAAGAGATCAAAGCGGCCTTTAAAAAGGTTGAGGTTCAAATGGTGAATCTCGACACCGGCGAGATCGTTTCGCCGGAGGAGCTCGCCCCCGAAACGTACGACCCGATCGCGGCCCTCGACAATTCGGACCAACGGACGGATATCCCCGCCGACGGACCCAGAATCGGCGGTGCCAAATTCCGCGAACGATACACCGAGGTTTACCTGGTGAAGCAGGATGGCGAGCTGGACCAAGTGGTCATGCCGTTTTGGGGTAGCGGATTGTGGGGCTTGATGCGGGGCTTCATCTCGCTGGACAGCGACCTGCAAACCGTTCGTGGTCTCACCTTTTACGATCACAAAGAGACCCCTGGCCTCGGTGGCGAGGTCGAAAGTAAAAACTTCAAGGAGCAGTGGCCCGGCACCAAGGCCCTTGATGACGAGGGCAACGTCCTCGTGGAAGTGCTCAAGGCGGGTCGGCCGCAAACTGAACCCGATTCTCAGATCGATGGCCTGTCCGGGGCCACGATCACAACCAACGGCGTGAACGCCATGGTTCGCTTTTGGCTCGGCCCGATGGGCTTTGGCCCCTATTTGGATAATCTCCGCGCGGAGGGAAACAATGGCTAGTCCCCAACCGAAAGAGGTCCTCCTCGGACCGGTGATCAACAACAACCCCATCGCCCTGCAGGTGCTGGGAATTTGTTCCGCCTTGGCGGTCACCATCAAGATGGAGACCACCCTGACCATGTGCGTCGCGGTGATCGCGGTGGTCGCTTGTTCGAACTTCGCGGTGAGCCTGGTCCGCAAGTTCATCCCGAGCAGCATCCGGATCATCGTGCAAATGACGATCATCGCCTCGCTGGTGATCGTGGTCGACCAAGTCCTGAAGGCGTTCGCCTACGAGATCAGCAAAGAGCTTTCGGTGTTCGTCGGCCTGATCATCACCAACTGTATCGTGATGGGCCGCGCCGAGGCCTTCGCCATGAAAAACTCCCCCGGTATCAGTTTCCTGGACGGGGTCGGCAACGGCCTCGGTTACGCGATGGTGCTACTGGTGGTCGGGTTTTTCCGCGAACTATTTGGTAGCGGTAGTTTGTTTGGGATTCAGATTCTCAGTCTGACTCGGGATGGTGGCTGGTACGAGCCGAACGGCCTGATGCTGCTACCACCCAGTGCGTTCTTCCTGATCGGATTTCTGATCTGGATCATTCGGACCTACCGGCCCGAGCAAGTGGAAACGGAGGGCTAAGAAATCATGGAATACCTCAATATCGCCACCAAGGCGGTCTTTAGCGAAAACCTGGCGCTGGCGTTCTTCCTGGGGATGTGTACGTTCCTGGCGGTCTCCAAGACCGTGAAGACCGCCCTAGGACTGGGCTTCGCGGTGATCGTGGTGATGGGCATCACGATTCCCGCCAACAACCTGCTGTTCACCTATTTCCTCAAACGAGGAGCGATGACCTGGATCAGCCCCGAGTTGGCGAGTGTCGACCTTTCATTCCTCGGCTTGATCACCTACATCGGGGTGATCGCGGCGCTGGTGCAGATTTTGGAAATGACCCTCGATCGGTACTTTCCGCCGCTGTACAACGCGTTGGGGATCTTCCTGCCGCTGATCACGGTGAACTGCGCCATTTTGGGTGGCTCGCTGTTCATGGTCGAGCGAACCTACAACTTCACCGCCAGCGTGGTGTACGGGCTTTCGGCCGGTTTCGGTTGGGCCTTGGCGATTGTCGCGCTCGCGGGGATTCGCGAGAAACTCCGCTACAGCGATATCCCCGAGGGGCTTCGCGGCCTGGGGATCACGTTTATTACCGTCGGTCTGATGGCCCTGGCCTTCATGACCTTCGGCGGAATGATTGAATAGAGAAGCGTCTACCCGACAAATTGGGTAGGATGAATTGGGAGCTATGCAAAGCCCTGGATCATCCACCACGTTGACCGGGATGGCCCGAGCGACTCGGATATCACGCACACTTCACTTATAGAAACTGAATTGTCATGGGCTTGGAAACCGTTGTACTGGGCGTGACGATGTTTACGGTCGTCGTGCTGTTGTTGGTCGGGATCATTCTGGTCGCCAAGGCCTTCCTGGTTCCGTCCGGAAGCATCACCATCCGGGTCAACGACCAGAAAGAGGTCCACACCTCGGCCGGTGGCAAGCTGTTGAATGCCTTGGCGGATCAGGGGATCTTCGTCTCCTCCGCGTGTGGTGGCGGTGGTACCTGCGCCCAGTGCCTAGTCAAAATCCACAAGGGTGGCGGCGACATCCTGCCGACCGAAAAGTCGCACATCAATAACAAAGAGGCCCGTGAGGGTTATCGGTTGTCGTGCCAAGTGGCGGTCAAGCAAGACATGGACATCGAGGTGCCGCACGAGGCCCTAGAGACCAAGAAGTGGGACTGCGAGGTCATCTCGAACCGCAACGTTGCGACCTTCATTAAAGAGTTCAAGCTGAAGCTGCCTGAAGGGGAACAGGTCAACTTCAAGGCGGGTGGTTACATCCAAATCGAAGTCCCGCCCCACGAGTTGAAATACTCCGACTTTGACATCGAAGAGGAATACCACGAGGACTGGGACAAGTTCAACGTGTGGCGGTATGTTTCGAAGGTCGATGAGCCGGTGATCCGCGCCTACTCCATGGCCAACTACCCGGGCGAAAAAGGGATCATCATGCTCAACGTGCGGGTCGCCTCGCCACCGCCACGAGCCCCGGAAGACACCCCGCCGGGCAAGGTTTCCAGCTATATCTTCAACCAAAAGCCAGGCGACAAGGTGACGATCTCCGGCCCTTATGGCGAGTTCTTCATCAACGACAGCGACGCCGAAATGGTTTACATCGGTGGTGGTGCCGGGATGGCCCCGCTGCGGAGCCATATCTTCGAGCTGTTCAAAGAGCGGAAGACCACCCGCCAAGTTCAGTTCTGGTACGGCGGGCGAAGTCGGCGAGAACTGTTCTATGAGGATGAGTTCTACGCGATCGAGAAGGAGTTCCCGAACTTCAAGTTCGAGATCGCCCTGTCTGATCCACTGCCCGAGGACAACTGGACCGGCTATACCGGCTTTATCCACATGGTGCTGCTGGAGAACTACCTGAAAAACCACCCCGCTCCGGAAGACATTGAGTACTACATGTGTGGTCCGCCGATGATGAATCAAGCGGTGTTCAAGATGCTGGACGACCTGGGTGTCGAGCCCGGAAACATCCGCTTCGACGACTTCGGCGGATAACCGCCCGGCGGACGTGGTAGCTACGACGCGCCAGAGCGTGGGGGAAGTGCAGACGTGGTAGCTACGCTCGCCAGAGCGTAGGGGAAGTGCTAACCAGATGGACAACCACCCGCCGCTCTCCCACGCTTTTGGCAAGCGTGGCTACATAGCAGTCGTGGTAGCTACGCTCGCCAGAGCGTGGGGGAAGTGCTAACCAAATGGACAACCACCCACCGCGTTCCCACGCTTTTAGCAAGCGTGGCTACATAGTAGCGACCCTACTCGCGATGTCGCTGCTGCTGCTCACCTCTTGCCAGGCCGAGGGAGAAACCGCTTCTCTGGTGGCGCTCGAAGGCCGGACCATGGGGACGGTCTACAGCGTCAAAATCCCGGTCGGCAAGGAGACCTCGCCGCAAGCGGTCAAAGAATCGGTCGACGAGGTCTTGGCCGAGGTCAATCGCCAGATGTCGACCTACCTCGATGACTCGGAGATCTCCCGCTTCAATCAGGCCGCCGCGGACCAGTGGTTTGAAATCTCGCCAGAATTTTACCAGGTGCTCAAGCTCTCACAAGAGATCAGCAAAACCTCTTCCGGAGCCTTCGACGTGACGGTGGGCCCGGTGGTCAACCTGTGGCGTTTTGGCCCGGATAAATCGCGGACCGAACCACCGTCAGAAGAGGAAATCACCGCTGGCCGGAAGCTGGTCGGTTATCAACAGCTAACGCTCCAAGCCGATCCACCCGCAGTGAAGAAATCCCAGGCGGAGATATATGTCGACCTGTCGGCGATCGCGAAAGGCTATGGGTCGGACCAGGTCGCGCGGAAACTGGATGAACTGGGCTTCGACGCTTACCTGGTGGAAATCGGCGGTGAGGTTGTCGCCAAGGGGATCAAACCCAATGGGGACCCTTGGCGCGTGGGCGTAGAAAAACCGAGCGAAGGAGCCCGAGAACTTCAAGCGGTGGTTCCGCTGCGTGACATCGCGCTCGCCACCTCCGGCGACTACCGCAATTTCCATGTCTACGACGGGAAGCGGTATTCGCACACCATCGACCCCACCACGGCCAAGCCGGTCACGCACGACTTGGCATCGGTCAGCGTATTGGCCAAGACCTGCGCCGAGGCGGACGCCTGGGCGACCGCCTTGTTGGTCCTGGGGCCCAGCCAAGGGTACAATTTAGCGGAACAGCTCGAACTGGCGGTCCTCTTCCAAGAGCGCTCGCCGGAAGGAACGATTCGAGTTCAAGCCACCCCTGCGTGGACACGTCTTCAAGCCCCAGAATAGAAACCATGATTCCAACCATCCTGATGGCCGTTGCCGTGTTCGCGATTGTCCTGATCGCCATGTCGGTGGGCGTGCTGATGGGCAAATCGACCATCAAGGGAAGCTGTGGCGGGCTGAACAACTTCAAAGACCGCCAAGGCAACTCGGTGTGCGATGCCTGCACCGCCCCCTCGCCCGACTGCGCCGGCGAACGCGCCAAAGACCCTGCCACTCGGCGTGAGGTGGAGTCGAAGCTGACGCCGTAGTGGCGATTTTTCGGGCACTTCGGTATATTGAGGCCGCGTTGCGTGTTGCGATACCCACATCATTTCACCGCTTGGACTCCGACCATTCAAGGATGCGATTGTCGAAATCATGAGCCAAGCCGCACCGACGATCCTCGTCTGTCTCGCCGCCACACCCAGGGCCGCGGCGGTGGTTGCCATCGCGCGTTTGTGGGCGGAATTGTGGGAAGCGGAGCTTAGTTTTCTGCATGTCACGGAAAACGTCGCCAACTCCCGTGACCGCATGGCGCGGTACATCCCCAGCGACGTGCTTCCGCTGGAGGAAATCCACTTCAAGACCGGGCGGCCGGACTGGGTCATTTGCAATGAGGCGCGGAGATCGGGCGCGCGTCTGGTCATGCTCGGGGCATTGGAGCAGGAAGGCTTGGTGACCAGCATCCTGGGGTCGGTAGCCCGGCGTGTGGCGCGGCGGGCTCCTTGTAGTGTTTTGCTGTTGACCCGCCCCAGCGAGTTCCGTTTGGAGCACTTGGTCACCTCGGTCGCCTTCAACAAGTCCTCGACCCAGATGCTGCAATCGGTGCTGAAGATCGCCAAGCGGCACGAGCTCCAGTCGCTGCATGTCATTCATGAATACGATTCGTACAGTCGGCTGCTGCGGATTATCGGCAATCGAGATATGGGAGACGACGATTACCGGGATCAGATCGCCCATGAAGAGATGTTCCAGCTTTCCGAATTGCTGGCCAGTCTCGATACCGAAGGACTTCCGCTAACGGCCAAGTGCCTAGATGGACATATCGGGCAGGAGGCGGTCGACTACGCCCACGATCACAACGCCGATCTGCTGGTGATTCCCGCTCCGGATCGGCTCGGGTTTTGGGATCGGTTTTTCAAGCACCCCACAGAAACGATCCTGGAACACCTTCCCTGCTCGTTGATGCTCTATCGCGAAACCAAGGAACAGGCATCGTGAGCTCACTCGACCACCACGACGTTTCCACCCTGCTGCTGGGCCTGGGCATCATGCTCGGGGTCGCGCGGTTATTGGGCGAAATCGCCCTCAAGCTGAAGCAACCTTCCGTCTTGGGAGAAATTTTGGCCGGAGTGATCCTGGGGCCCACGGTCTTTGGTAGCCTCGCTCCGGAGTGGTCGGCCCAATTGTTGCCGGCGACCGGCAACGTCCCCCTCAGCCTGAGCGCGTTAACTACCCTGGCCATCACGCTGTTCCTGCTGGTGGCGGGCATGGAGGTCGATCTGTCCACCGTCTGGAGACAGGGCAAGGCCGCGATTGGGATTGGCACGATGGGGATCGTGATCCCCTTTGGGCTGGCCCTTGCCGTGATCTATACGGCACCTTGGCTGATGGGCGCAACCGAGGAAACCGACCTGCGGCTCTTCGCCCTGTTTGTGGCCACGGCACTGTCCATCTCTGCTTTGCCGGTGATCGCTAAAACCTTGATGGACCTGAACCTGTTCCGGACCGATATGGGGATGGTGATCGTCGCAGCCGCGATCTTGAACGACTTGGTCGGCTGGATCATCTTCGCGGTGATTTTGGCCATGATGGGCCAAGAGGGTGGCTTGCCGATCCACTGGACGATCGCCCTGACGTTGGGCTTTGTGGTCTTCATGCTGACGATTGGTCGCTGGCTAATCGATAAAACGTTGCCTTGGATTCAGGCCCATGGAAGTTGGCCCGGCGGGGTGCTGGGGTTCGCCTTGAGCCTGGCTTTGATCTTCGCCGCTTTCACGGAGTGGATTGGCGTCCATGCGATCTTCGGCTCGTTCATCTTCGGCATCGCCCTGGGTGACTCGCGGCATTTGCGGGAACGAACCCGATCGACCATCGACCAGTTCATCTCGTTCATTTTCGCCCCGCTGTTTTTCGCCAGCATCGGCTTGCAGGTCAACTTCATCACCGGATTTGATCTTAGCTTGGTACTGATCGTGCTGGTGCTCGCGACCATCGGCAAGCTAGTCGGTTGCGGGCTGACCGCGCGCTGGGCTGGATTCTCCAAACGGGAATCGTGGGCGGTCGGGATCGCGATGAATTCTCGCGGAGCGATGGAAATTATTCTGGGCCTGTTGGGCCTGAAAGCGGGACTGATCGACGAAAAGATGTTCGTGGCGTTGGTCATCATGGCCCTAGTCACCTCAATGAGCAGCGGAGCCCTGATTCAGCTTTGCCTCCGTCAGCGAAAAGAAAAACACTTCACCAACTACCTCAACTCCAAGCAGGGCTACTGCCGTCTCAAGGCTCGGAGCAAACGAGACGCGATTCGCGAACTCGTGGAAACCGCCTGCAAGGAAACGACGCTTCAGCCGGACCAAGTCGAGCGATTGGTCTGGTCTCGCGAACAGATTGTGGGCACCAGCCTGGAACATGGCGTGGCGGTGCCCCATTCCCGGCTCTCGGGGATTGAGCAGCCAATTGTGGTGGTCGGCATCTCGGAACATGGCATCGACTGGGACTCCCCCGACGGCGAACCAACCGTGGTGGTGGTGATGCTGCTCACCCCCAGATCCGACAACGAGATCCAACTCGACCTCCTGGCCGACGTGGCCCGAACCTTGCGCAACGCCAAACGAGTCCGCCGAGCCCACCAAACCAGCAGCTACACGGAGTTCTTGGCGTGTATTAAGAGTGAGCTGCGGGAAACGGCGGGACATTAAAAAACCGGAGTGAGGGGAAAACAATTGTTCCCTCACCGTTTTTTACCGTAAAATCAAGTGATTAGAAAAAGCCACCCGTCTCCGTGATGAAACCATTGAATCATCCACGAGAATCGCTGGAACCGATTTGTCCCTGGAATCGCTAAAATGACTTCGCGCATCACAATTGATTCTTCGATCTGCCACGGCAAGCCCTGTATCCGTGGCCTCCGGTACCCGGTCACGATGATCCTGGAGCTTTTGGCCTCCGGGATGTCTCACCAAGAAATTCTGGCCGACTATTCCGATCTGGAGATGGAAGATATTCACGCCTGCCTGACCTACGCCGCCCGACTAAGTGATACCAAAAATATGGATTGGGCGAGTTCATGAAATGCTTGGTTGACGCACATCTTCCTCTTAAGTTGTCAAAATCGTTGCAAGTGATTGGATTGGATTCCATTCACACCCTCGACCTTCCCGCAGGCAATTCCTCGACGGACCAAGAGATTGTCCGAGTAGCAGATGAAGAGGATCGAGTCGTCATCACCAAGGATCGCGACTTCATTGAGTCGCACCTCATTCACGGAAAACCGGCAAAGCTGCTTTGGATTCGAACCGGCAACATCCCCAATCACACTCTACTGACTCTGCTTCAGGCACATATTAAGGAGATCCGCGATGCCTTTCAGTCTTCCAATTGCATCGAACTGACCGTTACCGGCATCTCCGTTCGCTAACGCATTTCTATCTTCCGCCTCGGGTTCTGACTGTCATTTCGGCTTGCCATTTTGGCAGAATCAAGGCGTGTCACTTCTCTCGACCGGTCTCCCGGCATGATCGCAAATCTCAAAAAATTAAGCACTTACGGCGGCACTCGAAAAACCACCTTTCGCCTCGCGAAAATTGGCACGCGGCTTGCATTAAAGGTCTTTCGCCTAGGACAGGCACCCCCAAAATCGCGAAAACCCACGACGTTTGCAAACGGCGGTTCGTTCAGGTTTGTCAACCAGTTGAGTCATGTTTTAGGAGGTTGAGAAAATGGTACGTTCCAATGCCCCTTCCACCGAGTCCACTGCTCGCGGCGTGTCCAATTTCCAGAGCGAAATGGACCATCTGCTCAGCTCGTTCTTCCGCCCCATGCGGCAGGAAGGGATCACCGGTTGGTTGCCGCCGATTAATGTTTCGGAGAGCGCAGCCGACTATGAAGTCGCGGTCGAATTGCCGGGCCTGAGCCCAGAGGATGTCAACGTCGAACTGCACGACGGCCGGCTGACGATTTCCGGCGAGCGGAAGTCCGAGACCCAGTCGGAAGAGCGGCAATACCACCGGGTCGAACAGGTGTACGGCAAGTTCGAACGAGTCCTCAAGCTTGGCATGCCGGTCAATGAAGAGGCGGTGGAGGCGAACTATAATCACGGCATCCTGACGGTTCGCATCCCCAAGTCGGAACAGGCAAAGCCGCGGCGGATTGAGATCAAATCCACGTAACGCCCCCGCTTGGAGAAACGTGGGCGAGAATTTCCCCTATAAACCCCCGGTCGTCCAAAAGCGGCCGGGGGTATTTTGTGCGCGGTGAGTGACAAAGGGGTCACCCCTTTTTTCACGCGCACTTGAGAGCGAAGGCAAAAGGGTGGATACTTGGTCCTGCGAAGTTGATGGCACCCTACCCTGCCCCTTCCTTGAAACCGCACCTTCTGGAAAGCCACCTCTCATGACCCAACCGCTGAACTGGAATAGTCGAAATCTCACGCGTGGCTGGCAACGCGGGGTCACCGCTTTTTACTATGGGCTGGGGCTGACCGATGACGACTTCGATAAACCTCAAATCGGGATCGGGGTGCCGCTGCTCGAAGGGAATTTGTGCAACGTACACGCTTACAAACTGGCCCAGGCGATTCAGCAAAGCTGCAACGAGGCTGGGCTGATTGGGTTTCCTTTCGGCACGCCGGCGGTCAGCGACAACATCACCCAAGGGCACGAAGGGGGCAACGCGAGTCTCCCTTCGCGGAACATGATCGCCAACGCGGCGGAATGTGTCACCCATGCCCACGGCTATGACTGCCTGATCGGGATGCACAACTGCGACAAGAACGGACCGGGCTTCGCCATGGCCTTGGCCCGACTCAACTACCCGGGCCTGATCGTCAACGGCGGCAGCATCAAACCGGGCTGCCATCGGGGGCAGGACACTTCGATTTTGGATGTGTACGACGCGCAGGCGGCGGCAAGTGTCGGCAAGATGTCGCAAGAAGAAGCGGAAGAGATTTTGCGAACCGCCTGCCCTGGGCCTGGGGGCTGCGGCATCGCGGCGTCGTTCAACACCTGGGGCATTGCCATGGAAGCAATTGGATTGACGCTTCCCTATTCGAGTTCGATCCCTGCCGACGACCCCGCCAAGGCGGCCGAGTGCGCGGCGATCGGTCCAGCGATTCGTACGCTGCTGGAACAGAATATTCGCCCACGTGACGTCGTCACTCGGCGGTCGCTGGAAAACGCTACGGCAACGATCGCGGCGATGGGTGGTTCCACCAACGGGATCATTCACCTATTGGCTTTGGCGCGGGAGGCCCAGGTCGACTTCGGCCTGAAAGACATCCAACCGATTCTGCGCCGCACGCCGGTCCTGTGCAGCTTCGCCCCTCGTGGCCGCCGCACGATGTACGACCTGCACAAACTGGGTGGCACGCCGCTGCTGCTCAAATATCTGCTGGAAGTGGGCATCCTGGATGGCGACTGCCTGACGGTGACCGGAAAGACCTTGGCGGAGAATCACGCTGACGTCCCGGCGGTCACGTGGGACCAGGACCTGATCGCCCCGATCGACAAGCCGCTGAAGCCATACGCCGACATGCAAATCTGCTTCGGCAACCTAGCTCCGGATGGAATTGTGTTCAAGGTCTCCAGCATGAAAAGCCCCGAGTTCAAGGGCAAGGCGGTCTGCTTCTCCGCAGCGAAGGATATCGTCGACGCCGTGGAGCGGAACGAGATTCAGCCGGGCACGGTGATCGTGCTGCGGTATCTCGGCCCGGTCGCCTGCGGGATGCCGGAAGTGTTGGTCGCGACGGCGGCCTTGGCGGTGCCTCAGTTGGACGGCAAAGTCGCCTTCATCTCCGATACGCGCGTCTCCGGTGTCTCGCACGGCGCGATCGGAGTCCACTGCGCCCCGGAAGCGGCGGTGGGTGGGCCAATCGCGATGGTGGAAGATGGGGACGAAATCTCGTTCGATCTCCTAGCCGGAGAAATCACCCTTCACATCGATGACGAGACCCTGGAAAAACGAACCACCGCCTGGACACCCCACGTCCAACAATTCACCCGCGGCTATTTGGCGGACTTCTCAGCGACCACGGCCCAAGCGAGCGACGGGTGTGTGAGCCGGGTGCTGTATGGGTTGTGAGGTGGGGGATTGTACCTAGCCCTGCTTAAGAATGGTGCCATTGTCGTCCACATCTCAATTCTGGGCCACCTCAAACGTCCAGTCGATGCGACATAACCAGATGTTCATTATCTTCGAATCCTTGCAACAACTCGAAACCAAACCTCTCATATACTCGCATGGCCGGTTTGTTGTCGCGATGAACCATGAGTGTCAGTAGATCGACGTGTTTACGCGGAGGTTTTTCCTCCTTAATTAAGTTCGCCAGAGCGTGCGCCTGGTAGATCAAATGGCTCATAATTTGATTGGAGTACCTCCAGCGAGAATCGGGAGGCTGCCCACGAAATCTTTCGTCAATTCCAAGCTGAGGAATGTAGAGCAAACGTGATCGCTTGCCGTCAGGGGGAGGCCATTTTTGCCAACCGGTTGCCGCGAGGGAGCCAAATCCAATCACAACTTCTTCCTGGTTTCGATATAGCCAAACCGAGGTTTTATGTTGTTCTATGGAATCGAGGACTTCAGTCGTCGTAATCCACTCCATCGACGCTCGCGACCAAGGTTCGTCACCACAGTACAGACCCGCCAGCAACGACTGATCCGCCGGCGTGAATGGGTCGGCGAAAAGTTGAAATCGCTCGGAATCGTCCAACGTTTACTTACCCCGCCGCGTAGGAAGGTCTCGAACTTCCACCTTCACCGGGGGCCGGTTGCTGGCGGCCTCAAGGGCTTCCGCTTGGGCCTGGGTAAGTTCTCGCTCTCCGGGAAATTCCGCGATGGAATCCAGGATGGCGGCGACTTCGAGGTCGGGCCAAAGGTCGGTGGGCTCCACACCTAGGGCAGTAGCCATTTTGAAAATGGTTTTGCGGTGGGGTCGTGCGTTGCGAGATAACATTTTTGAAATGGCCGATTGGGTACATCCAATCCGTTCCGCCAACTCCTCTTGGGTGATGTTCCTATGATCCAGTAGTTGCCGCAGTCGCTCTGAGAACGTTGCTTCCTGGGAATCGAGTTGACTCAATCGCTTTGCAATCCCGAGCCTGCGGTGCGGATCCGGAAACTCAGTGGCGGTCTGTCCTTCAATTTTTGCCAAGTCGAGTCCGTAATTGCCATGCCATTCTTCAGGATTCAAATATAACGCCTCGGTGATCGTAATCATGGCACGATAACGATCCTCGGAACTGATGTCTGGAGTTTCCAGAACCACGAACATCGAGCGTACGACACGCTGAATTTCTTCGCTACATTCCATGTACCGCCGGATGAGATCTTGTTGATCTGGACTCGCCTGCAACAAGGCTCGAAAGGCATCGAGTGGAAATTCATTGGGAGTTTCAAGCTGCAAAGACATCTCATTTACCTCACTCGGATGCTCGTTCTTTTACGATGACACTACGACCTATGTAGGCCATCTGCTGAACCGTATCAAAATCTTCGTCTATCCTCAGGCCACCTAGTACCCAAACCGCAGGCGTAGCGCTACCTGACACTTGATGCCCAAAAAACAAAATTCGCAAGCCAGTTGGGAACCCATAGTTCCCCTCAACTACCAACTCGCTCAGCCCCGTCCCCGAAAGCGTATTCCAGGGGAGATCAATCACGAGTGACTCCTGTGGATTCCACCACCGAAGCTTCTGCAATTGCCGGTTCAATTCAGACCTATCTTGATACCTAGGCAAAACCCGATGGAAGTCCTGGAAGGCCGGGCGACAGATCCGCACCAACCAACCACACCCTTGAAGTTCTTTCATCGGCTCTCCATGACAATACTATGACACAATGTTTTAATGTCAAGTTCAAATACATTCCGCATTCTCTATCAATTTTCCGTAACCACTTTCCAAATAACTACTTGAGGCACAACAAAAACTCTAGCCAGCGGCAGTTGATTCGCTCAATACTGCCATCAGCCCTCGAAAGTAACCCCAAAAGGAGGCCAATTCAACACAAACTCTGCCAAGGGCGAATGGTACCCGTTCCCCAAATCCCCGTAGTTTGCGGCCCTGGAAACGACGTAGGACCCGGGCTAAACAAGTCGTGGAGACCAAGAGTCTCCCCCTCATACGTGCCGTGATAAGCTTTTCGCATGGCATCGGCCAACATTTTGCCACTTATACTTCGTACCGCGAAAGACATTGGACGAGCTCGACTCGATTAACTCAGCGAAGCTGAGATTGGACTTCGGCGGCACTCGGCACGACAAAAATCCGAATCGCGTTCCCATCCAAGCTCCCTTACCCCTAGCTTAACGCAAATCTCCCCCCCGTTACCAAATTTGCGGCCCTACCGTATCGTGACCGGTCGGCGATTGTGGGTTAGGATCATTCCGTTGAGAAATGCTTTAAGAAACAACTCTTTCGGAAGTGGCAGGGCGAATTATGGATCTACGAGAAGGCCTCGGTATTCGCAAACCGGCGGAAGTCATCGATCATCAATCCGAGCATGAAGAGCTGGTTCGGTACATCAACCTGCAATTGATCGCCAACGAATTGCCACCCGCGCTGCACGCCAAGGAAGTGGAGTTCGCGGGGCTCGCCAAAGGGCTGTTGGCCAACTATCACGAGAAGACGCGTCTCCTGCGCGATCATCCCGCCCCGGTCGATCAACGGATCGAAGACTTCCTGGCCGGCTACTTCGGCGATCTCAACCTGCCGGAACCACTTCGTCTTCCCCGGCGGAGCCTCACCCTGGAGCGACACGGCGTGGCTCGAGAGTTGTCGATTCCGGTCGATCGCGATGCGTTCAAGAGCGAATTGGTCGAGTCGTATCGAGTCGCCAACGGCGTGCTGCACAACCCGAAACATGACCGCCGCACCACCCAAGGGACCTTCCATGTGGCCGAGGGTGGGTTGCCGATCGCCGGCGATAAACGGGCGGTCCCCAAGGCGACCTTCGCCAAGATGTTTCGCCTAGCGATGAATCCTCCCAAGGATTCGCTGATGCTCCCCTTCACGGCCGACAACGACCGCAAGGCGTACTCGTTTGTCTCGCTGCTGTTGCGGCCGATCGTCTGCCCGGAAGTCCCGGGAGTCACTCCCGAGAAGACGATGGAGGTGCGGTTTTTCGCCCCTGGGCTGCTGGTCAGCAACCTGGATTTTGTGGAATCGATCTTCGGCAATGCGGGCGATCCATTCATTCCGCGTAACGACGCGGCCCTGGATGTCGAGCACTGGACCGAGCACACCGGCTGCGTGATCTTGGCCCCTCACCTTTCGTTTGCGACGAAAAAGGAGTTGGGACTGCCTCACTACGACGACGCCACCGAGCGGCAACGCGCCGATCGGATGTGCTGGAAGGAACCGGACGAACGGTACAACGACGGTACCGCCTTCAAGCTGACTTGCCGTGATGCCAACGGCGTGATTGTGACCCTGATCGCCGACAACTACTTCGGCTACTGCAAAAAGGAAGTCAAAACCCAAATCAGCTACGCCGCCAATTTGTACGGCAATGTAGAAGAGGAGCACGCCGGCGGCGTAATCGCTTACACCAGTTGGAACCTGGGCGAAGAGTTCGTCATCAACAGCCAAAAATACAACGGCCGGACCTTGAGCGATGTGGCTGAGGACTACGGCCAATACATCGACTTCAAGCCGCAGGGGTATGGAGTCGATAAGAAGTTTCCCGAAGTGATTTACGTTCCGGAGGATGCGCGGGCCACCTTGGTGCGGCAATGTATCTACTGGCAGCGTGATGGCGTCGAGCATTCGATTCCGCTGCTGCCGGGCCAAGTGTACATTGCCCCTTCCGGCTACAAGATCCACATGGAAAAGCACCCCGCCGCGCCGAGCTGGCGGTTGATCGGGACGACGCCCGAGGGGGTGTTCTGCCATAAGCCTTGCACGGTGAGTGGCGGTGGGAAAAGCGAGATCAGTAAGTCGCTGGTCGACTATACCTTATACGGGCCGATCTTCGTGGCCGATATCGAGTCGGACCTGGACATGGTCCAGGAGATCTTCGATCGCGACTACTCCGACCGCTGGCGACCCGACGCCGAAGACCGCCCGGAGTACACCGCGAAAGAGCGAAGCCGACCGATTCTGTCTTCCGATCGGTCTCTGGGAAGCGTGATTAAGCTGCTGACGCCGTCGCCGGAATACACCGACGAGTACAACGACTGGCTCAAGTCGATCCCCAACTATATCTACTCCATCTTGTTCATCATCAAACGGTTCCAGCAGCCTGGTTGGGGTGACAACTGGCGGGAGAACTTCCGCGTCGATATCGTCAACGGCAAACCGGGGCACGAGCTTAAAGTCCGGGACCGCCGCTTGGTGGGAACCTATCTGCGGATCGGCCTGGGCGACCAAGGCCGCTGGCGGACCTACAAGCTGCGGCAAGACTTCTTCCCCGCGGCGAAGATTCAGACGGAAGACGATATCTCCGCCTCGGTGGTGGTGCCTCCCGGCTTGATCGACGACAAGTCGGTTTTGGATGGAGTGAACAGCCTCAAGTTCGTGATCAACTGCGAGAACCGCCTGTTCCAGCGTCCCGACGACGCGATCCACCGCGGGCTCGACAAGAAGACCGAATACGACCTGACCCGGCCGGATAACTTCATCTCCAACTTCGAGCCGCTGACGCGGGCCCAGGTGCAAGAGATGGCGCGGTATGTGGTCGATTTCGACGCTTTCACCGACCCCATGCAGAAGTTTTTGCGGAGATCACTTGAGTCGGATGCGGAATACGTGGTCTGCTCCGCCAACCCACGTCAGGTCGGGGGCAAGCCGACCAAGAACCCCCGCTACCTGCAACTACGCCCTGACTTGGAGAACCCGCTGCCCAAGCACGTGGCCGAGATGGGGACGCGGCTCTATCGCAAACTGGCCCCAAGCCAGCCGCTGCATGTGCCGGTCCATTCCGTCTTGGCGGGTCGGCGGAACAATCCACCGGACAAGCAGGCGGGCATCCGCAGCCTGTCGGTCTATGGGCCGATCCATTATCAGGAACTGCCGGAACTGTTCATGGACTACATCGCGTCGCTCACCGGCAAGAGCCCTTCGACAACCGGTGCGGGAAGCGAAGGGGCACTCACCAAAGGACCCTTCAACGCGCTGCGTCCGACGGCCGATCTAAACGCGGCCCTGGTCAGCTACATCGTGACCGGCCTGCCTGGGTTTACCACCGCCGCCGGGCATATCGGCGTGAACATCCGAGTCGACCATGATATTAGCCTGTTGATTCCGGAAATTTGGTGCCGACTCCGCCCTGAGGAGCGGCAACCGGAATACTTAATCTCTGAAAAACTGCTGGAACCGCTGACCGACTTCGAGCATGAAGGGGAAATGATTCCCGCGAGTCGGCTCGGGTTTCGGATCACCAAAAGTTTCGTTCGCAATTTCTTCGGCCGCGTCTTTGATAACCCGCTGCTAGTCTTCGACGAGCCGATGCTCAAGCCGGAAACCCAGGACATGGAGTCGTACATCGACGGAATCAAGCACATCGCCGAGGTGCAGCAGCGAGTCGCCCAGCGATACTTCGACGATGGTGCGATCGAAGATGCCTGTCCACCACTCAAGGCGTTGCTCTCGATCATGGCCTATGGCCAATACGAGGGGAAAGATGTCCACGATCCGGAAATCCGAAAGATGTTCACGCGAGAGTACCTGCTGGCAAGCGATTGGTACCACGAACGACTCCGGACCAAGCAGCAGCGAGATATCGAACTATGGCAACGCCACCTCGCGGCAGTCGACGCCTTCCTCGCGGAAGAGCATCACGCCCATGAAGCGACGCGTCTAGGCATCGAGGCGCGGAAGCGCTACGTCCAGAAGCAACTGGAAACCCTGCAAAAGCCGGGCTATTTGAAAACAATCGTGGGCACGATCGGGCTTCAAGCGATGTAGGGATGGGGCGAATTTCGCCATCGGAAAGGCGGGCTCGCGCACGCCCGTGAGGTTCCCACGGCCTACGCGGCCGTGGCTACGGAGCGGGACACGAGAGTAAGCGTAGCGTAGCCACGCTTGCAAAAAGCGTGGGGGAACTGCGAGAAATCGTCGCCTGTCGAGCTTAGCCCCAAAGGGGGCGTCTCACGAAAGCCCAGGACAAAGTCCTGGGTTAATCGTCAATAATAAGCCAAGAGTCCTGAAGGGACGGTTCAATCATTGACTCCAGTTTGAATCGTCCCTTCAGGACTCAGGACACGCGGTGCAGCGTGAGACGACGTTCAGGGCCACTCTGAGAAAACTTGAGTCGCACGCACCGGACAAGCCGGTGAGTGCCACCCGCCGATTTGACAATAACTCAGGGAAGATTCCATTACTGACACAGGTGCTTCACGAATTGATTGAGTGCGTTTCTTTCGTCAGCGTGCAGGTCAATCGCTTTGCTCGTATCCATGGCGAACCGCACAGCCGCTGCCTGCACCTCCAGCGAAGAGGCTGGCTTAAGGTCCGCAAGCTCTGACAGCTTTTGTTCCGATAATTCGAAATATGCCGCTAGTCGCTGAATCGTCCGCGGTTTTGGATGGAAGTGGGGATCGCGTTCAAGGGCCCAGATTTCCTCTTGCGCAATTCCAATCTGCTCGGCCAATTGCTCGATGGTCATGGCCCGATCCCGTCTGAGATATTGGAACAAAATCCCCAATGCTCGCCCACGGATTTTATCGCGAACCTCGCCGAGGAACTGAGGATTGCCCGCGGCGACATCAAACTCATGATCATCGTGAGATGAATCGAGAATTCGACTAGCCGGAATGTTGATTGAAAAACTCATCTCATCTTCCCTCTTTTAGATAAGCAGCGGCTTGCTCAATGGTCATTTCAAAATAGCGCAGCCCCTTGTCCCGATCGATTCCCAGATCCGTCATTCCACAAATATCACGATACCAACCATCGGACTGAGGCAACGAATGTAGCCCTAGCCGTCCCTGGTATCCTACTTGTTCGCTAACCTGAATTGCGACATCGATTAAGGCCGGGCCCACTCGACAGTATCGCCGCGGAGTTACGAGCTGCTTTCGATTCCAGGGTGCCGTTTCCAGAAATTCGACGTAAACCAATGGCATTTTATCCTGAGACTGAATTCGGCAAAACTTAAATCCCGTATTCAGAATCATAATCCCTTGAGCGTCCCCCCCGCACTCAAGCACAAAGGCGGCATAGGAGACTAGCCCCTCGATCACGTCCACTTTAGCTTCCCAGTCCCAGTGAGAGCTTTCCTCGGTTATTGCGTCTCCTAGTTCCTTGAGTCGCTGGCTTCGCCAAGGTTTCCACTTCATTTCGACATCGTGCAAATGCTTCCGCGTGATGCCTTCAACCAAAGTCGCTTCAATAGCCCTCCGTGATGCCCCTTCAATGATTGAGACCCTGGCGCCACTCATAGTACAACGACTTCCGCCTTCTCCTTCGTGAGTTCATTCTCAAAAATCAACTTGTCGCCCCGTTGTATCCTGGTATCCACCGTTTGATACAGCCTCAACGCCTGTCGAAGAAGGCTTGTTTTATTTACTCCTTTGCGAGCACAGAGTTTCTCCAGAACCTCCATCTCCGCATCGGTAAGATTTAATGTCATCGTCTTTCTGGACATTGCGATTTACTCCCTAAGGAGTATTATCGCACCATGTAAAGATGATGGCAACTAAAATCTAGCCATCTGGTAGCTAAGTTTCAGCCACCCCAATCACTTCCCCTTCGGCCGAAACGCCTTGATCCGCTGGGGGTCGGTGATCAGGTAGGGGCCTTCTAGTAAGTCGATGCAGTAGGGGATGGCCGGGAAGACGGCGTCTAGGCACTCGGCGATCGCCTTGGGTTGGCCCGGGAGGTTGATGAGCAGCGCACCCTTGCGGATGCCGGCTGTTTGGCGGGAGAGGATCGCAGTGGGGACCTTTTCCAGGCTCACCTTGCGCATTAATTCGCCGAAGCCGGGCATCATCTTCTCGCAAACGGCTTCGGTCACCTCTGGGGTGATGTCCCGCCGGGCGGGGCCGGTGCCGCCGGTGGTGATCACCAGGCAGCAATTCTCATTGTCGCACAGCCGGATCAAGGTTTCGCGAAGCACCTCCGGCTCGTCCGGGACCACTTCCGAGATCGCCTCCCACGCGGAGGTCAGCACCTCACCCAAGTAACTATGGATGGCCGGACCGCCCCGGTCCTCGTACTCGCCGCGACTGGCCCGATCGGAAACGGTTACGATCCCGATTTTAGCGATATGTCCGCTGCTCATGATTGCCTCTTGCTTCGCAATAACGGTGGCTACACAACTTGCGAGGCGTGCGCATGCCGCGAAGCGGAACTGGCGTCGGGCGAATCGAAATGGGCCTCGGCAAACGATTCCTCGGTTTCCCAGATCACGACTTTTTGGGCATGCACGTTGGTCCCCGCCAGCAGTTGAGGACAAACCTCGCTCAGCAGGTAAGTGGCCATGTTCTCGGCGGTCGGGTTATTCGGCAAAACGTAGTACTTGCAGGGCACCACTTGGCGGATCGCGTTGATCCCGTTCTCGTCCGCCTCGCTGAGCAAAAACCCATGATCCCAGTGCTCGTCGATCCAGCCCTTGAACAGACGCTTTAGCTCCGCGAAGTCGATCACGCGACCGACCTCGTCAACCGTGTCGCCGGAAACGTAAAAGTCCGCGATGTAGTTGTGCCCATGAAAAAACTCGCACTTGCCCCCATGCTCGTGCAGTCGATGGCCGGCGCAAAACTTGATGCGCCGCATGATGGTTAAACCCATGTTGATCTCTTTCCCTTCGGGGCATGACGTGGGCCGAGGCGCGTTTGGCAAATCGGGCGAACCCGATCATCCTGATCTTTCCGGCCGCGCTCGGCAACGGTAGCTAACTTAATTTTCTTGGCCCGGTAAGGCTGGGGCAAGGGGCTGCCCACCGGTTGCGGTAATTCGGGCCGATTCTGAGCGAAATCGGTCCAGATTGACTTGGTTTTCTCCGCTCGACCACCTCACCAGCGAGGTACAAGCCACGGCCACCAAACTGGCCACCAAGGCGATCTGGCCAGGAGTTCCCGGCAAATTAGAGTCGAACAAGTGCCAAGCGAGCATCATGCCCCAGGCCGAGGGAAGCAGCAGCAACGCTGCCAGCTGATGAGGATTTCCACTCAAGCGGCGTTTGGCGATCGGCCAGGCGACCACCAACAGGACCATCGCCAACCCCGCCACCAGGCAGCTCGCCTGCCACCCCAAAAACAGCCCCACGCACAGCATCATCGGCAGGGTCGCGAGATGAGTTCGCGGGAGCTTGGGAGCCAAGAGGATTCCCAAGACCCAGCCCCATGCACCTCCGGCCCAACCTCCGAGGATCGCGGTACAAAGAGCGCTCACATACTCTCCCCAAATCGGATCGCCTCTCACGCCGGGAATGCCCTCCCACGGATACAGAAACGGAAACATGAGCGGTGCAACCAGTCCGATGCCCGCCCCGAATACCAACAGCTTGAGCGGCATTCGTTGTCGATCCCAGGCGATCAACGACCAAACTAGCATTAGGGCAAGCAGCAGGGCCCAGTAGGCCAACTGACCCCAGAGCTGCGGCTCCAGGGCGTTCATGATGGGGCCGCCGACCGAGTTACGCGCTTCCTCGTAGCCAGGCAGGTTCGCCCCGCCGGAGAGGACCATCCAGTGCAATAGAGAAAGAAACAACAGGCCAGTGAGCCCTTCCACCAGCGGATAGCGTGGCGAGATCCTCAGCAGGCAGGTCCGGCAACGTCCACCCAGCAGCCACCATCCGAGCACCGGGACGTTGTCCGAAGGGCGGATCGGCGTGCAACAAAAAGGACAACGCGATCCCCGCGCCGCGACCGACTCACCCCGCGGCATTCGCCAGATCACCACATTCAGGAAACTGCCGATGGTGGCCCCGAACGTGAAGACCCACGCATACAACAGCAAAAGCACGCCCCGAGCCCGCACGTCATCCAGGGCGGCCAAGCCATCCTCCTGCTCAACGAGAATATTTTCCCCCTGCATGGCCACCCACCAAGTGAGCCACGGAGAGACCACAATCCAGATCAGCAAGGCGCAGGCCAGCAGCAGGATCGCATAGCGAAAACCGAGAGAGCGATCGTAGGGTGAGGCCATAGGGACGCTGATTAAGAGACCGGGGGACGGGTAGCCTCCTAGTTTAGATCGACATCGCCCGACCCACAACTTGGGCCTTACCGCAGCTTCTCGTTCTCCAAGTGCCGGGTGGCGTCCCGCTGAGTCTTCTTTTCCAGGTTTTTCCGGAAGGCTTCAGTCAGGTCGACCCCGGTTTGATTCGCCAGACAGACCAGCACAAACAGCACATCGGCCAGCTCGTCCGCCAGCTCCTGCGGTTTTTCCCCCGGCTTGGTGCTTTGCTCGCCATAGGTCCGAGAGATTACGCGAGCGACCTCACCCACTTCTTCGACAAGCTGAGCCAGGTTGGTCATTTCAGAGAAGTAACGAACCCCGAGAGTATTGATCCACTGGTCGACTTGGTCCTGCGCCTCGCGGAGCGAGATTTCTTCCTTCATGAGCCGAGCCTCTAAAGTTAGGTAGGGTGGGTGGCGTCTTCGGAACCCACCATTGCCAACCAAATTTTGTGGTAGCAACACGGTCTGGGTTTGTACAAATCTCGGCGAGGCGTTCCCCAATTCGCGTCGGCAATTCAACCCGCGCCCCATTGGTGGGTTACGGCCTATCGGCCTGCACCCACCCTACCACTGATGATCCGAGCGCTGAAGTCACGGCACCAAGCCGCCGGGCACTCCCTTGGTGACAATCGCCACGGCGTCGTGCGGGTGGAGGCTTTCGAAGTGGGAGGCTTGAATGCGGTAGTCTTCTACCCCGTGAAGCTCTTCCACGGCCGACTTCAGCCGCCGGGCCGCGTCTTCGCAGAACATCAGGTTCTCGCCATTGAGCCGGGCGAATTCTTGTTCGTCGGCCCGTTTGACGGCCGCCTGCACGGCCGTGTTCAGTGATCCTTCGGTCCGCTGGATGATTTCATCCACCGGCAGGTCATCTCGCTCCGGGCCCAGATCGACGGTGATGTCGGCGTGGCTTCGTTGGCTATGCGGAACCGCGAGCAACGTCTGGTCCGATCCAATCCAGTTCAGCACGGTTGCGGCGCTGATCCAATTGTGCCCGTAGAACTGCTCTTCGAACTGCTGCTGCAAAAGCTGCCGCGAGAGGGCGGCCGAGCAAGGGCAGGCGCTAGAGTAGGTCAAACGGACATTCAGCCGGTAGCGGACTTCATCCCCCACCTTCCAGGCTTCCACCTTCACCGGATAGCTCCGCCAAGCGGAGTTGTCGCTGAGCAGCGAGGCCCGGCGAATCATGTGCTCGAATTTGAAACTGACGTAGCTCGTGCCGCTGATCCCCTCGTGCGTGACCAGGAACTGATTCAGGATTTTCTCAATCTGCTTCCGCGAGAACTCCGACTCCAGCTCGTTTTGCAGGCTGAGGTACAGCCTGGACATGTGGATCCCCTTGACCGCCGGATCGTCCAGGCTGACGTAGGCGTCCACCTTGGCCGGGGTTCGCATGAGGATCTCATCCTCGCCTCGGACCAGAATCGCGACCTCAATACCGGACATCCCGACCCGATCAAGTGTCGATTGGAACACTGGGGAGGTGTCGTTGGCGACATCCGGTAACAAATGGGGCGACGTATTTATTGTGGTGGGGCGCATTTCGCCCAGCCCCAACGAGGCGGGAGGCGTTTGATCGGCTGTCGGCAAGTCGGTCGACATGAGGTTTCCTTTGAGGGGTAGCAATTGCGGGACGAGCGGCAATTCGTGAGTTTCGGCATTAGTCTCACCGCCGAAACTAACCCCGCGCAACACCCGCGGCGGGGCGGCTCATCCTGGTGTGGGGCAATCGAGCGCTCTATTCTACTCGGTTGGGGAAGGGCAAATCGGCTCCCATGCGGCAAGTCACTCCCACCGGCGCGGAATTTCGTGCCTGAGCGCCCTCGACCGACCAGGCCGAATCGACCTATCATTGTGACGCCTAAGCGGTTGCCACTCAACCGTCCGGGGGACACCGTTTCCGTCCAACATGGCCCAATCCGGTGGTTTTTTGCGTTACGATCACTACGAATGGTCGGATTGCCGCACTTTCCGCTTCCCAAGATTCCCCCCGCGTCACCTTAGATTAAAGTCGCCAACAAGAATCGCTTCCCCTTCAGACACTTCGTAAACTTCGGAGCCCACGATGCCGCACAACTCCTCAAATCCTGAACCCCAAGGGTCCGCGGGCACCTTCGGCCAGTTCCCCACTACCAGGCTCCGCCGCAACCGCACCACCCCCTGGCTCCGCCGACTGGTACGGGAAACCGTGCTCTCCGTCGATGATTTGATCTGGCCGGTTTTTGTCCAGGAAGGGGAAAACAACCGGACGCCTATCCCGTCGCTACCTGGGGTCGAGCGGCTCACCCTCGACCTGCTGCCGGCTGCCGCCGAGCGGGCCGTGAAGCTTGGCATCCCGGTGATGGCCCTGTTCCCCGCTACTCCGGCCGCACTCAAGACGCCGGGATGCGAAGAGGCGACCAATCCAGACAACCTGGTCTGCCGCGCCGTCCGGGCCATCAAACAGACAACCAGCGAACTGGGCCTATTGTGCGACGTGGCGCTCGATCCCTATTCCAGCCATGGACAGGACGGCCTGGTCGAAGAGGGCTATGTGGTGAACGACCCAACCCTGGAGATGCTCTGTCGCCAAGCGGTCATTCAGGCCCAGGCGGGCTGCGATGTGATCGCCCCGAGCGACATGATGGATGGTCGGATCGGCGCGATCCGCAAGGCCCTGGATGGTTCCGGCCATGAGAACGTCGCCATCATGGCCTACGCGGCCAAATACGCCTCGGCGTTTTATGGGCCGTTTCGCGATGCGGTCGGCTCCTCCGGCAACCTGGGAAGTGGCGACAAAAAGACTTACCAAATGGACCCCGCCAACAGCGACGAGGCGATTCGCGAAGTGGCCCTCGACCTGGCCGAAGGGGCCGATATGGTGATGGTCAAACCGGGGATGCCGTACCTCGATATCGTCCGCCGCGTGAAAGAAACCTTCGGAGCACCCACCTTCGCCTATCAGGTGAGCGGCGAATACGCCATGATTTCCGCCGCTGCGGAAAGGGGTTGGCTCAATCGAGAGCAGGTGATCCTCGAAAGCCTGATCGCCTTTAAACGAGCGGGTGCCGATGGCGTGCTGACCTACTTCGCGCCGGAAGTGGCGGAACTGCTGGGATAGTCAATCGCCCAAACAGAGTTCACGAGCAATACCTGGGTGCCATGCCCACGCCCTCCAACGTGGGCATGAGAAGTGAGAGACAATCGTGCCCTTTCCGAGAAGCCTGGACGCCCTCTCCCGCTCCATCAGACGGCGTTGCCGGCGCGACAGGGCTTCACTAGCGGCCTGTCCGGTGCGTGAGAACTACCCAGACGGTCAATTAACCGTGGATTCGCGGTCGGCCGTTTCGCTGGTGGTTAATCGAGTTACCGGTGGAACATCAACCTGCCAAAACATGCCCACGTTGGAGGGCGTGGGCATGGCACCCGCCTCACACTTACCTAAACCCTGCTTGGACGGACTACAAGCGACCTTTATACCCCCTTCTCATTGGGGCACCACGCTTGCGAATAGGCCTTCCGAGGCGTAGGCTAAACCCTAGCGCGGTAATTAGCACTTAAGGGAATCGATTACGCACGATCCCCTCGTTGGATCATTTGTCCGGAAACACCATGTCGTACACGCCCGTTCAACTACTAGAAAACTGGATTTTGCGTCAGGCGAGCGATCCGGCTCAGGCCTGGCTCGACGAGAAGCGTGCCAAGGTCGCCGAGGGGGACACCCGGGCGCTGTTCCTGGCCTTCGGGATGGCCCCGCGCAAGTTCGGCAAGGATCTGCTGGAGATTAGCGACAAGGACCAGGAGCATGCCACCGATGCCCGCGAGGGCTGGGTGCCGCGAGGTTGGTCGATCGATCAAGCCGCGCGCACCTTGCTGCTGGCGTCCCTGCCGGTTCAGGATGTCGCGGAGTACATTGCGACGCTTGATACCCTGTTCCAAACCGGTGAGGTCCGCGAACTAGTCGCCCTGTACCAGGCCCTCTCGCTTTTGCCTCACAACGATTTGATGGCAGACCGATTGGCCGAAGGTATCCGTACGAACATGAAAACCGTGTTCTGTGCGGTGGCCCATCACAACCCCCTGCCCCGGGAGATTTTGGAGGAGGGGCCGTGGAATCAAATGATCCTCAAGGCGCTGTTCATCGGGGCGACGCTCGAAAGAATCCAAGGGGTCGACCAACGGGCCAACCCCAACCTATCACGGATGTTGATCGACTACGCCCACGAACGCCGGGCCGCGAGTCGGCCGATCCCGGTGGAGTTGTGGCGAATGGTCGCACCGTTCCCGGACGAGATCGCTTTGGGAGACATGGCGGCCCTTTACTCCCAAGGCTCCGCGCTGGAGCGGAGGGCGATCGGCCTCGCCCTAGCCGACAGTGCCACCGACGAAGCGGACGCAATCCTCAATTCCAATCCAGAGATCGTCAGTGACATCCAACAAGGCAACATCAACTGGCAACGAATCAGCTTGGACTCAGAATCACAACTCGCGTAACCGCGCGGCGCACACACGAGCGGCGGGGTTAAACCCCGCCGTTCACCCAACAAATTCACCCAACCCACAAGCGGACGAATCAACCATGACCATGAAATTCATCGACCCCCACACCCACGTCTCCGCTCGGACCACGGACGATTACGAAAACATGGCGGCCGCCGGGATTGTCGCGGTGATTGAGCCGGCGTTTTGGTTGGGTCAGCCGCGGACCAGCATCGGGACGTTTCGCGATTACTACAGCAGCCTGGTTGGCTGGGAGCGGTTCCGCGCCGCTCAGTTTGGCATCCACCACTACTGCACCATTGGGCTCAACTCCAAAGAAGCCAACAACGAACCGCTGGCCGAAGAGGTGATGGAGATTTTGCCGCTATTCTTGGCCAAGGAAGGAGTGGTCGCGGTTGGTGAAATCGGCTTTGACGACATGACCGCCGCCGAGGAAAAGTTCCTCCGCCTGCAACTGGAACTCGCCAAGGAGGTGGAACTGCCGGTGATGATCCACACGCCCCATCGCGATAAGAAGCGGGGGACCCAGCGGAGTATGGATATCATCGAAGAGCATGGCCTCCCGCCTCACATGGTGGTGATCGACCACAACAACGAAGAGACCGTCCAGGAAGTGCTGGACCGCGGTTACTGGGCCGCGTTTACCATCTACCCGAAGACCAAAATGGGGAACGAACGGATGGTGGCGGTGGTCGAGCGGTTTGGCTCGGATCGAATCATTGTCGACTCCTCGTCCGACTGGGGAGTCTCAGACCCACTGGCCGTCCCAAAAACGGCCAATTTGATGCTCAAGCGGGGTATTTCCGAGGAAGACGTTCGGCTAACTTGTTACGCAAATGCCCTCGCGGCCTACGGCCAAAGCGGGCAGTTCAACGAGTCCGATTGGCTCACCCCCGCCGCGATCGATCAACGCACCCTGTTTGAAGGCAACAGCGTGCTGCGAGGTCAAGAGCCCCGCGTCCATCAATCGGAACCGACCGATATTATCAATTAGTGAATTTCACTCCAATTTGGATACAGTGCAATCGTACCGAAGGGGCGATTGCGTGTATGATAGATGCTATCGGAACAGAGATTCAGTAAGGCACCTCAGAGCAGAGTTGTGGGCCCTCTCCCGGGCAAATCGGTGGGAGAGGTTTCCAACCTCCGGCGGCACCCAGCCAGCAATCATGTGATTGTTTCGGTGAACGTGGCCAGCTTGATTTTTACAACATGGTGCTTGATGAAAATGTCTCAAAAAGTGGATTCCGAGAATCCACGCCGCCGCGAATTGCGGCTCGACGGTTTCGAAGGGGTTCTGGCGGAGGTCGATCATCTCCGCGATGTCGGCTATCACCAAGTGGGCCACTGGTCACTCGGGCAGATGTGCGAACACCTAGGGGAGTTCATGCGGCAATCGCGGGAAGGCTTTGTCGACCCGGCTCCTGCTTACATGCCGGTGGTTGGCCCCATGATGCGGCTCATGTTCCTGGGGAAGATCCTCAAAGGGGATCCGGTCAAAATGCATCTTCCCACGACCAAAAGCATGCTCCCCTCGAAGTGGATCGACGACGAAGTGACGATCGAAAAGTTTCACACCGAGGTCGACCGCATCAACCTGCCGGACGCCACATTCGTGGCGTCGCCGGTCTTCGGGAAGCTGACCCCGGACCAGTGGCGGCAAGTCCACCTCTGGCACTGCCAACACCATTTGGCGTTTTTGGTGCCTGGCGCGAAGCGCTGAAGGCGAAGTGGGGTTTTATTGCAACGACGTCGGGTGCCATGCCCACGCCCTCCAACGTGGGCATGTTTTGGCGAGCCCGTTTTCCACCGGTAACTCGATTAACAACCAGTGAAACGGTCGCCCGTAAGCGCAGGCAACCCCGTCTGATGAAACCGGAGGTGGCGTCTGGACTTCCCGGATGAGACAGAATCGTCTCGCACTTCATCGGGCAGCTCGCGCTGCTCCGCTATCATTGGAAAATGAGTATTTGCAAATGAAAAATGCAAAATGAAAGCGGTTGGGCGCGAGCCCGGTCTTGGGCGTGAAACTCCCCCAATGGCAACGCCGTCTAGTGGAACCCGAACCGGCGTCCAGACTTCACGGAAGAGGCAAAATCATTTCTCACTTCTCATAACCCCGCACCGACTACGAGCACGTAACGGACGCTCTGCGCAGTTCCCCCTTCAACGTTAGTGCTGACGGCCATCGCCTCCGCATGGCCCGATTCGAGCTGGAACGTCTGACTGAGGGTCATTGTGATAAGACCGGTCGTCTTGATATCGCCCCCCTCATCGTCGGTGCCGATGGTGACACCACTCTCGGTCGGAGCGGCGAACGATTTCTCGAACTGGAGATTCAGGAGCACTTGTTGGCCGTTGACCTGCGTCTGAATCCGCGCTAACGTGCCGACGTTTTCAGTTTGGGTCTGCACGAGATTCTGAAGACGCGCCGCGTCTCTTGTCGAAAGTCTCTGCACACCGGTGATCCGCGGGGTTCGCTGGCCCACCTGGATCATAGTCTCTTGGTCCTCAATCGCAGTGAGCGAAAACTGGTTCAAAATCTTAGCCTCGCCCGCGGCGGTCAGCTCGTCGATTCGGGCCATCACCTGCTCGATCGGCCCGGTCAACTGGCCCATCGAGTCCGATTGCCGCTTGCTCTGATCGGCCGGCAAGACCAGCAGCAGTAAATCGACGTGGATCTTCGCCCGGGGGCCTTCCGGTTCTGGCTGAGCCGGTTGGGCGCGTGGTCGCCTGGCTTGCTCCGGGGGCGTGGCTTGGCTGCGTCCTTCTCGCGGCAACAATAAGGGACGCTGATCCACTTCCGGGGCGGTTTCCACAGCTTGGGCCGCCACCGGCTCGGCACGGTCGATTTGCTTGAGATACTGCAGGGCCATTCCCAGTTCTGGTTCAGTCCCGGTCAGGATCACGCCGTTGTTCCGGTTGTCAATGAATGCCATGATCCCCGGCAATAGACCACTGGCGGCCCTTTGCCGGACTTTTTCGGCCAAAGCTTGCGCAGACAGGTTCTCCGCCGGATAGCTGACCGTTTTGGAATTGGGTTCGGATTGAGCAGCGGAAGCCGGTTCCTCTTCCGAGGCCGGATCGCCCGCCGGTTCACGCGGCACCGGCATTGGATTGGTCACCGCGCGTCCCACCAGATCGATCCGGCGGAGCATCACCACCGCCTCTCGCACGGTCGCTTCAGGTCCACTAAGCACGACGCTCTCGGTATCGGAATTGGCGGTGGCGGTGACCTGCGAAAACTCGTCCCGCCCTTTCAGAAAGTTGGCCAACACCTGGGCCGGGAGATTCCGCGTAAAGTACATCATCTGAGTCGCTTGCGGATCGTTCGCCGCCGGCACCGCCTCTGGCTGCGACTCCGTTTCCACCGATTCGCCGCGTGCTTCGCCAGCCGATGGAGGACTCGGATTTTCCTGGGCCCCGGCCAAGTGAGATTGCCCCAAAATCAACAGCAGCACCAGCCCGACCCAACCGCCACGTGAATTCACCAGCATCGCCCGGTTCTCCTTGATTTTCGCCAATCTTGTCGATTCACCTTTCGTTTTAACACTGTGTTTGGCCTTCTGGTGCAATAAAACTGGGTCACTTTTTCGAATAAATCTCAACTCCTCCCCAATCTCTCGACCAATCCTCTCTGGGGGGTACAATAAACTACGGCCTTCCTCGTACCGCTGGTCATGGGGAAACGGGTTTCCATCGAGACAGTCCATTGCAGCGAAGGTGGCAGAGCAATGTCAAGCATGACGCAAGATCCCCGCAAACCCTTTTCGCCCAAGAAGCGATTTCGCTTGATTGGTGGACGAGTTTCCTCGCTCACCGCCTGGGGCGCATCGACCTTCGCTTTGCTGCTGTTTTCCGGTTGTGGTGACAACGTCAGTCTCCGTAATCCGTTCGCCGACCCTCAGGCCAAAACAAAACCGGCCCAGCCCACCCCAACCGCCCAGCAAAAACCAACCCCGCGGCAGCGGACCGCCTCCGCTTCAAACGAACAACGGGCCCGACAGTCGATGATGCGGACCTCTTCAGTCCGCAGCGGTGGTGGCGGGTTTGGCAGTAGCAGCGTCGCGGATCGGCCAAACCTGAGCCAAATGGTCGATCGTCTCAAGACCGAAATCGACAGCAGTGTCGACTTCGCGCCGACCTTGGTTATCTGGATGGTCGATTCCACCCAGAGCGCGAGCGATCTGCGGCGCGACTTGGCCGTCGCGGTCAAAGGTTTGTATGGCGAGTTTCAATCCAAGGGCTTCCCGAGCGGCGACAAGTCGGCCGATATCCTGAAGACGGCGATCGTCGCCTTTGGCGAGAAGCCGGAATTCGTGCTGGAAACGCCCACCGAGGATTACGCCCAGGTGATCGAAAAGTTCGGCAGCCTGCCGAGCGATGGGTCCGGCAAGGAAAACACCTTCGCGGCCCTGCAGCAGGTAATCGACAAATACTCCGGCGAGGGGCGCGAGACGTTGATCATCCTCGCCACCGATGAAGCGGGAGACGACGCCAACCAGGTCGACGCCACGATCGCCAAGGCAACCGCCGCTGGCGTGCGTATCCACGCGATTGGAATCCCCGCCCCGTTTGGCCTTGAGCGGGCCCCCGGTAGCACTTCCGAATCGCGGCAAGACGGGATGCCGGTTTTGGTGCAGGGTCCGGAAACCCGCTCGCCGCAACTGCTCAAGATGAAGTTCACCAGCGGCGGGTTTGGCGCGGAGGAACTCGATTCCGGTTACGGCCCGTTTGGCTTGAACTACCTGACCCGCGCGACCAGCGGATCGTACCTGATCCCCCGCGACGTCAGCAGTGGCGGCTGGCCAGGCAACGCCCCGCGGTTTGACGAGAAGGTGATGCAGAGGTACCCGCCGCAGTACATCTCGCAGCAGGAGTACCAGCAACTCCTCGCATCCAACAAGGCCGCCCAGGCCCTGCACTTGGTCTCGCAACGCGCAGAGATCGAAGCGATGGTCTATCCCGCGACGCAGTTCATTGTGGCGGAAGAGGCTCGCCTAAAGAACGATCTGGACAACGCCCAGCGAACCGCTGCCCGGTTAGGCCCTTTGGTCGATAGCGTTTACACTCCGCTGGACGAAGCGGAGAAGGATCGCGACAACCTCTCCGACCGCCGCATGCAAGCCGCGTTCGACCTGGCCCTCGGCCGCGCCGCCGCCGCCAAGGGCCGCGTTGACGGCTACAACCAAATGCTGGCGATCCTCAAAGGGGGACGCAAGTTCGAAAACCCGGACAACGATACTTGGTACCTCGAACCGGCCAACACCTTAGAAGAGGCGGGCAGCCGCCTGGAAAAGGTTCGCGAACAAGCGGAAGCCGCGCTCAAGCGCGTCATTGAGCAGCACCCCGGCACTCCCTGGGCCCAACTGGCCGAGAAAGAACTGGAAACGCCGATCGGTTGGAAGTGGGTTGAGAATTAACTCTCGCCCATGAACATCCTCTTGTTTCCGGTTGGCAGTTTCGGCGACGTCCACCCAATGGTCGGGCTCGGCTTGACCTTAGCCGAGCGTGGACACCAAGTAACGGTCATCACCAGCGAGATGTTCCGCCCGCTAGTAACGCGAGTCGGGCTTCGCTTCGAGGCGATCGACACCTCGGATGAACTGGAGCAGGCTCTCAAACTGCCCGATTTGTTCCACCCTCGCCGCGGGTTCGGCATCCTGGCCCGAGAGATTTTGTTGCCGTGGCAAAGGCGGCAAGTCGAGTGGGTGCGAAAGCTAAACATCCCCGGCGAAACAGTCATCGCCGGGCCCAGCATCGCCATGGGCTTGCATATCGCCCATGAGGCGTTGGGTGTGCCATTTGTCTCAGTCCACCTGCAACCGGCCATCTTCTGGTGCGCGCGGCATCCACCGAAAATGGTTGAGCATATTCCGCATGGCCCCACGTTCCCCGCCTGGTGGAACGCCAGCATCTATTGGCTGGCCAACAAAATCATGGTCGACCCGGTCCTCAAGGGTGAGACCAATCGCTTTCGAGCCGAACTGGGCCTGCCGCCGGTTCGCCGAGCGATCGACCTGTGGCACTCGCCACAAAAAGTGATTGGGCTGTTCCCGGAGTGGTTCGCCCCGCCTCAAGCAGGCTGGCCAGCCAACACGGTGTTAACCGACTTCCCCCGCTGGGACGAATCACTTGATACGGCCATGCCGCCCGATGTGGAACAATTTTTGGCCGCAGGCACCCCGCCCATCGCCTTCACGCCCGGTTCCGGCATGACGGGTGCCGCGGACTTCTTTCAGCAATCGGCCTTGGCCTGCCAACAAATGGGACGCCGGGGAATCCTACTCACCCGCTTCGCGGAGCAAATCCCCCCGGAGCTCCCCCCAGGCGTCGTGCATGTGCCGTACGTCCCCTTCTCGCTACTGCTACCCCGGTGTGCGGCGCTCGTCTCGCACGGAGGAATCGGTACGCTTTCCCAGGCCCTGCAAGCAGGCATTCCGCACCTGGTGATGCCGATGAGCTTCGACCAACCGGACAACGCCGCTAGGCTACAAGCCTTAGGAGTCGGCGACAAACTATTACCCCGCCACTACCAAGCCAACCGCATCGCCCAAAAACTAAACCACCTCCTCACCTCCCCGGAAGTCCACACCGCCTGCGAAAAGATCTCCCAGCGGATGGCGAACAACACGGCGCTCCCCGATGCCGCCGACGAGGTAGAACGTCCCATTAGGGGATGAGTTCAATTACAAAGAGTCGGCGGCAAAGAACCCCCAACCGCGGCACCCGTAATTGACCTTATCCCCGTTCATTCGCCACGCAGGCCAAGCGATGCATCAAGCTGGTTGCCAAAAAACCCTGCCTTCGAAGATGGCACGTTTAAAAGGGGATAAGTTCAAAAACGGGGGCCTCGGACTCAGCGCAAGCCGCCGCTTGCTTTGTATTTGAACTCATCCCCTTTTGTGGGCTGCGTCGACTTTGTTATTCGCGCTTTGTTTTGGGGCGGCCACTTGTTCGTCGTGTTAGCTCGATGCCCATTCGCTTGGCGGTTTGCTTTTGCCATTCAGGGTTGCCATATGGAATACTTCGCTCGATGCACTCGGCAATTGCGGCCAACTCCGATTCCGACTGGGGTTGATTGACATGTTCGATCCAACCCTCGGGACGCGGTAGTGGCCAAGCCGCAAGCGAAGGATAGAATCGTGGAGTGGCCTGCTGGTCCCTTTGCCACAGCGATCCGAAACGCCAATCTTCCGCCCGGTCGACCAGATTCGCTTGCAAAGCGTTTCGTTCTACGTATCGGCAAACTGTATAGAAATGCTCGTCATCTTGAACCGGGAATCGCTTATAAGGGCCCTGATACACGTGCCCTTCGCCCACGGTCCCTCGCTGGGTTCGCCATCTCCGAACGTGTGTTGACGTAATCGCGTGCATGAAATTGGAGAGATCATCATCCTCCTCTGGCCACAACAGCAAATGCCAATGATTGGGCATCAAGCAGTAGGCGAGAATACGCATCGGGTTTTTCAGACGCGCCATCCTCATGATTTTGAGAAACGCAAGATAATCATTGTCGCTTTCAAAAATAGTCTGCCGATCATTCGCGCGATTCAGCACGTGATAGATCACGCCTCCAGGGGCAATGCGATTAGAGCGAGGCATCTTAAAGCGATCGAGTTCAAAAGGAGATGAGTTCAATTACCGGTGCCGCCGACGCGGGGTAGGCCGCCGTTTATATTGTAATTGAACGCAATCCCTTTTGCGCTCAATCGATTTTGGCCTCAAGGCCGCGTCTGCCATTAGGGGATGAGTTCAATTACAAAGAGTCGGCGGCAAAGAACCCCCAACCGCGGCACCCGTAATTGACCTTATCCCCGTTCATTCGCCACGCAGGCCAAGCGATGCATCAAGCTGGTTGCCAAAAAACCCTGCCTTCGAAGATGGCACGTTTAAAAGGGGATAAGTTCAAAAACGGGGACCTCGGACGCAGCGCAAGCCGCCGCTTGCTTTGTATTTGAACTCATCCCCTTTTGGTTGGCATGCCTTAGGGAAACATCGCTCCCCAGGCCAACACCACCGTGAAGCAAACAAACAATAGTGTCAGCAGATGATAGCCGCACCTTAGCCACCAAGTGGTGAGAAACGGCTTTGCGTCTAGAAACGGTTGCAGGCTTAACCGGATGCCCCAGAAGATGGCCGCGTAACCGCAAAACGACCGGGCCAAACCGCTGCCGCTGGCGAGTTCCGTGGAGTTCACGATGCAGATTAGCGCCAGGCTGATGATCGAGAGCACCACGTAGCCGCCGTACACCCAGTAAAGCTGCCGCACGAGCGGCGGCAACTCTCGTAAGGTTTCTTTCCAGTCCAAGCGCACCGGCACCAAGGCGGAGGCGACAAGCACGCTCAGTTGCCCCCACCCGACATAGAAAATTGCGGTTGCGAGATCGAGGTTCATGGCGATTGACTCCCCCCAGGGACCATCGGCGCGATAACCCCTTCGACAAACGGGGCATGAAACAACATGCCGACCGGCAACAACAACAGGAGGGCCGCGTAGGTCCAGCCGATCGCGCCACCACCTAAACCAATCCGCCGACCGAGCCAGCTTCGCTCCAGCAGGACGCCCCCTCCCTGGATCAAAAAGTAGAGGGTCGGCCAGCCATAGCCACCGCCGGCCGGAATCGAGATCACCAGATCGTGCACCAATCCGCTTACCAAAAAGCCCGCCAACATCGCCCAAACCGGCCCAACCCGCGGAGCCAGTGGTCGGAACAAAAACTGGTGCGTCAAATCGCGGAAGGCGCGGTTCCAACGCTTCCCCCAAAACTGGGTGAGGCTCGTCGCGAGTATCGGCCAATCCATGATCGGCACCGCCCGGAGCCCTTTGGTTTTCCAAAAGCAGGCCAGCAGATGGAACAGCCCGAAGTTCAACATGAAGGCGATCCCCAGAATCGCTGCCCAACCAACCCACCAAGGGTGGCCCCCTTGAGCCGACAGCCAAATCGCGACGCCAAAAATCGTCAGCCCTAATATCGGTTTGAACGCTGCGAACAGCCACTCACCAACCGAAGGCGGTTGGACAGGGCGATTGGCCGCGTTCAGAAACGCGTCGACATCCATCCCAGGCCAAGCCAACAGATAAGCCAAATGCCGCCCCAGCGGAACCGGCACGTCATACCGCGTAACCCAGGTCAGGAGCTTCAGCGAAGCATAAATCGCAAACGCCAAAGTCCACATGACTGCGGGGCGAGAGAGTTCGACGAGTTGGCCACCTTCATCCACCGATTGATTCGCCCGCGATGTTGGTTAACGGGAGACCCGCGAAAGCGAGACCTCTCCGTGTATTGGAACCGTGAATGCGGACAAAATTTAACCACCGCAATGTGACTATTCGTAGTCCCACTTCAAGATCCAAGGATCCTTCGTCTTCTTCTGGAAGGCCTGAAGTTTTCCCTTCATCTCTTGTAAGACTTCCGCGTGACGCTCGACCTGAGCCAGGTCGTTCGCCTCCAGAGGATCGCTCTCCACATCAAAAAGTTCGAACTCCGGTCGGTGGATGTAGCGCCGGACGGTGCGGGGGCCGTAGTACTCGTCGAGTCCCTTTTTATAGATATCCTGGAACGTGGGGGCGGCCCACAGGTCGGAGGCGAACGGGTAAGGCAACGGGTGGGCGATGTTCCAAATCAGTTTGTACTTGCCGCTCCGGACGACTCGCATCGGGTAGTACATCGTGATTTCGTGGAAGGTGTGCGAGGCGTACACCTCATCCCAACCCTCCGGCTGTTCCTGCTCCAAAACCGGCAGGAACGAGCGACCTTGGATTTCACTTTTCTCCGGCAGGGCGTCGGCAAAGTCGAGGATCGTCGGCGTGAGGTCAATCCAACTGACCATCGCCTGATTGCGGATGCCTCGGCGGTCGGCATCCGGAGCGCGGACGATACAAGGTGAATTGAGGCCCGGCTCGTAGGTGGTGGTCTTGCCGCCGGGGAAGGCGATGCCGTGGTCGGAGATGTAGAGGATTAAGGTGTCGTCGTAAACCTTGGCCTCTTTCAAAATCTCAACCAACCGGCCCAACCCTTGATCGATCCGCGAGACCGATTGGTAGTACTGGGCCAACTCGGCCCGGCAGGTGGGCGTATCCGGCAGGTAGTCCGGCACGATCAACGTCTTGGGGTCGTAGGTTACTTCGTCGATTCCGGGATAGCCGTTGGCGCGGTTGCCAAAGGCGTCTGGCTTGTGAGGATCGTCCTCGACGATGCCGCCGCCGCGGTGAGGATCGGAGGTGCAGAAATACAGGAAGAACGGTTTCTCGTCATCGGCCTGGATGAACTGGGCACTGTTCTCAGCCATTTCCACTGGGCTGCGACTATGGCCGGGGATCTTGGTTTGAAACTTAAACACCTCTTCCGGGGCGACATGGTATTTGCCGACGCGGCCGGTCCGGTACCCGGCGTCTTCCAAATAGACCGGCAGGCTTTTTACTTTGTCGTAGGCGCTGAACTTGTGATACGAGTGCTGGTGCCCATAGTGGCCGTTGGCGTGATTGAAGATCCCAGTCAGAATCACACTCCGGCTGGCGCTGCAACTCGCGGTGGTGGCGTAGGCGTTGTCGAAGATGACACCCTCTTGGGCCAAGCGGTCCATATTGGGTGTCTGGATGACATCGTTGCCGTAGCAGCCGGCGTCCTTCCCCTGGTCATCGGTCACAAACAGGACGATATTGCGAGGAGCGGCGTCGGCTACCTGCCCAAGTCCGAGCAGTGCGACAAGCGTGACCAACAACGATCGCAGGAAGGGGGTTCTCATGGTGTCGGTTCCTCTGGAGAGTGAAGCGCGGGGGCATGGGGGATGAAAAGGATGGGGAAGAGCCAGCATCAAGGTAATGCTCTGGTGACGCCTTCTCTTCCCAGCTTACCATGCCGCAAAAGCCGAGGAAAGCAAACGCGGCAGATTGCCCCGGAGACGGATTTAGCCACAGAGCACTCAGAGGGCACAGAGAGATGGTTATCCACGCGATTCGCCCAGGCTCGGCGGAGGAATATAAATCCCTCCTGGTCGTAGGCATCGCAGCGCTGTCCAGCTACGGCAATTGATCAAAAACCTACCTCTTCTCCTCGGTGCCCTCTGAGTGCTCTGTGGCTCAAAAATGCTTCTCTTTCGCGCCGGGGTGGTATTAAACGCCGCGCTGTCGTCGATCGGGATTCGAAAACCGCTCGGTTTCCACCGCCGATTCAATCCGACATGGCATGCAAGGCATGTGTACCCGGCGACCACACCCGGGGCAACGTTCGATGGGACCATCGAACAGCCCCAACGTCTCTTCGGCTTGCCGCGCTTGGCTGGCTTCGTCGGCGGTGGGTCTGCCACGGAGGATGTAATGGATGGAGGTTCGTGAGATGCCGGTCTTTCGTTTGATCTCCATCTGGGTTTGACCCGCCGCGCGGAGGCGGATCACTTCTTCGATGATGTGCGGCGGTAGTTTACGACGATCGGAAGTTCGGCGAATGGTTGACATGAATTTTGCGCCCCTTATCGGTCGCCCCTTCGGCGCAAACCGCGAGCCTCCACCGCGCAAGCGAAACACCACTCGGCGAAAACTCAAGGCCGCGCGCCAGAGCGACCCTGGCAAGACCAATCAGGATGGGTAGCGTGTCTTTCAAGAATGACCCGGTCACCTCCAGAAGTGACGGACAGGAAAAACACCCGACATAGAAATAAACGACCGTGCGGCGATCGTAACCGGCAGCACCCCGGCTGACCTGGAGACTTGATTGAACAACCGATACTGTACATCCATACAGTACAGACCGCAAGGTTTTTTAGCTGGCACAAAATGTTGGGGGTGGTGTCGAATGAGCGTACAAGTGGGGGCGAAAGAGGTGAATTCTTGGTGGCACTCGCTCGAAAAGCAATTAGAATACCACCTTGAGGTGATCACCAAGCCACCTGGCCAATGAATCGATTCGACTTTAAGGCGAATGCGAACCCATAATTCGGACTTGTAATTCCGTTGTATTTACTCGATATCTCGTTGAAAATATGGCCTTGGAGCCGAACTCCGGTTCTGGCTGGCGGCATATTTCTGCCAAGCTGGTTCGACGACTTCATTTCAATCTTAAGCGCGGTTGGATTCTTACTGACCGCGATCGGGGTAGCGTTTGCGTGGGTTCAATTAAAGCGGACCCAAAAATCAGCGGAAGCTGCGGCGGATGCAGCAAGAAATGCAGCCGTTGAAAGTCGATCGCGGTATAATAAATTCACGGTAAGCCAGTCGCTTCGATTCATCGCCGAGATCGAGAACTTTGCCGATACCGAGCAGTGGAGACTCGCCGTGTTGCGACTCGGTGACCTCTCGCAAGCGATGAATCAGACAGAGCAATTGACAGAAGATTGGGATAAGCTGGTCGAGAGTCTCGATCGAACCCGTAATTCATTTCTATCTATCGATGACGGAGAAACCAAGTACTCCCCCAGCCTTAAGTCGAAAACCCGGAAATTACTCCGCCGGATTGAAACGGCCTTAAACAAGCAGGCTTCACCCTTCCCCGACGAAGTCGACGAGGACAACAATTCCCATGATGGCTGACGAACAACTGCTCGTAATCTTGCGCGACCTGCTAGCAAAGTCCCGGAAGAATCAGGTTCTCTGGGTACGATCTGCTAAGGAAAAGGACTGCTTCGAACTATATTTGGCGCCCGAGATCCAAATCGCCATTTCGTTTGAGTCGCCCATGGCAATGTCGGATTTCATTGGCGTCGCTGTTCACACCGAGGGACGCGAATCGATCTACATGACTCGCGAGGATGGAGATGACGACTATCCCTTCCTGCTGGCGCTCTATCAGGAGGCCCACCGCCGCGCCACCCGCTGGGACGACACCCTGGAAAAGATCAATTCCGCGATTCACGTGGAAGGGGTGATCGGCATCAACCCCAACGACTCTTACGCCCACTAACCGTTTTTCATCCTCAATTCCCTAATTTCCGGTATTTTTCACCAAACCGTCAGCAAGCATTGACTTCCCTCCGAACAGGGTGCTATACTTCGGGCAGTTAGTGGGAAGCGAAGGCGACATTGATTTGCTTGCGGCTCATTGGCCGGCAGGCTTTGTCGCTTGCATCAGCCTCACGGTTGAAAGCGGCCGGTTGCAAGTATCTCAAGATTCGTCCCTTCGTTTTCGGGGAAATGTCTAATACCATTTCGCCCGGCGTAGCGTGAACCATATTCTGGATTCTTTTGCTTCTCTCTGGCAGTGCTCCTTGTTAAGAGCACAATGACTTTGCTTGGCCCGTTTGGCACGGTGGGAAAGCAGCGTACTACTTAATTTTTGCGTGCCGGGAGAACGACAAAGTGTCGCAAGGTATTATTAAGAAGCTGACGGACAAGGGTTTTGGTTTCATCGAAGGCGAAAGAGGAGACATCTTCTTTCACCATTCGGCCCTTGAGGGTACTAGTTACGAGAGCCTCCGCGAAGGTCAAGTCGTGGAGTATCAAGAAGGTCGTGGTCCTAAGGGCCCCCGGGCCGAGAACGTTCGCGTGATGTAATCACGGTTGGACGTAAAATTAGAAACGACCGCTTATAGCTGAGCGAACAGGCGAGACCAAAAGTCTCGCCTTTGTTTTTGCGCCCACCGGAATGACGCGTGCGAAAAAGGGGTCAGGACTCTTTTTAATTTCCCGTTAACCATTGGAAGACGCGCACCTAAAAAGAGTCCTGACCCCTTTTTCGCACCACTATCCCAGGTTCGACCACAAATCCTCAATCTCTTTCTTCATCCGCTCCATCTCGCCCTTGAGGCTGGCGATCTCGGACCGCATTTCCTCGACCAGCGATTGATCGACCGCCGAGGCAGAAGGGGTGTGCGATACTGGTTGAGGCGTGGCGTTTGTGCTCACCGTGGTCGGTGTCGATGGCGGAGCTACCGGCGATTGGGGCGCATGTGAAGGAGCGGGAGCCGCTGAGCCGCCCCCGACCACTGACTTGCGGACGCGGTCCATTTCATCGGCCGGGTAGAGGCCATGGGTGACCACCTGTCCTCGACCGGCCGGAGAAAGCGGAATGACCAGCCCTTTTTCCCGCAGGCCATCCAAAATCGGCTGAAGCGAGGTCAGATCCGGGATCTTGCCCATCCGAGCCGCCCTGCCCCTCAGCTCTCCCACGGTCTGCGGGCCCCGCAGCAGCAGCTCGGCCATCACGGCCAACTCGTCCCCTTCGCAGCCCAGCCAATCCTTCATGTAGTGCCGAAACTTCACCACGCGGCCATCGCCATGCACCTCGGCCACCGCCCCCATTTCGCGAAGCTGCTCCAAGGCATCCTCCACCTCGAATGTTTCCAGCTTCATTTGCGGGTCGCGATTGCTTTTCTGATTGCAACCGGTGGTCAGCCCATTCAACGTCATCGGGTAGGCGTCCGGGGTGGTCTTCGCTTTTTCGACCAACACCCCTACCACCCGCCGCTGATTCTCTTTGAGTGGCCGCCAAGCCGCTTGTTCCGCCTGCTGCTCTTCCACGATGATCCGCCTTCCTGCTGCCTGCGTGCGAAAAAGGGGTCAGGACTCTTTTTCATCATGCGTGTTCCATTTTGAGAACGTATCGCGAAAAAGAGTCCTGACCCCTTTTTCACACGTCCCATGTTGAATCAAAAACACAAAAGTCGATCCAGCTTGGCAGCTTACGTCCCCCCGGTTCGACTCGCAAGCATACCAACGGGCCACCACTGTCAGTGGCTCGATTCCCAGGGAAAAATCAGTTCGCACCGCTGGATTGAGTTGGCCACCACGATAACAATAGCCTCCGGGGTCATGACAGGAATATCCATGGCCATTCGGCCTCAATCGAAAGGAGCAACCATGCCCTCGGAAACCACCCTCAGCGGCAAACGCATTTTGATCTTCGTCGGCGACATCTACGAAGACCTGGAACTTTGGTACCCCCATCTTCGCCTGCAAGAGGCGGGGGCGGAGTCGGTGCTGGCCGGCCCCGAAGCGGGCACCAGCTACAGCGGCAAGCATGGCTATCCGGCCAAGTCGGACGTGGCAATCTCCACGGTCGACGCCAACGACTTCGACGGCGTCCTTTGCCCCGGCGGGTTCATGCCAGACAAGCTTCGCCGCGATGAAAAAGTGAAGCAGCTACTCCGCGATTTCGACGCCGCCGGAAAACTGGTCGCCGCCATCTGCCACGGCGGCTGGATGCCGATCTCCGCCGGCATTTACAAAGGGGTCCGCGTCACCGGTTCGCCGGGAATTAAGGACGACCTGGTCAACGCCGGAGCCAAATGGGAAGACGCCTCAGTGGTCATCGACCGCCACTTCGTCTCCAGCCGCAAACCGGACGACCTGCCTGATTTCTGCTGTGGGATGATTGAGGTGCTGGAGAAGGGGGGCTCTTGATCGACCAGGATCGGTTTGTGGCGGAGTAGATCCGGGGTATAACTGGCGCGGTTTGAATTTCTTTTCTCCGCGTCTTGGGTCGAGTCCCATGTTCCATGCAGCCCGCTGAGCCGACAATTCCTTCGAACTTGGACGAGCGACGCTCTTGGACGACCCGAGAGCGGATCTTGCTGGCGATTTTGCTGCTGGCGATCACGCTTTTTCAGTTGGCGTTTCGCCAGGCGGGGCATGATTGGGGAGATGATTTCGCCCACTATTTGGCTCATGCCCGGAACCTTGCCGAAGGGCGTCCCTATGCCGAGACTGGCTACCTTTATAGTGACTTGGCCTTGGGGATCGGGCCGAAGGCATATCCGCCGATCTTTCCCGCCTACATGGCCCCTTGGGTCGCCGTGGGCGGGCTCGACTACGCGTTTTTGAAGATCGCAATCGTTCTGTTATTTACGATCTCCTTGCTGCTGATGGCGGGGCTCGCCGCGCGGTATCTGCCAGCTTGGCAAGTCTTGGGACTAACGGCCCTGCTGGGCGTTTCCTCGATCTTTTGGGAGATGAACCAGCAGATCCTTTCCGAGCCGTTGTTCCTTGTGTTCTGGTTGGCCGTGCTGTGGCTGGGGGAGTCACGCGAAGGCATATCGAAGTCCCTCAAGGCCGGCTTGGCCGTGGCGGTTTTGCTGGGGATTTTGATCTACCTAGCGATTGGGACTCGAACGGTCGGCGTTGTCCTGTTAATCGCGGTCCCGCTGGATCAAGTGCTACGGCACCGCAGGATTACCTTCACCGGCTGCATCGTTCCGGTCGTGGTGGCCATCGGGCTGATGGGCAGCCAAAAGTGGCTGTTTCCCGAGGTGGGAGGTGGGTACCTCGAACACCTTTCGATGATCACCCCCGGCACCATCCTGGGGAATCTGCAGGCCGACGTCACCTCGTTCTCGTACTTCTGGCGAAATGGGTACAGCGAGTCAATCCGCAAAGTCGCGGGCGTGTTGCTGAGCTTGGTCGCCATTTACGGCTTCGTTCGGCTGCACATGAAACAAGGAACCACCCTCACCAGTTGGGCCGTCGTGGGTTATTTCGCATTGGTCGTACTTTGGCCGGTCGCCGCGTGGACTCGGGTGATCTTACCGCTGATTCCGCTCTACCTGCTTTATCTGCTGATCGGCCTTCATGAAATACCATGGCCGCGTGCTTATCGGACCGCCGCGCTGGGACTCTTCTTTTGTTTTGCGATGGGATCGCAGTTGCTGTGGCTAACGACCGTTGACCTGGGGGCACCGCCCGGCCCCACCCGGCCGGAGGCAGCCGCGATGTTTGCCGAAACGAAGGAGCGGACCCCCGAGGACGCGATCTGCCTGTTCTTCAAACCACGGGCTTTGGCCCTGCTAACCGGACGAGCCTCGGTCACCTTTCCCCATGAGTTGACGACCGAAAACCTGCAGGCAATCGTCGCTGAGCACGAGGTCGACTACTGGATCGAGACGCTCGACCTGCCCCAGACCGAGCTTCCCGCCGAGTTGGTAGAACCGCTGGGGGCGGAAACTCTATGGGAAAACTCCGGATTTCGGCTGTGGCGGATACGACCGGAACGTTCGGCTGAAACCTCACCGGCGGCAACCGACTAAAGATCGCTCGTTCATTCATTTCCCGGACGGTGCCAACTCGTCTTACTTCTTATCCGCGCTTCATCCGCGTTAATCCGCGGCCAAAAAAACTAAGTTAAGCCGCGGATGAACGCGGATAACGCGCGGATGGGGCGAAGGCGGGTCTCTCTATCCGTGAAAATCCGTGTTCATCCGTGGCTTCTTACCTTTGTTTGCGTTTCCAGCTCTTTAAATCCGACAGGCATCATTTCCCGGCCAATGCGAACCAGATGCCCAATTCTTTCGATTTTCTTGCGATTCCGCCGACCACCGGGGCGAGAATTTTCGCGAACCAAGGTGTCACCCGGTTTTACTGATCGGGCGGACCATGCTATAGATTCCACCACTCGTCCTCTCACGGCCTTTCCGGACACTCGCCATGACCAACACCACTGCTCCGCAAGACCTCCGTCAGGCGATTGAATTCGCCCTACATTGTTTTCACCTATGGAATGTGAACTCAGAGGTTGAAGACTACTACCGGTCGTGGCTCGATCGACTGGAAAGCGAGCCTGAGCCCTGTCCGCACCTTCCGGAGCCCTCCACGGACGAACAACCGCGCGACCTGCGGCAGGAGTGGCGGTATCGGGCCTTTGTCGATCGCGAGATCGAGATCCACTCCGCCGCCGGCCGAATCGCCTTGCACCAGGCCCACGCTTGCCAAAGCGACAATCGGGCCCGAGGGCGTTCGCTGAGGGCCAAGATTCAGCAAAATGAAGTCTTTCAGGCGGAGTCCGCAACTGAGCCAAACCAGGCGGAGACGTCGAGCCCGAAGGCGAGCCCGTTTTTCGAGAAGCAAAAGCAGGCTGTCATTGACGACCAGGAAGAGGACTTAGTCGAACCGCTCAAGCGGGAACCAGAAGTACCCGCGGTCCCTCGGCGTAACATCCTGGAGGTGATCCTCGACCCCGGTAGCCTGCAATATTTGATGATGGTGGGTGCCGGGATGTTGGTGGTGGGTCTGGTCATTTGGTTGGCGACGCAGGGATTCTTCGATGATCCGTTGACCATCGCCATCGGCATGGGAATCGGTAATCTGGCGATCCTCGGCGGTGGTGCCGCGCTTTTGAAATGGACTCGGTTTGAACTGGCGGGCCGAGGACTTGCCCTCTTGGCCTGCATGTTGATGCCGCTGCATCTGTGGTTTTACGACGCCCAGGGATTGATTGTACTGGACGAGGGGGGGCACCTCTGGATTCCGGCCCTGGGGATTTTGGCTCTGTATACGGCCTCCGCCCTGTTGATCCGCGATAAGCTGTTCGTTTACGCCATGGTGGGTGGCGTGACGCTAACCGGGCTGTTGATCTTGGCGGATCAGAACGTCGCTCGATTTTGGGAAGGGGCCGCCGCCTCGACTTTGCTGATCTCCATTGGCCTAGTTGCGATTCACGTCGAACGCGCCTTCTTGCCGGGCGCGGGACCTTTCCGCCGCGAGGAGTTTGGCCGGGCCTTTTATAACGCGGGTCATCTCGTGCTGGGCTCCGGGCTGATGGTCCTGCTGGCGTGGACCGTGTGCGGCTGGACCTATGAAAACCTTTTGATCGACTACTGGAGGGCGATTGGCGGCCAGACCCTCCCGTTTGAAGCACCCGCTTTGGCGACCGATATCCGGCTCAAGCTCCTGGCCTTCGCCCTGACGTTGGTTTCCACCTATGCCTACGTTTACTCGTACATCACCGTGCAGCGGAACGGCAGCCTCTTGGCACTCGCTTTGTTCACCTTTTTGTGGAGCGAACTGCTGCTGGCCGACCTGCTACCTCTGCCGATCTCCGAAGAGTTGATCGTCCTGATGCTGGCTGGTACCGCCGCCCTGTTCCATGCCGCGCGCTGGTACCTGACCGGAAGCAAACGGGAGGAAGCCAAAACCCTGGGGCTCGACTCCCAAGGCATTCAAAGTCTAACCGCGCTGCTCGGCATGCTGTTGGTGGTGGTGCCGGTCGTGATCGGAATCGTCTGTTACCTACGGGCCACCTTCGAGATTTTCCCGCTGCGGGAAGTGGGCTGGCTGTACGTCGGTGCGATGGTCGCCACGGCGCTCGCCTGCCGACTGGGCGCCTTTGTCTCACGGAACGAACGGATCTCCGCCTCAACCTACTTCCTCGGAGCCGCGGTCGCGACGCTTCTGGCGGTCTTTGGTGGGCTGTGGACCATGGAAATCCGCACCTGGGATGTCGCCGCCCCGATTTTGATGATCGTGCCAATCACCTACTTGCTGGTCTCGCGGTGGTACCAGTCGGACGCCAAGTGGTCGCTGGTCCTGGCTGGTCATGTGACCACCGCCTGCCTCTTGGCCGTGATTCTGGCCGCGGCGTTTGGGATCGGGCCGGATCGCCGCGTTGAGGTGGAGATGAACAGCAACTCGCACCTGCTGCTGGCCCTGTTTTTCCTTCAAACAAGCCTGTTCTACGGTGTGGAGGTCTGGTTCACGCGACGAGCGGCCGGTGTCTACCTGGCGATCGCCACCGCCTGCGGCATGGTTTGGCAGCTCCTGACGGTCGTCGATGTTTTGCCCAGTACGTACCTCCTGACCTTCGGCCTGTTAGGTATGGCGATGCTGCTGGCCTACCGATTGGCCCTGGCCGAACGCATTTCCAGGCCCCGGATCTCGCTGGCGATCTTCCGCGGAGGGAATACCTTACTGAGCTTAGCGGGCGTCGGTGGCATTCTGCTAACACTGCACAACACCGCCAACATCGGCATCGACTTGCCGACGTTGATCCTGATGGGCGTCTTGATGGCATCGTCCCTCGCGGCGACCTTCCTGGTCGCCGAGGACTCCTGGCGACGCTGGTACTTTGTGCTGCTGATCGGCCAAGGCCTGGCCGCCTTCCTGATGATTGGACTAGCGAGCGATCTGTTGATCTGGCAAAAGCTCGAACTGTTTTTGATGGTCTGCGGGATCGCCATGCTTATCGTCGCCCATGTTGGCTGGCTCCGAGAACGAGACCAGCGGCAAGATACCGTCTCGACCGGGTTGATCCTGGGGAGTTTGTTGGTTGCGGGGCCACTGGTCGTCTGTCTCATCGCCCAGCGACTAGGGCTCTACCCGGTCAGCATGACCTGGGCGGTACTGCATGATGTCGGATTACTTGCGGCTGGCTTGGCCTTGATTGGCAGCGGCATCCTCTGCCGGATTCGCGCCACAACCATCACCGGCGCGGTCTCGCTGGTGATCTACCTCGCGACCCTGCTGGTCTACATCCGCCTCCCGGAACAGCTCCAGCATGTGGCCGTGTACATGATGATCGGCGGCGGCGTGTTCTTCGGCACGGCATTACTGCTGAGCATCTACCGCGACTGGATCTTGGCCTTGCCCAGCCGCATGCGGCAGCATCAAGGCGTGTTCAAGGTACTCACTTGGCGTTAGGCTCATTCGGCGGAATCTTTCAAGCGGTAAACATGCGACAACACCTCGCGGACTAGGCGGCGTAACTTCGGTTCCGCCGCCTGGGCGGCTTTGATGACATCGTACTTGCCCACCGTCCCTAATGCATCCGGGAAACAAATGTTGGTCACTGTCGAAAGAGCCAGCACGCGCAACCCACACTGGGCCGCGACAATCGCCTCCGGGACGGTCGACATCCCCACGACGTCCGCACCAATTTTTTTCAGTAGACGGTATTCGGCTCGCGTTTCGTAGTTCGGGCCGGTCATCGCGGCGTAAACACCCCGGTGGACCACAATCCCCAATCGCAAGGCGATCGCTTCGGCTAGTTCGATCAATGCCCGGTCGTAAGGGGCCGACATATCGGGCAGCCGCTCTCCCAAGGCGGGATCGTTGTGGCCGGTGAGGGGGTTTTGCCACATCAGGTTGAGGTGGTCCTCCATCAGCATGATGTCGCCACTGCGGTAGTTGGGGTTCATGCCGCCGCTGGCGTTACTGACCACTAGGATCTCGCAGCCCAAGGCCTTCATCACCCGGACCGGCAGGGTAATCGTTTCCGGGGTGTAACCTTCATAGATATGGAAACGACCCTCCATCGCCAACACCGGCACTCCAGCCAGTTTTCCACAAACCAAACGTCCCGCGTGGCTCAAGGCTGTCGTCGCCGGGATATGGGGCAAGTCGGAGTAGTCTATCGAGGCCTCGACCTCGATCCCATCGGTCAAGCTACCCAGCCCGGTACCGAGGATAATCCCGGCCAAGGGGCGGGTATTCCAACGACGCCGTACCGCACCGGCCAGTTCCTCCACTTCCGTGTTCAGCTTGAACAAGACATTCTCCCGTCCGACCCGCCATCATGCGGGTCCTACGCCTGTTTGACATGCTGAAGGATTCCCTTGACCAGGGTCCGCAACTTCGGCTCGGCCTGGTTGGCGATCGCGA
>JBBDIM010000215.1:0-57153 GCA_040880405.1 Pirellulaceae bacterium | reverse complement strand
AAGTCGCATCAAGACTTACTTTTTTTGAACATAAAAGGGTTAACGGCGTAGAGTGGCACCCTGCCCGCCCACAGAAGCACAACGATCCATTCTTTAAGGTATCGTGCTTAAGTGCTTGCCATCTAAAAGTTGCCATGCCCAAACCTGTCCCGATTGGCCTCCTGAATAGACTTGAGAGTTCTCAGCGGAAAGGGCGACCGTGTAGAGTACGCTTGAGGCACCGCCGAAGACGCGTACCTGTTGGCCGTTGTCGGCGTTGTAAAGCCGAGCGGTGCCGTCGGTCGAGGCCACCACAAGCTCACTGGTATTGCCCACGAATTGAACGGCGGCAACTTCCTTGCTGAATCCGGCGATGGTCCGTTTTTGGGTCGCGGATTCCACGTCCCAAACCTTGAGTGTGGTATCAGCGCTAGACGTAACCAAAGTTTGGCCATCGTCCTTCCAGGCGACTCCCAGGACATGATGGGTATGTCCCTCCAAGGCCCGGTGCAATTTACCGGTCGCCACATCAAACACGCGGCATAGTTTGTCGGCACCGCCGGAGGCGAGCATTCGTCCATTGGGAGCAAATTGCAGGCCAAGGACCGTATCGCTATGGGCCTCCCCTAAATCCACCGCGACTTCCCCTGTCGTGGTATCGATCAACTTGATATCGCCGTAACGGCTAGGTGGGCCACTGCCGACCGCTAACAGCTTTCCGTCCGGGCTAAAGTCGAGCGCGGTGATCCGGTCGCTGAAGGGTGATTCTTCGAAACCGCCGATGGTTCGTTCCAGTTCCCACGGGAATTGCAAATCCCACGACTGCACCACCCCGCTGTTACTCAGGCAAACCAGGCCCTGATTCTCGGTTGAAACAAGCGCCACGCCAGCGGAAGGAAGTTCCAGCCCGGCGACTGGCTTACCAGTCTCGGTAGAATAAATTCGCAGGCGTTGGTCGCCGTGAGTCACGGCCAATTGCTTTCCATCCGGCGTAAAGGTCAATGCGGTGGGCTGATCGGTCGCTGGCACGCGAGCTTGGACCGCGGCGAATTCCGTTTCCAAGTTGGTCAATTGGCTCTTTTCTTCCGCGACCCGCCCTTCCCATGCTGGAATCTTGGCGGCGGCCCGCTGGGAACTATCGGTCGCGGTTGCCAAGGCCTGATCCCGTTTGGCCAACTCCGCATCGGCGGCCATCTTTTGCTTTTCCGTCTCGGCTAACGCGCTGCGTTTTGCTTCGAGTTCCGCTTTCTTGGCCTCAACCTGTTTCATCGCCTCCGCGACGGCGGCTTCCGCAGCGGCCACTGCCGCCTCTGCCTCGGTGACCCCGGTCGTCGCCATGGCGACTTCATTTACCTTGACTGCGAGTGCCTCGGCTGCTTTGTCTCGCAGTTCCTGAACCTTCTTGGTCGCTTCCACTTCCTGGTTGGCGGCCGTTTGTAGCTCCGGAATCTTTGCCGCTAAGGTTTCGATCCAGGACTTTTGGCGCGCCACATTTCCGGCCCCGGTCGCGAGCAATCGCGTGTGGGTAGGATCCTGGTTCAAACTCGCATGCAACTCGCCGGTGCCCGCTTTCCAAAGCTGAGCCGGTCCGGAGGTGGGGAGAGTGGCGATCAGACCGCCGCTGGTGGAAATTTCGACCGTCTGGATCCCTGTCGGAGTACCGATCTCTCGAATGATATTGAATTCAGGAAGTGAGACGAGTTTCAATTTGCCGTCGGCCTGGGCAATGACTGCCTGGTTGGGTGTCGGCTGAGTTACCGCGGTCGCAGCTACCGTTTCGAATCCGGCGATTTCGTTGGTTGCGAACGATCTCTTACCCGTCGCTTCATCGAGTGAAATTTGAGCTACGTGGAGCCGCCGCTGATCATCGATCACCAACAGACGGGCGTCATCGATCCTTTGCAGTGACTGGCAAACCAGTCCATTTGGCAAGGGAATCGATTCGACAAGATCAGAAACGATATCGGTAAGGGCCACTTGCCCCGCCCGATCCGCACTGACTAAACGGGGCGGAGTGGCTAGCCACGCGAGTGCGGTGACTTCCGCGGAATGGGTGGTCAAATAGCGCTGGGCGCGGCCCGACTGGCGATCAGTGATCTCCAAGACATGGTCGCCGAAGCTTTGCGCGATCCAGCGTCCATCGGGCGAGATGGCGGACAGACCGGTTGGCTGCGACAGACCGCTCAAGGAATGGGTCGGTTCGGTTTTCTTCCGCCAGATTTTGACGGTGCGGTAGCCGCCAGTCGCCAAGCGCCCGCTATCCGGACTAAACGCGAGCGATTGGACGATATCTAAATGAGTTGCGGAATAGGCTGCACTCTCAGTGCCGAGGGTTTGTTTCGTCGCGGGGTCGATCAAGGGCTGCGTCAAAGGTGTCTCTTCCGTCCCACTGACTTGCCGAGTGACCGAAACCAAGCCACCGCGGCCAAACGCCAGATGATTCCCATCAGGCGAAGCTGCCAGCGCGTACACAGGCTGAAGGCCCTGGGGGACCGGTTGCCACTGAAGGTTTTGCCCTGCCCCCTCCACCGGACCCACCGCCCCCGCCGCGATCCAGCGGCGGAATAATTCGATTTGCTCCGAAGTCAACCGCTTGGCCCCCACGGAATTGCCTTCCGGAGGCATCGGATCGTCCTCGCTCGTCACACGCTCGATTAAGGTTCCCTCATCCACATTGGCGGCGATCACCGCCGCCCCACTATCACCACCGGCCAGAACAGCCTTGTGCGATTCCAGGCTGAGTCCCCCTTCCGCCTTCTTCGCGTTGTGGCAGGCGATACAGTTTTGCGACAAGATCGGAGCGATATCACGGAGAAAGTCTCCGGATTGCGGCTCCGCCGCCAGGGTACTTCCCGCGATCGAGAACAGAAAGAGACAAGCGAGCAAGGGGCGGGTATTCATGGAGATTCACAACTGGGAAATAATCCGAGCGTAGAGAACAACAAAGTTGTTACGGCTGAACGATTCGGATCCGGTGGGGCGTGCTTGGTAGCCAGACGGTGAAATCCTGTTCCGCGGTCTGCTTTTTGAGTTCTTCGATTGTCGCGCTAACCTTCGCGACCGCTTCGGTTATTTGTTGTTTTTCTGTCTCGTCAGTCGACACTTCGCCAGCACCTTGCAGCTTGGCCAAATAGGCCTCTTCTCGCGCAAGTGCCTGCGGATTGGGTTTGAACTTCACCTTGGTTTCAACTTGCATCCACCAAGTATAATCACCAGGCGGCGCGTCGGCTGGAATTGTCAGTTCGGGTGCCGCTTCGCTCTGATCCGCCGGAATGCGGATTTCACCCAGGGGTACCTTGGGAGGTAGGTGTTGCGGGCGGAGGATGATTTCCGCCTGAGCCCCTTCCCGGCGAGTTGCTTTGATCGGCAGCGAAAACTTCTCACCCGGTTTGATCTCAGTCGTCGTTCCCGACCCCAATTCCACCAACAGAGGCGCGATGTCAGCCGTGTTGACCGCGGCCATTAGTTGGCCGGTCTCTCGATGCTCGACCGCGTTGCGTGTCGGCGTCGCGGACCAGACCACCGTGGCGAACTGGGCCTTGGCTTCCACCGGTGGTTCGCCGATGTCGGCTCGGCCCACGACCGAAAGCCTCCCCTGCCACTGGGCCGCGTCCTCGGATGCGCGCAAGATCAAGGTTGCTTCGGTTTGACCGGCGGGGATGATCATCGGCTCGCAAGTCAGCCCCTCCGGAAGCTCCTCGATTGCTACAGTAATCGGCCCGGCGTACCCATCTTCACGCCGAGCGAGGACATGCACCGCCTCGGTGCCTCCCAGCATTAAGTTCGTCCCGAAAGGGCGAGCCGTCGCGGGGTTACTGTGTGGGAAAGGGCGATAGGCGAGCAGCTCAAATCCAGGCTGAATCGCACCGACCGAAAATGCGAATCGCATGGCATCTGTCGGCCGCGTACCCGTCTGGTTGTCTCCAACCGAGATCCGGTAGATCGCCTCTTCCGGCGCGGTCCAAACCAGTTCAGGGTCATAACGTCGCACACGAACATCAGGCCGCCCCACGGCCGGCGGATCGTCCTGTTCTGCAAGTTGCGTAAGCTTCCACTGCCCCGGTGAATCCCCCTCCCGCCGGTAAACAACGACCCGCGGATCGGTGAGTTGCCCCGCGGAAGCGGACCGCACGCGGATACTTAACTGCTGACCCGCCGTGGCGGTGAAGTCGAAATCGTTCTGTCCTGGGCTAAGAGCCCCCTCCGCCACAAAAGGAACTGTCCTGGGTGGCTGGTTCGCGGCCGGATCGGATGCCGTGGTATCCGCTGATTCACTTTGTTGCTCGGCGATGGAAAGGTTTGGCCGGAGGCTTCGGTTGAGTTCCAACGATGGCGGCTGCTCGCCGGTCGCGGCCAAAGCGGCTTCCAGCAGGTAAGGATAGTCGGTGCCACCCTGGTACAGCAGGTCATGAACCGCAAGGAAAACCTCCTGACCCGCTGGGCCCTCGTAATCGATTTCGGCGGGCCAGTTACCGATCGCGTAGCCGCGCTGAAGCTCTTTGCCCTCGGCGTTTGACAAGATGACGACGAGGTTTGCCCTGGAATCAATCGCCTGCGCGTACGCGACCGCGTGAAGACGCGTGCCCACGCCCATTGTCACTCGATAGTGATTTAGCTTTTGCGGCGCACAGCGGTCGAACATAATTTGGTCGGCCGCCAGCGGCAGCGCGGTGGCGAGATCATGGTGGTCCGCCGCAGCCAATTGAACCGGTTTTGTCGTCACCAGAAACTTGCGCGGATTGGAAAGTCCGAAACGTCCTAGGGCCCTTACCTCGCTCAGACCGGGAGAGGCGTCCGCCGCGATCGTGATGTCGAAATGATTGGCGGGCGTGGGAGATTCGCTCAAGAGCCGGGCTTCGCCGGTGCCCAAAACAGCGGACATCACAGCCGGATCTCCCGCAATCAGGAGCGACCGCGGTTCGTCGGTTCGCGTACCTAGAAGTGTAAGCTGAAATGTCGATCCCACCTGCCCGGCCGGTTGCGAGAGGGCATGTAGTTCGATCGTTGGCAATTGGGCCGAGGCCTGATTGACCGCGACCAACATCCAAATCGCGTGGAAAAGATAGACCAACCCCGTCCGCCCTAGCGGATGTCGCCCAAGCAGAGGCCGTTGGTACCGTGTGAAATGGAAATGCATCATGGGCTCAAGGCCTGAGGATCGGCGAAGGGTGGGAAATGGGCGAGGCCCAAGCAAGCAGGAGCAACGCGTGGCAGTGAGCAGGGAAAGGCAACCCTCTCCCCGATCAATGGTTGAACAGGAATTCCTTGCTGTTGATGATCGCCCAAACAAGATCCTCGTACGCCTCACGGGGGCGATCGGCTCGGGCCTCAACATACGTGACCGCCGTGTCAAGTTCCTGTGGAGTGGGGTGACGGCTTAGTGCCGCCAAGTAAAGCGAGTGCAAAAGTTCTTTAGGGGACTGAGAGCCGCTCGCCATGGTGGCTGGTCGGCCAATGTCGGCGGACAATTTGCCCTGCACTTCCTTCGAATTCAACAGATGGAGACTCTGAGCCAACGTCGCCTCCGGCGATCGCTCGCATTCGCAGGCGGTGGTGGCGTCCGGGCGGCCGAACACATCCAAAAAGTAAGAGGCGAACCCGGTATCGGGCAAGCTAACCGCGCGAGTGCCAGATGGCATGCCGCCGAACGATGTCTCGGTCAGTGTGACCTGATTGATCGCGTCGAGCAGAATTTCCGCTGGTAGGCGTTTCGGATAATACCTCGAATAACTGTGGCGATCGTCGAGGTTATGCTCGTTCGCCTCGGAGCTTAAGCGATAGGTGCTGGAAGTACAGATCAATCGCACCAATGACTTCATATCGAACGCGGAATCGATCAGGTGCTGGGCCAGGCCGTCCAGCAATTCTGGATTGGTCGCTGGATTAGTGACGCGCATATCATCTTCTGGTTCGACCAGGCCGGTCGCTAGGAAGTGTTTCCAATAGCGATTGGCCAGCGAGCGCGCGAAGAACGGATTCTCTGGATCGGCCATCCAGTCGACCAGCGATTCGCGGGGATCATCCGTCGCTGCCAGGTCCAGCGGTTCGGCATCCAGACCCGCCGGCTTCAGCGTCTCACCCGATTTAGGATGCCGCGCGGCCGCGCCGCCGATACGAGAAACCAACAACGGTTGATCCGGTGTGGCACCTTCTTTCTGAGTTACCTTGGAAAAGAAGGCGGACATGTGGTAGTAGTCGGCCTGGCTCCACTTCTCAAACGGATGATGGTGGCACCGCGCACATTGAATTCTCTGCCCGAGGAACAACTGAGCGGCATCCTCGACCCTCGATTCGGTGTTGGCAACCTCACGGAACCAAGCCACCGGGGGATTGGTTTCCACGGAACCAGATGCCGTTAACAGCTCGCGGACGAGTTGATCGTACGGTTTGTTTTCATGAAAGCTGTCGCGAAGCCAGTGATGGAACGCGAACGTCCCCGCCTGCCGCCCGGGGGCGGTACGACGATTGCGGAGAATCATGCTCCACTTCTTTGCGAAATGTTCCGCGTAGTCGGTCGAATCGAGTAGTCGGTCGACCAGTTCCACATGCTTGTCATCACTCGTGGAGGCGAGAAAGGCCTGCGATTCCTCAATGGTTGGCAAGCGTCCGCAAATATCGAGGGTCACCCTTCGGATGAAGGTCGCGTCGTCGGCCAGCGGAGAAGGGGGAATTCCAAGCGTCTTCAGTTTGGCGAAGACATGCTCATCAACCACGTTCCGCGCGGGGGGCCACTGCAAGTCGCTTTCCGCAAGTTCTACCCCTAGCGGGATACTACTGCGAAAAACCGCGACCTGCCCCAGATATCGTGTCATCACCGCGACATCGCCCGGTTGATTTCCGAGGGTGACCAGGCCCTGGACATCGACGTCCGCCAGATCCTTGTTGTTCGATTCAAACTGAGCGGTTCGCGTCACGTCCTCGCTCGATCCATCGGAATAGCTGGCCACGACGGAAATTTGCTGCACCGCGGCTCGGTCTAGACGCCGCTGGGGCGGGATGACTTCAATCCCGGTCACAATCGGATCGCTGTCGCTACCATAAGGCATGCCGGTGGCGATCCAACGCTGGATGACACGGTATTCGTATGAGTCGACGTCCATCCGCTGTCCACCGCCATGGGGCGACTGGTTGGTCGCCTTTTGCAGCAGCAAACTTTGAGTCGGTGCCGCGGGAAACAAGCGGCGACCACGAGACTCATTGACGAGATGTTCGTAGTCTTCGCGCGGTTCAAACCCCAGCAGTGACAACCGGAAACCAGCCTGCCCTGCCGCCTTCCCGTGGCATCCGCCGCCGTTGCACCCCAGCTTGGTAAAGATCGGCACCACTTGATGCGGAAAGTTAACCGGTTGGACGATGTCGAGCCCCGAAACCTCCAACTGGGTTTGCGTGGTGACCTCCCCCAGAACGGCCGTGATGGTGGCGGTCCCATTCTCAAGCGGCCTGACATAGCCACCCGAGTCGACGTCTGCGATCGGTGGTTCGATGCGGAACTGGACGTCGCGGGTGGCGTCGCGGTGTTGGTCGCCGGTCTTTGCGGTAACGATCAACTGCATCCGCGCATCGCCTCCCCTCAGTGTCAGCCCGGAAGTCGCCGAGGTCGGGATCGTAAACGAAAGCTCCGGTAGAGACTCCGCGAGGGCGGTTCTTGTCGCCAGAATTAGACAGGCCCAAAGGATCAGGCGCGTGCCAAGCGGTAGGATGGTATTCACTGCAAGTTCTGAGTGGGTGAGTGGTCGGAAAGCCAAGACCGGGGGAAGCCGCGACGCTAGATCAATTCCGCGATCGGATTGTGTTCCACCAGGAATTGCGGCCGGCCGGTCGGATCGTTTAATGTCGTGGTTGCGGTGTCGATTCCCAGATTGTGGTAAAGCGTCGCGATCACCTCTTGTACATCAACCGGCCGCTCGGTGGCGTATTCGCCGAGACGATTGGTCGCCCCGATCGCCTGGCCCGCACGAATTCCACCCCCGGCGATGTAAGCGCAACTGACCTGAGACCAATGGTCACGTCCGGCCCCGGCGTTGATCTTGGGGGTCCGCCCGAACTCACCCCACACGACAACGGTCACATCGTCGAGCAACCCTCGGGTATCGAGGTCTTCGATCAAGGCGCTCAAGCATTGATCAAGCTTCGCGCCATGGTCGCGGACCAGATCAAAATTTTTGCTATGGCAATCCCAACGACCGTAACTGAGACTCACGCAGCGTGCTCCCGCTTCAACCAAACGCCGGGCGATCAGCAGGTGATCATTGCAGGTAGGGGCCCCGTCGTACTGATACTGGTACGGCTTGCCATCGCCGTATCGCTCGACCAGCTTGGGGTCTTCTTTGCTGAGATCGAGGGCGTCGAGCAGTCTACTGCTAGTCAGCACGTCCAAGGCCTGCCGGCCGAAAACGTCCATCCCTTCCATGTTTCCGCTGGTATCAATATCCCGCCGGAGGTTATCGAGACTCGTGAGCAACTGTCGCCGATCTCGCAGACGATCAAGGGAGATGTCGTTGAGCTTCATATTTTCCATACCGGGGCCATCCGGTTTGAACGCGGAATAGCTGGTCCCTAGGAAACCCGCGGTCCCGGAATCGGACCAAGGGGTATGAGAAGTCCGTTCCGCGAGTCCAACAAACGCAGGAACTGCCGGATCGACTTGGCCTTGAATTTTGGCCGCCGCGGCACCGATGCTTGGTCGTCCTCCCAGGTTGCTCAAGTCGGTCGGCAGCCAACCGCTCATGCACTGTGACGACTCATGTCGGTCCTTGCACCCGACGACTGAGCGAATCAATGCCGCCTTGTCCATCAACTGGGCCAGCTTGGGAAACACCTCGCAGATTTGAATGCCCGGCACGTTGGTTGCAATCGGCTGAAACTCACCCCGGATTTCAGAGGGCGCTTCCGTCTTGATCTCCCACATATCCTGATGGGGCGGGCCTCCCCCGAGAAATACATTAATTACAGCTTTATGACCGAGCCCAGTCGTCGACTTAACGGATTTCGATTCGGCTCGCAGAATGTCCGAAAGTCCGAGACCGGGTAAGCCAAACAGACCGGCTCCGAATGTGAGGCCGCCGATCGAAAGAAAACCACGGCGCGAAATTCCATCGCAGTAACGACCAGCCTTACCAAAGATGGTGAGCATGGCATTGCCTTTAGGCGGAAGGTGTGGAGTGTAGAGGCGGGAATGCGAAATCGCACTTGTTCCCGTTATTTGATACAATTCTCCACAGGACTGCAAGCCAAAGATTGGGCTAAAACAGAGAATAAACTTCCTGCCTATCCTCCGCGATCATCCCAGGCTCTACGTGAGCGGGATTCCCCATTCATTCAAACGGCGTATCTGGCAACCGGACAATGATTTGATCGGCCTGCTCGTGATTGAGTGAAATCTCCTCCCCGCCGTTGACCTGAAACGTCCACGTTTCGTTGTCGTCACGTCTGGGCCCGGCGGTTACCTGGTCACCAACTTGGAATCGATCCGTTAGGTCTTCGGAGACTTGCTGAACGATGGCGATGTGCCCTTCGCGAAGTAGGCTGGCGTTAACATCGCTGCCTGGGACCAAGTGGATGAAGTCTTCCGGGATCTCGTTTCCGTGGGGATCAGTCAAAGGGTGACCCAGCCGATCGTCGAGATAGTCGACGGTATCTTCATCGTGTAGGTGTTCCAGGATGTGAGCCCGGTCATGAATTTCAGTCGAAGGTGTTCCGACCCGCTGTAAGTACGTCTCCCAAATGCGATGCGATCGCATGAGCCGCCGGGCCTCAATTTCTCCCAACTCGGTCAAAACGTACGTATCGGCCGCCTGACGGCGAACGAGTCCCTGTTTTACCAGTTGGGCCAGCGCGGAGCGGATCGACCCGGAGTGCCCGCTGACGTGTTTGGTCATTGTTGAAATCGAAGTACTCGCGGAGTCATCACGCCGCAGGCATCCAAGAATATCCTCAGTTAAGGCTTGCGGGATCATCTGCCAGCGGCGAACCCACCGCGCCACTAATCCATACCGCGGGGCGCCGATCAAGACCACGGTGAATACCAACGTGCTGAACAACACGATCATCGGCCCAGTGGCGACGTTCAACCAGACGGAGAGATAGACCCCGCCCACAATTCCCAATACCCCAAACAGTGCGGCCAGCAGCATCATGTGGCTCATTCGGTTGGAAAGCAGGTAGGCGGTCGCCGCTGGTGTGACCAATAGCCCCACAACCAAGATCACCCCCACGATATTCACCGCGCTAACGACCACCAGCGAGGTGAGCATCGTCAGCAGGTAACTGATGAGCGTCACGGGGATCCCGATTGAGGCCGCCATAATCGGGTCGAAGGTCGTGAGCACGAACTGCCTGAAAAAGAGAATCACGGTTAGCAGGGTAATCGCGGTAACGCAGGCCATCATCCACAGCCGATCCGCGTCGACCGCCAAGACGTCACCGACGATGAAGTGCAGTAGGTCGATATGGATTTCAGCGGAGAACCGACTGGCCAATACACCCCCAAGCGCGAAAATCCCGGTGTACATGATGCCGATTGCCGTGTCGTCCTTGATCCGCGAGACGCGGGAGACAAACCCTACCAGTAGCACGGTGGAAAAACCTGCCAACAGGGCACCGATGATCATCGCCGGCAGGTGGGCGTCCGCGCCGTAGATCAGTTTCATCAACAGGTACCCGGAAACAACGCCGGCCAACATCGAGTGGGCGATCGCGTCTCCTAAAAACGCCATTCGCCGCAAGATAATGAGGCAACCGATGACCGAGGTGCCAATCGCCACTAAGCACCCTGCAAACAGGGACCGGGCCAAGTAGCCGTTCTCAACGATCGGCGCGATGAACCACTGGTGCAACGATTCCATTAGGAAGCAACCTCCCGAGACTGTGCGCGAAGGTGTTCGAAGGCGTGGATGCTCCCCTCGTATACCTCGCTCAGCAATTCCGGTTGGAGCACCTGCTGGGGCGTCCCGAAGGCGTAGACCCGCTGTTTAATCAACAGCAGGGAATCGAAAAACTCAGCGGCGGTGGCCAGGTCGTGGTGGACCACTACCAAGGTACGGCCTGCACGTTTGGCGTTCTCCAGCACGGTGAGAATGGCCCGCTCAGTCGCGGCGTCGACCCCGGCGAACGGTTCGTCCAGAAGCAACACCTTCGCCCCCTGGGCCAAGGCTCTGGCCATGAAAACTCGTTGCTGTTGCCCCCCGGACAATTGACCGATCTGACGATGGCGGAACTCCGCGATCCGCACGATCGAAAGCGCCTCTTCCACGATCTCGCGGTCTTCTTTGGTTGGCCCCCATTGCCACCATGGGATATGACCGTAGCGGCCCATCATCGCAACTTCTTCGACGGTGACCGGAAAGTCCCAATCGACCGTGCCCCGCTGCGGAACATACGCCACCATCTTCCGAGTCCGCTCGACCGGGGTGCCAAAAACCCGGATCGTTCCCAGGTCGGGTCGGACGAATCCGAGGATCGCCTTGATAAGGGTCGACTTCCCTGAGCCGTTGGGACCAATCACCCCCACCAATTGCCCCGGTTCAAATCGGCATGAGACGTCCAACAGTGCCGGCACACTACCGTAACTGACAGTCAGGTGCTCCACTTCAATGGCGGGCGTGCCAAGCTTGGCCTGAGGCTGGATCAAGGTTGCTCCTCCGCGGGATTCGTGGCTGGGGAATTCTCAGGTAAGGTGACCGCAACCACGCCATCCACCTTGGAGGAACCGGGGGCGCTCCATAAGATTTCCGTGGTCAGAGGTCGATCTCGGTCAGTGCGGTAAACGGAGACACGAACCGCGCGAGGTGCCGCTGAGGTGGGGTCCTGAGGGGTGGCCTCAATTAACAGTTCCCGGGGTCCGGCCTTGAATCCGGCGAGGTCGTCAATGATCAGTCGCTGCCCCGCGGCGATCGATTCTTCCATTCGCAGCAATGTTTTCCCTTCGGAGCTCACAACCAGTGAGGGCGCGTCGTCAAGGTTCTCCGCGAATGGATCGGGACCGGCGGCGAAGGTTAATTCCAATTCAATCCGTAACGTGGGCGCAGACGCGGAACTCTCGGAATCCAGATTAAGCGTAGGGGGACGCTCAGCGGCCTTCAGGTACAGCCAGGAGGCCAGCAAGATCAGGGCGGAGGTGAACAGGGCGACAACCAGACGCATAAGATTCGCTATTTTAAGGAGTGAACAATCGTAATCACATTTTCTCGCATCATCCCGAGGTAGGTTTCTCCCGCCGAGCCGGGAGGGCCCATTGAGTCGGAATAAAGTTCTCCGCCAATCACCACACCCGCCTCACGAGCGATTTCCCGGAGCGCGGTCGGGTTGACGCTGGTTTCGACGAAGATCGCCTTTACCCCATGCTGTCGGATTGAATCGACCGTGTTCTTGCGACGCAGCGGAGACAGGCCCGCCCCAACCTCTGCCCCGGTAGACCAACCGCTGGGTGTCGCCGATTGGAAACCGTAGGCGGCACAAAAATAATTGAAGGCATCGTGGCTCGTGACTAGGACCCTGCGATCGGGCGGAATCTGGTTTACCTGTCTTTGAATCCAAGCATGCAGGGTGCGAAGTTGATCGAGGTAAAGTGCCGCTCGTGCCTCGTATTGGTCGGCATGCTCTGGATCAAGACGACTGACAGCGTCCCGAATGTTCCGGACGTAGATTGCGGCGTTGAGCGGGGAGAACCAGGCGTGCGGATCGCGGACTTGGGCATCCCCTTCCTCCAGTTCCAGCGGGTCACACCCCTGAGTACAGGTCGCAATCGGTACCCCGGCCTGCTGAGCCAATTGACGCATCCAGTCGTTCCCCTCCAAGTGCCAGCCATTCTCGAAGCAGAGATCGGCCAAACCGACGAGCTTCAGGTCCCCCGGTTTCCGCTCGTAGAGGTGAGGATCCTGTCCAGGGGCCAACACACAGTGGACCGTCATTCGGTCCCCCACTACTTGCCGCACAAAGTCGGCGACCTGAGTCGTCGAGCAGACGATCACCGGCGCGGGGGAGGGCTGATCCGCGGCGGCCATCGACCCCATCACTACCCACACGGCCAGCGAAATGAGGTTTCGCAAAATCATCATTTCCTAACCCCCAATCCAATATTTTGATTAATCAAAATACAGTCTAGCAAACTCCGGCCGATTGGCAAGAGATTCCTCCTTCAAGCAAGCGTAATAACAATAGCCACCCCCGCCACGCGGGGATGTGACTCGCAATCAAGAGGGCACTAACGATAAGATGATGCGTTACCGATCGTCCGGAACTTGCGGGCCATTTCGGTGTTGACTGCCATGCGTGATGCCGCCGGACAGGGTGGCATCGGGATTTCGCCCCCTCAAATCGGTTAGGTGCATTCATGATCCGAACACTTTTACTTGGCGACATTTTGTTGCTCGCGGCATCCTCTGGAGCCCGTGCCGAGGTACTCGATTCCGACCAGCAATGGCCCAATTGGCGTGGCCCCATGGTGAATGGAACCGCACCGGAAGCAAAACCACCGGTTAAATGGAGTGCCACGGAGAATGTCGCCTGGAAGACAGAAATTCCTGGGAAGGGAAGCGGATCGCCGATCATCTGGAACGACCGCGTGTACCTGCTGACCGCCGTTGAGGTGGAAGGCAAAAGCGCGGAGGTGAGTTTCCAGGAAACCGAACCGAACGAACGGGAAGAGGCGACACCACGGCGCAGAGGCCCACGTGACGCCGGCTCGGGGGGGCGAGGACCGCGGGGAGGACGAGGCGGGTTAGACAGAGGAGGCGATCGCGAACAAAAACTGCACCAGTTTACGGTTGTCTGCCTGGACAAGGGGACCGGTGAAATCGTGTGGAAACAAGTTGCGATTGAGGCGGTTCCACATGAGGCGGGTCATGGCACCAATTCCCACGCGTCCGCCTCACCGATTACCGACGGCAAGCATCTTTACGCCTACTTCGGATCGCGTGGTATTTACTGCTATGACATGAAAGGAAACCTCAAGTGGAAGCGGGACCTGGGCCAGATGCAAACCCGCAGTGCCTTTGGAGAAGGAGGGACCCCTGCCCTGCACGGAAATAAACTGGTCGTACCGTGGGACCACGAAGGGGAGTCGTTTGTTGCCACGCTTGATGCCGAGACGGGCGAAGTCCTTTGGAAGACCGCACGAGACGAGGTTACCACGTGGGCGACTCCGCTAATCGTTTCGCACAACGACATGGAACAGGTCATCATGAATGGCACGAACCGCGTCCGAAGTTACAATTTGGCTGACGGCGAGCTTTTGTGGGAGTGTGGCGGGCAGGCGACCAACCCGATTCCTACGCCGATCCATCAGGATGGCGTCGTCTACGTGATGACCGGTTACCGAGGCTACGCGGTCTATGCGATCAGTCTTGATTCTCGCGGAGACGTAACCAACGACGACGACAAAATCATCTGGAGCCGGACCGACGCCGGCCCCTACATCGCATCGCCAGTTCTATACGAGGGAAACCTCTACTTCACGAAAGCTCGTGACGGCATCGTTTACAGTGTCAATGCGAAAACCGGTGAACCGGTCTTCGGGCCGGAGCGAATGACAGGGCTGGGAACGCTGTATGCCTCGCCCGTAGCTGCCGATGGCAAGGTCTACTTCACTAGTCGCGATGGCAAAACCAAAGTCCTTCAGCATGGTTCGGAATACCAGGTACTTGCGGACAATGACTTGGGTGAGGGGGTGGATGCCTCCCCTGCCCTTTCCGGATCGCAAATGTTCATCCGGGGTGAAAAGCACCTGTTCTGCTTGAAACAAAAGGAATAATCGGTACGGTTTGACTTAGCGTCAGAACCCCCATAATCCTGTCAAGCGCCGACATGCCGGGGGTCGTTTCCACACGCCCCCTGGCATTTTTTACGGACGGTAGGGGATGCGCTGCCAGCATCATCGTTGGAACCGGAACCGCACGAAGCTTCGTTAAAGCAAGTAACACCCCTACGACGATTCCCATTGCGGAGACGGTTACAACCGGTCGATGCGCGGCGGCTGTAATCCAGGCATGAGCAAACCATGGCTCAGGGGAATCAAGTAGATGCGGATGTTCTTGAACGAATCGGCACAATCGACTTCCATTGGTGGCCTCGCATTGATCGCGGTGGTGCTCATGGTTTTTGGCTGTTCACGCGGGCAATACCGCGAGCAGGCGGACCAGGAGGTGACCTGTCTGGTCACCGAGAAGTCATTCGATCCGCGCTGGGCCTATCCCAATTTTTCCATCGACTTGGATCCCCGCAGCCGGTACTACGATCCGTACAATCTTGAAGAGCCGCCCATGCCGGAGGACGATCCGAGCGCCCATCGCTACATGCATTACGTCGATGGGAAGCGAGGATGGAAACATTGGCACCGCAATGGCGATCGCCCCGGATTGGAAAGTCCCTATTGGGAACAACTGCTATACCAATATGCCAACGTGGATGAGGAAGGACGGATCATCCTAAGCCTGGAAGACTCGGTCCGCCTAGCCGTCCTCCACTCCCCCGACTATCAACGCCAAACGGAAACACTCTATCTCTCGGCCTTGGACGTCAGCACCGAACGCTTTCGGTTCGATGTTCAGTTCTTCGGCGGGAGCTTCACCGAGTACACTCACCTCGGTCAGTTAAATCCGGGAGGTGAAAGCAATACGTTGCGACTCGACCACGACGCGGTAATTAACCGCCGGACCGCCACCGCCGGTGAAATCATGGTGGGACTAGCCAACTCCACCGTTTGGGAATTCGCCGGGCCCAACCGAGGCGTGACGACCTCCATCCTGAACTTCAATCTGATTCAACCTTTGCTCCGCGCCGGTGGCCGGGCCGTGGCTTTGGAACAGTTGACCATCGCTGAGCGGGGACTGCTCGCCAACATGCGGGCATTCGCTCGATACCGCCAAGGTTTTTTCTGCGATGTCGCGATCGGCGACTCAGGCGTCTCCGGTTTGCAGCGGCGGGGTGGTTTCTTCGGCGGGACAGGTCTGACCGGGTTTACCGGGCAAGGTTCCGGCGGTTTCGGCGGTGTGGGTGAAGCGACCGGTTTTGGTCGTGGATTCTTCGGTGGAGCGGGTGGCGCGGCGGGTGGCGGCGGAACCGGCTTCGCCGGCGGTGGTGCCGGAACCGTAGGCGGATTCACCGGCCTGCTGCAACAATTGCAGCAGATCCGTAATACCCAGGACAGCCTTAACGCGCAACTCCGAACCTTGGAACTGCTGGAGGCAAACCTCGACGCCGGTTTGATCGATATCGCTCAAGTCGATCAGTTCCGACAGAATATTGAGACGGAGCGGGCCAACCTGCTGCAAGCCTCAAACAACCTGGAGGCCACGCTCGATACGTTCAAACGAGGGACACTCGGGCTCCCCCCCGATCTTCCCGTAACCCTGGACGATTCGCTGATTGAGCAGTTCAAACTGATCGATCCGCGGACCAACCAAACGCAATTAGCGATCGAAGATTACATTACCGAATTCGGCGAGTTCCCGGAGCAGCCGGAGGCCGCTGTGCTTTCTCAGGCGATCGCGAAAGTTCACTTGTTTCAGCAACAGGTTCAGCGGAGAATCGATGCCACACCGGAAGATCTTGCGGGCTTGGTCGAGACGATGCCACGTCGGAAGGTCGAGATGACTGAGCGTGAGCAGGCCCTCCAAGATCGAGAACTTGAACGGTTGCAAAGCGAGCAGGAAGACCTAGATGCACGTAGCAAGCTGATCTTAAACCGGATTGATGAGTTGCGGGCGAATCTCAGCGAGGTTCAGCCGGCTAGGGCAGCAGATCAAATCGTTTCGCTGCTCGTCGACATGAAGAATATCACCAGCGAGACCGCTCTGGTTCAGGCGAGTGCGCGATTGGAGCAAATCGTGGTCGAACGCATCGATCTCGACGCGCCGACGGCAGTCGAGATCGCCAGGGCAAATCGACTCGACTGGATGAACAATCGAGCAGCGTTGGTCGATACCTGGCGTCTGATTGAGTTCAACGCCAACGCGCTTCGCTCCGATCTGACGGTTCGGTTCAGCGGTGATATGCAAACGGTGGGAAACAATCCGGTCGATTTCCGTGGGCAAACAGGCAGCCTCCAAGCCTCGCTACAGTTCGATCCACCCTTTACGCGGCTGTTGGAACGCAATAGTTTCCGGCAGCAGTTGATCACCTACCAACAGGATCGACGCCAGTTAATTCAATTTGAAGATTCCGTCTCCGAGACGATGCGGGGAACGCTCCGAAAAATGGAAGAGCTGCGGGTCAATCTAGAGATTCAGCGCCGGGCGGTAGCGATCGCGATTCGCCGCGTCGATCAAACCCGCGAAGCTTTGAACCGACCAGTACCGCCTAGTGAACCGGGGCAACCCGCGGCCTCACTCGGCCCCACCGCGGCCCAGAACCTGTTGTTCGCGCTCTCCGACTTACGGAACACACAAAATAACCTGATGAGTGTCTGGCTAAACTACGAAGCGACTCGATTACGTCTACACCGCGAATTGGGCCTCATGGAAATCGACGAAGAGGGGCTGTGGGTCGATCGCCCCCTGGCACTTGCCGATCGCCTATCGGCGGAAGAAGTCGAACTGCCTCCATCGGTACCCCAAGAATGGTTCGACGAAGAATTCTTAGAGCAAATTCCTGAAACGATTGAAGAGGAACCCTCAGCCCAGCACCCAGGGGACGAGCCCGCCTCGTCGCAAATCGCCCAGTGGTGGGATAATGTCCGCGGAAAACGGTCAGACGAATCTAAAAAGGAGGAAATCCGCAAAACAGCCTCACTGCCTCAGGATGTCGCGGTTAGCTATACCCCCACACTGCTTAAGGAAGCAGGGGACGAAACCGGGGACAACTCCCAACCTACTAATTTCAAAAGGCTTACACGCAGCGAGATCGACCAGATGATTGCCGATATCCGCAGGATTCGGCAAGCGGAAGCCGCAGCGGTATCCGCAGAGGTCCCGAAAAACCCCCAGGAAAACCCGCTCAGGACTGCGGATCGGCCGACAAGTCGGAAAAGGAGATGAAATTTAGTCGAAACTATGGATAATAGGCACGGTTAAATTAGAAGCCCCTTTCCGTTGAATTTTCACGTCAATCCGCCCGGCGGGGTTGAATGCCTCTCGAAAGGTGGGTGAAAGTCACGTCCGGAACCGGACAGACTCCAGCGGGGTCATAAACTGGAAAGGAGCGCACTGTCCAATATGGCAACCGATCCACCGGTTTCGCACCTTTTTCGAGAAGACAACTTTTATGGCGACGACAGAGGTCTCTCAAGACGCCGGTAGCGGGCTCAACAGTCCTCACCTGGAATCATCTGGTCGTGGTTGGTTTTGGCCTGCCCTGTTAACGATTGTCGGCGGGGCGATCGTGGTGGCATTTTTCTACTTCGGCGATGTCACTGGTTGGGGGTCATCTTCACTCATGGACGGTGCCTTGACGCACGAAGTGGCCCGTGAACGGCTGCAAGTGACGGTGACCGATGACGGCAATGTCGAAAGCGCACGTAACATCGACATCAAATGCGATGTGGCGGGTGGCGGAACAATCCTGTGGATTGTCGAGGACGGCAAGGAGGTTTCGCAGGGTGAAGAAATCATCCGTCTAGACACTGCGGAGATCTATGATCAGCTTAACGCTCAGCGGATTTTGTATGAACGTGCCCTCGCCGCCAAAATCCAGGCAGAGGAGGATTTCGAAGCTGCGAAACTGACCGTCAGCGAATACGCCAAGGGGCTCTCGGTTGAACTGCTGCAGCAGATCGAATCGGAGATCAAGATCGCCGAACAGAACCTAAGCACCGCCCAGGATATGCTGCAATACTCTAAGCGGATGTCGCGCAAGGGATATGTCTCGGCCTTACAGCGCGAGGCGGACGTGTTTGCCGTGGAACGAGCCCAGCTCGACATGGAAAATGCGCAAACTCGCAAAATGGTCCTGCAGGAATACACTCGGCCCAAGATGATCCGCGAGTTCGAGGCTATCCGCGACGCCAACGAAGCGAAAATGCGGTCGGAGGAAGCGGCGTTTGCATTGGAGAAGGGGCGTCTGGAACGATTGGAGCGACAACTCGACAACTGCATCATCAAAGCACCGCAGAGCGGCATGGTGGTGTACGCCAACGAGACGGGTCGACGTGGTTCGGACGCCGCCACCATTGAAGAAGGTGCGATCGTTCGTGAACGCCAGACAATTGTCCGTCTGCCCGACCTCAACCGGATGCAGGTGAAGGTGCTCGTTCATGAGTCGAAAGTGGATCGTGTCCAGATCGGGATGCCAGCGAAAGTTGTGATTCAGGGCCGCGAGTTCCAGGGCAAGGTTTCTAGCATCGCGAACCAGCCTGAGCCGACCGGTTGGTTTTCGGCAAGTGTCAAGGAATACGCGACCATGGTGAACATTGAAGGCGAACAGGAGGGGCTTCGTCCCGGCCTGACCGCTTTTGTCGAGATCATGGTGGCCGATGTTTCCAATGTCTTGACGGTCCCGGTTTCCTCCGTGGTCGAGCAGGGCCGCAACTACTACGCATGGGTCGCGACCGCCAACGGTCCAGAACGCCGCGTGCTTTCGCTGGGACGCACCAACGACAAAATGATCGAAGTAGTTGACGGTGTTGTGGAAGGGGAACGTGTCCTCCGAAATCCACGAGCCATCGTCACGGCCGCCCGTATCGAGTCGGAGGATGGTGAGGGCGAAAGTCCTTTGGAAGACTACGATGAGTCGACCGAGAAAGAGGAAGGCTCCCCTGCGGTTCCTGGCCAGCCAGTCGATCAGGCCAACAAGCAGGGTCCTCCCGCCAGCGGCGGTCCCGGTGGCAATCCCATCCCAAACCTGGATCAGGATGGCGACGGAAAAATCAGTCGCGAAGAGGCCCCTAAACCGATGCAAGCCCGCTTTGATCAGATCGATTCCGATGGCGACGGACAGCTATCTCGCGAGGAGTTGTCTGCCGCTCGCGCCGCCCGAGAAACCGCCGGGGCCGCCTCTCCGGTATCTTCTGAGGGTGCTCGATGATTCAGCGACTGTTCGAGACGATTCGTCTCGGGTTCAAAAGCCTGTTGCTGCATAAGCTCCGATCCGGTCTGGCGATGCTGGGCATCTTAATCGGAGTGACCGCCGTGATTTGGTTGGTCGCTTTGGGCGAGGGTGTCAGTTATCAGGCCCAACAGCAAATCAAAGACCTGGGTGCGACGAACGTCATCATCCGTAGCGTGAAACCCTCGGCGGGATCATCCACGGGAGGCGGCTTCATCGTCGAGTATGGACTGACTTGGAACGACTACACGCGGATTTTGGACGGCGTGCCCACCATTCGCCGCGCCGTCCCCATGCGGGAAATTAAGAGTGACGCCCGCGCCGGTGAGCGATCAACCGATATCCAACTATTGGGAGTCACGCCCGATTATCCGGAAGTGGCCCTCATCCGGATTGAGCGGGGGCGATTCATATCCGATAAGGATGTGGATCGGATGGAGAACGTCTGCGTCTTGGCGGCGAATACGGCTCGCGAGCTGTTCGCTCATGAAAATCCAATCGGCCAGATGGTCGAGATTTCCTTCAATAGCGTCTCCGATGTCTACAAGGTAATTGGCCAAACGGAAAGCAGGACACCCTCCGCTTCGATCGGCGGTAGTTTGGAGGGCCGTGATTTCAATCGCGACTTTTACATCCCTCTCTCGACCCTGCGGGGCCGGATTGGCGACCAAGTGGTCACCTCACGCTCCGGCAGTCGCGAAGGAGAGCTGGTTCAGCTTTCGCAAATCACGGTCACTGTGGAGGATCTCGACCAAGTGGAGGAAGCGGCCGATATTGTCGAGATCCTCCTGGAAAAGTTCCATCCCGACGGAGACTACTCGGTTACCGTTCCTAAGGAACTGCTTCGCCAAGCCGAGATGCTGCGGATGATGTTCAATGTGCTGCTGGTCCTAATCGCGGGCATCTCGCTATTGGTCGGTGGGATCGGGATCATGAATATTATGCTTGCCACGGTGACCGAGAGAACCCGGGAAATCGGAATTCGGCGGGCGATGGGTGCCACGCGGGAAGACATCATCACCCAATTTTTGGCGGAGACGGTGGTGTTGTCAGCGACAGGCGGCATGATCGGAGTGGTATTGGGTTTTGGCTGCATCCCCTTCACGTTTGCCGCCCAGTGGGCGGCGGAAACCTGGTTTTACGATATGTGGCGGATGTTGCCTCCTACCATCCACAACCTGGAACCAAGGATCGAATGGTGGTCGGTCGTTGCCTCGTTTATGATCTCGGTGTGTGTTGGGGTGCTGTTCGGATTGTACCCTGCCCGGCGAGCCGCCATGATGGACCCGATTGAAGCCCTCCGTCACGAATAGGATAAAGACCTCCCATGAGAATGGCGGCGCGGTTCAGCAATCTGGAAAAGCACTACCACTTGGGAGACCATGTGGTGAAGGCGCTACGCGGAGTCTCGGCGGAATTCCCGATGGGGGATTACGTTGCCCTAATGGGCTCATCCGGGAGCGGCAAAAGTACCCTGCTAAACCTGCTGGGTGCCTTGGATCGTCCAACCCTGGGGACGTACATTCTAGGGGAACATGATGTCTCAAAACTCAACGACCGGCAGCTTTCGCAGGTCCGCAATCAGATGATTGGGTTTATCTTCCAATCGTACAATCTCATCGCCCAGTACACCGTGCTGGAGAACATCCAGGTTCCCCTGGCCTACCGCCCCGGCAGACCGTCACTGAGCAGCAATGACATCAATCGCTGTATTGATTTGGCCAACCAAGTGGGGCTGTCCGATCGCTTGGATCATCGTCCTTACCAGCTATCCGGTGGTCAACAACAGCGTGTCGCAATCGCCCGGGCCCTATTGAATGATCCCGAGATTATCCTCGCGGACGAACCGACCGGTAACCTCGACTCGAAAACCGGCGAAGAAATCATGGCCTTATTGGGGAAGCTCAATCGCGAGGGCCGGACCATTGTGATGGTCACCCATGAACCCGACATCGCCGAACAAGCCAAACGCCAAATTTACATGCGAGACGGCCTAATCGCCGGTGAAGGGATTTTTCCCGGCTAAGCTTAATCTCGATCGGTCGCGGTTAGTCCGTGCAGCGTGAGGGTTTTATCGACGGTGGCCCCACTAGGAACGATCCAACTAGCTAGTATCCCTACCCCGCAGCAAACGACCAGCGCGATCCCGCCATACAGCAAGCCGTGCATCTCTGTCCCCCAGCGGCACCAAGCCAGTACTAGCACACTAGCAATCGCTCCGATCCAGGCGTGGATCGCGGTCGCTCTGGCAGAAAAAATCCCCAGGGTAAACAACCCGGCCAGCGTGCCGAGGAACAGCCCGACAATCGAGAGAAACAGATCCCACAGGAACTGGATATCCAAGGTCGCCAGCACCATCGCCGACCCGGTACCAAACACCCCCAGCACCAACGTCAATAGCTTCGCCATCCTCAACGTCTGCTCTGCGGTTTTGGGTGAACCAAGCCGCCCGTAAAAGTCAGTCGTCGCGGCCGTGGCGATCGAGTGCATGCTGGAATCCAAACTCGACATCGCCGCCGCGAAGACCCCAGCGATCACCAATCCGGCCAATCCGGGCGGCATCTCACTAGAGATCAACCAGGGAAAAATCTGATCCGGCTTATCCAGCGGCACGAGATTCAAGGGATGCGTCTTATAGAACACCCAAATCGCGGTCCCGACCGAAAAGAAAAGGATCGATGCGGGAATCACAATCACCGCGTTGCCCCATAAGGCGCGGCGTGCCTGGGCCTGATCGGCGACGGTCAGGTACCGCTGGATCACCGCCTGATCACTAGTATAGGGAAGCAGATTGGTGAAAATCGCCCCCATCAGAATCACCAATATTCCGTCGTGCGACCAAGCGAGATCGTGGAAATGAAAATCGTTTACCAAGGCGGTCTTCCCCTCGGCGGCGGCGATCGTCCAGATTCCCATCAACCCGCCATCGATCTGCGAGGCCATCACCATTAGTGCTAAAATCGCCCCCCCAATCAACACCACCACCTGAACCACATCGGTCCAAATCACCGCGGCCATTCCGCCTAGCACCGTGTAGAGCGTGCTGAGAGCCCCCATCGCCATGATGCAAACAAATACGTCCACCCCGGTCACCGCGGAAAGAGCCAAGGCCGGCAGCAGCACGACCACACCCATCCGCCCCAATTGAAACAAAATGAACGAGGTGCTGCCCAGTAACCTCAACCCCAAATCGAACCGTTGCTCCAGGTAATGATAGGCGCTGGCAACCCGTAACCGGCGAAAGAAGGGAAGATACAAGTAGATCACCAGCACGCAGACGATTGGGATTCCCATATTCACCAGAAACCAACTCCAATTGGTTCCGTAGCTTCGGGCCGGGATGGAAAGGTAGGTGATCGCGCTGAGCATTGTGGCGAAAATACTGACCCCGGCGGCCCACCATGGAATCTTTCCCCCGGCCAGAAAGAAATCCTGATCTTCCCCACCCGCGCGGGAACAGTAAATCCCGACCGCTACCAGACCAACCAGGTACACCGCCAATACCGACCAGTTCGCCCAACCAAAAACTCGGGCCGAATGCGTGGCAGTTGCCTGTGATACGCTCGGCGTTCTTACGCCGGGAATCGATTCACCAGTCGGCAAAACCACCGCGCTATTCCAACGTACGGTCGAAGTGGTGACCGGCGTGGGGCCAGGCATCGTGCCCCGCCACGTCCAACGATCGGTGGTCAAATGATACGCGAGGATGTCACCGCTGAAGCCGGTATGTTCGTCGTAAATCGCGTTGGCCTCGGCGGTCAAACGAGCGACTTCGGCGGCGTCCCCATTTTGCTCGGCCTGCGCGATTCGAGCGGGATACTCCTGCTCACGCCTCAGAAACCGCTCTCCCTTCGAGCCACCGAACAACAGCACAAAATCGTAGCCCCAGGCAATTCCAGAACCGGCCATCACACACCGTGGCTGCGGTGTTTCCGTTGGGTTATCAGGATGCACCGGTGCGATATCGGCTACCCGCGTCCAGCCGTTGGCGTAGCTCGGTAGGACGATCTTGCCATCCCGATCAGGCCGGGCCCGGCTCCTTTCCCTCGCATACGCCGCCGGGTCAAAACGATGGGCATCGGCCAGCAGCTCGAACTTGCCCTGGGCATTTCGCCTCCTCCCGCTGAACAACAGGAACTGTCCCGCCTGGGTCACACCGATGGCATGACTACGGCCTGGGCCATCCCAAGTAGGTAGTTGCTCCCATTGCCATTTTGAATGTGCGTCCTTGAATCGCTTTCGTAAGTCGAGTCGCCAGAACTGAGCGGCACCTCCCTCACCGGCATCTCCCGCCGCTAAGTACAAGTGGTCACCAATCATCCCACCCACCGCAGACGTAGTGGCGCGAGGCAACTCAGGTAGCGGCCGGATTGTCGTGGGATCGTCATCCGGCGTTTGCCACTGGTCGGAGACTTCAACCTCTTGTTTATCTGCGTCCCAACAAATGACAAACACTGAATTGCTGCGACGAGTCGTGGAGGTCGTCTCGGCGGGGCCCTCGCCGCCAGTTGATAACGGTTCGACGGCAGTACCGTCGGGCAAGCGATGCTCTTGCCACTCGCCGCCGATGCAGACAACTCCGTGCGGTGTTTCGATCGAAACGCCATACCCTAGAGGTCTGGGCAGCGTGGCTCCAACCGTTTGCCAACGGGGTCCCTGATCTTCATTCGTCAGAACATGGATCGCCTGGTGATACGTTTTGAGTGACTTTAGCCCACCGGCTGTGGCGTGCCATGGTACGCCAGCCGGAAAGTTGGCCCCGCCCGCGACGATTAACGCCCCCTGATGCACACCGACAAATGGCCCCGCGACCCCATCAGAGTTGGGCAAGTCGGGCAGAGCGGACCACTCTAAGAGCGACCCCTGAAACGCAGATTCCGCGGCGCAAATCGATGCCCCGAAAAATAGGATTCCCCACGCGATAAAAAGCCCGCTTAGGAATCGACAGACATCTGGTGTCTCGCGCGGCTTGATCTTCGAATTGGAAGATCGATTGACACTTGTTACTGGCGGACAATCCGCCTGCGGCACCCCAAAATTAAGCTGCGCCGACGAATGAGCGAGAATCGCTTGAAACGCGGCGACCTGACTTTCATTACTCCGGGTTTCGATCTCGCTACCTGCATACCTAAACCGCGAACTCATCCGCATCCTCCCCAATCCAGCGGAAGAATCCGAGCGTCTGGAGGGCCTCTCGAAGCGAGTTACGGTTCGCCTCGGTAAGCGGCATGATTGGAAGCCGGGGCGGACCGCAATCAAACCGCTGACCTTTCGGCAACGCATTGCCCACCATCCGCATAATTTCCTTCTGAGCCCCGCGGGGTCCAAACGGAATGAACGCCCTGACCAAGGCCTGCGAATGGGACTGAAACTTCCGGGCATCGGTCAATCGGCCTTGTTCCAAGGCTTGGATCAGGGCGTGATAGATTGGGGCGGCATAGTTGTAGGTACTGCCAACCGCGCCTTGAGCACCAGCCGAAAGCCCGGCGAGCAGCATTTCGTCTTGACCATACAAGATATCAAAACTACCCTCGGCGTATTCCAAACAAGCCTGATACTCATGGATCGCGGCGGAGGTGAACTTGATTCCCCGTAGCGAGGGAATCTGGATTTCCGCGGCTCGTAGAAAGTCCAACGCGGCGATCGGCACTCCGGTCGCTGCGGGAATGTGATAGTAATAAAACGGCAGCGACGGGGCAGCCCTGGCGATTGAGGCCATCGACTCCACCAAGCAATCGACCGAATCGGGCTTGAAATATACGGGCGAAACGGCTGAAATCGCCGCGGCGCCAATCCGCTCCGCCTCGGCCGCCAGTTGCTGCGATTGCCGCAGAGAATCGCTTCCGACCTGGACAATCACCGGCACTCGGCCACCGGCTGCTTGGATAAACGCCTGAGCGACCGCGATCCGCTCTTCGGTAAGCAGGGAGCAACCCTCGCCGGTGCTACCTAACACATACAGTCCCGCGATTTTCCACCGCAGCAGATGTTCGACCATTGCCGGAATCTCGCCGAGATTCAGCTCTCCCGATTCCGTGAAAGGAGTATAGGTCGCGGCGATTAAGCCCCTGATTTTCGGATGCATCGTTCCTCGAATGAAATGGAAAGTCGCTTGGTTGTAGGTGGTATCGCTGGTTACATCAGCCAATTGCTGTCTAACCTTTGATGTTCGAAGTCGCGTCGGCACAGCCCGGGCGGATCTACTCAGGCGGTTGAATCTTTCTGGCCGGAATCGTCAACAGTGAGATCGTTTGATAAGGGCTCCGCTCCCCAATCTCCGCCAGACAGGCAACCGATCCATCCGGCAAAACCTCCAAGCAGGAGTAAGCCGTGGGCCCCGTGTACAGCCGGATCGACTGGGACCAATCTTTTCCATCGTCATGGCTGACCCGCAGGGTTAGGTCGACCCGTTTGCTGGGACTCCCCGGGCTGGAGAACAGTAGCGTCGGGCGTTTTCCCTTGCCAGGTTCCGCGAAACGAATGATGCTGGCCTGACAGACCGGTGCGACCAACTGCCGGTTGTCTTCCGGTTCCGTCCAAGTCAAACCGCCGTCCGCACTGCGAGCCTGGGCCCGGCAGCCTTGCCCGCGATACGATCGCATATCGATCAATAGCTCGCCAGAATCTCCGACCTCGATTACCTGGCATTCGTTCATCTTGGGGCGAATCGTCCCGCCCAATTGCCACGTTTTGCCATGGTCGTCGCTAAAGATGACGTGGGAACCAAACTCATAACCCGCGGAGTTTTCACTTTTGTCGATGTCGTAGCTGTGGTCACAGGGAATCACAAGTCGTCCCTTGTGCGGACCATTCTTGATTTGGATGCCGACCCCGGGGCCGGTCGCGTACCATCCCCAATCCTGATTCTTCGTGGTGGAAGTAATCTCCATCGGATCGGTCCAGGTCTTCCCGTCATCGTCGCTGTGACAAACCCAAACAGTCCGCGTCCCCTCGGCTGTCTTCGCTTTGATGGCCCCTTCATTGTCGTGCCCCAAGTTATGCGTGAGCAGCAGCCAAATCGCTCCGGTCTCCTCGTCGATTACCGGGCAAGGATTCCCGCACGTGTTGCCTTCATCTTCCCAAACCACTTGCTGATCGGACCAGGACTTGCCTCCATCTTCCGATCGCCGCATCACCAAATCAATCTTCCCGGTATCGCTGGCCGACTTCTTCCGGGCCTCACAAAACGCGAGGAGCGTTCCTTGCTTGGTTCTGATGAGGGAAGGAATGCGATAGGTGTGATAACCGTTTTCGTCTTGTTTCCAAAGAACTTTGGGAGAGATCTCCTCGGCTACGCCCAAGCATGCCCCCCCCGCCCACACAGCCATCAGGAGAGGCATCAGCCCCCATCGAATTGGTAGATAAGACAAGCCGTTGAGGGAAAATCGATGCGAATTCATGGCAGAAACTCACGTGAAAAGCGGGAAGCAAACAAAACGGGGAACGACGCTGAGGTAATGCATGGACCTAGCCCACCAGGGACGCTGGCATACCCACAGTAAGGGGTTCCGTGCGGTTATGGGATTTTAAACTCGATAGATGGTATCCTAATGCCCAGGAAATAAATTTTCAACCTTAGCGAGAATATTCCGGCTGTTTATAGAAATATATCTTGAAATCGCCAGAAGGGCGTGTTAGCTTTAATTTAATGAAAACTTCCGCAGCACCGCGCGTTGTCCAACTCGCCGACCAAATCCTGGCCGATATTTCCAATCGGGGGCTCCAATCGGGAGATGCCTATTTGGGAACCGCAGAGGCGGCGAGGCTATTGGGCGTCAGTACAACAGTCGCGAATCGCGCGCTGCAATTGCTTGCTCAACGCAATGTCTTGATCCGCCGTCAGAAGAGCGGCACCTTTGTGGCTGATGGTGTAGTCCCTGACCATCCTCATCAAATTGATCGGATCCACTTAGTCGTCAATGAGACTTACCTTTCGACCGAGGGGATGTTGGCAGATGGCGTGATTGTGGGAATTCAAAGCGTCTTGCCAGGCGTTGAACTTGAATTCAACCATTTGCCCGGTAGCGATGACTCTCAGTGGGTTTCCGACCTGATCGCGCGATCGGCCCGTTCGCGGGAGTCCGAGGGCTTTGTCTTAGCTCGGTCCTCGCTTACGTCCCAGCGACTATTTCAAGAGAGCGGCCTGCCGACGGTGATTTTCGGATCGCGTTTTCCGTCGATAAACGCACTTCCATCCGTAGACCGAGATCAAATCCAAGCTGGTTCTTTGTTAACCACAAACTTAATCGAGCAGGGAGTTAGCCAAATCGGCGTGCTGATGCGAAGTCAGATCCTCCCAGGCGATCATTCCTTCCTTGATTCCGTATGGGCTACCGCGTCCGAGTTTGGATTGACACCGAAGAATTTAACCGTTCGCTTCCTACCGACAGACAACTTGGCGATTCAACATGCCACTCGGCATCTGATTGATGACTATGGAGTCAACGGTTTTATCTGCCGCTCGCAACCATTGGTAGAGGCGGTTGCCGCAACCTTGAAAGCGATGGGCAAGACCGGTGAACGTCAGCTTCCAATTGCCGTTTCCGATGTGTACAGCAGAAATCAAGCTCGCCTACCGTGGCCCACGATTCGAGCGATTGACTCTCCTGAATCAATCGGCGCGAAACTTGCTCGCATACTAATAACTCAATCCCAAGGAAAGTCAGCCGCCGATACCGTCGAGCGACTGCCCGTGCAACTTTCTCTTCCGTCAAGGTAACTCATTTTGCCCTTCAATCTTTTCATACCACTCAACCCCATCCTTTTTAATACATGGTGATCTCATGAAAACCAAATCTGGCTTCACATTGGTCGAATTGTTGGTCGTGATCGCGATCATTGGTGTCTTGGTGGCACTTCTCTTGCCGGCGGTCCAGCAGGCGCGGGAGGCTGCCAGGCGGATGAGTTGTATCAACAACATGAAACAAATTGCGTTGGGAGTTCATAATTATCATGATACTTTCGATCGACTTCCACCGACCCACTTGCATTACTCCGATTCTTGGTGGGGCGGATTGGCGCTTCTTCTGCCTTATGTAGAACAGGCATCACTCAGTGATACTCTTGGCGTTGGGAATGGATCTCTGCGTGCATTGACGGTCGCAGATGATCCATTACTACAAACCCGAGTGGACACATTCATCTGTCCATCCAATAGCTCCGATGCAATTAATGTCAATTTCAATAATTTTGGATCTAGCAATTACGTACTAAGTGAAACCGTTTTTGATTGGAGATTTCGAGGACGGGCGACCGGTGCCGCTCCAGAACGATTGAACTTTACCACGATTACAGATGGACTAAGTAACACCATCATGTTCGGCGAGCGAGCGCTGCTCACCGAACGCCCATTTAGAAGTATGGGAGGTGTTTGGCCAGGACTTGGAACGGGAGCGTCAAACGCTGCTACTGTCGGACGTGGCAACTGGCCGCCTAATACTCCGCAGCCGACATCCGATCCCACGTGTAAACGCCATGGCTGGACAAGCCTTCACCCAGGGGGAATTAATGTCGCACTGTGTGATGGAACCGTGCGCTTTGTTACGGAGAACATCGATAGTCTTACAAATTACACTGGTTGCATTGATACCTGGGGCACTCCCACTGGAAGAGTTTATCAGAATCTTTATCACAAGGATTCGGGGCAACCGATTGGTTCATTTTAGTTCACACGCATTCTAATCCAGCAGGAGAATACGATGAAGATCTATGAGACTCTTTTGGTTGTCTCCTGGGCTCTTTTCATAAGCCTTGGGTGTTCGCCAGACAGCGGCGTAACGCGTTACAATGTCACTGGCCAGGTGACCTATAATGGTGTACCAGTTCCCATGGGAGAGATCTCATTTGATCCACTGGAACAGGGAATTGGCGGTGGGTTTGCTCCGATCAATGATGGTCGCTTTGACACCACCATCGACGGGCGAGGGCACCTCGGCGGAGAGCATCGAGTCCAAATTGTGGGATTCAAGGGATGGATCGATCCTTCAGATCCAGACAAGGGGGCGATCCCGCTGTTCACGCCCTACGAGACGACTGTCGATTTTTCTAACGGCACGAGTACGATGGACTTTGAAGTTCCTTCTGTCACGGAGCGTTGAGATGCGGAACAAATTTTTTAGGTTTAGGGCGGTCACGTTGTTCTTACTGCTGGGCATGAGATTGACCGTCCCCGCCTTTGGTAATGAATGGGCCCCGGGCAAACGCGACATCACAATTCCAACGATCGATATTTCCGCTGAATCGGAGCGACAAGTGGTGATCGCCCAGGGCACCTCCGATCGTCGGCAAGGTCATGCGAACACGCTTTTGTTGTCCGACGGCAAGTCAATATTGATGGCCTGGACTTACGGACATGGTGGCCCCTGCGGGCCGCTTAAGAAAAGCTCCGATAGTGGAAAGACCTGGAGTGATTTGCTTGAGGTTCCGAACAACTGGGCCGAACACGCCAACTGCCCGCCTCTCTATCGGTTGCCCGATCCCCAAGGCCAAGAGCATATTTTTACATTCGCCAATCGCGGCCCCCAAGGGCATATTATGTATCAGGCTCACTCGGCGGATGGGGGGCAAACCTGGTCCCCCTTCACGCCATCGCGACTTCCCGAGGAGGGAATCCTCGGCGAGGGAGAAAAGCCGGCTCCCACGGTGATGCCGTTTACCGCAATCGTTCCCGTGAATGACGGACAGGCGTTACTCGGTGTAACCAACCTTCGTCGGCCGGGCGAAAAGGGTCGGACGAATGTCCTATCGCAATCACGGTCGACCGATGGCGGCTTTTCCTGGAGTCGGTGGGAAATCATCCTGGACTTGGGGAACCCGTTTAATCCGTGCGAACCCGAGTTGATTCGCTCTCCCGATGGCAGCCAATTATTGATGATTATTCGTGAGAATGATCGATCGTTCAACTCGTGGATGATGACATCCGACGATGAAGGGAAGAACTGGTCCAAGCCAGTTCAAGCCACGGCTAGTGTCAGCATGGACCGCCACCAACACCAATACTCGGCGGACGGCCGGTTGGTAATGGTCGGTCGCGACACGGCCGCGAAAAGTTCGACTCGCGGACATTTTATCGCGTGGGTCGGAACCTACGAGGACCTTATACAGGGGCGTGAAGGGCAATACCGAGTAAAGCTTTTGCCTCATCATGGAGGCGGGAATGTCGAGTATCCGGCGATCGAGGTCCTGCCGGACGGAACCTTCGTGGCCACCAATTCCGTCCGCTACCGCCCCGGCGAGAACTACTCCGTAGCGAACACGCGGTTCATGCTGGACGAATTGGATCGTCGTTTGCCCATGAAGGGGCAATAGAAGATTATCGATTTAAAAATAGCCCAACCCCCGAAGCACGCTGGAGATCATCAGCCATGTCCCGCAGTCTAGGCTACCCGCTACGCCGAAACAAAGCCGTACTTTCAAGTTCCTTGGCGCTGATTATCGGAATACAACTCGCCTTGTCATTGAGCGTGACAAGTCCAGTAGTAGCGGAGGAGCCGACAAAGATCCACGAAGCGGATGTCTGTATCTATGGTGGCACCTCGGGTGGAGTGACGGCGGCGGTGCAAGCCGCGCGGATGGGCAAACGGGTGCTGCTGCTAGAGCCGGGCCGACACCTGGGAGGCATGACATCCGGAGGATTGAGCGCGGTGGACATCGGGGATCCTCGTTCCGTCGGCGGCATCGCTCGCGAATACTTTACCCGACTCGTCGCGCGTTACGGTAAAGAGTTAGCGTGGGACCAGGATTTCAAGGCAGCCGGAGGAGGACCCTCGACCGGTGGAGCCTATTCGATCGAACCTCACGTTGCCGAGGAAGTCTTTCAAGAGATGACGCAAGAGGCGAAGGTCACCGTCGTCTTCAACGCGCGGTTGACGAAGGTTATCAAAGATAAATCGCGAATTACCGAATTGGAAACCGAGGATGGAACCCGTTTCCGAGCCAAAATGTTTATTGATACGACGTACGAAGGCGATCTCATGGCCCTCGCCGGCGTAACCTACACTCTACAGCGTGAAGGGTCCGACCAATACAACGAGACGCTTGCCGGCATTCACTATTCGGAAAAATATCGGCCACGAACAAGCCATCTGAAGCCCGGCCCCCATGGCCGGGTCCCTGGTGGACAAGGGGTCTGGGATCGAGATTTTCCGCTCGATCCCTATATCAAGCCAGGTGACCCATCCAGCGGCCTGCTGCCGTTACTGCAGACGGGAGACCCCGGGATTGTGGGGGAAGCGGCTCCCGGCATCCAGGCGTATTGCTATCGTCTTTGCCTGACCACGGCCGCAGATCGTCTGCCCATCACCCCACCGGCCGACTACGATCCCCATCGTTATGAATTGGTGGCCCGGTTCATCGCGGCCTGTGAGGAAATTGGGGACGAAATCGATTTGCGGTGGTTCTCAAAACATGACCCGCTTCCCAATGACAAATGGGACTTCAATACCGCCACCTTCGGCGGCAACTTGCCGGGGGCCAGTTGGGACTGGCCGGAGGCGACTCATCAGCGCCGGTCCGAAATCGCGCGGGAACATGAGGACTATCACCGCGGACTGTTGCACTTTCTGGCAACCGACAAACGGGTGCCCCTGAAAGTTCAGCAAGAGATGCGGCGGTTTGGTTTGCCCAAGGATGAATTCAACGACAATGGCGGGTGGCCGCACCAAATTTACGTTAGAGAAGCCCGCCGAATGATTAGCGATCTAGTCATGACCCAACATCATACATTCGGACACAAGGTCGCACCGCACACAATCGGACTCGGATCCTACGGTACCGATGTCCATGAAATTCGCCGGATTGTAAAAGACGGAGTGGTCACTCGGGAAGGAAAGATCGCCGAAGGCCGTGGTGGAGCCGGGCCCTATCCTGTTGGCTATGGAGCGATCATTCCGAAACAGTCAGAGTGTGAAAACCTTTTGGTGACGTTCGCAATGTCGGCAAGCCACGTGGCCTTTGCCAGCCTGCGAATGGAGCCAGTATTCATGGTTACCAGTCAATCGGCGGCCACCGCGGCGGTTCAGGCAATTGATGACAATCTGCCGATACAAAAGATCGATCAGGCGAAATTACGCGAGCGTCTACTCGCTGATAGGCAGATCCTGGAAGCCGGAGCAACCAATCAGCGCGCCGCTGACTCGGGTAAAAACCAAGAATAGATATACAATTACCTGATTTTTCCATACCCATCATATCACCCGTTCGCCAAATGCTCGTCGGACTGTGTTGGTGGTTCCAGCCGTTGGATATCCAGATTGTGGATCTCGAGCTCAGCCGTCTCGACGTAAAACCCGAGCAATCCGTGATCGAATGTCGAATCGGCAAGCGACAACAACACGCTGCCTTGCAAGCTGAGTTCCAAATAGCTGCCAAACGCCAGCAGGTGAATCTCAAGATTTTCCAAGTTGGTCGCGCGCCAGAAATCCTCTTGCAAGGACCGAAACATCATCATGTCCTCGCCCGACTTCCCGGGGGCGGTTCCCCAGACACGAATCTGAGCGATTCCTTTCAAGAGATCGAGCGAAATGTAGTACCCATCGTGGCTTTCGGGATCGATCCGACACAAGATTCCGCATTTGCCGATGCCGGTCATCGACAGTCGGCACCGCATCGAAAAACAATCGACTTGGTCTTCAAAGACAAAACCCTGAAACCCCGCCTCGCTCGCCACGCGCAGCGATCCATCCGTGACAGGGCAGGAATCGTCGCGGCAATCTCCTTTGAGCGGTTGCAGGCATTTGGTTTTAAACGGACCGATGGCTCGTCGCTCGATTCCTTCAAAGCTCGTGACTTGCAACTGTCCATTGGAACGTCGCATAAGACGCTTGGGTGGCAATAGCAAGTTGTTCGCCGTGCGATCGTTAAGATCCTGGGTGAAAAAATTCCAGAGCAGAAATCCCTGTTCATCCGGACACACCCTGCCGGCGTAGTTTCCTTTGGCGAGAACCACGTTGTCGTAATAGTTTTTCCAAGGTTCTTCGATTTTGGTCGTATGCCAATAGCGGATCTTTGCATCTTCGCGAAGGCTTCCGATCAGGTAGTACTCGCCATCGATTCGAAAAATATTCGGGACTTCGATATCGTCGTACAACATCGGCGCGTGAAGCGGCGGAAGCGGACTAAAGTGATCGGGAGAGGACTCTTCATACAACGCGACACAACCCCGCCGAACCATTGGCCCATGATTCACTCGGCCAGAGATCGCCAGCCACCCGCGATCTCCTTCACGATAGTAAAACGGATCGCGAAAACTGACCCAATCTCGCACCGTATCAAGCGAGGCCTCGTAAAATTCCGCGTCCGCCTCTAGCGGAAAACTGCTCTCAGTGTCTCTTGTCGATTTTATCCGATCAGAAATTTGTGAAGACAGTTTGGCTTGGGCTTTTTGAATAATCTCGGGATCGGTTTGGCCACGCGTATCGCTCCAATGCACCGGTCCCTTTTGCCAGTGATACAAGTCGTCGCTCCGAGCCATTCCCACCCGTTGGACCTTGCCCTGGTCCCGCCGCGAGAGCCCGGTATAAAACATTCGCCAACCGCCGGGTACATGGGGATCAGGCGTGATATGCATTGTCCACAGCATCAGGTCGTCCCAGCTTCCGGGATCGCCGATGAACACCGCATTATCGACACGCCGCCAGTTTATGGCGTTTTCGCTAATCGCGTGGGCGATGAAATCGTGATTAGGCAACACCAGATAGAACAGATGATAAAGCCCCTCATGAAACACGACATCGACATCGCCAATGCTCTTCCGACTCCAGTCCGATTCCGAAAACATGCTGGCCCTCCTGGGCACCGGTTAGCGAAGGTCGCTCGCGTATTGACGTGACGCGAGGAAGCCGTCGTCCTTCCGATTGAACGCGAATCACAGTGGTTGGGAGTAGTATAGACGCCCGGCGCAAGGTGGCAAATCGCTGGAAATGCGATCGATTGAAACGCCACTCTCGCGGCGTTCTATTCCACCAGATAGACATCATAGGCAGGGGGCAGCTTCACCGAAGGGCGAATCATCACATCCAGCAAGGCGATAATCCGCATTGTGCCCACCACAAAACGAGCATCGTACTCTCCCTTGCCGGCCAAGATGACATGCCCCCACTTTGAGTAAACAGTTCCCCCCAACGAACCCGAGCCCAGCAGGTTTTCCTGAACAAACAGCATCGGGCGACGGTCGTTTCGGCGCTGATAAAACATCATTCCGTCAAAGGGGCTGCCGGGGCTATCGAGTGGACTGAAGTGGCTGCCAAGCAAACCCACATTCACAACCACACTCGGCAGTAGCCCCACCACACTTTCCAGCGGACCTTGCGATCCGGGGTGGGTCTCGTGGTCCTGATTGTCAGGGCCTCCAGCGTTAGCGGAGTAGCTACCGTTGTTGGTGATGTAGAACATCACCCCCTCGGCCTCAACCTGCCCGGCGAGTACGCTCAAGGAAATTTGTGTGAGGGGATTTTTGTTGCGGATGATATAGACCCCCGGATGAAACACCACTCGCCCGGACACCACATCGATCCACTCATAAACCCCCGGTTGCAGGTGAATCGTCGGCCCGATTAGCGGCAGGCCAATAATCGTCCGTCCACCTTTCAGAGTCGCATTGACGTTGATGGGGTCGGCTGAAACCGTCGGCACCGGCATTTCAAGAAATGGGTCGGGAACGGGCCTTCGATTTGCCTGGAGTACGGAGCCGGAACCTCCGCCATATTGCCCGTAGTTCTGCAAGCGATCGACACCACCCACAGTCCGGATGTCGCTGGCACTCAGTTTCGTCAGCGGCAGGACCGGCATGCAGGCGATCGACCACCGCAATAGATGCGGGTCGCCCACCTGTTCACCATGTTCGTCGAAGCCACCCCAGCGGGTATTAACCAGCACGGCCCCATCGACCTGCGTCCTCCCTAACCCGAGCACCTCAAAACCCCCGACCAAGGCTGGAAGTGATGGTACGATTGGCAAAATGTTTCCCAGGATAATTGGGGGCGGGTCGGGATCGAGCACAACAATCGCCGCGTCATCGGTACTGGGACGCAGACCGGCAACCGCCCGACCGACCACTTCTGTTTTATCTCGACCATCAGCGCTCAGTCCGAAATAATGATTGGCGTCTCGGCGGATTACGACTTCTACATGATGGGGCGAATTGGCGTGGGTCCCCGAGATCGGTGGGGCATAAACTTCCACACGACTCGTCGGATCAGCCAAATTCACGCTCGCACTGTCACGGGCCGTCTCGATCGCGGTCGCATACGACCGTGTAAAATAGTATTCGTCCGCCGCGGACAAGGCTGCGGTATCGGCCACATGCTGGGCATCACGCGACTTGCTGACAACCTGACTGCCATCAAGCACCATCATCAGCGTCGCCAGCAGAGCCGGGGCGAGAATCGCCGTCAGGATCATTACCTTTCCTGAACGCCGTTGTTTTGTGAAATCTCGTGATTGAGTCATCGCATTTTCTCACTTATTCAATTCTTCCGGCGGCATGACCGTGGAGCGAAATCAAATCAATTCCCCACCAGCGACTCATCAACATTCCGTTCGGATACTCGACTTCTACTTGCACGAGGCTATTGGTCACGTTGGACGTGTCCTGCCAGACAACCTGCACGCGAATCTCATCCGCACGCATGGTTTTCAAAATCGGTGCAAGTGTGGCTAGAATCGCTTGGTTTTCATCGGCTTGGGTGTCAATTGACTCCGGCCCAAACGGCTGGCTCGAATTCTCGCCATGCAAAACGGCCATCCGCGCAATGCGTTTCGCCCCCTCGCATAGCAAGTTTCGGCGAAATGCGGCGATTCCGAAATCGAACATTCCGAGCACCAATACAAACAAAACCATCAAAACAAAGGCTGATTCCACCGCGGTAACGCCGCGGCGATTCCCCTTCGAATTAACCCATTTCCGGCATCTACCTACGTTTGTCGCTCGCATGGAAAGACCTGATGCTAGGTTCCGATTTGGTTCTGACTTGCCATTGTTGTTTTGACCGCTGACGAGACATAAAACTACCGATATTGTCGAATCGACAGACTGCGGCGATAGGTCATCCGGCCCCCGGTGATCGGCCAGGCGATCATCGTCCGACCGATATAGGTCACTCCCACGTCGATTGTCACCCGGTCGTTTTCGGCATGATCTTCGAGGGAGATTGTGAGATTCTCCGAATTGAAGTGGTCAATGGTGGCCATTTCCTCGGTGATGTTCGTTTCGACATACTCCCGCCAATCTTCGTAAGATTCGGGCGTGAACCGTTTGGTGGCTGCCGCATTCGCGCCACGCCAGGCGGCCGCGTCGACCACCATTTGCCCATGGTACGCGCCCGCCACATCGACACAGTACAGCGTGGTGGCGATAAAAAATGGCAAGCACAACGCAAGCTCCACCGTCGCGGTCCCCGTTCGCGATTGTCGCCAGCGGTACCGGGTTGAGGTTCGCAGAAAGATCATCGCTGGGCCCTCGTGCTCGTGGGTTGGATCTCTTTCTGCTCGACAAATGACTCGTTAATCTGAATCGCGGCCGGACCGGCCAGCACCACGAAAATCGTCGGGAAGATGAACAAGAGCGTCGGAATCAAAATTTTGACGGCCGCCTGCTGAGCCAATTCTTCCGCCCGTTGTTCCCGTTGGAATCGCAGCATGTCCGAGAGCTCTCTTAGGGCCTCACCCATCGCCGAACCGAACTTGTGAGCCTGATCAATGAAACCGGAAATGGTGCGGACTTCGTCCACGTTGGTCCGATTCCACATCCGCTGAAACGCCTGCGGCAAGGTTTCGCCCAAATGCACGTCTCGCATGAGGTATTCCAGCTCGACACAAAGAACCGGATGAGTCTCGGTCAGTTCGCCATTGACCTGTGCCAACGATTCGTTGAACCCCATTCCGCCTTCTAGGCAAGTCACCACCAAGTCGACGAAGTCGGGCAACGCCTCCCGTAGTTTTCTTTGACGGGCTCGAGTTATCCAAGAAAGGCACAGATCTGGCACCAGCAGCCCGACGAAACCGGTCAGAGACCCCGCCATCAAACACCAGTGCATCGCCAACGGACTAAACCAACCGACGAGTCCACCAATCACTAGGGGGGCGATCATACAGACCAATTTCAGAAACATGAACTGTGGCACGGCTGCTTCGCGGTAAAAGCCCGCCACAATGAGCCGCTGAGTCACTCGCGACCGGAGTCGATCGTTATCCGGCAGGATCTTCTCCATCCATTTCCAGTTGGTATCCTGACTAAAGTACTGCCCTAAGATTTGCCGTAGTGGCGATGCCGTGCGTGAATCCTCGCCCATCAACTTTTCCAAGCGAGAGTTCGCCCGAGCGGTGGAAGGGAGTAGCCAAGCGGAGAGCATCAACACGCCGCAGAAGAAACAGCCGAAGACTGCCGCCTGTATGAGCCATGAATGGGCTAAAACAACTTCCATCGATGAGATCCCCCTCAGTTTAGAACGAAAAATTCACGATGCGATAAATGCAATACGCCCCAATCCCTTGCGAGACCAAACAACCTGCGAGGACATCCTTCCGTTCCAACAGCAGACCGGCGTAATCGGGGGCGACAAACAGCAGGGCAGCTAGGACGACAAATGGCATTCCGATCAACACCGATGCCTGCATCCGCCCTTCCCCGGTCAATGACTTCACACGGCGACGCATCTTTACTCGCTTGCGAACCAGGTCTGCCAGTTTGGAGAGCAGCTCTGCCAGGTTCCCACCGGAGCGTCGCTGCACGATCAAGGCGATCGTCAAGATCCGCATCTCCATTACATTTACCCGCCGAGCCATGTCCCGTAGCGCGACCTCGTGCGGCACACCTAAGTGTTGCTGCTCGTAATAGTAAGTGAACTCCTCCGAGAGTGGTCGCGGGAAATCATCCGCGATCATTTGGATGACCGAGGGCATCGCCTGACCCGCCTTGAGCCCTCGGCTCATTGCGGAAAAGGCGTCGGGCAATTGATGTGTAAGCCGTTCGGTGCGGACACTGCGGCGGGAGAATACCAGCAGCGTAGGAAGTAATCCACAGACAAGGGCTGCGATTACAAATCCCCAATGACCTCGGGTTAGGATGAGATAAGCGGCTGCTCCAGAAAACGCCGAAGCTCCCGAGAGTATGCAAAAAATCGGTACGTTCAACTCCAATCCGGACTGATCGAGAAAAGTCTGGAACCGAATGCTAAAATCTTTGAACCGAGGCTTTTCATGGGACGGCGTTCGGATAAATTCCTTGAGTAGCGGAGAAGACTTGATCCGCTCCTGGGTATCGTCGCGAAACTTCTGTTTGAGCCGGTCATCGACCCGCAACCTCACGCTGAGGAAGAGGTCGAAAAAGATCCAACAAGCACCGATGATGCAAAGCGAAACACTGAGAAAGGTGCTCAGCAAAATGAATGTGTTCGACATGGTTCTGCCCCGGAATCGTTTTGGTCACACGCCTACGTTGGCGAACAAGCTTTCAGATATCCGCCCACCCCGGGCGTTAATTCGTTTCAAGATGTCCGGTACTCGGGCCGCCACCTTGAACTCTCCGACGGTATGTCCCTGGGCATCGACGCCGGTTTCCTCGAAATGGAAAATCGGAATCACCGGCGTGGTTCCATCGCGACTCTCGCATACCTCACAAATCTCCGTTACCTTGCGTACCCCTCCGGAAAGCCGCGCGACATGAATGACCAAGTCCAGAGCGGCCCCAATCTGGCGGTTGATGTACCACATCGGCAACTCACTTTGTGCCATCCCCAATAACATTTCCAATCGTCCGATGGCGTCCGCCGCTGTATTGGCGTGGATCGTGGTTAAGCTGCCGTCATGGCCGGTGTTCATTGCCTGCAGCATGTCGAACGCCTCTTCACCTCGGCATTCACCCACAATCACTCTATCGGGACGCATCCGCAGGGCGTTGCGTACCAAATCGCGGGTCGTTACGCAGCCCTTTCCTTCGATGTTCGCGACTCGGGTCTCCATGCGGGCGATATGTGGTTGGCGAAGTCGCAGTTCGGCAGCGTCCTCGATCGTCACGATCCGCTCTCGTGGCGAAATAAATCCTGATAGCATGTTTAACAGCGTCGTCTTACCGCTGCCGGTTCCACCGGCGACAATCAAATTGAGCCGAGCACCAATCGCAGCGCGCAAAAATTCGAGCATGTCCGAAGTCATTGCCCCGGCCGCGACAAAGTCCTCTGGTTGCATTTCCTGCGTGACGGAACGACGGATGGAAACCAGCGCACCATCCAATGCCAAAGGGGCGATCACCGCGTTGAAACGGCTTCCATCGGGAAGCCGCGCGTCGACCATGGGGCTCGATTCATCGATCCGACGGCCAACTCGCCCGGCGATCCGCTGAATAACCCTCAGCAATTGCTCAGGACTGGAGAATCGAACGTCTGACTTTTCTAACATCCCATATCGCTCAATATGCACCTCACTCGGACCATTAATCAGGATGTCCGAAATCGTCGGATCGCGAAGCAGGATTTCCAGTGGTCCGAAGCCGACCATCTCGTCCACAAGTTCTTGCGCCAACCGATCTTTCTCGCGATGCCGCAGCAGTTCTGGATGGGATAGGAACAGCTCATCAATCGCCCCCTTCAATTCTCGGCGGACAGTTTTCTCGTCCAGTTGGTTCATCGCCTTGACGTCGACCGAGTTCACAAGTAGCTGATGGAACTTAGCCTTGATCTGAGAATCGGAGAGCCCCCCGCGCACCGCCACAGGTATCGACTTGACGGTCTTAGACTGCGAATTCTGAAACATTTGCCAACTCCGTTTCGCGGTTAAATTCCGAAGAGATGGTATCCGCGATTTGATGAATTGTGCGGCTGAATTTCGACCGGCGGTTCTCTAGTACAAGCGGCACACCCATGTTGAGGGAGTCGACCACCGCACGGGTTTCATCCAAAATCTGGAAGTCAATCGGCCGCTTCAAGACCGACTCCGCCTTGGACTTCTGCAAACTGGTACCCACCACAACCTGGTTCGCGATCAGACGTACGTTCTCGATTCCCAATACGCTAAAATGATCCAGCAACTGGCGCGTTCGGACCAGCGACGGAAAATCAAGTCGAAAAACGGCACACGTGATATCGGCGGTGCGGACCGCCTCGAGTTGTTCGCGATGAAAGACATCCTCCACGTCCATGACCGTACGTTCATGGATTCGAGAAAGGCATTCGATTACCGAACGGACCGTATCGGGTGAGAGCACCCCGTGGTCACCTAAAAACGAGGGTCCGGCTAGTACCCGAAGCCCGGAAGAGTGCTTTTCCAGCATTGGATTCAGCGTCACCGCGTGGATATTTCCACTGATCGCTCCGCAGTCGGCAATGCTGTGTCGGGACTCCAATCCCAAGTGCATGGCAATGTCCCCTCCCGAGAGATTCAAGTCGATCAGTGCCGTGGATTGTCGCATCTCTGCGAACCGAACCGCGAGATTGGAAGCAATAGTCGTTGCCCCAGAACCACCGCTGGCCGAAACAACCGCGATTACCTGACCGCTTGCGCCTACCTCTGGCGTTCGCGCGATTATTGACTGAAGAATTTCGTCCAAATCGCTAAAGAAATCACCCGAGACATCAATGAAGTCGGTTGCACCGGACCGAATGTATTGCAATACCTGATTCGGGGCCTGGGCTATGCCAAATAGCACAATCGGAAGATCGGTTAGGAGACGCAATCCGCGAAGTGTATTCTTCGTTTCATCCGAATGATCGCCCGCTATGAGAAAGAGAATATCGTAAGCCGAAAGATGCTCAACGATTTGATGCCGGACCGCCGAAAGATCTCCGTCCCACTGATCGAGGACATGAATTCCTCGCTGTTCCAGAACCTGTGAAAGGGTTCCGGCGACGTTCCTCTGCCCGAATACCATCGCATTCATGGATTTCTGCCCATTGAAGCGCCGATAAAACATAGTTGCCCCCTCGAGAAACACGGAAAGTGTCTTCGAGACAAGTAAACTCTAGGGCGGAATTCTGGGTAGTCAAACCACCACCCATACGACTGGACATGGCCGCCCTTATCGAAAGACAACTGAATTCGCTAGGCGCTTCAAAAGCGTTCAATTTTGCAAATTTCGGCTTGGAGTTGCTGGCGCATCGGTTACAGGCTGTAGGATCCCATCGACTACGCCCCGATCTGGCAGAAGCATGTTCTGCAAATGGAAGCGCTAAAGATGCAAGCCTGGGTCAGGACGTCTTAGCAAAGTGATGCCACCGCGACTTGCTCCGCGGCAAGTTCACGTGGATGGGGTTTGGCGGCGGTTGATGGCAACGAGGTAAGCACCACACAGATCGTCTCCGTCGCCGCGTCCGCCCAGCAGATCGTTCCGGTCGCACCGGAGTGACCGAACGTCCGCTGCGAGCAACCGGGGCTACCCGCTTTCGCTCCCAACGCGAAACCAAGCCCGCGCGGCGTCCGACCATCCGGGCTATGATTCTGAACCATGAGCCGCGCGGTCTGGGGTTTCAAGGCTTTTCCCTGCTCGCCCAGGATCTCACTTAGAAATAATCCAATATCGCTCGCGGAGGCGTGGACGCCTCCCCACGGAGCGCCCAGGTTTCGCCAATAGGAACTGTTCCAATCCCACTTCTTGGCATCGGGATCGCCACTCCCTGATTCGGCCGCTGCCCCTTCTACCTGACAAGCGACCATCGCATCCTTCTTGAATTGACCTAAGCCCTGCACGGAGCGTGTCATTCCCAAGGGCTTAAATATCCTCTGATCGACAAGCGAAGCCATATCCAGCCCACTGATCACCTCTCCGATTCGAGCGGCCAACAAGATTCCCATGCTTGAGTACCGGTAGCGAGATCTCGGCTCGAAGAGGAGCGGCGTTTGGTATGCATGCTGAATGAATTCGCCTAACGGAGCGTGCTTCTTACGCAGCCTTTTGTTTTCCGGAAGTTGATCCGGTAGGCCACTGACGTGCGTCAGTAAATCCCGAATCGCAACCTTGTCTCGACCCTCACCTTGGAATTCTGGTAAGAACTTTCCCACACGATCATCAAGCTTGAATTCGCCCTGATCGTACAGGGTCATTAACGCCGCGACATTGATCGGCTTGGAAATCGAGGCGATCAAGAACATCGCTTCGTTTGAGTCGGCCTTACCAAAATGCCGTACGAATGGGTGGCCACGGTGACTCACAAAGAGCGCCGCCGATTCTACCTGCTTGCTTTTAACGGCCAGTTCTAGGACATCCGCCGCTTGATCCCAACGTCCCTGCCCCTCGTTAGCAAACATCCGGCCACCTCCGGCCAAGGCCAAAGCTGTCGATATAAAAGTACGTCGCCGCATGATACAGAGTCCTTCGCATTCAGGCCAAGAGAGGGCATAGGGGGCGACGCTACGGATTGGTCAGTTGCTCAAAGGTGGCGTTGCCGATCCGGTAATTCTTCCAGTCATCAAAGTCAAAATGCCACCATTCGTTTTCGTAAACCTGAAAATCTTCCGCTTCCATCGCGCGACCAAACGGTTCGGTCCCCATCGACCAGTGCAATCGAGAAGCTGGGCAGATTTTTCGCCTCAACTTCATACTTAATCGCATTGTCAAGGCGTTTGATGACCTCCGTAGGTTTCATGGCCTTAGGCTCCTCTGCTTCGGTATGCGAACTAGCGACTAAGGCTAAACAAACAAGCCCGAAGACCGAAATTCGTATCATCTTTAGCTCTCCTTGAGCCAGGCCCCGGTGCCGGTGCCGGGACGCTCGGCCAGTATGATCTTGCCTTGTCGGACTTGGACACCCTGGGCCGGGTCCTCGCTGATCAGGATGGCACCGTCCAGGTCGGCATAATCCAGCAGGGGCAACAGTTGGGCCCCGGCACTGATCCCGACGGAGCTTTCCACCATGCAACCGACCATCGTCCGCATTCCCAGTTCTCGGGCCTCGCGTAGCATTCGTAAAGCGGGGGTGAGACCGCCGCACTTGCACAGTTTCACATTAATCCCGTGGAATACACCATGACAAGCCTTTACATCTTCTTCTCGCTGACAATTCTCGTCGGCGATCAACGGCAACTCCGAGTGCTCGAAGACGTATCGCTTATCCTCAGCGTCCGCTTCTGCCGGGAGGGGCTGTTCAATGAACTCAACACCCAACTCCCGCATCGCCTGGGAATTGAACACCGTCTCCTCAGGGCTCCAGCCACAGTTGGCATCGATCCGAAATACGGCGTCGGTTTCTTCACGTAAGGCGCGGAGGATATCCAAGTCATGCGGAGTGCCAAGCTTGATCTTGTAGTGCCCCCAACCAGGTTGCTCGCGAAGCTTGGCCCGCATGGTGTCGATGTCGTCAATCCCGATGGTGTAGCTGGAATCGGGTACCTGATTCCAAGAAAGCTCCCAAACCTTCCAGGTTGGCAGGCATTGCCGCTTGCCATGCAGATCATGAGCGGCGATATCAAGGGCCGACAGGGCAAACTGGTTGCCACCCAATGCTTCCCGTGCCGCTTGCCAAACCGCTTCCGGTGGGGAGTCGATATATTGGTCAAGCATATCCTCCGCCTGGCCGAGGCACTCGGTCAACGCGTCCAGGGTGTGACCGTAGTAGGTGTTTTCCGTTACTTCGCCAAAGCCCCGCTCACCATCGTGCGACAGTTCGACAATCAAAGAGCCTTGGGTCGTGATCGAACCCCGGGCGATGGTGAATTCATGGGCCAGCGGCAAAATCCGGCGGTGGATAGTCATTTTCATCTCGCCAACACCTCGTCACGCAGTTGCAGCGCCGCGGCAACCAGCTTATCGGAGCCATCACGATAGACATCGCAGGCGGGTAGCTGGAATTCCTGCTCGGCCTTCGCGACTTCCGCCTGAGCGGCTTCAGCGGTCAAAGTCCGGGTGTTCACCGCAATCCCGATCACCCGACAGGGATGCCGCAAGTTCGCGGCCGATTCGTAAAACTCAATCAGTCGGGCCAGCGGCGGGATGGGGATGTTGTCCAATCCTTTCACATGACTTCGCTCCGCCTCGTAGCAAAAGATCAGGCCATCGGGGGCACAACCATGCAATAGACCGAGCGTTACGGCCGAGAACGCGGGATGCGAGAGCGAGCCCTGTCCTTCCACTAGCACGAACTCGTGTGCATCGTTCTGCTGCACCAGCAGTTCCGCGGCCCCATTCACGAAGTCGGAGACGACGCAGTCGATCGGGACCCCTTCCCCCGAGATCATGATTCCGGTCTGACCAGTCGCGAGAAACTTGGCATCCCGGCCGGCGGACTGCAACCCCTGCTGGACTTCCCACGCAGCGACCATCTTGCCCACAGTACAGTCGTGGCCCACGGTATGAATGCGAACGCACTCGGGCCGAAATTTCGCCCCCTTGGCCGTCTCTTTAAAATGGTTCCGACGGACATCGACCAACCGCGAACCGGAGGCCGCCGCGGCAGCGATGTACTCCGGGTCTTCCACCAAAAAGTCGTGCAGCCCGGAAATGATGTCCATCTTACGCGCGATCGCCTCAAAAATAATCGGACGCCATTCCGGCGGTAGTTTGCCACCGGGAGGGGCGATTCCAATGTAAAGGCTGTCCGCCTCAGGGACATCCGTCAGCTTCGCAACCACCGGAATCTCTCCTCCGGCGGAAAGCAGTTGCTGTGCGGTTTTGTGCTGATTGGCCTGGTCAATCACCGCAACCACGTCCGCCGCTCGGTAGCGAAGAACACTGATCGCCGTTTTCGCCAGAAAAGGTGACGAGTATCCATCGGTCAGCAGCACGATTCGCTTATGAGGTGGCAGATCGGTCAAGCCGGTGACTCGGGGTTGAGGGACGGAATCACGGTGATCGGTAACGGTGGACATGGGGCTCCGAAATCTCAATTCAAGGAGAGGGAAATGATCGGCAACGACGCTCCGAGCGTACGCCAAACGCTGTTCCGATTTTAACAGAGAAAATCTCCGTGCTCAGTGCGCATTTGCGCAGAATATTTGCTAAATTGCGAACCGCTACTCATTCACTATTTCTCGCTCCGAAGTAGGACGTGATTCAGAAACACCCCCCCAGACCTTTAATTCTGGATTCGAAAGCACGTGGCAGAAGCGGAACCGCGGCGGGTCGCCATGTTGATTGAGACCGACGATACCTGGGGCCGAAACGTGGTCGAGTCGATCGCGACTTTTGCCCGTACCCAGCAGTGGCGTTTGCTCTTGGTGCCGCGAGACGCTCAGCATCGACTGCGGTTACCAACGCGTTGGAAGGGGGACGGAATTCTGGTCTCGATGATGTCGATCAGCCACTGGTCTCCCAATGGCTGGCGAGCTTGCCTAAGCCGCTGGCGGTATTCGCGGCCGACCCGTATCCGGCCCGGCAATTGGCGGAGATCTGCGAGGCAAGCGGGATTGGAGTGCCGGATGAAGTGGCAATTTTGGCCGGTGACGAGGACGACTTGCTCTGCAAAGTCTCTTGGCCAAGGCTTTCCAGCATTCAACTATCGAGCCACCGGATAGGCCGCGAAGCGGCAGCGCTACTGGCGCAACTAATGGATGGCGGGCCAATTCCCGAAGCCCCTCTGCGGTTGCCTCCACTGCAGGTCCACGCCCGGCATTCGACCCAGGTGCTGGCGATTGACGACCCAGAGGTGTCCGCGGCGCTGCGTCTGATTCGGGAGCGGGTCTCGCAGGGAATCCGCGTGGCCGATATCATGAGATATCTCCCCGTTTCTCGCAGACTGCTGGAACAGAAATTCCGGACCTTGCTGGGCCGGTCGCCAGGAGAGGAGATCCGCCGGGAAAGGCTAAGTCAGGCTCGCGCCTTGTTGCTGGAGACTGGCTTGTCCGTCGCCGAGATTGCCAAGGCCGCCGGTTATTCCGATGTCTCACGACTTTCGGCCGCGATGCGAAAAGAGTTTGGCCTCTCTCCCCGAGCAATTCGTCGCCAAGCGAAATAATGAGAGAGATGTGCTTGGCTGGCAGGCGGACGTTTCCATGCGTAAGATGAAACCTTCACCCTTTTGACGGTAGTGGATGACCATGACCGACGAAGCGATTACTTGCCCGACCGACGTCGAGCAATTGAACGAGATGCTAACCCGCCCCACTCCGCAGGTTCTGGATGCAATTGCCAAGTGCGCCGGCGATTTCGCTGTCCTGGGGGCCAGCGGAAAAATGGGATTTCATTTCGCCTTGATGCTCCAACGCACGCTGCGCAAGCTGGGCCGGAACGACAAAGTGCTGGCGGTGGCCCGGTTTTCATCAGAGGATACTATCAGGCCATTCGAACAAGCGGGAATCGCCACCGTCCGAGCCGATTTGAGCCAAGCGGACGACCTGGCCGCGCTGCCTCAAGTCGCCAACGTGTTGTTTTTGGCGGGGGTCAAGTTCGGCACGAGTTCTAGTCCGGAACTGCTAACGCGGATGAATGTCGAAATGCCGCGACAAGTGGCGGCACACTTTCGGGACTCTCGCATCGTGGCCCTCTCGACCGGGTGTGTGTACGCTTTTACCACGCCGGAGTCGGGCGGTTCGCGCGAGACCGATCGGACCGATCCGCCGGGAGAATATGCCAAGTCTTGCTTGGGACGAGAAGAGGCCTTCGCGGAGGGCTCGGCGAATCATGGAACGCAAGTCGCGCTAATTCGCCTCAACTATGCGGTGGAGCCACGATACGGCGTGCTGGTTGATATCGCCCGCAAGATCGCGGCGGATGAGCCGGTTTCGGTCGAGATGGGATATGTCAACGTCATCTGGCAGGGGGACGCGGTGGCCCAGATTTTACAATGCTTTGCCTGGGTCGACTCGCCGCCGCGCGTGATCAACATTACCGGTCGTGACGTTTTGCGAGTCCGTGATTTAGCGAGCCAATTCGGCCAGCAGCTAGGCCGCAAAGTGACCTTCACCGGCAGCGAAGCACCGACCGCGTGGCTAAACAATAGCGAGTGGGCGTGCACACACTTGGGCGAACCGCCGACTTCCCTAGCGACCATGATCCAGTGCGTCAGCCGGTGGATCCAACAAGGAGGCCCGATGTTGGGTAAGCCGACCCACTTCGAAAACCGAGAGGGGGCCTACTAATGGCCATGGATTGGAGAACCCATCTCGCCCAAGGGCAAGTGATACCCGCCTGCCCCTTGATGCTCGATAGCGATGGCCGATGGAACCAACGCTACCAGCGGGCGATTGTCCGCTACTATCTCGATGCGGGTGGCGGTGGTTTAGCGGTCGGGGTGCATTCCACTCAGTTCGCGATTCGCGACCCAGCCCATAATCTGTTCGAGCCCATCTTACGACTGGTTTCCGAGACGCTGAATGAGATCCAGGCGACCGACACTGCCCCCTTCGTGCGAATTGCCGGGCTGTGTGGCGAGACGAATCAGGCGATACGGGAAGCGGAGTTTGCGTTGTCTTGCGGCTACCACGCGGGCCTCTTGAGCCTGTCGGCGGTGGCGGCCTTTGAGGAATCGAAAATCGTCGAGCATTGCCGCCAGGTAGCTCGGCACATACCGATCATCGGATTCTATCTGCAACCGGCGGTCGGGGGCCGCGTGTTATCGGAGTCGTTTTGGCGACGATTCGCGGAGATCGAGCAGGTGGTTGCGATCAAGATCGCTCCGTTCAACCGGTACCAAACAATCGACGTGGTCCGCGCGGTCATGCAGTCGGGCCGAGACGACATCACCCTTTATACAGGCAACGACGACAACATCATCGTCGATCTGTTAACCCGGTTCGAGTTTGGTGGCGAGACCCGGCAGATCGCCGGTGGGCTCCTCGGTCAGTGGGGCGTGTGGACAAGCCAGGCGGTGAAGATGCTCCGAGAGATTCAAGCGGTTCGCTTGCAGCGGGATATTCCAGCCCAGTGGCTGACGAAAAACATCGCCCTGACCGACGCCAACGCCGCAGTATTCGACGCGGCAAATGGTTTCGCGGGCTGCATCCCTGGCATCATGGAAGTTCTTCGGCGACAAGGTTTGGCCCCTTCCAATCGGTGCCTGAACCCCCACGAAGTTCTTTCCCCAGGCCAGGCGAAAGAGCTCGATCGCGTTTCTCGCGTCTATCCGGAATTAACCGATGATTTGTTTGTGCGCGAGAACCTATCTCGCTGGTTAGAAACCTAGGTAATACGCATATTTCAGCGAACACGTAGAAGGGCTTCCGTCATGATGAGTAGTCAAAATTGGAATAGGTTGCGAGGCCTGTGGACCATGGGGCTGCTGAGTGGGTTCTTTCTGATGATCCCGGCCATGCAAGCCGCGGAATCGGATGCAGTGACTTATCAAGTCGGGGCAGCGAAAATCGATATCACCCCGACCCGACCGGTACTCTTGAGCGGATATGCCGCCCGCAAACATGATTTGAAGGTCGATGTGGCTCATCCTCTTTTCGCCCGAGCGGTCGTGTTCGGTGGCGACGATCAAGAGCCGCGGGTCTTGGTTGTGGTCGATACCTGTGGCGTGCCGGAAAGCCTTCAACGCTCGATCGCCGCAGAGGTCGAAAAACGCCATCACATTCCACGCGGTCACTTCACCCTCGCCGCGACGCATACCCATGGGGCACCCATGCTGACCGGTGTGCTGGAGAATTTGCTCATTCGTGACTTGTCCGCTGCGGAGCGGGCCGCGGTCGACGGGTACACCCAAGACCTGCGCGAAAAGGTCTTGGCGGTAATTGCGGAGGCGCTGGCGCAGCGTAAACCGTCACGGCTCCGTTATGGTGTCGGGGAAGTCGATTTCGCCTTCAACCGGCGGCGAGGTCCCGTGGTCGATCACGCGCTGCCGGTGTTGGTCGTTGAAGATCTGGAAGGCCAGCCTCATGCCATCCTTACCGGGTATGCCTGTCACTGCGTGGCGGCCAGCAATGGCGAGCAAATCACTGGAGATTGGGCCGGAGTGGCCGCTGCGGTGATCGAGCGCGACTTTCCGCAGGTCACGGCCCTGGTGCTGGCGGGCTGTGGCGGAGACCAAAACCCCCGGGATAAAGGGGGCATCCCCGCAGCGGAACGTCAAGGTGGCGAGTTAGCCGCCGAGGTAAAACGCGTGGCGCAAGGCGAATTGCAGCCCGTGGATGGTCCACTCCAGTCAAAGTTCGCCGAGATTGAGCTACCCTTGCAAGAACTTCCCAGTGAAGAAACCTGGCAAGGACGGGCCGAACAGCCGGGCATCACCGGTCACCATGCCAAGCGGAATCTGGACCGCCTCAGCCAAGGCGAGTCCTTGCCGACCAAGGTGAATTACCCAATTCAGTCATGGGCCTTCGGGGAAGACCTGACAATGGTGTTTCTGGGTGGCGAAGTTGTGGTCGACTATGCCTTGGCTATTAAAAAGGAGTTTGAGTCGGATCGGGTCTGGATCACCGCCTATGCAAATGACGTGGCCTGCTACATCCCTTCAGAACGCGTATTAAAAGAAGGGGGATACGAAGGGGGAGGTGCCATGGTGTGGTACGATCAACCGGCACACCTCAAGCCGGGCCTGGAAGCACTTATTCTGGATGAGGTTCGCGCGCAGCTCAAAGCGATGAATCGGTCCCCCGTTTCCGAACCTTCCGATTAAGATAAAACATCTGCCCCCACCATGCCCCTGAGTTTCCTCGGCTAAAAAAACCTTTGAGAGATGACGATCGATGAACAACCGTGGATTTCGAGGCCTGGTGGTCCTGTTACTATCTGTCAGCTATATAGCGGGTCCGGCGTATGCCGAGGACCAAGTCTTCCAGCATGGCGTGGTGGCGGCCGACCATTCTCTAGCGGCCGAGGCGGGGCTGGAAATTTTGAAGGCGGGGGGCAACACGGTCGATGCCGCGGTCGCCACCTCGTTCACACTTTCCGTTACCAGGCCCTATAGCTGCGGCCTGGGTGGTGGCGGGTTCATGGTCATCTGGGATGCCGAGCGAAAGCACTCCGTCGCGATCGACTACCGCGAACGAGCACCGGGCGCGGCCCATCGCGAGCTTTATCTCCAAAATGAGGACGCCGACATTCCCCAATCGGATCTCAGCAGTAAAGGGATGCTGGCGGTGGGTGTCCCCGGCAATGTCGCCGGTTTAACCTATGCCCTGGAACACTATGGCACGATGGATCTGAAAACGGTCATGGCACCGGCCATCCGCTTAGCTCAAGAGGGCTTCCCGTTCGATGACTACGACCGCAACATTTACCAGTCCGCCCTTCGACGATTTGAGAGCAATTCTTTCTATCGAAAGCGGTTTGAGGTGCTCTACCAAAAATATCTGCATGATGGCAACACGCCGGAGGTCGGCTCGGTACACCCTTCGCCGCAGTTACCGGCCCTGGAACTGATTGCAAAGGAGGGCCGCAAAGCCTTTTATGAAGGTCCGATTTCCGAAGCGATTTTGAAACTTAGCCGCGAGCAAGGTGGGATCCTCACGGCGGAGGACTTTGCCAGCATGCAACCGGTGGTGCGGCAGCCACTGCGGGGTGAATTCGACGGACACGAAATATTGGCGATGCCCCCTCCTTCCAGCGGCGGTGTTGCCCTGTTGCAAATGCTAGGGACCATCAACGCCTGGGAGCGGCGCTTTCCGGACAAAAAACTGACTCCTTGGGATGGGCAAAACCCTGAATCGATTCACCTCCTGACGGAGGTCATGAAGCACGCCTACGCCGATCGGGCCGAATTCCTGGGAGATACGGACTTTGTGGAAGTCCCGATCGAGCGGATGATTAGCGCGGAGTACGCGCGAACCACGGCCGAGAGAATTTCGCCCGAGCGGACCGGCAAACCGGAAGATTATGGGCGGTTCATGCTCAACGACGATGGTGGCACCAGCCACCTCTCGGTCATCGACAGCAAGGGGAATGCGGTCGCTTGTACCGAGACGATCAATCTGGTGTTTGGCAGCTACATGGTCGAGCCGACTTTCGGAGTTGTTCTAAACAACGAGATGGACGACTTCACCGCCCGACCCGGTGAACCAAACAAGTTTGGCCTGCGGCAAAGCGAGAATAACACCATAGAACCAGGTAAAAAACCTCTCTCCAGCATGACCCCCACCATCGTCCTGAAAGATGGCAAAGCGACCCATGTCGTGGGAGCGGCCGGCGGCCCGCGGATTATCAGCGCGAGCACGTTGGCGCTCCTGCAAATGGTGCGGTTTAACCGCACACCCCTGGAGGCAGTGACGCTGCCGCGTCTGCATCATCAATGGATGCCTGACGAGCTACTACTGGAGCCTGAGTTGTTCGAGCAAGCCAAAGATGCCCTCGAAGCGATGGGGCACAAAGTGGTAAAGAACAGTTCATTGGCAGTCAGCCAGGCGGTCTCACGCAGTGAAGAGGGACTCCGCGGCGGGGCCGATCCGCGTAAGGGTGGCAAGGCAGCTGGATACTGATTTACCCGGAATAATTCGGGGGTAACCACAGGAGACTTCTTATGCAAAAGACAACTCTCGGCAACACCGGCCTCGCGGTAACCCGGCTCGGATATGGCAGCATGGGCCTGCGGGGTCCGAAAACTTGGGGAGTCCGCGTCGTCGAGGAGGCGGATGCCGAGCGATTCCTGCACGAATTACTAGACGCCGGAATCAACTTCCTCGATACCGCCCCAGACTATGGCATCGCCGAGCGTCGAATTGGCGATTACCTGCATACCCGGCGGGAAGAATTCTTCCTGGCCACCAAGTGCGGTTGCGATCCGGTCCAGCATGAGGACCACCTGGAAGTGGTCCACCACTGGAACAAAGAGGTCATCAAGCGGAACGTCGAACAAAGCCTCGCGCGGCTCAAGGCGGATCACATCGATCTCATGCAATTCCACGGGGGTGATCCGCAGACGCTACAGCGCGAGGGCCTAATCGATCTGGTAATGGACTATCGCTCGCAGGGCATCATCCGCCATGTGGGCGTCTCCAGCAGCCTGCCGCAGTTGCCGGGCATGATTGATCTAGGGGTCTTTGAGACCTTCCAGATCCCCTATTCGGCCCTGGCCCCTCAGCATCACGACTTGATCACCCAAGCGGCGGAAACCGGCGCGGGAATCATCATCCGTGGCGGCATCGCGCAAGGAGGCCCCGACGCCGAGATTCAGCGCCCCGCCTTGAACGATGTTTGGACAATGGCGCGTCTTGAAGAATTGCTTCCGGAAGGGATGACCAAGGCTGAGATGATCCTCCGTTACACTCTTTCTCACCCCCACTGTGACACAGTGATTGTGGGAACCTGCAACGGGGATCATCTGGCCGAAAATGTCAAAGCCGCCCAAGCGGGACCTTTGCCGGACGACTTGGTCCAGGCGATTAAGCACCGAGTTGCGGAAGTTCTTCACTAGAATCAATCCGCCTTGATGGCCTCAGTCGACTACGCGGCGTCGAGCTTGGCGAAGTACTTCTCGGGGTCTTCCCGGAGCGGTTCCTCGCAGCCCTCGCAGCAGATAAAGACGACTCGCTCTTCCACGGTCAATTTGATGGGAGTGCCCATCGATCCGAGCTTCTCTCCGCCAACGGGGCAAATGGCCTGCTCTTCGGCCAAGGCCCGGTCCTCGTCGGATAGTTTGGCCAGCGCCGCTTCGATCTCCTCAGGCGAGTCGGCCTGTGCACCCTCATGGCTGTGGTCGTCATCGTGGTCATGGTCATGATCGGAATGGACTGGGTCACCGGTGGCCGGTGCGCCCGCATCGTTGTTGCAACCCATGCCCAACATCATTAGCGCTAAGCAGCAGAAACTTAAACCAGTCCAGGAAGTCGCGTTACGAAAACTCATCTTCATTTTCCTTGTAGGATGCATTCGCCAAGTGGTGAGTCAAGAAGATCGGTGGCGGTGCCGATTAGGCCGACCAGCTCAGGTGCAGGACCAACATTGCCGCGGCCATGGCGGCCATGGTCAAATCTTCGACCAGGGTTACGGTGGTCATTGGCAGGTTGAGGGCGGTGCCCAGACAGGCGCAGCGGATCTTCTTCTTGTTCAGCAAAGCCTTCAACACCCCGGCCGCTCCCACCAACATCAATACCAGGACCACCGTATTGGTAACCACTGGCAACCAATTTACAAGGTAAGCGACACCTAGCAGCAATTCCACCCCGGGATAGGCCCAAGCCCAGGCAGTAGACCGCTTGGCCAACAGGTCGTAGTCTCGATACGCCGTGACAAAACCGGGTGGATCCAAGAGCTTGAAGAAGGAGAACACCAGGAAAAAACCGGCCATGAAGTGCCGCATCATTGGTTCCAGAGACCAGTCGGCCCGCACGAATGCAATGAGAGCTACCACGCCCAACAAATAACCAACGATCAAAAACAAAGGATAGAGGCTTTCCTTTTTCTCCTCCGCAGCCGGGGCGGCGGAAGGCGCTTTTGGCGTGGAAGTTTGGTTCTCGCTGATTCGGTAATCCCCCGCGTCGGACACGGCGGCTGCGAGGTCCTCGAAACGAACCTGGTCATCGCGTTCCAATGCAACCGACTCCCCCTCAAGCGAGACGTCGACATCGCGCACGCCTCCCACCGACGCGAGGGCCTGGGTCACTTTTTTGACGCAGGCCCCGCAATGCATTCCGGAAATTTGATAGGTCGATTTCATGGTCACTTCTGCTGTGAGATCATTGGCGGTCGTGAATTCGGCTGCTCCCCTACTGTCATTTTGACGCCTCGCTCGCCTGAGACAATGATCAACTCGAAGCAATCTGGATCTAATACCGGAATTGCAACGGTTATACCAGGAAAATTGATGATTTTGATCCGACGGTTGATGAGGCGTCAATTCAATCTCGTTTGCCCGAGGGGGACCATCGATTGTTCTCAGGCGAAATCACCGCATCAATGAAATTCTATTTGACATCGACCAGGCACAATCTATTTTTCCGTGTCCCCAAGTGCCACCACCATGGCGGGGTGATTTGAAAAACCATCCATTGAGAACAGGGGCCGGTGTCACAAGCCGAGCTACCCGCCCCGTCCACACAAGAGCCCGGGCCATGCAAGTCGAATTCATCAATCCCTTTATCAGATCCACAAAACACACCTTTGAAACCATGCTGAATTGTTCCATTTCGCGGGACAAGTTGGTACTGGCAGATCAGGTAACGGGACAGTACCACATCAGTGGTGTGATTGGCCTGAGTGGCCGGGCCCAAGGATCCGTGGTCGTCAGCTTTTCGGAACAAGTGGCGATAAAAGCCTCTGCCGCGATGCTGATGATGGACCCCAGCGAGTTCGACGGACTGAACGATGATGTGACCGACGCCGTGGGTGAAATCGCCAACATGATCGCAGGCTCGGCCAAGGCCGAAATGGAGGAGTACCAGCTCTCGATCAGCCTGCCCACCGTGGTGGTCGGGAATCCTCCCGATGTCCGCTTCCCCTCGGAAGTAAAGCCAATCGCGGTGACGTTTCAATGCCCCTGGGGCGCAATGGGCCTGCAAGTCGGATTTTCCCCAGCAGCGATCCTTGCATAGCATTGCCGCTAGCAGGCAGACAAAAATTAAGATCGAATGCCTACGCATGCGATGGTGTAATCGGCAAGGTTTCGCTAATCGCTCAGGTTGGAAATGTCGATAAGACGATGACGCACTATCGACACACGCCTTTCTGACAAAACCGCCATGGGCAAGCCCCGCGATCCAAGCCAGCACTTCTCGAATCCCGCGCTCCGCAAGGCGGCCATCATTTTGATGTCCTTGCCGGAGGACGAAGCGGCCAAGCTCATGGCTCGGCTCACCCCGAAACAAGTGGAATTGGTCTGTATCGAGATCGCCCAGCTCGAAAGCCTTGGCGGTACGGAGCAGGAAGCCGCGATCCTGGCCTTCGCCGAGCAAAATCCGAATCAACTCGGTGGGAGTGGCGGCGGAATTTCGCTGGCCAAGAGCCTGGTCACCAAAGCACTGGGCAAGAATGCAACCGAGACGCTCGACAACGTGCGCCAATCGGTTGAATCCGTCCCCTTCGGTTTCTTGCGGAAAGTCGATAGCCAAAACCTGCTCACGTTCATCATTGACGAGCACCCACAAACCATTGCTCTGATCCTCTCGCATCTCCCCTCATCCTACGGGGCGGAACTCATCGCCGGACTGCCTGCGGAACGGCAACTTTCAGTCATTCGTCGAATCGCCAACATGGGACAGACCAACCCCGAGGTGATCCGCGAGGTCGAACGAGGACTTGAGACTCGGATGGCTAGTGTCATGAGCCAGTCGTTCGAGAACGCTGGGGGCGTACCGACCGTGGCGGAGATTTTGAACGTCACTGATCGTGGTACCGGGCGGACATTGCTTGAAAATTTGGCCCAGGAAGACCCCGACTTGGTCGAGGAGATCCGGCGGCTCATGTTCGTCTTTGACGACATCCAAAAGCTCTCCGACAAAGACATGCAGGGAGTGCTCAAAAACGTCGAGAGTGCCCAATGGGCAATGGCACTCAAAGGGGCGAGTCAGGATCTGCGGGACAAGGTCGTAGGCAACATGTCCAAACGCGCCGCTGATATGCTATTGGAAGAGATGGACTATCTTGGTTCCGTGAAACTCTCCGAAGTCGAAACGGTGCAACAGCAAATCGTCGATATCGTCCGCCGCCTCGAGGACGCCGGTGAGATCACCATTGCCGCGTCCGAAGAAGAAGAGCAGATGATCAACTAACTGTATTCGCTTTGGACCGCCGAGATGGATGACTATCCCCAATCTGATCGAGTTTTGAGGGCAATTCGCCGCATTCTTCGCAAGACTTCGGAGTATTCCCGCGAGTTGGCCCGAGACGCCGGGCTGACGATTCCTCAGCTTTTGTGCCTAAAAGCCATCGGCGAGCTTTCGCGTGAATCAAACGAGATCACCGGCGTGCAGGTCGCTCGCGCGGTGAATCTGACGCCGGCGACCGTCTCGCGGATTCTGGATCGCATGGAGCGGTCCAATTTAATCGTTCGCGAACGCCGCAGCCTCGATCGCCGGCTCGTCTGTATCTCACTGACGCCGATCGGACAGCAGCGTCTGGAACGCCTTCCCCCCCCACTCCAGGAACAGTTTGTTCAGCGTCTGGCCGCCTTGTCCCTGGAGGACCAGCGAACCTTGCTCAAAGGATTGGAAATGGTCGTCGACCTGATGGAGGCGGGCTCCATCGATGCCGCCCCTGTCATCTTCGCTGACGAAACCGAGCCCCGCGACCCCTCGGATCCGACCGCCTCGATTTGAGGTGCCCTGCTATAGGTCGCTCAGCGGCGTCATTTCGCGGTCTCCGAGAAACTCGGGACGTGGTGGAAGGTCGCCAAACGGCTCTTCCAATGGGTTCACAACACTGTTAAAAACCAGAAACAGGTTGGTCCGCGGATAGGGGCTTAAATTGGC
>JBBDIM010000214.1:0-57333 GCA_040880405.1 Pirellulaceae bacterium | reverse complement strand
CGATTTTGGCAGAAGGTGTTGTACATCGCCTCGTGGAACTTGCCATCCTTGCCATACTCGGGGAAGTCGAGCTCGGACCAGTATTCATTCGCGGCCAAGCCGTAGGCCGGCATGTGAGGATTGTAGAGCGGGTTTTTTGGGGTGAACTGGTCTTTAGCCTCGGAATCTCCCTCCGCCCAGCGATACGCGTACGTCCAAATCGACGGCACCGTCCCGCTGGGATGGGTCGGGTTCTCGGGGCCTTCGGCGACCTTTTCGGTGCTCCCTACCTTCATCGTTACTTGGAAACGGCCGGAGGCGAAAAACGGCTTGGAGACGATCACGCCCCCGACTCGCTCGCGCTTGCCCCAGAGGCCGACGATCGGGCCTTCGTACTGGTCTCCATGGGCCCGACAGACCAGGACGTTTCGCCGCTTCCCCAGGACCTCGTCCTCAGCGAGAAAGACATTTTCGGGGACCACGCCGTGGTTGCCTTCGCCCCACTTCTTCCGCAGGCGGTACCACTTGGCCGAATCGATCTGACCGGTGGACCAATCCTCTTCAAACGCCAGTCGAGCCGACTCGGGCAGCGGCGGAATCTCCGAGTGAACATCCGACTTGGGGACCGCCCCAGGTTCCACCGTCGGCTCTTCGGACCAGACGGGTGACAACAACGTCACCAACAGGCTGATGGCTAGAACCAGCGGCGTCGAATGTGCATGCACCAGAAGCAACCTTTGGTCTCGAACAGAATTTAGGGGACCCAGCGGTCAGCGGCCGAAAACACCGATCCACTCATTCACTACGAACCGAATGGGTTGTCGTCGTTCCCCCCGCCGCCAAACGGGTCGTCAGCCGCTGGTTCGGTCCCGAACGGATTGCCACCGTCCGCCGGACCACCAAACGGATTGGCACCGGCCGGAGGACCGCCGAAGGGATCATCGGCGGGTGTTTCACCGGCCGCCGGAGCAGCAAACGGGTCGGCGAATGGATCGGCCGCGGGAGCGCCGAAGGGGTCTTCCGCGGCTGGACGGGGACGCTCCGGAGCGGGTTTCTCCATATCGGCCTCTTCCTCGGGCGTGGCGGGCCGCACCAATTTAACGTGGATTTGCGGATACTCCAGTCCGCTGGCCCTCAGGACCTGCAGCCGACCGGTCTTGGTTCCCAAAATGATCCGATCCGTGGCGTGGTTGGTCTCGAAGAAGTCGAACCCGCGCAGGGCGGTAGCTCCTACCACGGCCCCGCTTTGGGAGTCGAGAACGAGCAGGCGGTTTAGGTCGTCCAAGGCGTAAACATAGCGATCACTGGCCGAGAGAAATTGGCGAACTCGCGGAGCAAACCAGCGGAGCTCGCCGTGGGTCAAGCTCAGCTTGTACAGGCCACCATGACTCAGGGTCACGAAGACCGAATCGCGGACAGCAATCGGCGAGGTCGTGATCTCCTCACCGGTCGAATACCGCCACTGGACCGCCCCATCCGGAGCGAACAGGCAGTAAATGTAACCATCGGTCGTCGTGAAGTAGAGGTAGAGATGCTGAAAGTTCGCGGCCGGGGCCACGATTTTGCCGTTCGCCTCCAGTCGATAACGCACCCGATTACGATGGGAGTCCCCCACGTAAATGTACCCGCGATCGGTCGCCCAATTCACGGTGGTGGAAGTGGCCGAGACCGGCGTAGTGATCTTGCCGATCGAGAAATAGTTTTGCGCCAAGCTGGGCCCGCCATCGAAATCGTAGATGAAGACCTGCCCGGTGGTCAATGGAACGAAGATCTTCGATTCACTGAACGTGGGCCCGGCGGCCGGAGGACCTTCCAGCTTGCGTTGCCATTTGATCTCGCCATTGGCGCGGTTCAGGACGTACAACGTGGTGCCCAGGGTGTAGGCCACCATCTCGTCGTTGCCCGCGGGCTTTTGCGAAACCAGTTTGCGATTGCCATGCGATTGGGTCCACAACAGCCGACCAGTCCGGCCATCCAACGCGTGGATGATTCCGTTGTCGGTCATCACGTAATAGGTGATCGTCGGAACCTCGTTGCGCGTCAGTTCCGGCTTTTGGCTCTTGTCGATTCTGGCTAGGTACTGCTCCGCTTGGGCCTTCGCCTCTTCCTCACCCAACGGACGTCCAAACGTATTGAGGTCGGCGGAAGAAAACCGCCGCGACTCGCCATTGTGCTTCACATCGAACACCACGAGGGGATTCTCGTGGCCAATCACCTGGGTGAAATGACTGATGCGAGAATACGCCGCGTTGATCGGCAGTTGAGTGCTCCACTCCTGCTTCAGGCCGAGATTATCGAGCTGCGACGCGGCGATACCAATCGCCCTGGGCTGCGCCCAAGCGGCGGTCACCGAACCGAACAGCAGCACGACGACGAGTGAACTTATCAGGGCGAAGCGTGACGGCATCGTCAAACCTTTATCCGAAATCACCGGGAGAATGTTGTGAAAAGCGGTCACGCAGGCCCAATGGTGGGGAAACGTGCCCGAGACAACCAATCGCAATTATAGTCGAAGCAATCGCCAATCCGACCCTTTTTGCCAGCGATTTCCCCATTTCCCGATGGAGCGCCCCCTTTTGGCGGCCTCCATCGCCTAGACCCCACGGGAGACTCCCTCTACCATGAACTTCTACGGATCGCCGTAATTCCCTCACTATGGGGTAAAGGCGACTCCGTCTTGTGAGTCTGGAGTCGTTGCAAAGTGGGCAGCGGCGAGCTTTTCATCGATGGCGGAACCAACTTGCCCATGGATTTGTTTGCGGCAAATCGAAATTTACTTGAGAAGGCGCTGGGGTATCTCAACTTCTCCTCCGGTGAGTTCGATCGGAATTTTGCCGTCGCCATCGACGACCTTTACAGAGCCATCCCGGTCGAGCCGGACCTGCCGCCGGACTCGCCCCCGACTTGGCAATGGAACGAAGTGGGCCAACTGCTCCGCGATGGTCTCCGCAGGTTCCAAGCGACCGATTCTCCCTTGGGCCAAGCCGAACAGGCTGAGTGGGCCCTCAACCTGACCTACGATCAACTCCTGCCCGCCTACCTGAAATATCACGAAGACCTCCTCTTCCAGCCCAATGGCGATGAGCTGTTCTCCCCGTTCTTCCTGGTGAGGGTCCTTCAATTAGTGCTCCGCAGCGGCCCTGCCGATGACCAGGACGCCTTGGTCGAACAGCTCCTGGACCAGTTGAACGACTACGTCGGATACCGCCCCGTCGCCGTGCTAGAAAACCACAAGAGCGAACCCTACCCCCACGAGTATTGCCGCCCGGTCCCGATCATGATCGCCGGAGCGGGGGTTTGCATGGGTCGCTACACGGAAATCGTTACGCACGCCCTCAAGCTGCTGGAAAAGACCGACCCGGAGATCCTCCGCGACGCCGGGTTCGACTTAGCCCGACTAGAAGAACTCGCGATCGACCCCCGAGCCTACGACTTCGACCATCCAGTCAACAAACGGCCCAACTACCAGTTCGGCCAGTGGGACCCCGACCACCTCGATTCCGAGGGACGCTACCAGCGGTTCGTGGTGCAGCAGGTAACGCTCGACGCGCTCACCAGCCGCGTCGAAACGGGCGACACCACCCCGATTCCCCGCGAGGAATTGGTCTACGAAGCGGCCGCCGTATTGGCCGGGGTGATCCTCATGGGGAGCGGCATCTGTGGAGCCAGCCCCGACGCCCACCACTCTGAGATGACCCTCTCCAAGCTGTTGCCGGGCATCGCCTCCTATCGCGACCGATTCTACGACCAACTCCTGAAGTCCTGCCCTAAACCGATGGCGTCCCGTCTCAAAGCGGAAGCGATCGCCAAGCGGCAGCCGTTCGGTGCCGCGCGGCAGCACCTGAACGCCTTCTTGGGCAATCGCCGCGCGCGGCACTTGGCCCATGTCCGCCTGGCCCAGCTTTACGCGCGGATGGGTTACCCCGAAGCGGCGATGAACCAGGTGGATGTCGTCCCGACCGCTTCGGCCCGGATGAAGTGCCGGATTGAATGCTATTTGACGTTGTCGCATCAGGCGATCGACCGCGGGGCGTTGCCGGAGGGGGTCGACTATGCGCGGCAGATCGTCGATCGGCTGCAAAAGGCGATCCAGTGCGGGGCGATTATCGACCCCTGGAACATCATCGGCTTCGATGGCCAGTTCAGCCTGTTTCCCGCCTACGAGAACGCGGTACACGACCACCGAGTCGACGAACTGGCCCACGAGATCGAGCAAATTTTCCGCCTCATGTCACGGATCATGAGCGAGTCGGCCGCCCTGGACAACAAGGTGGCGATGCGGGAGATCGAGGCAACCTTCGAGCAGTTCTCGCAGTGGTGGTACCAGTTCGCCGCCCACGAGGTCGAGAGTGTCGACTCTCCCAATGGCCGCGAGGCCTTCGCCGCGGCTCGGCATGTGGCCCATGCGCTGCATCTGTGGCATCAGGGTGGCGCGGCGGCCGGGGATGTCGCCTTCTGGGCACCCTATGCCGATATGTTCGACTCACCCCAGGCCTACGCCTTGGTGATCGACGCCTTGATCCAGCGGGAAGACTACGTCACCACCATGGCCCTGTTGGTCCACTGGCTGGAACGGGCCGAGGAGGTCGGCTTGCAACAGCTTGACGCCTCGTACTTCGCCCAGGTCAACCAATGGATGATGCGGCTGCAAAACAGCGGCCGGAAAAACAGCGAGGCCAAGGCTAAGCTCTGGCCGATGATGAAGCGGTTCCTCGATTTCCAAGAGGCCAACGCCGGCAGCTACTACGAGGTCCCAGGTTGGTTCTCCGCCCAGCCCAAACAGGGCTCGATGGATGATGACCTGGACGCCCTGTTCTACGGCGACCAGGGGGACGACCCGACCGGCGACGATCACCTGTTCGGCGCAGCCTACGAGGATGTCACCTTCAAGGACAGCACGGACGACGGCATTGAGGGTGGCGTGTACGATCCCGACTCCGGCGACCAATCGGAAGATCTCAACGCCGAGTCGAAACGGATCAACCTGCGGCTCTCGTTCCTCGGCTGCCTGGCCCAGTCGTGGCAGATGGCCTCGCTCGGCACCTTGGGGCAACCGCGGGACGAAGAGGTCCTGCACAAGCTGGCCACCTGGCGCGAGCAGGCGATCCACCACTATCGCGGGCTGCTGGAACTGCTGGTCGAGATCCACCAGCACCCCTTGATCGATCCCGATGGCGATCACCAATCGATGGTCGACTTCGACCGCCAACGCGTAATGAAAGAGTTTCTGCTCGAACGGACGATCAACACCACGGTCGCGACCGCCTCGGCCGCGCGAATCATCTCTTCGGTCATCGCCGCCAACTCGGCCGATGAGTCGGACCAGCTCGACAACCTGGAAAAAGAGATCGGCGCGGAGCAAAGCCTCGCCGTCCACTTGGTCGCGGCGATCTTCGCCAAGGACAAGGAGGAAACGGCCGAGCGGTTCGAGGCCTTCCTCGAAGACCTCAAAGACAAACCACTGCTCTACGTCCCCATTCCCAAACGGGGCAGCCCCCTGCGGATTGTCACCGCGCGGGTCCGGCAAACCACCATCCGCGAGCTGTTGGTGCTGCTGCCCAGGGTCGGCATGTACGAACTCTCGCGGCAGTTGCTCGATACGGCGCGGCAGATGGAAAACGACAACCCAGTCGGCCCCGGAGCGATTACCGAGTTCGACGCCCTATTCGAAACCGGGTTCCGCGCGCTGGTCGACGCGGTGGTCGAATCGGCCCAAACCTGGGCGATTGCGCGTAAGGGTGGCGAGGAGCTCGACAACGCGTTGGTTGAGTGCCTCGAACAGGTCACGCAAAACCTGCTGCTCATTTGGCTCAGCCATAGCCGCACCTTGCGGCTTTCATCGGTCGAAAAGTTTACCGAGGCCCATCACTGGAAGCGGCTGCTCAAGTTCATCAAGCTGTTCGGGCACGACCTGTTCACCCAGTACTTCTTCAACCGAGGCAACATGCGCGGCATCCTGCACACCGGCGTGCTGCGGTGGATCAGCCAGATCGAACAGCAAACCGCTGAAGAGGAATGGCCGGAGTTCGTCAAACACCTGGACAAAGACCAACCCCGTCACGAAGCGGCCGAGAACATCACCATCGTGCTCGAAGCAGTCCTGGAAAACTACCCCGAATACCGCGACTACAACAGCACCACCACCCAAAGCGACCGGGGTGAGTACCTGTACATGTTCCTCGACTTCCTCCGGCTCCGCTCCTCGTACGACCGAGTCGCCTGGAACCTCCGCCCGATCGTGCTGGCCCACGAGGTCCTCGTCCGCCGTGGCTACAGCGAAGCGGGCCAACTTTGGCGGCACGCCCTCAAACAACGGATCGGCGATGAAGCAGAAAAGTACGTCCAGCGGCTGAGCAAGCTGCAACAACAATACGCCATGCGGATGCCGACCGTCGCCGACCGCATCCAGGAACGTTTCCTCAAACCACTGATGGTCGACCGAGTCTGCTCGCTGGTCGAACGCGCCATGGAAAACGTCGGCAGCCCCGAAGCCCGCTGGGCCTTCGACATGCTCAACGAAGAAGCGGAACAACTGGTCCAACAACCGGTCGGAGTCGGCCTGGACGTCCCCCCTTGGCTAGTCGCCCTGGAAGAAGAAGTCGCCGAAATAGAACAACGCCGCAACCACTCCGGCGACCTAGAAACCTGGCAACCCGACCACGTCATCCCGGTAGAAAAACTCAGCCTGGAAGAGGTGCATGGGCAGATTGATGACTGGGCGATTGATTTTGGTGAGGATGAGGATGGGGAAGAGGAGACGTAGGGTCCGGTATACGGTCATTCATTGCAACTTCTTGAGGATGTCGTTGCAAGTCTCTAAATACCTCTAGAAGGAGTACGAGAAAATCGCATATTCGAGAGGCAGCAGTTATAATTAGCGCAGTATCTCCGCACGCATGCCAGAATGAGAGTGAATTGGCTCCACAAACTCTGCATCATCACGAATCAGTCGATCAGGATCATAAATCAGAAAGAGGACTCGCTTTCCCGCATCCCCATATTTCGTTATGTCAGTTGCGATCTCGTCACTAATCCTTCCCGGTGTCGCAGATTGTTTTCGGGCATACTTGAGCTCAATCCATAGATTGATCTCGTTGCTTGACCAGTCTGGCTTCGTGCCAATGAGTCCCCAGCGTGCGTACGGGAACTCTCGTTCAAGCCGTTCTCCTGCCGCCTTCAATAGTCCGTCGCACAATCTTTGAAGATCGGTCTCTTTCTTTGGTGGGGCATCACTACACGCGGCGGGTAATCCATTTCGGAGACAAGTCACGATTGTATCCGAAAGCCTTTGCCAACTTTCAATTCGGTGGCGATTTCCCGCTACAAGGCGAATCATACAACTCGAAGGAAGGTTACCCTCTAGAAAGCGTTCCGAATTTTTGGCGATCTGAGATGAAACAACATCGCTTACGATTTTCCCATGTGCTGACAGAAGACTACATAATCGCTCAGCCGATTCTCGACTACGGCCGAGAAAGCGGTTCGCTTCAACAATCTCGTCTGAAAAGCGATGTGAAATGCCATCTACACCTGCATCGTTTAAGTCTTTGGCGAGCCTAACATAATCAAGTGCCATGTTTTGCTCATATCCCTCCTTACGCGGTCCAGTAAATACGTCAACCTCATAGTCACTGGCTTCATCAAAAGCCTCAGCCTCTGCTGCTATTACCGCTATCCTGCGATCAATGCATTGGCTACACGTCCCGCAATGCCATGTCGAATTCGGCGTAAATCGGGAATGGGCACAGGATCGACTCAGGGCAATCATTTGCGGGTCTTTCGATCTCGCGACCTTCGCGACGATGTCTTTCTTAGTATTCCAAAAAAATGGATTGTCAACAACGATGTCTTTTTCAAGAACTCGTCTCAAGAATGACTGAAAATCATGAAGCGTCCGCGGATGAGTGGTCCTGGAGGCACGAGCGCCAACAACTTCATCCGCGACAGGAAGGTTGACACTGACAACGCCGTTTTCGAAGAACCGTATTCCATCGGCATTGGTAGATTTAGCAACTGCAGCAGCTAGACAAGCAAACAAAAAGGATCGCGTTCTCTGAGTCGGCTCGCGGCTCTGCAATTTTTTCTTCAAATTCAGAGCAACTGGAATGTGAAGAATTTGGACTGCCGGATAAGCCTCTTGAAGTCGCCTAAGTAGGTCTTTCTGACGTTTGAACATTGTCGGCGTCGATCGATGTGATACGAGCACTAGGTTAGTGCCGGCAGCCGCGGTCTCAACTGCACCTGCTAATGAATCTAGGCCACCAGAAAAAAGCAGTACCCTTTCAGGGTTGAGGAAAGGCCACTCATTATCCTCACCATATTGAAATATCTGTTGCCGAAGTTCCGAGGGGCGATCCACGAAATCAAAGTGAAATCGGTCGTTTGACAATCTGCCTAGGAGTTGAGCGAGTTCACTTCCGACTGCACCGTTCCCCCAAAATTCTATGTCCACCACCGGGATGACAAAATGAAAGCTACGACTCCAAGTTTGATTTCCCTCAGTATCGACTCCAGCATGTCCACGTTCAGTGTTACCATCCGCAGCATATACGTAAGCAGCAATGTCGAGCAAATCAGCAATGCGGTCTCCGATTTTCTCTCTGAACGTCTTACATAAGTCCTCCACAACCAAATGTACATTCGCGTCGTTGCCGAATGTACGAAGCTCTTTGTCTATCCGTCCTTTGCGGCGTTTGTCGTCGCTACTAACCGTCGCACCACCACAAATAAACAGGCGAGGTTGACTCATTTGTCACCTCCCTGTTGACGAAGTTCACGTTGCAATTTTTCAATTGCAAATGCGACTGCCCGCGAAGTGTTTTGGGGATCGATCCCTTCACGCCATTCCGTCTTCGAGTACCAGTCGCCACAAAAGTTCTGGACAATTTTGGCGCTCTGATAGCAATGGCGATCTAGCGCGTCTTCAAACTCTCGCAGGCCCTCCATGCCATCCAGTCGGCCTTCACGAACGGCATTCGGAGTTTCCTTGCAAATGTAGAAGTTCAGGTACTGCGAGAGCACGCCCCCAAAGAATGTCCGCCCTAATTCTGCAAATCCCTTCTTTGTCGAAAGTTTTCGAACGGCGTCCCTTAGCTCGTCTGGCCCTGTTCCAAATAGCGTGGTGGAATGCGGACCTGCAAGTGACTTGACTGCATCGATGGCGGACTTCCTCGCCATCTCCGCAATGTCGGAATAGGCGTTTCTTTGATCCGATCGGTCCTGAAGCGTGTATTGAATCTCCGAGACTAACTCGAACATTCCTGCGTCGTCAGACAGTGAGATGCCCAAATCGGCGAAGCGTTCTCGCCAATTTTTTTCGTCACGAGCAGCTAGAACCAATTGGGTCAGCAAATAGAATGTGTCGCATAACCCAGAATCGTCACGAGCCTGATTCAGACCTGCTTCGGCGGCCACGAGTGTCGCAGCGGCAATATTCTGGACGTCCTCAATGATCGCAATGCCGCCCCCTTCGCCAGGAGCTCCGGAGATTAGTGCAACAACCTCAGCAAAGGCTTTGCTCTTGGGAATCTTTCCTAATCGTTGATGTCCCATATCCCCCGCTTCAATCCCCTGAAAAAGGATCGTTCGTGCAAGTGATCACGGCCGTCGTGCTCTGCTATCGGAGTAATTGTGAACTCTAATGTAGCTTGCCGCGTCTAATTCATTTGATGCTGATTCTTGACTCGGAAGCCGGTATGATTTGCTCTTGAGAAATACTACCTCCCTTGAATATACATCAGATACCTCACTCGGGGCAGCTAGTGCTCGCCCAAGACTCAGCGATTAGTCAAAAATATCGCCAGGTGCCCTGCGTACGGGGCAGAGCTGCATGCCTTGGCGTTGATGATCCTCTCCCGGCGGCGCCGCGTGATGGACTCCGAGACGGCGTCCAAGCCACCCCCCAATCATCTCCCACGTCTCATGCCCGCGTTTGAGGGCGTGGGCATGGCATCCGAGAATCGCCCGCTACTTTGTTGGCACCACATTCATCGTATAGTGTGCCTCCGCGGGCCACAGCGTCTTTCCCTTCCCTGCAATTTCATTGTTCAGGTACAGCTCGTAGACGTAGCCCGCGCGCATTTCTTCGAAGGTGACTTCGACTTCTAGGTGGTCGTCGCTGACGATCAGTTCGTCGATGCGTTCTACTCGGCGGTCGAGGTCTTTGCCGCCGTAGGCTGGGGTCGATTCTCGCGTGTAGGAGGCGATGTTGTAGTTGGATGGGAGGCGGCACGCGGCGGGTGCGACCGGTTGGGTGAAGCGGATTCGTAGGCCGCGCGGGGTGGCGGTGACCCTGGCGATGCCTGGCGGCAGGCTCGTGCCTTGCGGCCGGAGCCGCGTGATCGAGCCGATGTTGTTCGACCCGCCCCAGCCGGCGTCGCGGATGTTGCCGATGTAGAGGTCGCCGTGCGGGGCGACCGCGCAGGTGATCGGGCCTTGCAGCGCCCCCTGGGGGTTGCTGCCAGGGTCCGGCGTGAAGGGGTAGATGGCCCCTTGGATCGTGTCGCTGGCGCCGTCCACTTGGATGTGGTCGAGGCTCATTCGAAGCAGCCGCCGGGTATCGTACTCGCAGCCGATCAAGTCTCCTTCGAACGGCCCGAACAGGTCGTAGCCGATTTGGTCGCGGAGCTCGGCGGGCGTTTCCAGGAAGCAGATGCCGTTCACGCTGCGAGTCCAGGGATGCGGAATGTTGACCGCCGGGGGCTCCTTCGGCGGGTTGAAGCCTGGCTGGCGCTCCAGCTTGTTCAGAAAGCCGTACCGTTTGCCGGGGATGACGCGGTTTAGCTCGTTGAACGGTTTCCAGTTCCCTTGGTTATCGGTCACGAACAGATCGCCGCCACGGTTCTGGGCGATCCCCACTGGGAACCGATTGCCCGCGGTGACTTCTTTCACGTCGAACAGTTGCGGGTTGTCGTCGGTCGGCTTTCTCGGCGTTAGCTTGAGCACCGAACCTCGCCACTTGGCGGCCGCTGCGGTGCGGTCGTCTTGTTGACACGAGACGGCGATATGGTAGTTGCCCTCCTTATCCAACGGCAGGCCGACGGCCCAGTCGTGATAGTCGTCGGTATGACCCCAGCCGCTGGCGATGTTTTGGACGCGGGTGACTTGGCCATCCTGTTCCGAGAGACGCAGCAGACCATACTTGTTGATGACATCGATATGGTCCGCATACGCCTGCAAACCAAATGGCGCGGCGAACTCATCGCCGATTTGCCGGACGGCGTTCTCCCAGCCGTCGTCGGTCGTATCGGTCACTTCCCAGAGGCGACCCTTGAGCGAAGCGACAATCAACCGGCCATCCGGCCGCCAGGCCAGCGCGGTCGGCATGATCTCCGCCGGGAGCGGCAAGTTGGTCGCGGTCCAGCCCGGCACGACATCCAGTTCAGTCCGTTCCGGTGGGGGGAGATCAGGCGTGGGTGGCGGCGGGAAGATATCGCGTGGCAGGGCGGTGTCGTAGTTGAGCGTTACCTTCTCGTTCGCTCCTTCTAGCCACAACGTCCCCCCTTGGTCCAGCCGCAGCTTGCCGGCCGATTCCCCTTGGATGGTCAGCCCACCTCGATCCGCGAACCGCACGGTCTGGTTGGCGAGATCGAGCTGGGCGTCGCTCAGGTGCGTGGGCGCGACCATGCGGATGCCCGCCTGATAACCTTCCGGCACCCCAGAGACTTCCAGCGTGCGGCGGAACCCATGCCGGGGACTTTCATCCTCACCCCAGTGGGGCGCGAAGGTTTGCCGAACGCGGATCGTCGGGACCTCGTCCTCGGCGAAACGGAGCCGATGCGTGACGGTAACCTGATCCTCTTCATACCGGATGTCGTCGAACTCCGTAAAGAACTGCCCTTGCCGCGTTGGATCAACTAACCGCTGGGTCGGGCCCCGCAGCAATATCTCTGGGCGAGGCTCCGCGTCGTTCCAGAGCTCGGTCCCGCCTGGCTCCCAGAACCAGGTTTTCCCCTCGCTTCGCTGCCAGGCGGTATCGCCCAGCCACCAACCGGCGAGCGTGGCGGTCTCCAAATCGAACATCACGTTGTGCCGATTCGGCAAACCAACGAGCAACGGTTTGACGTAAACCTTTTTGCCCAGCTTCATCACATCGGTCAGCACCACCGGCTTGGCCGCAACGTCCCGCAGACCGGTCTGCCGCACAATCCGCACGGGGTCCGGCTTGGGTGGCTGGAAGCCTGGGGTGTTGAGCACATGCCACACCGCGGCCAATTGGGCGTCGAGGTCTTCGTTGAGCACGCCCTTCACCGGAACCTGCACGCTGGGCATTTCCATCCGCGGCACAATCCGCGCCGGGTTATTGACCCAGCGGTGGAACCACGACTTCCGCATCCGCTGGCCCATGCCAGAGAGATTCGGCCCCATCGCGTTGAGCGGTGCCTTGGGTGGCTGCATGTCTCCCACCTGATGGCAACTCGTGCAGCCAAAACCATCCGTAGTAACCAACCGCGCACCGGCCACCATCATCGCGTCTTCCGAAGGGGGAGTCGGCCGGGGTTTGGCCGGAGCCCCGTCGGGGATGCGATCGGCCGTGACCAAGTGCCCGATGATCGCCTTGAGTTCGTCGTCGCTTAAATTGTATTTCGGCATCCGAACCTTGAGCCAAGGGCGATAGCCTTTGTCGTCGCGGCGAATGGCGCGGGCAAGTGACTCGTCGTGCAGTTTATCTCCTACGCTGTTGAGCGAAGGAGGCAGCATCGCCGGGAGCTGCGAGGTGAGATTTTGGTGAGCCTCCGCCACGCCTTGGGCGGTGTTGGCCAATCCGCCGTTCGTCCCACGCGGATGGCAGGCGACACAGTTCCGCTCGGTCATCACCCACTTGCCGCTCACCTTGGGCGTCTCGGTAACGCCCGCCCTAGCCATTTCGCGGATGTAGGTTTTGATCGCCTCGCGGTCCGATTCCGGCATGGCGTAGCCAGGATGCGTAGCGGTTGGCTCGGCCAGACACGCGTCGTGCCACAGTTCGCCTGGGCCTAGGGGGCGAAGTTTTGGGGTGGACTCTTCCTGATTCTCGCCCGGCAGATTGTGGCAGGCATTGCACTGGTTTTTGGCGATGATCTCACGCCCCTCGCGGATCAGCGTCTCGTTGAACTTACGGACCGGTGTCCGGGCCTGTTTGCCCGCTGGAGTGAGACTGGCCAAATAGGCGGACAAGTCCCCACGCTCTTTCGCCGAGAGATCGTACACCGGCATCCGATGATCCGCGTTGAGCTGGGCGGGGTTTTTCAGCCAGGCCTCGAAGTAGGCGGCGGGACGTTTGAGGCCGATCTCGGTCAGGTCGGTGCCGCTGAACAGGTCCGCACTCCCTAGCTCTCCATTCTGATGGCAGGCCAAACAGCCCAGCGTGTTGAACAGCGTTTCCCCCACGCCCTTGTTCGCCTTTTGCGGCAACTTGGTTTCCGCCTGACGGCGATCCGACTGCGACAACAAATACTCAGCGACCGCCTTCGCCTCCCCATCGGAAAGGTTATAGTGCGGCATCCGCCGGATGGCGGTGTTGTCCGAAGCAGTGTTGTCGGAAGCGGCCTTTTGCGTGAGCCACTCTAGCAGCCATGGTTCCGATAGATTGCCATCCAGCTTGGTGAGGGCAGGGGCCGCGGGAGGTTCCGCCAAGCCGGTCACCTCGTGGCAACTACCACAGCGATGGGCTGCCAGCAGTTGCTGGCCCCGCGCAAACGGGCTTTCCAAGGTCGACTCGATATCGTGAAACAGGTGATCATCCGGGACCGGTTCCAGCGGAAACCCCGGTCCTTCCCAAAACAGGGCCAATCGAGGTGTGGGGCCGGTTTTCTCGAACTCGACCACCAGCGGATGCCAGTCGAACTGCAGCGGCACCGCCTCGGCAGCCAGCCAGGTTGGCTCCTCGCCCGTGGCATCTAGCAGAACTTCCCCCGCAAGCGAAATGCGGACTTTCCCCTGGGCGAAGACCCGTAGCGTGTAGGGGCCTGGCTGTTTGGTGAGCAGCAGGCCATCCCAGCGGACCGAAAACCCACCTTCGCCAATCCGCGGATCGGGCGACCCTTCAGCCCAGGCGAACGAGAGCTGGGCATCTACGCGTTGGAACTCGTTGCCATGCTCCGGCCGATAGGTGGCGATCACCCCTTGGCCAAACTCATCTTCAAACTGGGCAAACGCCGTGCTTGGCAACAGCCCCAATCCCAGGACAACAGCCAACAAGGCAAGCGAACAATTCGCCCGGGCAAGCAAATGGTGCATACTTAGATTCTCTACGGAAGACGTTCCGGCCGCTCAATGGGGCGAGCCTAGCCAGGCGAGTAAAAACAGGCGGGAAGGGGTGATATCACATTATATCATAGATCCGACGAAGTGCGAAAAAAGGGGTCAGGACTCTTTTCAATCACCCGTTAACCACTGGATCGCGTGTTCCTGAAAAGAGTCCTGACCCCTTTTCCCCTCTATCATACTACAGACGTCCAGGAATTTCACTTTTCCGGCGATGGCTCCGGCCAAGCGGCCATTTCCACCGCCAGCAGCAGCCCCATCGCGCCGCCTCGATCGTCTCGGCCGAGAATGGCCGTGCGGTTGTAGTACGCTTCCAGGTCTTTCTGCTTGCCGGTCCCGGTGCAGACATCGATCAGGTGACCATCGCTGCCGGTTCGGCGGAGAATCGCTTGCCAGGCCCGTTCGATTCGCGGGGTGTATTCCTTTTTCTCCAGCCAGCCGTTGCGGACACCACGCGACATCGCCCAGGCGATCATGCAGGTGGCCGTGTACTCCTGGTAGCTGTCGAGCTTGTCGATCACTTGATGCCACATTCCCAGTTTGTTCTGGTGAGCGGCCAGGGCTGCCATGTGGTGCTGGTACATTTTCAGCCAGGTATCGTAGCGAGGGTCGTTCGGCGGGAGTTCCTCTAACATCCAGGCCAGCCCGAGTGCCGGAAAACCGTTGCCGCGGCCCCAGGCTGCATCATCCAGGGGAGAGTGTCGATAGAGCCCATCCTCCCGCAGGCACCATGCTTGGATTTGTCGCAAGTTGCGATCCGCCATCTCTAGATAGCTTCTATCTCCGGTCAGGTGATACGCCTCCACCAGCAGTGGCCCCGCCATGAAGACGGCGTCGCTCATCTCGTTATGAAACGGCATGACCGGCAACAGCTCCCCTTGCTCATCCCAGCAGAGGTCGGCGGCTCGTAGGACCGCCTGTTTGGTTTGCCACTGCAGCTCACTGGAAATGGCCGGGTGCTCCGTCCTAGCCAGCTTGGCCAGCAGCAAATGTCCCGCCAACTGGCTGCCGTTTTTGATTGGTGCCTCTGGCTTGAGGCGGAGGTTTTCCGAAACGAGCTTGACCACCCTCTCAACTTGAGCGTCGTTCCCCGTGTCCAATCCCCACCGCAAACGAGCGTGCAAGGCCAAGGCGGGAATGTAGTGGACCTCTGGCAGTTGGAGACCATAGACAGAGAGTAGTTCTGGGACGACATCGGCTGGCCGCCGCGCCAATCGATTTTGCATCACCATCGAGGCGGGGCTGAATATTGACGAGTCGGAATTTCTCGAGAAGATCAACCGATGAATCGCATCGGGCTGGTCGATCGACTTGATTTCCTTCCCGTCGACGATGTTCGTCATTCCCATGATCCGCTCGACACCCGCGACGCGCGTGCCACTCACAGCAATCGAAAGCGGCTTACCCCGCATCTTCCGCTGCTCTTCGGTCATGACCCCGGGTTCCGAATTCAATACCTCAACAACCACGTCGGGCGCAAGGGCCCCAATCATCCGCCACACGGCATGCCGCCGACTGTCTTCCGCGTCGTGATAGGCCTCCCCTTGCGGCGGATAGCCGAGGTGCAAATTTCTCGGCACGGGAGCATCTTCGGCTTTTCCCCAAAAGAGGGCGCTGCGAGCGTCGACTGCTGGGATACACGCAACGATGTAGCGACTATGGTACCTGCCGCCTCCCAATTGACTATACAAGGCTAAGGCATCCAACTTGCTTCGAATGCTGCCGTCGGTTCCGCCCAAAATCAGGATACGGGGCAGATAGCTGTTTGGAAACTGGAACGTTGGGGTTTGGTCTTCCGACCGTTTCCCGACAATCTGGTCTTTGGAAAGCGTCCAGCGAGGATCGATATAGATAAAGCTCCCCTCACGGCCGACCGGCAGGCGAATCGCCTGCAACTCATTGACTGCCCACTCTTCCACGGTTGGCTTGGTTCGTGGATCGCCGGGTGCCTTTTCAGGCAAGGGGCTATCTTTAAACTCTTGGCCCAACAGGGCCGAGCACCCCAGGACCGCTGTGAAAGCGAAGACCGCCAGGCGTGTCACCAAACGTGGTCGTGAATCATGCATTGCACCGCCGCCTAAAAGATATCCGCTGAAAAGCACTCCTCCGGTTTGACCCGGCCTGGTGCCAGCAGCTTAACCTCTTCCAGTTGTGCGCACAATGTTTTCCAGCGGTCGAGGGTCATCTGGCCGTAGCGCTCCTCACCAAACTCGCACAGGGGGCGGATCGCCTCAACTCCGAAGGCCAAGGCCTCCGGCGTCATCTCACTGTTTAAGGTTTCCAGGTGGGCGTTGGTCTCGGTGGGGTCTTCCAGATAGTGTTGCCACCCTTTGAGGCAGGCTCTGGTCATCGCGGTGGCCAGTTCACGGTCTTCGGTGAGCAGACGGTCCGACGTGAACAGCAGGCTGGTGTAGGGGTCGTAGCCGATGTCGCGGACCGGCAACGTGACGGGGCTTGCGCCGCGCTCGGCGGCGACGTGTGGTTCGCTGAACTCATAGGCCTGGGTGGCGAACTTTTTGTCGCGGAGAAAGGGCCCCACATTGCCGCTGTAGGGAACAATCCGCACATCTTCCAGCGGCAAGTGGTGGGTCATGAAGTCGGAGAACCCTCGGCCGGGGTTCATGGCGAGGGTGACCCCCTTGAGATCTTCAAGTCGCGTGATGCCCGATTCCTCGTGGACCATCACACACCGAGGGCTGTGCTTCAGGGGAGTCATGAGAGCCACCACGCCAGCATCCTGAGCCCTGCCCAGCGGAATCTGATCCGCTTCGGCCACGCCAAACTGAATGCTGCCGCCCGCTACCTGCTGGATAACCGGCACGCCAGGTCCGCCGGGGATGATCTCGACGTCGAGCCCTTCCTCTTCAAAAAACCCTGCGAGCTGCGCGGCATAAAACCCACCATGCTCCGCCTCGGGGTACCAGTTGAGCGCCAGGCGGATTTTGCGGAGGCCGGGCTTGTCGCCATTGGCGGACGAATCCGAGTTGTTCGGCCCGCAGCCAACCATGGTCGTCAACATCCACAGCAAGATCGCACCGGCGATTAGTGTGGCTGTGATTCGAAAAGCGGGTCGGAACCAGTGCATGGTCTCAGTCATCAATAAATCCAACGTTTTTGCCCCGCGTTACCACGCGAACCTAGGATGGTGAAACCATTAGTAGATCCAACGGCGCAGAAAAAAACGCTCTACGAGGGCAATGGACGCAAACACTCCCACGCCCAGCAGGGTGCTGCAAATCATTCCGGCGAACAGGTTGGGGGTGTTCAGGTTATCGCTGGAACTGCGGATAAAGTATCCCAGCCCCTGGGCACCCACGCCATAGCCGGAGAAAAATTCACCCACAATCGCGCCGACCACCGCCAGCCCGCTGCTGGTTTTCATGCCGGTCACCAAATAACGAATCGCCCCCGGGAATTGCAGCTTCCACAAAACCTGCCAGCGACTGGCGCGGTTCAGGCGGAACAGATCGACCAGGCCTGGGTCGGTGGTAATCAGCCCCGTGGTGGTGCTGGTGATGATTGGGAACAGGCTGATGATGGTCGCCACCACAATCACGCTCACCAGCCCATACCCAAACAGCGTGATCACCAGCGGCGCGATCGCGACGATCGGTACCGTTTGAAAGAAAATGGCGTAGGGGTACCCGCTTTGGCGGATCAACCGAGACTGCGAAAACAGCAAGGCGACCACCACTCCAATCATCAGCGAGAGGCCAAACCCAGCAAAAGCCGCGGTTCCGGTGCGGAAGGTGTACCCTAGTAGCTGCACGCGCCGCTGCCACATGCTATCGGCGACATCCAACGGCCCCGGCAGCAGGTAGATCTCGTACTGCCCCAGCGTCACGATCGCCTGCCAGAGGGCCATCACCCCGACCAGCACCAACAGGGGCAGGCCGATGGTCGTGATATGGTCGCTCCAATGCCGCTTCATCGGGCCACCTCTTCCAGCTTGGCGGTGACCTCACCACAGAACTGCGCAAACGCCACCTCACGCCGGAGGGCAGCCGTCCGCGGATACGCAAACGGCACTTCCAAATCAGCCGCGATCCGCCCTGGGTTGCGCCCCATGACCAGCACCCGCTGACTCAGGAACACTGCCTCGGCCACGTTGTGGGTGACGAACAGCGCGGTCCAGTTTTGAGCCCGCCAAATCGCCAGCAGCTCTTCATTGAGTTGGTTGCGGAGGATGTCGTCGAGCGCGGCGAACGGTTCGTCCAACAGCAACACTTGCGGCTTGGTGACCAGCGCTCTGGCCAGCGAGACGCGCATTCGCATCCCGCCGGAAAGCATCCGCGGGTATTTGGCGTGATCCTCCGCGCGGAGGCCAACCAGGTTCAGGCTATCGGCGATCGCCTGCCGACCTTCACCGTCCAGGCCGCCGCGTAATTCCAGCGGCAGCCGGACATTTTCCTGGGCGGTTCGCCAAGGGATTAAGGTGGGGTCTTGAAAGACAAAGGCCAGCGGTGGGGCCGCGCTCGAGCCGGGCCGCTCGCCGGAGACGGTTAACTGTCCGGCTGTGGCCTGTTCCAGCCCCGCGACCAATCGCAACAGCGTCGACTTGCCACAGCCAGAGGGTCCGACCAGCGCCACAAACTGCCCGTCGCCAACTTCTAGATTGGTAGCCGCCAGTACGGTAGTGGCGGCACCGCCAGAGTCGGCGAACGACTTCTCCACCTCGACAAGTTGAATCCGCGAAACCGGTATCCCGCCGTGCGAACCCCTCGAAAACGAGGACGATTTTGGATCCATGCTCTGGGATTTTCGATTGGTTATTACTTTGAAAAATGGACGCTTGCCGAAGCTTCTTTTTTAGCCACAGAGCACACAGAGGTCACAGAGAGAATTTTTTTGTGTTTTTTGCGTGTTGAAGCTTTGCGAAGGACGTTTTTTTAACCACGAAATACTCGAATGACACGAAACAGGGAGAAGATTCAAGCGATGCGTCGTTCTAAAGAGTGTTTAATAAATTGTTCCATCAATTGCCACTGGTTTGAAGCCTCAAGAGCGGTAATTTCGCCGATTGCTTTTCGTGTGATTCGTGTCTTTCGTGGTCCTACTTCGTTTTAAAATTGGCGGTTTCGCGCTCGGCCGTTATTCAAGGTTCCACCTCGTCTCTCTGTGACCTCTGTGTGCTCTGTGGCTAATCTTGTCTTGATAGAGGCTTAACCCGTTAGTTTTCCCGAATTAGGTATTTGTCCAGCAATGGTTCCACGGCAATACAGTACTGCGAATGACCTCCGCCCGCCACCATCTCCGGATCGATTGCCACGGCCGAGATCTGGTCCTTCAGCGAAAGCACCACCTCCCGCGCCTGTTCGACATCCGGCAGGCAGAGGATTTCACCCTTTTGCTGGGCGTGTTCCAGGTAACCTTGGGCCCCTTCCATGGTCGTGAACAAGTTGAGCAGTTGCATGGAATTGCCCGCCTCGTCCTCGCCGGAGATCGAGGCGTAGCCGGTGCCGTGGTCGACAATGTAGACCGGATAATTCCAGGGGGAGTTATCGACGTGCAAATGCTGCTCCGCGATCGACTCGACACTCGCCACCCACGCGGCGTTGAGGTTCATCTCGACTGGGTCGGGATCGAACGCAACCTCGGTGACCGGGAACTTGAGGCTCTTGAGCAGCCACCGGAATTCCCGGTCGTTGTTCAGCTTCCGGGGTTGCCCCACAATCCCGAACCGCTGCATGAAGGCGAGTGACAACGGCTCGGAGGTGTGAATTGCCAGGAACTGCCGCGGGCTCTCACTCTCGTCACCCGGGTCGACAATCGAGGCGTAACCGCCGCCATGGGCGATCAGATAGATCGGATACTGCCACTGGTAATCCATAGCGCTGCCTTTTTGTTTTAATCTACAAAGTGTGCAATCGCGTGGCGATCTCCCGGTTTTCTCGTTGGACCAACTGCCCGCAGGCGGCCGCGATATCGGCACCTAACGAGTACCGGATGGTCACCGCGAAACCCGCGGCACGCAAGGTCTCGCCAAATTGCTCCCTGGTTTCTTGATCGCTGCTTTGGAGTAGGTCCGCCCCGTCAATCGAATTGTACGGAATCAAGTTGATGTGTGCCGGAATTCCCGTCAGAAAATCGATCAATTTTTCCGCCGCGTCCGGGGTGTCGGTCCGCCCGGCCAGCATCAGATACTCGATCATGATCGGCCGCTTATCACTCAGCGCTAAGCTGAGGATCGTCTCGCGCAAACGCTCGAGCGAAATCGACTTGGCCAGCGGGATCAGCCCTTCCCGCGTCGCTTGATCGGCGCTATGCAGGCTCAGGGCCAGGTTCACCTGCGGGAACGCTTGATCCAGACGCCGCATCTCGTCCGGGATTCCGACCGTGGAAACCAGTAATCTTTGAGGTGAGTGGCTGAACAGCTCCGGGGCCAACAGCGCTTGCAGCACCTGATGCAGTGCGTCCGCGTTGTGCAGCGGCTCGCCCATCCCCATGAACACAATGTTCCGCACGCGGCGATCCTCGGCCCGCAAGATTTGATTGGCCTGAACCACCTGATCCAGGATTTCTCCCGCGGTCAGATTTTTGGCGATCCCCATTTTGCCGGTGGCGCAGAACAGACAGTTGGCCGCACACCCCACCTGAGAAGAGACACACAGGGCGGTCCGACCGGTCGCGACCCGCAGGATCACCGCCTCAATTAAGTAGCCTTGCGCGGTCCGAAACAGCAGCTTGCTGGCCCCATCCAGTTGGGAGTCGATCCGCTCACTCAGTTCCAGCGGTTGGGTGATTGAGCCCGCGGTGTCGAAATCTTCCCGGACATCGGCGGGAAGCTCCGCCATCGCTTCCGCCACCGGCCAACCTTGCTTGAACACCCGAGTCCGAAACCGGCGCAGGGAGTGACTACGGCGGGAATCCCGTCCGACGATCTGGTCGAGCGCAGGGTGGTCGTAAAGTGATGGCATGCCCCTGATTATAAGGGCTCAGAGGCGTTCTGTCCCGCCCGGGGGAAACTCCGCAAGAAGAGGGGCTCCCCGTGATGGATTCGATACTCGCGGCTTGAGGCAATTGGTCGTGATCCATGCGCACGCGTAAAATATGGCTTACATTTTCATATCGTCTTTTTGGGGAAAAAGGAAACGTCAAATGCGACACACACCAGCGAGACGACAGCACGCAGTTTCGATCATGTCTCGGCGTCTTCTCATCTTTACCGCATGCGTGTCGCTGATCTTCCTGGGGAGCCAACGGGCCAATGCCCAAAGCCTGGAGGAGTTCCACAAAGACTATCTGGAATCACCCGCCGAAGGGCCTGATCTCTCGGAGGCCGAGCAGGTGATTCTGGAGAAAACCAATGCGTTTCGCCGCGAGCATGACTTGCCACCGGTTGAGGTGAACGACCAACTGACCAAGACGGCGGCCTATTTCGCCGCGTTCATGGCTCGAACCGGAGAGTACGGACACACGGCCGATGGCAACCAACCGTCGGAGCGAGCCTCGCTGTTCGATTATGAGTACTGCATCGTGAGCGAGAACATCGCCAAGTTGCGGCGGTCAGCGGAGTTTACCACCGCTGAACTGGGTCGCGGCTTTTACGAAGGCTGGCTCAACTCGCCGGAGCACCGCGCGGCGATGCTCAACCCTTACGTGACCCAGATCGGCTTGGCGATCGCCCACGATCCGGAAAGCGATCGATACTACGGCGTGCAGATGTTCGGCCGTCCCCGATCCGCGGCCTTTCGCTTTAAGGTCATCAACCGCACCGCCGAAACCGTGAGCTATTCTCTCTCGCCGCCCGGCTCCACGGAAGACCAAGCCCAAACACTGGAACTCCCACCCCAGGCCATCCGCACCCACCTCCAGTGTCGACCAACCTCCATCGACTGGGCCTGGACCGAAGCAGCGGACGACGTGCAGGTCGACCAAGAAATCGCCCTGGTGATTACCGGTGAAGGGGACAACTTAACGGTCCGCCAGCAGACCTTTGAGGAGGCGATGCAGGGGATTCAGGTGAGCGAGGGAGACTAACCCGAATCCGACTTCTCTCCCCAATTGACACTTGCAATTTGGTTGCATATAAACATCACATGCAACACGTTTGCCGTGCCGTTGCGGCAAGAGTTCGTCATCGTCGATCGGAGTGATGTCCAGTGAAACTTGGGATAAGTCGCGCTGCCCTGCTATGTGGTCTGGTGTTGGGGCTTGGTTGTAACCAGCCTCAGTTTGCGTCGGTCGAAGGGATAGTGACATTGGATGGCATTCCGCTGGAGGATGTCGAGGTCCAGTTCATACCGGAGCCGGATCAGGAAATCTCCAGCCCGCCCACCTCGGCCTATACCGATGCCAGTGGACGATTTCAGGTTACCGCGACCGGCACCTACGGTGTGCTGATCGGGACCCATCGGGTTTGTATCAACGATGCGACCTTGATGATGCCGGGCGGAGGCTTGGCGGTCGATCCGGAAAGTGGCATCCCCACGGAGGGACGCGTCAAGTCTCGGCGTGTTCCCAGATCGCGTGTGCCGGCCATCTACAGCGACGCCAATCGCACGCCACTTCGCGCGGTCGACATTCGGCCAGGCGAACAGACGCACGATTTCACGCTGACGACCGGCTAACCGTGCCATTTATTGGGTTCATCCAATTTTCTTCACTCGGACCATAGGGGCCTGCTATGCCTTGCTCGAAACCGCGGCGTGCGTTCACGCTTGTCGAACTGCTGGTTGTGATCGCCATTATCGGTGTCTTGGTCGCGCTACTGCTCCCGGCCGTGCAAGCGGCGAGAGAAGCGGCGCGGCGGATGAGTAGCCAAAACAATCTCAAACAACTAGCCTTGGCCTGTCACTCGTTTCACGATGTTCACCACAAGTTTCCCGCCGCGGCCCAGTACGATTCAGAACCGAACTACAGTGGCTGGGTGGTGCCCATCTTGCCGTTCATCGAGCAAGGGGCGGTGTACGATGCCTTTTATGCCGCGCCCAATATCATCGTCCAGTCGCACGGCCCAGATAGTCCCTCGGCGACCATGATCAGCACCTTACTCGCCCCGAGCGATGCCCTGGGAGACTCTCCTCACCCAGTGTTTGCCCCCGGGGCGAACGCCAACTATCCCAATGGCCGCTATGTCGGGCTGACCAGCTATGGCTGTAATGCGGGTACCGCCGCACCCAACGCGGGAGTCGATGATGGAATGTTTCACTTCGACACCAAGGTTCGATTCGCGGACATTACCGACGGAACCACCAATACCCTGCTGGTGGGCGAACGGTATGGCCTCGACAAGCACTGGGGCACCCTAACCGGGCGTCCCAGCGACGATTTGCGGGCCTATTCCGCTTGGTCGGGCGGGCCTTACTTCTCTTGGCGCTCGACCCTCGCCCCCGTTAATTTTCGCCTTCCGGATTCGGTCGGCGTTTCGCCACCCGCATCGGGCAGCGCGGAGTATTGGGATCTTTATTACCGGCGTCTCACCACCTACAGCAGTGCCCATCCCAGCGGAGCCAGCGTCGCGCTGGCGGATGGTTCGGTCCGTTACTTGGCCACCACCATGAACCTGGTCGTTCTCCGCGAACTGAGTACGCGTGCCAGCGGAAATGTCTTGTCGTTGGAATAGTGTCCCATCGGTAATGTGACCGCGAATCAAAATGGGCTCAAAACATATTCCCAAAGAATTTCATCTTCGGAGGGCCATCGTGCCACGACTATCAACCTGGATCTGGATCTGCATTGTAACACTGCTACCGTCCTCCCACGTTTACGCACAGCCGCTGCCCACCACCTCACCGACCGACGTCCAGCCGTCGGTTGTGGAAGAAAGCGATGCACAGCCCACCAAGCCGGAGTTGACGCCGGAAGTGCTCGCCTTGCGACTTCTCGACCGCGAGGCTTTGTTCACGGTTAGCGGCGGCCTAAAACCGGTCAGCGAGGGGTTTTGGCGGACTCAGATTCCCGCTGGTGAAACGACAACGGTGGAGCTGAAGCGGGCCCGCGAAATCGCGGCCGCGTTGCCACTGGGTCCCCACCTAGAGATCGGTTTCGTGACGTTTGTGAGGCCCGATAACGGGCAGCGAAGCGTCTCCGCTTTTATCGCCCACCGGCTCAGCCTACGCCGCCTGATTGTCCGCCGCGCCGACTTCTTCCGCCAGATTGGCGTCTCGCCGGAGATGTCGCCGCAAGAGGTGATGGATCGCGTGGAAGGGGCCCCTAGCTCGCTCCGCTGGAAAGGGTACGGGCTCGTGTTTGGCTACCCCGATCATGCGGTCGATTTTTTCGTAACGGCCGGCGAGTCTCAAAGGGAAACGGGCCAGTTCGTCAAACGAGACTTCTTCCAGATCCCGACCTTCGAATCAGCCACCGGCCGATTCGTGTTCGCGGTCCCGGTCGGTCACATCTCCCACGTTGAGGACCTCCGGCTAAAAAACCAAGCGGCCTCGATTTTGAGCACCTATCGAGCTTGGCGGAAGGTTTACCTCAGCGCCGAAGGAGCGGGAGTCGAGGCGCTGCTGAAAACCTGGACTGCGTATCAATCGGCCGGTCCGATGGTTTCGACAAACAACCCTCAAGTCACCCCACGGCGTGGGCGTTTACGATTCTGGCGATGTGACTTCCGCGGGTGTCATACCTCCGCGCCGCCATGGGCCTCATCCGCGTTAATCCGCGACAATCCGTGGTTAAGAAACGGACGTAAGATGGCAACGAAGGACACTGATTTTCATGGCTTCGTTCAAGCTTAAATCGTCCCTTCAGGACTGACGTTTCTTTATCGAATCCCATACCCAGGACTGCGTCCTGGGCTGTCGTTAGACGTCCCCTTGGGACTCCGGAGAACGTCACGCGATGCGGGTTGGTAGACCTCACTCCAAAAACTCCACCCACTCCCCAGCCACCTTTCGCTCATGCGGCAGGAAGCTGGCTTTGTAGCGCATGTGGTCGTTTTCCGCGACGTGGAAGCCGAGGTAGAGATGCTTTAGGCCGCGCTGGCGGCAAAGCTCGATTTGCTGGAGGATGGCGAAGGTGCCCAGGCCGAGCTGGGGCAGGCTGGGGTCGAAGTAGCAGTAGACGGCCGACATCGCGGTCGCCCCTTGGTCGAAGATCGAAACGCCCACCAGGCGGTCATCCAGCAGCAGCCGCAGTTCTTCGCTGTGGCAGCAGGTGGTGCCCAGGAATTCGTGCATCGCGTCGGTGTCGACTTCGCTGCCGGGCTGGCCCAGGTCCCGCTCGATCTTATGGCGGTTGTAAAGGGTGACCCTAGTTTCGTCCGAGACCAACGGCCCCGTTTCCACACGAACCTGCTGGCCGGTCTTCGCCAACACGCGGCGGTGGCGGCGGCGGGGAGTGAAGCGGTCGACCGGGATGCGGATGGGGACACAGGCGCGACAAGAATCGCACTGGGTATGGTACAGAAACACCCCAGACCGCCGCACTCCTTCGGCCATGACCCGGTCCAAAGCCTCTGGGGGCAGTTGGTGGAGCGGCAAGTAGAACGGCATCGTCGCCTGGCGATCCCCCAAATAGGGGCATTGCTCCGTGTGATCGACAATTTTCAATCCGTACGGTTGGGTCATGCAGTCCCTTTGGCTGGCGGTGATGGGGGCAACGCTCCATTGTACGCATCCCCAACCCAATTTGGGTGGGAATTAGCGAAAGTTCCGCAGCGCAAGAGACTCCAGCGGCGGGCTGGAACATGGGGGCAAAACATGCGAACATAACGGCTTATCGCACGCTCGTGCCGGGCCCCCCGAGGGGTACTTGGCCATGGCTAAACCCTCTCGCTTGGATCTTTCTCAACATCGGGTACGACACCATGAACGACCGAGTAGCCGTGGTTTTGGCGGCGGGCAAGGGGACACGGATGGGATCGGACCTGCCGAAGGTGCTGGTCCCGGTTCTGGGGCGGCCGATGATCGAGTACGTCCTCAAAGCGTTGGATAAAGCGGGCGTGACGCGGAAGATTGTGGTGGTGGGGCATCAGGCCGATCTGGTCCGAGAGCAACTGGCCACCTGGCCCGGAGTGGAGTTCGTCGAGCAGACCGAGCAGCTCGGGACCGGCCATGCCGTGATGGTTTGCCGCGAGGCCCTCACTGACCACACCGGTGGGGTGATGGTCGTCGCGGGGGATTCTCCCTTGGTTCAAACCGAATCGCTCGCTGGACTGTGGGACCGGTTCCAGCAGTCCAAGGCAGAGCCCCAAGGGCCATTCGCCTGCTTGCTGGGAACCCTCATTCACGAGGATCCGACCGGACTGGGACGGATTGTCCGAGATGCGGAGGGGGCCTTTCAGGAGATCGTCGAGCACAAAGACGCCACGCCGGAGCAACTGAAGATCGACGAGGTGAACATGAGCACTTACCTGTTCGATGGTCCCCAATTGCTAACCGCACTGGAGCAACTGTCGTGCGATAACCGACAAAACGAGTATTACCTGACGGATTGTCCCGCGATCCTCCTCGGCCATGGCAAACGTGTCGACGCGCTCCCGATCCTCAAGCCGTGCGAGGCCTACAGTATCAACTCGCCCGAACACCTCCGCGAGGCTGAACGGGTGATGGGAGATTTAGGCTATACTGCCCCGTAATGTCTATTCTGTCCGATTGCCGATTGCCCGCGCCCTTTCAACCTTTCGAAACTTCTGAATCAACCATGCGAGAAATCAAAATCTTCAGCGGGCGGGCCAATTTGCAGCTTGCGGACGATATCTGCAAGTTCCTGCACCTGAAGCTGGGCAACGTCACTCTGAACGATTTCCCCGATGGCGAAATCTCTTGCCGGATCAACGAGGATGTCCGCGGCCGCGATGTCTTTCTGATCCAACCGACCTGCCCGCCGGTCAACCATAACCTGATGGAACTGTTGGTGATGATCGACAGTTGCAAACGCGCGAGTGCGGAGCGGATCACCGCCGTGATTCCGTATTACGGCTACGCGCGGCAGGACCGCAAGGACGAAGGCCGGGTACCGATCACCGCGAAGCTGGTGGCCGATTTGATTACCACCGCCGGAGCGGACCGTGTGCTGACCATGGACCTGCACGCCGCCCAGATCCAAGGATTTTTCAACGTCCCGGTCGACCACCTGTATGCCGCCCCGGTCTTGAACCACTACTTCCTGAGCCTGGGCATCCCGAGTGAGGAACTGGTGGTGGTCAGCCCCGACGCCGGCAGCATCAAACGGTCCGTCACCCACAACCGCCGCCTGCATGGCGAGTTGGCGATCGTGGACAAACGCCGCACCAGCGCCCAGGAGACCACCACCAAACATATCATCGGTGGTCCGATCGAAGGCAAAACGGCGATCATCTTCGACGACATGATCAGCACGGCCGGCTCGATCTGCGGAGCGGCCAAAGTAGTGGCCGCGGCGGGTGCGCGGGAAATCTACATCGCGGCGACCCACGGCGTGCTGTGCGGCCCGGCGATCGCGCGCTTGCAGGCCGCCCCGATCAAAGAACTGATCATGACCGACACGATCCCCCATCACTCGCACGACCTGCTACCCAACGCGAGAATCCTCTCCGTCGCGCCCCTTCTGGGCGAGGCGATTAAGCGGATTCACAACGATGAATCGATTAGTGCGTTGTTTCGGGAGCAGGAGGATTGAGAGCGGGGGGGCATCTATGGCGATGCCGCAAATTGATTGCCTGACGTCCATTTCCACTTATGATTAAGTTGTGAAGGCAATGTTTGGCCGTGCAGCGACTCCCCAGGAGAAGCCAAGTGACTGTTTCCAATTGGACCGAAACCGACTCCGATCGAGCTCATAAGATTTGGGCCGATTACCTGCACCAACACGACCTCTCTGACAAAAACGGAATGACCGCTGGCATCGACCCAGCGAGTCGTCGTGTCTGGCTGGGTGATTCGATTCAAGACGTGGTTGAGCAGCGAGACGCGGAAGGAATCGACGCGCCGTTATACTTCATGCGAGTGGGCTCCTCGACGTATTATCGAAAAGGGGGCCGTCGTTGATTACCGGTCACGTAACGGAAGATGGAGTACCGGTGATCGCAGTCCAGGTGGGAGAGCGTCAATTCCGACTTTTTTTAACCACGGATTACACTGATATCACAGATAAGGTCGCAAGCGATTTGATGTCCTACCCGCTTGCCGTCTTATCCGTGTTAATCCGCGTTAATCCGTGGCTAAAAAAGGAGGGGTGAGATCAGGCGTGGACCGGGCACCCCAATCCAACCGCACTCTCAAATCTCCAAAAACGCCTTCGCCTGAGCCGCCACCTCTTTCAAACAGCCCGGCTTAAACGGGCTCGTCAGGCCGGCGCTGGTTACCAGTTCCTGAAAGGGCAGGCTGCCTCCTCTCGCACAGAGGGCCAGATATTCCTTGAGGGCGGACTTGGGGTCCTCTTCCGCTTTGAGCCAGAACTGCATCGCACAGCACTGGGCCAAGGTGTAGTCGATGTAGTAGAAGGGGGACATGTAGATATGCCGCTTCTGTTGCCAGCGGCCACCGGTTGGGAGGTGGGGCAGGTCGCCGTAGTCGGTGTCGGCCAGGTATAGCTTTTCGACCTGTTGCCACATCGCGTGCCGCTCGGCGGGGGTGGCTTGGGGGTTTTCGTAGACCAAGTGCTGGAAGTGGTCGACCGCTACGCCATACGGTAAGAACAGCAGGTTGCCGATCAGGTGAATCCGCCGGAACCGGTCGGCGTCCTCGCCAAAGAATTTCTCCATGTGAGGCCAGCACATGTACTCCAAGCCCATCGAGTGGATCTCGCACGATTCGTAGGTCGGCCAGACATAGTCGAGCAGCGTTTGGGCGAAGCTCGCGTAGCATTGGTAAGCGTGCCCCATCTCGTGGGTGAAGACCTCGACATCGCCCATCGTGCCATTGAAATTCGCGAAGATGAACGGGACGCGTTGGTCGGCCAGGCTGGTACAAAACCCGCCGCCCGCCTTGCCGGGCCGGTTTTGCAGGTCCATCAGGTTCTTTTCGCGCATCATCTCGAAGAATCCGCCCAGCGTCTCGTTCATTTCGTTGAACATCTTCTGGGCCGCGTCGATCTGCTCTTCATACGTCCCTTGCGGACGCGGGTTGCCAGCGACATCGAACAGGTTCTCATCCCAGAACATCAACTTTTCCAGCCCCAGGGTTTCCGCCTGGGCCTTCCGAATCGCCCGGCAAACCGGCACGATATGGGTGCGGACTTCTTCGCGGTAGGTGGCCACATCGACCGCGTTGTAATCGATCCGCGCCATTCGCCGATAAGCCAGCTCTGTGAAACCAGAGCAGCCCAGTTTCAGCGCCATGCCGTGGCGGAGCTTGACCAGGTCGTCGTAAATCTGATCGAGCGCCGCCTGGTTATCGGCAAACCAACCCCACATCGCCTCTAGGGCGTCGTGCCGGACCTGACGGTCGGGGTCCTCGGTAAACTGCAAGATGCCGGAGAGGTTGTGCTCTTCCCCTTGGAACGGCAGCTTAGCGCTGGCCAGCAGTTCGTTGTAGCGGCTGGTCAGTTTTGACTCCTGCACCAAGTCCTCTTCGATCACCGGATCGAACGAGCGGATCCGCATCTCCCAAATCGCGAAGGCCTGCGGGCCGAACTTTTCCTCTAGGGCCGCGCGGTGGCAGCTTTCAACCAAACGCCGCTGCACCTTGGCGTCGAGCTCGGTGATCTTGGGAGAGACCTCGTCCCGCCGATCGAGCGCCGCCTTGAAGCTGGCGTTGGTCGTGTCCTGGTCGAACCGGATCTCGGTCAAATTGGCCCAGGTATCGACCATCCGCCGCAACTCGTCCCACCGCTCCAGCAGCGGCGGCACCGTCTCCGGGTCGGCGGCCGCGTCGTCGATCACCTGATCCATATCGGCCAGCAGGGCATCATACTCGGTGGTCAGGGCTTCCAGCGAAGGTTCCGAAACACTGAACTTGGCAAAGTCTTCCATGGCGGTTGATCTGAAGGCGGAAGGATGAAGGATAAAACCCCGCTGCGCGGCGACTTCCGCTCAGTTTAACCGTTGAGCGAAGCGGGTGGCAGGCTGACTATTTACCATAGAACGCTTCATCTGTGACGCCATCTTCGGAAGTCAGCCGCAACTTACGGCGGATGGCGGAAATGACTCCGCGGGGCTTTTCATCCCCTTCGTTATGGCACTTGGTGGGAAAGCTATGTTTGACGCCATCAATAATGCGGACCAAAAGTCGCTCTGAACCCTTTCCACGGGTCTTATCCTCAAACACGCCGTACCGCTTCAACCGTTTGATTAGGTCTCGGTATTTTAGTGGCCGCTCCACCATTTACGCCGACACCAATTCGCGGACACTCAATCGATTGACCGACTTGTTTGGTTTACGCGGAAACTTTTCAAGAGCCATATCGCCGGAGCTGGCATACATCGTCCAGAGGTGTGGGGGGGCCGCGGTAAAAATGGAGGCCAAATTGCCCTCTTCAAGTGCGGCCTCAAGTTGGAAGTTAGTCAACTCGATCAGATTCTTAAGTGCGGCATTCGGCGTCTTTCCTTCTGCTGGCAAATCCGTTTCCAAACAGTGCGCAATCCACCAACCATCTTCTTTGTAGATGACGATGCTGAAATCCAACCGCAATTTGCTTGCCATAATTCTCTTCACGCACTGAAACGTTCATCGATGAAAACGATATCTCCCCAAACTACGTGGTGGGGCAATGTTCATTTCCGTACTTCAAGAAGCCATCCTCGATCCATCCATGCGATCAGCGATCTTCCCAGACGCAAAAAACTTTTAACGCTCGCACACTTTGATGATTCACGTCAAGATTACGACACCAGATTGCAGTCTAGATTACGCCGCGACCGGAAAATTGTCAATCAACCTCGAGCTAACGGGGTGCCCCTTTATTTTCCATAAACCCAAGCATAGCGGAAGGTTAAGAGGATGCCTGTGACCGACCAGAGCGGCAATGATCGACCTCTTGGGACAAAAATCACAGAAGTCTCCGCTGTGGAAATATGGTTCGATCTCTAAACGGTTTGGCGATGTGGATCGTCATTCTCAATTATCTTCAGCCACACTTCGGCATGTTTGACTTCCCGCCCCCAGCCGGGCATTATGGGAGGCTGCTGATGCTTCATTGACCATTTTCGCATGATTCTGGCACCTGGGCTCGGGGAGGGGTTAATCTCGATGGCGGACGAATTGTTCTACAAGTTAGATGACAGCGCGGCGGAGCAAGGACCGATTGCCGGGAAGGATTTGCGGCAGTTGGCGGCCAGTGGCGGGATCACACCCAACAGTTTGATTCGCCGGGGCGATAGTCCGTGGGTCGCCGCCTCAAGTGTGAAGGGGTTGGAGTTCGCGCCCCCCACGGTGGCATCGCCACCGATGGCGATTCCCGTGGAACCATCACCTCAGGCCGCGCCGGACGCCAAACAACCGGGGCCGACCATTCAGCCACCCAATATTCAGCCCCCGGTGAGCCAAGCTCCACCGGCCGCCACTCCGGTCACTCCGCCGCAGGCCACGCCGGTTCCACCGGCGGCCGAGTCAGGTTCCAAACCGGGTCTCAGTTTCCCTTCCGCGCCACCGAAACAAGGGACGCAAATCCCCGGCGGACTGGGAGACTTGAAAGTTTCCCCCTCCAGGCCCGGCGGAATCAAGGGTCCCGCCAAAACGGCCACCCCGCCGCCTGCCGTACAGCCACCGGAGAAACCGCCCGCCGAGCAGCCCTCGCCAGCGGTCACGCCACCCTCAGCACCGGCGGAGCAAAAGGTCGAGGTCTCACCGCAAGCGGCGGTCGCTTCCCTCGCACCGGCTGAGGAAGGGGAGTTACAGATGATGGATCCGGAAGATCCGATGCTCGCCCCCAAAGAAAAGTCGAAACGACCCGCCGCCAAGCGACGAGGCGGAGGTGGCGGGATCCTTTCCGTGTTTTCGTTTGGCACCTTGATTACCCCCAACATCGTCAAGCCGCTCTACTACATCTACGTCGCGCTGGTGATCCTCGGTTGGCTCGGATCCGCGGCGGCGCTGATTGTCGTACCGCTGTTAAGTGGCGAGATGCTCGGCGTTCTGCTCGGCGTCGTCGCGTCGGTAGCGACCTTGGTCTCCTCGCTCCTGTTGATCATGCTGGCCCGAGTCGGGGCGGAATTGGTGATTGTGTTCTTCCGGATCAACGAACAAATCGGCGAGGCGCTCAACCGGATGGAGCCGTAGTGGGCGGGCCGTGAAAAAGAGGTCAGGATCGGTAGTTATCCGCGCGCCGCTTTGCGTCGCTCTAGAATTCTCCGCACCCATTTCTCCACTTCCACGATCACGTAAGCGGCCACGCCGGTCAGTAGAATCCGCCACCAGGCGTCCAGGCCGATCGGCTCGCTGTGGAAGGCGAGGTTCATGAAGGGGGCGTAGGTGAAGGCGAGCTGCAGGACGATCATCGTCAGCACACCGAGTGTTAGCCAGTGGTTGGTAAATAGACCCACGCGCCACACCGACTTGGTCAGTGAGCGGCAGTTGTACAGGTAAAACATCTCGACCACCACAAACACATTGACCGCCACCGTCCGCGCGGCGTCCTCACTCATGTTGACATTGGCAGTGGCCCACTGAAACGCCCCAAAAGCCCCGACCAGCAGAAGGATACCGACCGTCAAGATCCGCAGCATGATATCGAGGGTTAGGATCGGCTCGTTGGGATCGCGCGGTGGGCGGTCCATGATGTCCGGCTCTTTCGGCTCGAAGGCGAGCATCAAACCCAGCAGCACGGCGGTGGTCATATTGATCCAGAGGATCTGCACCGGCAAAATCGGCAGGGCGGTCCCGACAAACACCGCGGCCAATATCACTAATCCTTCGCCAATGTTGGTGGGCAAGGTCCAGGCGATGAACTTGGTCAGGTTATCGAAAACGCCACGTCCCTCTTCCACCGCGGCTTGAATCGTGGCGAAGTTGTCGTCCGTCAGAATCATATCAGCCGCTTCCTTGGCGACCTCGGTTCCTCCCATTCCCATCGCGATCCCGATATCGGCCTGCTTCAAGGCGGGCGCGTCGTTCACGCCATCGCCGGTCATCGCGATCACGCTCCGGTCCGCCTGTAAGGCCCTGACCAACCGCAGCTTTTGTTCGGGGGTGACTCGTGCGAAGACCGAAACCGACTTGGCATCGCTCTGGAGCTGCTCGTCGGTACGGTCCGCCAAGTCGGCAGCGGTTAATACCCGCGGGGCGTTGGAATTCGGATCGGCCGGACCAATGATCCCGATTTTCTCGGCGATCGACTCGGCCGTTTTGGCGTGATCGCCGGTGATCATCTTCACCTGGATGCCCGCCCTATGACAAGCCGCCACCGCGTGAATCACCTCTTGTCGGGGTGGATCGATCATTCCCTGCAAGCCGACGAACGTCAGGTCTTTCACATCCTCGTGCCGAATCTCGCTCAGACTCGCGTCGACCTCCGCCATGCCCATCGCGAGTACCCGCAGCCCTTGGGCCGCCATCTCGTCGAAGTGCCGCTGAACCTGGGCGGGGTCGATCGGGACGGTTTTGCCATCGGCCAGACGCATCGCCGTCGACTTGGCCAACAACACCTCAACCGCTCCTTTAACCAAGAGCAGCCGCCGCTGCCCGGCCGCCTCGTGCAGACTAGCCATGTATTGGTGTTGGCTTTCAAACGGGAGGCTGTCGAGCCGAGCGTACGCGTCCGCCAGCGTCCTCAATCCCTTGCCTCCTTTGCCGGCCGAGACCAACAGGGCCCCTTCCGTCGGATCTCCTTCGACGTGCCACTGCTCGTCCTCTTGAATCAACGTGGCATCGTTGCAGAGCAGCCCAGTTAGCAGACAGTCCCGAGCCGCTTCGTTGTCCTCCAGCGGAATGCTATCGATCGCCGCAAATTCTCCCTGCGGATCGTAGCCATCGCCGGAGACATCGTACCGGGCGTTGCCCGCCCAAATTTGGCGGACCGTCATTTGATTGACGGTCAATGTCCCCGTCTTGTCGGAACAGATGACGTTGGTACTTCCCAGGGTCTCGACCGCCGGCAGCTTGCGGATAATGGCCCGCCGCCTGGCCATCCGGTTCACGCCGATCGCCAAGGTGATGGTCACAGCGGCGGGCAAGCCTTCGGGAATCGCCCCGACTGCCAAGGCGACCGCCGCCATGAACATATCGACCACCGTGCTATCGCCCCGCAGCATCCCGACGGCAAAGGTAAGCCCCGACAGCACGAGGATGATGAACAGCAAAATATGGCTGAACTTGGCCAGCTTCTGAGTGAGCGGGGTCTCCAAAGCATCCGCCTTGGAGATCAGATCGGATATCCGACCCACCTCGGTCGCTCCGCCGGTGGCGTAAACGACCCCTTGCCCTTGGCCGTAGGTGACCAGGCTGGAAGAATAGGCCAAGTTCTTCCGGTCGGCCAGGGGAGTCTCGTCCGGCAGCGGCGCGGTCAACTTGGAGACCGGGACCGATTCGCCGGTCAGGGCCGACTCATCGATCTGCAAGTCCCGCGCGCGAAACAACCGGATATCGGCCGGAACCTTGTCGCCCGATTGCAGCAGGATGACATCGCCGGGGACCAGCTTCTCCGAAGGGATCAGCCGCACCGTCCCTTCGCGCAACACTCGGGCCTCGGTCACCGTGGTTTGCGCCAATGCTTCCAAGGCTTTAGCCGCCTTCGACTCCTGTATGTAGCCGATGAGTGCGTTGACCAGGACCACGCCAAAGATCACGCCGGAGTCGATCCACTCTTGCAGTGAAGCGGTTACGATCGCTGCGACCATCAAGATGTAAATCAGCGGTTGATGAAACTGCAACAACAGCCGCATCCACTCGCTTTGCCCCCGGGCCGAGGTAATGGTGTTCGGTCCGAACCGGGCCCGACGGGTCTCGACCTCTTCCAGATCGAGCCCCGTGTGAATGTCGGAGCCGAGCTGCTCCACCACATCCTTGGCGTCGAGTCGATGCAGTTGACTGGGGATCATTTCATCCATGGTTTTAAGCCTCGGTCGCCTCAGGAACAGGAATTGGCGGAATCACCCCAGGAGTCATTTAAGATCGGAATATCCAGTCTATCGCAAATGGCCCGAGCGATCTCTCCGGCAATCCCGGGAGATCGACCTTAAGCTAGATGACGTCTAAGTAACTCACCAGATAGGTCATCGGGTGCCATGCCCACGCCCTCCAACGTGGGCATGTTTTGGCGGGTTGATCTTCCACCGGTAACCCGATAAACAACCCGCGAAACGGCCGACCGCTAACCCACATCTTGAAAAATGATAAAAAGCGGTGGGGCGCGAGTTCTCCGATTCTTCCTGGGCGTGAAATTCCCCCAATGGCAACGCCGTCTGATGAAACCCGAACCAGCGTCCGGACTTCCGGAAAAAGAGGGGATCATCACGCACGTCTCATGCCCACGTTGGAGGGCGTGGGCATGGCACCCCAGCTAGCACCGGACGCAAAGTTGCCGAAATACTCAATACTACCGCTGGAATTCCGATTTTCCGCAAAGTCCGCGAAAAATGGGGTTTGCCTTTACCTTGTGAGATTGGTACTTTACAGGGATATATTTCTCCCCTAGTACCGTTTGATGCAGTGAAGCAGGACTCGGTTAGCGATGCGGCGGCGATCTCTTGATACTCAATATGCGGCGGAAGGCCAGCTTAATCGCTGGCTTCCGGATGGCGTACGCTTCGGCTTTTTCTTCGGCTCTGGGCTCGGGCTGATGTCCGGCACGGCCGTTTCGATTGTCGTGGGCCAAAATCTACTCTGGCAAACCGGCGGCCTGGCCGCTGGTAGCGTCTTGGGCATCGCCGCGGGAGCCCTCCTAGGCCTCTACAAATCTCGCCGAATGGTCTACCGCGCCGCAATGTCGCGGTAAGACTAACGGCTCGCTCACGCGTAAAAAAAACCTTACGTAGCTACGCTCGCAAGAGCGTGGGAGAAGTGCGAGGACGCCACACCCTGCTAGCAAAGCGGGTTAGCCGCTCGCCCACGCTTTTGGAAAGCGTGGCTACGACGCGCGACCCCTCTGAGGCTACACCAACGGCATGACCATCGCCAAAATCAACGTCATCGCGAAGCTGACTCCGCCTAGGATCAGCAGCAACGGGGTCCAGGTTTTCAGGGCCTCCACTTCCGTCAGGCCGCTCATCTTGGCGAAGATCCAGAACCCGCTGTCGTTCATCCACGAGCCGATCAACGACCCCGAGCCAATCGACGCCGCCAGGTAAACGGGGTGAAAGCCCAACGTCTCCGGAACCGCCAAACTGGCCAGCATCCCGGCCGAGGTGATCATCGCCACGGTGCTGGAGCCTTGGGCGATCTTCAAGACGGCCGCCACACCAAACCCCAGGACCAACACCATCAGTTGGCCCGAACCGGCGCTGCCGCCACTTCCCGCGCTGCCGGCGAACATGGTTTGGATCGCATTGCCGACCCCCGCGACGGTCAGCATGTTACCGAAAGCGCCACCCGCTGCGGTAATCAAAATGATCAGCCCACCGCTCATCAAGGCGACTTCAATCGAGGTGGCAAGCTCCTTCAGCGAGAGTCCCCGCTGAATCGCCAAGGTCCACATCGCGATGATCGCCGAAAGGAGCAACGCGAAGTTGGGGTCACCAATCATGCTGGTGAAGTTGGCCGCTTGGCGCGTGTCGGTATCCCAGTGGTGAGGCGCTACCACATCTTCCGGAAAGATCGCTTCCAAATTCAACCGGTTCATCCGCTCGACCATCACCGGCTTAAGCCGCGCGCGATCTTGCCGGGCCAACGCGGGTGCCGGATCGGCCGGCAGAATGGTCAACAGGGCGGAGCCATCGGGGAATGATTTGTCGAGCAGAAGAAAGTCGTTCAACCCGGCGATGACGCTCGCCTGTTGTTCCGCCGAGAGCGATTCTTCTTGCAGCAGCAGGGCGATCACTTCTTCCCGAGCCGCAGAGGTGGGTAGGCTGTCATCCCGGATCGTGTCGATCAAGTGCTTGCCGGGTGTCTCCCCTTCGGCCTGCATATCGGTTTGGATTTGACCACGAAAAGCGCCCCAGTTCGCGATGTCTTCGGTTTGCAGTTGCGCTGCCCGCTCACCATCGGCCAGCGTGCTGCAGACCGTGTTGGTGGAAATCAATAGCACCGGCAATACGACCGGAGCTAAGGCCAACCAGAGGGACGGGAGTTTATCGTCCGGGATCGGTTCCGGTTCCGGGGTGCTACCCAGAGGCCGCATCGGCAGCGGCATGATCCGGTTCATGAAACTAGAAAACATCAACCCCGCGCAGGCCGCGGGAAAGGCGACCGCGGCCCCGATCAAAATCATCAGCCCCTTATCGACACTCAACTGGTCCGCCACCAGCAATGGCCCCGGGGTGGGAGGTACCAAGGTATGGGTAATCGCGCCACCGGTGGCGATCGCCATCACGTACAGCAAATAGTTGCGGCCTGTCTTGCGAAACAGCGAGCGGCCCAGTGGTACGAGCAGGTAAAATACTGTATCGAAGAACACCGGGATCGCGAGCACGAACCCGCTGCCCATTAAGGCGAGCGGGGCTCGGCGTTCGCCGAACAGGTTCATAAAGGCCCGCACCACACGGTCGGCGGCCCCACTGTCGAGCATGCACTTGCCGATGATCGCGGCCAAAGCGATCACAATCCCCACCCCACCGGCCGAACCCCCAAACGCGGTCGCCACGCGGCTAAACTTGTCCTGAATCGGCCCCGGGGCCATCAAGCTGACGATCATCGCAGCGGAGATCAGGGCCAAAAAGGCGTTAGCCTTCATCACAATGATCAGGCCCAACACCGTGGCCATCCCAACGGCGAGACAAAGGAGGGAATATTGTTCGGCGGTCATAACAAGGATACTTCGGACAAGGTTTGGGGCGGGGTCGGAAGAGTGGTCCGGTTGGAACATTTGAGAATGGCACAAGCTCCCTTCCATTGCAAGGGTTCCGCGCACGACATTGTTACCCAAACAATGGACCGGCCGGGTATATTGACCGATTCGCACGAAAGAATCGAAGGCCGGGATCAGTACCGAGAGTGGGATCCCCGATTTTCGTTCACCGGGGGGCGTTTGGACGAAGTGCTGGAAGAGATCAACCGACGGCTGGCAAGTCACCCACGGCCCGCGCGTAGCGACGAACGCAATCGGTAGCTACGCTTGCAAAAGCGTGGGGGAAGTGCCAACCCGCTTCGCCTCAGGGGCAAAATCAACTCGCGGGGATCCCACGCTCTACGCGAGCGTGGCTACGAACACGTTACCGCAATGTGGGAGAGTCCGTTGTCGCGGTTTCGAAGCGTTCCGCGTCGAAGCGGTCGTGCCAGGTGCGGACCTCGGCCAGCACCTGTTCCAGGGCGGCAAGTGGGTTATCGGCGGTTTCTTCGAACCGCTGCGAGTACTCCGCCAGACCAATCTTGATAGCCACGGTGCAGTGGAATCGAAATTTGCGTGGGGCGGCACCCCACGATTCCATGCGGGAGTAGGTCGCGCCCAGGTTGTACAGTTCCTCTTCCAACTCTAGCGAACGGCGGGAAAGCAGGCTTTGCACTTGCAATGCGGAGTCCGTACCCACCGGTTTGAAGAGAGAGGGGGCAACGTCCAAATCGGCTGGTGGCTGATAAAGCGGAGCGGCAACCCAAGAAGTCTCCGCCAGCGGGGTGGAGTGGCTGGAGACGGTTTCGGTCTCATCCGGAGATACGTTTGGCGAATGATCCTCGCCCATCATCCGATCGCGACTCAACAAACTAGCCAGCGACACCTGAACCCCATCGGGCATCAGCGCGGCAACCGGCAGACCGACCATGAAGGCCAACAAAATCAAGGAACGAATCGTCGTTGTCGAAGAATGATCCCAGCCCACCGTCGCAAATCCCCCATCCATGGTGTCATTTTGCCAAACGAGGATCTTAAGAAAATAGGCGATTTAAGGAAAGATGAATCGGAAGGAGTTTGGGGTGAGGGATCGGTCCGGGCCTTCCGCTTAGCCAAGTCTCCAACTGAGTCCGGGTGGCGGGATGTTTCCCATTGATTTGACGCTAGCGGGACGATCGGTGCCCCGGGTATGATAGACTGAGGGGGTTGTCTGATTGTACCAATCCGTCCCCTTGATTGCTTTTTCACCTCAAAGGTATCCATCGATCGTGCCCCCTTCCGCCTCACTCTCGATGCCGACCTGGCAAAAGGTGGCGATTGCCGTTTTGGTGATCCTGCTGTTGGTGGTTTTGGGTTCTCCCTTTGCCACCTACTGGGCCTATCGCCATGGCACCCAGATGCATCCGGATGGGATGGTTCAGCGGGATTACTCTTACTATGAACTGCTGGGGTTACGATTGACCCACACGCAGTACACCCCCCGCTACAACTCGCTGCAGGGGAAGCTGGTCCAAAATCGTTGGATCAGCCAACCGGTGCCTAATCCGCAAGATTCCGATTGGTGGACTGTCACCCATTTCCAGTTTGGTAAATCCGAACAGACCGACGCCAACATCCTGGTCGAGTACCTCACCGATCTCAGTCGGGACATCAGCCTCGAAAAATGGAGCACGGACCATCCGCGACACGCGGAAGTCATGTGGCAAGAGATCGAAATGGCCGCCCGGGGTGGTTTTTTTCTGCTGATCCCCGACATCGTGCGTAGGATGACCCAGCACTCTACCAGTGAGATGCAGGAGGCCTACTTCGCCGACCATCCGGCGGCCGCTCGCCCCACACCGAACGAAGCTTCTGCGATCACTGAAGAGCGGGAGCGGAAGATCGCGCGGCACTGGCTAGAGCCCTATTTGGTCACCCTTTATCAAGACCTCGGCACCGCCGCTGCCGAGGCGGAACTCTGGAACAAGGCGTACTTCGCCGCGCGGCAGCTCACGCGCCTAGCGCCAGGCCACCCGGAGGTCGATCCGCTCTTGGATCGGATTCCGACGGAGGAAAAAGCAGCAGCCAAGCAGCAGTTCGAGCGCGTAACCAATCCCAAACTGACACCCCCCAAGCCACAAGAGAAAAAAAATCCCGCCCCAGGTGAAGCAGATCAACCCTCCGCCGAGGCTGCCTGACGTGGAATCGATTTATCTGGACAACAACGCCACCACGCGGATCGACCCCCAGGTGGTCGAGGCACTATCGCAGGCTTACGAGCAGCGGTTTGTAAACCCGGCGAGCCAGCATCAGGCGGGCCAACGGACTCGGCGGCGGTTGGAACAGGCTGCGGAGTTGATCATTCGGGCCCTGGGTGGCGATCAATCGAGCCATCAGGCCGACTCTTTGGTCTTTACCAGCGGCGGGACCGAGGCGAATAACCTCGCGATTCTCGGCTTAGGTGAGGCCCGAGCGGGTCAGATCCTGGTTTCCGCGGTGGAACACCCCAGCGTCTCAACCGCCGCGATGGCGCTTTTGCAGCGGGGCCGGACGGTCCACACCTTGCCGGTCGATTCCCAAGGGGTGGTGCGACTCAATATGTTGGTCGAACACCTGATCGACGGGCCGACCGCGCTGGTCAGCGTGATGCTCGGCAATAACGAGACCGGCGTTCTCCAACCCATCGAGCAAATCGCCCAGCTTTGCCACACGCATGGGGTTCCCTTGCATGTCGATGCGGTTCAGGCGGTGGGAAAAATCCCGATCTACTTTCGCCAATGGGGTTTATCGGCCCTTACCCTCTCCGCCCACAAACTGCACGGCCCGCGTGGAATCGGCGGCTTATTGCTCGCGCCGGGCATGAATCCCACACCGCAAATCGTCGGCGGTTCCCAGCAGTTGGAGCGAAGAGCCGGGACCGAGAACCCCGAGCTGGCAATCGGGCTCCAGCGGGCGATCGAACTGGCCGTTGGCAATCGAACGACCCACACGGCCCAAATGGCTAGGCTGCGAGACACCTTCGAGGAGCGGCTCAAAGCGGTGATCCCGGATCTGGTCATCCATGGCCCACCGGCCAAGCGGCTGCCCCACACCAGCAATGTCGCCTTCCCGGGGATCGACCGGCAAGGCTTGGTCATGGCCCTGGACATGGTGGGTGTCTACTGCTCGACCGGATCGGCCTGCGCCAGTGGTTCTTCGGAACCCTCACCAACCCTGCTGGCGATGGGACTGAATCGGGGCTTGATCGACTCCTCGCTCCGCTTTAGCTTCGCGCGAGATAACACCCTCGTGGAGATGGAGGAGGCGGTTCGACGTATCTCTAGCGTTGTTAATAACTTAAGACAAAATAGCAGTCGTTGATCTCGTTCGCTCCCGCGAGGCTCCGCGGGGCGTGTCGCTGCTTTCATCGCGGGCCGCAATCCCTTATAATTGCGGCTTGGTAAATTCTTGCCTGTCCTAGACTTTTGGCAAATACCGCGACGGAGTTCCGGTGGTTACGGATATCTTCACCATAGCACTTCCTTGGGTCGCCACCGACGACCCAACCGCGCCGGTTCATCAACCCCGGTTAGTGGAAGCGGTGCGCCCGTTCATTGCGGGCCCGGAGAACCGCCTGGTTCAGGTGGCAATCGAAGCCCTCCGAACCGAAACTCGCGATATCTCGCCCCTCGTCCTGTACGGGCCAAGCGGCTCCGGCAAGTCGCATCTGCTGAGCGGGATGGTGGGCATGTTGCTCAAGCAGCGTCCCACGCTCAACGTCATCAGCACCGGCGGGTCCGACTTTGCCAGAGAGATCTCCGCCGCGATCCGGCAAGAGGTCACCAGCCCGCTCAGAGCGAAGTTCCACTCGGCCGATCTGTTTGTGCTGGAAGACCTGCAAGAGCTGCTGCACTTTGCCTCGGCCCAGGAATCGCTGTTGCACTTGCTCGACGTGCTGGAGCGTCAAGGGACGATGGTCCTGTTGAGCTGCCGCGAGAATCCGCTCTGCCTGGAAGGTTTTTCGACCCACCTTCGCAGCCGCTTGGCGAGCGGGCTGTGCGTTCCGCTGGTCCTGCCTGGACAATCAACCCGAGAGGTTTTGATCCGCGGCGTCGCGACGCAGCATGGTCGCCAGATCACCGACTTGGCCTGCCAAAAACTGGCGGCTGCCTTTCCCCGCGGGCTGATCGAACTCCGCGGTGTGATGGCTCGTTTGGTGCTCGATGCACCCGAGGGAAAAACCATCGACACCGACGCTGTCCGGGGCCTGCTGCAAGAGACTAAAACAGGGGACCGGCCCCCGCTCAAGACAATCGCCACGCGCGTCGCCAAATACTTCGGCCTGAAGCTCGTCGACCTAAAAAGTGGTTCGCGGCGGCATTCAATCGTTGAGGCCCGCTCGATCGCCATGGTTTTGGCTCGGGAACTGACCGAGGAAAGCCTGAAGAAGATCGGGGCGTTCTTTGGTGGGCGCGATCACACCACCGTGATGCACGCGATCCAGTCGATCCAAGCAAAACAACAGAAAGATCCGGCGCTGCGCGAGGCCCTTGTCCAACTTCAACAAATCATTCAAAGGCAAAGTCATTAGTCCCATGAATGTCGCAGTTCAGTGGTGGAAAACCTGTTGGGTTTTGGTTGGCGATTGTCGACAACCAAGCGGCTTCACCCTGGTCGCTCGGCGGCCGGGTCGATCCATCGACGAGGCCAACATTTCACCGGCAGGTGGCCAACTCGCTAGCGACCGGTTATCCACGGAAATAAAGAGGCCAGCCGATGGCGATTGGCCCGGTGATTTCCGCTACCAATGACCGCTGTGGCCCCGCTTATCGACACTGCGGCGGCTCGCTTTACTACTATCATTGTTTTTAAAACATATAAGAAGCGGACCGTTAGTAAATCGCACAAGCGACTCTGCCTTGTCCCTTCCAGCCAACATTGAACGTCCATGAAAATCACGATCGACCGCGAACAGTTCCAACACGCCTTCCAAACCGCCGCCATGGTTGCCCCGACGCGGAGCCCCAAGACGATCTTGCAAAGCATCAAGCTCGATGCCAGCGAGGGTGGCGGGATCATGATGGCGACCGACATGGAAGTGGGGGTCCGGATCGAGGTGGATGGCATGGAGGTGATCCAAAACGGGAGCTTGATCCTGCCGGTCGCGCGGTTTGGTTCGATCCTGAAAGAGGTGCGTGACACGCATCTGGAGATCGAGCGGCAAGAGAGCCGCACCATGGTCAAGGCCCAGAATAGCCGCTTCGACCTATCCGGTGAAAACCCGGATGAGTTCCCCAGCGTGCAGACCTTCGGTGAATCGAAGTACCACGAGGTCTCGGCCCGCGTGCTGAAGGAACTGATCCGCCGAACACTGTACGCCACCGATACCGAAAGCGGCCGGTACGCGTTGGGCGGCGTGCTGTTGGAATTTGAAGAGAACCAAATCACGGCGGTCGCCACCGATGGTCGCCGATTGGCTCGGATGTCCGGTCCCGCGACTCGGGTCGAGGACCATGGCGTCAGCGGTTTGATGACGATCATCCCTTCCCGAGCCCTGCAGTTGATCGAGCGCTCGCTGACTGATTTAGACGCCACCGTAAAACTCGCCGGTCGGATGAACGACATCCTGGTAAAGGTTGGTCCGGCGACAATTTACGCTCGGTTGGTGGAAGGCCGGTTTCCAAAGTGGCGAGACGTCCTGCCGGATAAGGGGGACGCGGCCCAAATCGAATTGGCGGTTGGTCCCACCTTCGCGGCCTTGCGGCAAGCGGCGATTGTCACCTCCGATGATAGCCGAGGGGTCGATTTCCAGTTCAAAGCGGGGTCGCTCATCATGACCAACACAACCGCCGAAGTGGGTCAGTCACGCGTCGAATTGCCGATTTCCTACCAAGGCCCCGACATTGAGATCACGATGGATCACCGCTACGTGGCCGACTTTTTCAAGGTCCTGGGAGCGGATGAGAACATCACGCTCCACCTGACCGACGCCGATACCGCGGCCCTGTTTTCCACCGATAACGGCTACGATTACGTGGTGATGCCACTGGCCCGAGATCGATAGTCACGTTGGTTTGCCGCGGATGTTTTCCCAACCGGTGAAAGGAGTCGGACGGATGAACGAGAGACGTGGTTCAGAGGGCCGGAAGCTACAGCCCATGAAGAGTGTCGTTTCGCGGCTGATGGCTCGGCAAGGATATGCCCAAGTCCAGTCGGCGGATGCCTGCCAGAATGCCTGGAAAGAGGCGGCCGGAGCCCAACTCGCCCAACATACCCGAGCCGGCAACGTTTCCCGCGGCAAGCTGCTGGTCTTGGCCAGCAACTCGGCCGTCCTACAAACCATCATGTTTCAAAAGCGTCAGATCCTGAAGACGCTGCAATCCCTGCTGCCCGATCATCGGATCGAGGACCTGAAGTTGAAAGTTGGTCGGCTCGATTAACCTCGACCGATCGCCACCTCACAGGTGCCCATCCGCTCCTGATCTCGCGCAAGCAACACCATATTTTTCCCCGGTTTTCGAAACAGTTATGACAAACCCGAACGACCCCGCAGACGATTCCCAAAACACCCCGGACCCTTCCACGCCGGAATCGACCGCCGATGGTGTTGAGAACCAAAATGTTGAGAGTCAGGACGTCGAGAACAATGACGTCGAAAACAAAGACGCCGCCAAACAAACCCAGCAGGCCAAGGCCAAGTCGGAGTACGGGGCGAGCGACCTGGAACACCTGTCCGACCTGGAGCATGTCCGCGAGCGGCCCAGTATGTACATCGGTGACCGCAGCGTCCGCGGTTTCCATCACCTGGTGTACGAAGTGGTCGACAACTCAATCGACGAAGCGATGGCGGAGTTCGCCTCGGCGGTGTCGGTCATCATTCATGCGGATAACTCCGTCACCGTCGAAGACGACGGCCGCGGGATTCCGGTCGATTCCCACCCGCAACTTTCGGAACAGGTCGGCCGCGATGTCTCGACCCTCGAAGGGGTGATGACCGTGCTCAAGTTCGGGGGCAAGTTCACCAAGGGTGCCTACCAAACCTCCGGCGGTCTGCACGGGGTGGGCGTAACCGTGGTCAACTTCCTGTCCGAGTGGTGCGAGGTTGAGGTCCACCGAGATGGCTTCGTCTGGCAACAGGAATACGAACGGGGCGTGCCGCAGGGCCCGGTCCGCAAAGGGGCACCCTCCAGCAAACGGGGTACGAAAACCACCTTCAAGCCCGACTCCCAAATCTTCAACGTCAGCAAGTTCAATCACGACATGCTGGCCAAACGCTTGCAGGAGCTGGCGTTTTTGAACAAGGGAGTGAAGATTGTCTTCATCGATGAACGGACCAACGAACGGGACGAGTTCCAGTACGAGGACGGGATCGTCGAGTACGTCAAACACCTCAACCGGACCTCCAACCCGCTGCACGCGGATGTGATTCACCTCAACGGCGAGACCGAGGGTGTGGGGTACGAAATCGCCCTGCAATACACAGAGGAGTACACGGAAAACTTCCACTCCTACGTCAACAATATCAGCACGCACGAAGGGGGAACCCACGTCTCCGGGTTCAAAACCGCCCTCACGCGAACGCTAAACAACTACGCCAAGAAGGAAAACCTGACCAAGGACATGGCCTTGGCGGGCGACGATTTCCGCGAAGGGCTGACGGTCATCATCTCGATGCGCGTGCCCAATCCGCAGTTCGAGGGTCAAACCAAAACCAAGCTTGGCAACAACGACGTGGAAGGGTACGTGAACTCCGGCTTTGGCGAGTTCTTTGCCAAGTACATGGAGGAAAACCCCAAAACGGCCAAGATCATCGTCCGTAAGGCGATCCTCGCCGGTCAGGCTCGGGAAGCGGCTCGCAAGGCGCGCGAGATGTTACGCAGCCGGAAAGACGCGCTGGGGTCCGGCGGCCTGCCGGGCAAGCTCCGCGACTGCATTAGCAAGGACATGGTCAAGTGCGAGCTGTACCTGGTGGAAGGTGACTCGGCCGGTGGTTCGGCCGAAGGGGGACGGCTCCGCGATTACCAGGCGATCTTGCCGCTACGGGGTAAGATCATCAACACCTACAAGGCGCGGGAAGATAAGGTCCTGGCCAACGAAGAGGTCCGCAGCATGATCCAGGCGATCGGGGCCGGGATCGGCGTGGAGCAAGATATCAACAAGCGGCGGTACAACAAAATCGTGATCATGACCGACGCCGACGTCGATGGATCGCACATTCGGACCTTGCTCTTGTCGTTCTTCTATCGGCAGATGTGCGCGTTGGTCGCTGGGGGGCATGTGTATGTCGCCCAGCCGCCACTATTCCGCGTGGTCCAAAAGAAAAAGGTGCAGTACATCCAAACCGAAGAGGAGATGAAATCGCGCCTGCTGGAAAACGGTTTGAAGGATTGCAGCTTCATCGATAATGACGGAAACGTGGTCGACGGAGAGCGGATGGAGCGACTCTGCAAAACGCTCGCCCCAATGGAAGACGCGATGCTGGCCCTAGAGCGACGCGGGATCGCGCTCAAGGTCCATGCGGTCCGGCAAGATCCGGTCAGCGGCAAGCTGCCGATGTTCCATTTGATCATGGGCCGCGAAGATCGCTGGTTCGTGACGCGGAAGGAACTGGACGCCTACCTGGAAGAGCAAGGTCTGGCCGCTCCTGACGGCCCAACCGAAGAGGCGGAAGCCGAAACACCCCCCGATCCGAACCTGCCAACCGCCCCCGATTCTGCCGGCAACGGCATCCCGGAACCGCCGCAGCATCACATCACCGAGCTGCACGAGATCCGGACGATCAACATCCACTTGGCGGAACTGACCGAGATGGGTTTCGACATCCAATCCCTGATTCCGCAAGAGCGAACCGGTGCCGCTGAGTCCCGCTACAAACTGCTCCGGGGCGAAACCGAAACCGGCCTGGAAGATCTCCGCGGTCTGCTCACTGCGGTCCGTGCCGCGGGCGAACGGGGCATGCAGATCACCCGCTTTAAAGGCTTGGGCGAAATGAACGCGGAAGAGCTCCGCGAAACGACCCTCGACCCCACCAACCGCACCTTGATGCAAGTCACCATGAGCGACGTGAGCGCCGCCGACGACATGTTCCGCATCCTGATGGGCGACAAAGTAGAACCCCGCCGAGAATTCATCCAGAAACACGCGCTGGACGTGCGGAACTTGGACGTGTAAGGGTTATGTAGCCACGCTTGCTAAAAGCGTGGGGGCAGCTTGCGTGGGCATGAATTTCATGCGACCTCGCGCGAGCTATGGTGTGGTAGGGTGGGTGCAGGCCGAAACCCACCGACGGACCCTATTCGAATTTATGATTATTGACGAGCATTTTTACATAATCACCGACTAACATATTGGCATCCTTGGCAGATTGCGCAAGAGCGTCATAGTCAGCAACTTCTGTATGGTTCCAGGTCACATCGAGTCGTCTCAATTCGAGAGTTGCAATGTGGATGTACTCTTCAGGTGAGGCCCAATAACACGACTTACAGGTGTTGGTATTATGATCCTTAATCCAATTGGGACAATGTTCGCAAGACCAAGACTTTGCTCGATTACACGAGCCACAAATCAGCATATAAGCGTTAGTTGTTCGCTCGCCCTCCCCCTCGCCACCAACTTCGAAGGGAATGCGGTGGTCTACTTGTAAGTATCGCAACTCCATATTTGTGAAACATATCCCGCAACGTCGACCATTGCAGTCCGCAATTTTCTTTTTAAAGTCTTTTGCAAAGACCTTTCTTCCAGCTAATATGCCTCCTCGAATTTTCGACACATCGCCAAATCTGTACGCAGCAATTTTTCGGCCTTGGGCGTTCGTCACTGTAAACGTCTCAAGAGGCACTCCTTTTTCTCTCACATCTCGCGCCGCTCTTGGAGGATGTTCATAGCCGTAGGTATTCTGTAGTTCCTCCGTGGTGATGTGCCCATGCTTTAAAATATGGTCAATAACCGTCTTTGGTCGCTTTGCTGTGATTGAGGCAAGTAAATTACGGAATTCCTTGGGCAGTTTGGCAGGCATGTTGGTAATCCTTTACCGTACGAATTTGAATTCGACTGTCCTAATCGAATAAAGAAGGCTGTGTTTCTGCCTTTTTGACTTTCCTGTTTTTTCCCAGTACCTTGGCCAGAGCAGGTGATAGGTACAATGACTCGTAAGTCTCGCTCTCCCTTCCCAAAAGAGTTGCTTGACTGGAGCGGCCAGCATGTATCTCTATGTGAAAAAGCTCCAAGCTCTTGGGCATCGGTTCACCGTAAATCTTCGTTCCCATTCGACCATCATAACTGACAACGAAAAGACACCCTTTTTCATTTAGTGTGGTTAGTGATTCACAGAACGAAGTATGATCTACCTTGGGAGCATAACGATTGTCTCGATTCCCGCATACTCCTTGGTACGGAGGATCCAAGTAAATAAGATCGTTCTTGTCACAACCTTCCAGTATCTGTCTGTAGTCAGACGACGCGATAACGGTACGGCCTTGGAGCAACGTCGACGCCCCATTGATTCTCCGACGCATCGTTGAGGGTAACGCACCCTTGCGGCGATTGTCGGGACTATTATTGAACTCGCCCGAGCTATTGTAACGAATTGCCGCCTTGACACATCGAGCTAGAAGATACAAAAAGTATGCGGGTCGATGCGTCGTGTTAAACTTTGAACGAATGCGGTTGTAGAAGTCCTGTTCATTTCCTTGTTGCTTATGCCACAGGTCCTCATATTCATCGGAAAGCTGGTCAGGTCGCTCAACAATTTCCCTCCATAACGCGGCAAGCGGTTCATGGGCATCATTGAGTATAAATGTCGATGCGAGATTTTTGTACGCGGTTGCCAGCGAGATAGCTGCGGAACCCGCGAAAGGCTCCACAAGGCGTACCAATTTTTGTGGAAAATAAGACAAGATCACGGGTGCAAGATTTCTCTTGCTGCCTTGATATGGTATTGGATGAGGGACTGGCCATCGTGCCGAGGCTTTTACAACGTGAGACGGCGCATACTCGTTCGTCTCACTCTCATCCTCAATTGGGTAATGCACTCCCATTTGTCTTTCGTTCTCCACTCTCAAAAAAAATATTTGCTCTCTTTTCACTCTCTTTTTACCACAAGCAGAAGGAACAACGCTAGATCCTTTTTCGCCCGTCTGAAACCAACAAGGCAGCGATAGGGTATCGTAAGTCAAGATATTTTGGTGGGTTTCACCCGATAGGGCTTCACCCCTCAACCCTGAGTTGCGGAAGCGAGGTCGCGCCCTACGGGAGATATTCGCGGAGGGCTAATTTATCCCGAGCGACACACCGACCGTTGGTTGGTGAGCGACTACCCCGCCATCCCGCGGCACTCCTGGGCGCATCGCCGACAAGCCTCGGCGCATTTTCGACAATGGTCGTGGTCATGTTTGCCGCATTCGGCTCCGCAGGCTTCGCAGACTTCGGCGCAGAGGCCACAAAATTGGAGGGCGAATTCGGAGTCGCGGCTCATGAACTTCGCAGCCATCCAGCACATTGCGGAGCAATCTCCGTCCAGCCGGATGCACTCCACCATCATGCCGACATCCTGCTCGCTCAAACAGGAATCGGCACAGTGCTCGCAGGCCATGGCGCATTCAACACAGGCCTGAATGCAGGCAGCATATTTGTCTTGCGTCATTGGATCTCTTCTCCTTGGTCAATTGCTAAAGGTTGACCGATTCGAGTGCATGGCGAGGTGACAGCTTTTGGCCGGGTGATGGCACACCAATCGCCGAGGAGTCTTCAACCGTTGAGGGCTCACTCGCCGGACGGAAATCACCTCGTAAGGCCTTCAGGGCGAATCGTTCCTCGTCAATCTCACGCTGGGTCCGAAATCCCAGGCGGCGAATCAACGGCAACGGCGGACACCAACCTTGGACCGCGTGTTGAAGCAGAAAGGCCGACACGGCCAAAGGGACCACAATCCACCGCTGATCGGCGGTGGCTGCCAACACACAGCCAGCAAACGCGATCGAAGCGGCGTTGGCTTCCAGCGTCCGCTCGGTGTCCCACTCTTGGTCCAACTGTTGCAGCCGGGCCTCGATCTGACCGGGCGAAGCGTGGTGGTAACTGGCCACGCGATCCTCCGTCTCATGCCGAATCCGGCGGTTGAGCACCGCTTCGGTATTTTGTGGGACGCGTTGGCTTGTATCGGGTATCAATGCGTTGGACACGGTTTCTCCTCCTGAAATTAAAAATGGGTCGCACATCAACCGGGGTAACTTGCCGGGAGGCTGCCTGAGGAGACGTTGCAAATGTCATGCCTAGGACGTTTCTGGAGAAGCTGGGGAAGATATAAGCCTAAGAGAAGAGGCTTTGCCGGGGCATCATCGTCCAGAGATGGTTGCTTGGAACGCATGGTGGTGCGTTTGAGATCAAGGGCGGTGCATTGGCTGTGGAGAACGGCTGCGGGAAAATCATTTTGGGCCTAGTTAGGCATGTCGACTCCGGCGAGACTGGTCGATTCCGTGTTTCCGTTTCGCTGGATGACACTCAACGAGCCCTCGGTTTCCAGGACGACCGCTTCCACCTCGGCCAAGTCCGAGATCCCGGCAGATCGTACGGCCGCTCGGATCTCCTCCTCGGTGACGCGCGTGAGGCGTAAGGCCTCTGGCAGGAGCTCGCCCCGATAGAGCAACATGCTGGGCTCGCCGGTTACAAGTTTCTTCACCCACCGAATACGCACGCTGGTCCAGGTGACGACGAACTGCAATCCGATCAACAGCGCAAAGGCGAGCGAGCCCTCGGCCAGCGCGATTTGCTTGTTGAGCATCACGGTGGCGAGGGTCGATCCGAGGGCGATGGTCACGATAAAGTCGAAGGCGTTCATCTTAGAGAGGGTCCGCTTGCCGGAGATTCTCAAGAGGAAGATCAACGCCCCATAAGCCACGATCCCCACCACGAATGTCCGGAACAAGCTATCCCAGCCGCTGAATAATAAATTTGCCAATGGAGTCTCCCATCTTAGTCACTAGGAGTGATTGTCGCGGGCTTGCTTCAGGCGGGAATTCTAGCGCGGAGTAATCCGAAGAACACCGGGAGGTCGAACGCACAAGGTCGAATGAGGAGCGTTTGATCGTCGCGACGAGACCTTCTGATACCAAGAAATGATTTTGCCGGTCGAGACGACAAGGTTAAAAATCTGGTAACGACGTGGCGGAGTGTAACCGCTCGGTCGATTTTGGTTCGGCAACATTATTCTTCGATCCATCAGGAGCAGGTTCATGGCAATCCGACGTAAAGGCTCGGCCGTTTGGCAAGGGAGTATCAAAGAGGGCAAGGGGGAGGTCTCGACGGAAAGCGGCGTCCTCAAAAGCCAACCGTATGGGTTTTCAAGCCGATTTGAAGACCAGCAGGGAACTAATCCGGAGGAACTGATCGCGGCCGCTCACGCCGGGTGTTTCAGCATGGCCCTCTCGAAAATTCTCGGAGAAGCGGATCTGACCGCCGACAGGCTAGAGACCCTAGCCGAGGTGAGCCTGGAAAAAGAAGGGGCGGGGTTCACCATCAAGTCGGTTCATTTGACGCTGAAGGCGAAAGTATCCGGGAACGATACGTCAAAATTCCAGGAATTGGCCGAGAAAGCCAAGGCAAACTGTCCCGTCTCGAAATTGCTCAACGCCGAGATCACGTTGGACGCATCCCTGGTGGAATGATCAATCCGCTCCCTTTAGAAAACGAACTGGCGTCTGCCACTCGTCGCATTCTTGGCGGGTGGCAGGTGATCCAGGTCGACTAATTATATCATTCGGCCATGGCCCCGGTTCCTTCGCTCGGTCGCTATCGTTCGATCTCGCGCGTGGTGCCGGACTCGGGATAATCCCCTCGAAAGTGGCATCGTCACACTGGGAGTCTGAGATAATTTCGGGAAATTAACCAATCGACGCAAACCATCGCCGACCTTGTTCGTAGAAAAACCTTGTTCGCCGATCGCTGACATCCGCGTCGTATCGCGATAGGTCTTCGTTTGGTGAGCTTTCGTGCCTCAAACCGTCGCCCTTCGTTGGAAATCGGGGAAATACACACCCGGTTGGGTAGCGGGTAAGAGGACAAACGGATGGTCCGGCCCGGCCGAATTGATTGTAGGGGAGGGTCGGCCTGTTCGTTTAGCGAAAAGTCGCGCGGTTATCGGCAACTCGCCCTGATTTGCGAGTTATATTATCGCTCGAACGGGACAACAGAGAATCGATTCAAGGAGACGACCACGATGTTTTTCGGACGCCAATTGGCAATGATCGGAGCCTCGCTGTTTTTCACCGCCGCCACCTTTTTGGGCGCTGCGGAAGTTGAAACATCCGAAGCGGCAGCGGCGCGGCTACGACGCAGCGTCAGCGTGGAAGAGATCCGCGCGATGCCGATCGTCGAGCGGCCCAACCGCCCCGGCCACTTCTATGGCAACACCGTCCGCCGAGTCCACCACTTCCGACACGGCCGCCGATAATTCGCGGCGGAGCGTCAATGCAAGAGGTTGTTAAAGTGAAGGGACGTCAGAGTGGGATGCCTGAAGAGGAATATTGGGCATCCTTTTTCAAGCCCGATTGCATTCTTTCTCGCTTGGAGTGCGATCGGGACAGCGGAGATATCGTCGAGTTTGGGTGTGGCTACGGACTCTTCACCGAGTCGTCGGCGAGAAGAACCGCGGGGAAGGTCTATGCCCTCGATATCGAAGCCGAAATGGTCGATGCCACCCGTCGTCGTTTGGATGACACTGGCCTCAACAATGTCATCGTCGGACAACGGGACTTTGTGTCCACCGGGTGTGGTCGGCCCGATCATTGTCTCGGATACGCCATGCTCTTCAACATCCTGCATATCGAAGATCCAATAGGATTGCTGGAGGAGGCGTATCGTGTGTTGAGACCGAGCGGCAAAGTCGGAGTGATTCACTGGAACGACGATGAATCGACACCTCGTGGCCCGTCGATGGACATCCGGCCCCGTCCCGAACAATGCCAAGCATGGATGCAAGAGGTTGGATTTCAGAATATCCGGTTCGATCCGCTGACATGTTGTCCCTATCATTACGGATTCGTAGCGGAACGTTGATGCCGTTTTCAACGCGTCGCCCCTTTTCATACTCCCCTAAAACAGCCCCAGCGCCATCAAGCTGTACCGCACCACAAACCCGGCCGCGACCACGCTTACCATGCTCATTAGTTTAATAAGGATGTTCAGGCTGGGGCCGCTGGTGTCTTTGAAGGGGTCGCCGACGGTGTCTCCCACGACGGCCGCTTTGTGGGCGTCGGAACCTTTGCCGCCGTGGTTGCCCGCTTCAATATACTTTTTGGCGTTGTCCCATGAACCGCCCGCGTTGGCCATGAAGATCGCCAGGCAGAAGCCGGTGGTTAGCGAACCGACCAACAGACCCAGCACCGCGCCGACCCCCAGGAGCCAGCCGACGAGAATCGGCGTCGCTAAACCGAGCAGCGAGGGGACGATCATTTCCAGTTGGGCCGCCTTGGTACTAATCGCGACCGGGGCGGCGTAGTCCGGCAGTTCGGTCCCGGCCATGATGCCTGGCTTCTCGCGGAATTGCCGCCGGACCTCTTCCACCATGCCGTACGCGGCGCGGCCGACCGCTTTCATGGTGAGGGCGCAGAACACGAAGGTCGCCATCGCCCCGATGAACATCCCGACCATCACGCGGGGGTTCATCATCGTGGCTTCGTAGTAGGTGGTGAAGTCGCTCAAGGTCGCTTGCTGGACATCCACTAGCTCGGCCCCGGACTCGACAAAGTGGAGCCGCGGGGTGAGTTCGGTCGGGGTGATCTCGACCATCCCCTCCGGCAATGGGACCAAGCTCGCCGGGGCGAGCTCGCGCCAGGGGTCTTTCACACCGGCGTGGCGGAGATCGGTCGGCATGGCGAAGTAGCCAAACACGCGGTCGGCACCTTCGCCCTGAGTCTTATACAGGACGAAACCTTGCGAGGCTTTGTAGGGCGTGTCGTATTCCATTTGCACGGCGACACTGTCTCCCCAGCGGCGGAAGCCATCGCGGACCTGTTCCACGTAGGCGGCCATCAGGGCCAAGGCGGTGAGAGCGGCCGAGCCGATCGCGAACCCTTTGCCGGTGGCGGCGGTCGTGTTGCCGAGACTATCCAGGGCGTCGGTCCGCTCACGGACGAGGCCTGGCAGGCCGGACATCTCGGCGTTTCCGCCGGCGTTGTCGGCGATTGGGCCGTAGGCGTCGGTCGCGAGGGTAATGCCCAGGGTGCTGAGCATCCCCACCGCGGCGATCCCCACGCCGTAAAGTCCCAGGGCGAAGAATTCCGGATCGACAAAGTTCCAGCCGTTGGCAAAGCCGAACGCGCTGAGGGTCGCCCCCGCCACTACAAGCACCGGGAACCAGACGCTCAGCATCCCGTCGGCGACTCCGCCAATGATGATGGTGGCCGGGCCGGTGAGGGATTGTTCCGCCAGCTTTTTCGTCGGGCTGTATTCGTCGCTGGTGCAGTATTCGGTCCATTTGCCGATCAGCCACCCGGCGGCCAGCCCGACCATCACGCTGATTGCGACCCCGGGGATCGGCAGATTGGCAAACAGCAGCGCTTGCGGCACGACCGGCATCAGCCAACTGCATAGCAGAATGGCCGCGACGGCGACCAGGCCGGTCGAGGCGTTGATCCCCCGCGAGAGCGCCGAGAGCAGGTTTTTCTGGGTGGCGTCCTCGCGCGTGCGGACCAAGTAGACTCCCAAAATCGAGAGGCAAATCCCCGCTCCGGCGATTAGCAGGGGGAGGAACAGGGCGCGGAGCTGGGCGTCGGCCAAGTCGGTAATGCCCGCCTCCGTGGCCAAGGCCTGAGATGAAAAGGCGGCCACGCCCAAGGCGGCGGTTGCGAGGATCGACCCGCAGTACGACTCGTACAGGTCGGCCCCCATGCCGGCGACGTCGCCGACGTTGTCTCCCACGTTGTCGGCGATCGAGGCGGGGTTGCGGGGATCGTCCTCCGGGATTCCTTGTTCCACCTTGCCCACCAAGTCGGCACCCACATCGGCCGCCTTGGTGAAGATCCCACCGCCGACCCTTGCAAACAACGCCTGGCAACTCGCCCCCATCCCGAAGCAGAGCATGGTGACGGTCACTTCGATCAGCGGCAGGTGAAACACCCAGTACAGCACGGCGAACCAAATGGAGATATCCAAGAGGCCCAGCCCCACCACGGTCAGTCCCATCACGGCCCCGCTGCGAAAGGCGATCTGCAAACCTTGGTTCAGCGAGTGATGGGCACCGGCGGCGGTTCGGTTGCTGGCCAGCGTGGCGGTTTTCATGCCGATCCAACCCGCCAACCCAGAGAAAAACCCGCCGGTCACAAACGCGAATGGCACCCACGCACTTTGCACCTCGAACACAAAGGCCAGCAGGGCCAACAGCACGCCAATCGCCACGAAGAACAGGGCAACCACCGTGTACTGCTGGGTCAGGTAAGCGTTGGCCCCTTCGCGGACATACCCGGCGATCTCCTCCATCCGGCTATTGCCGGGGTCGGCCTGCGACATCTTGAAGTAAAAGAAGTAGGCCTGGACCAAGGCCCCGACCGCTGCCAGAAAGACAAACAACCAGATGCCGTAGAACATTGAAGGCGTTTCCTGTGGGTGACTTGTTCGGCAATAGGGGAGACCCCTCTCGCGGGCTGTTCGAGGGGGCTAGGGGAGTGAAAATGCGGGGCTGCAAGCCGGACAGGCTGTCGCCCGCGGATACCGCCAATTTTCACCCCCAAGATTATTGAGGCAAACCCCCTTCGCTTGAACCCGCGTGGGCTCGTTTTTCGCGCGTTTTTCCGGAATTGTCCTCATTAGGGTGCCCCGTAGGGTGGCTGCTCCGCCTAGGAGACGTTGGTTACCCCTTGAACTTCAATATTCCTGGTCTTAATCGGGCCGATCGGCGAGGATTTTTAACATCTCCACCTGAGGGAGGAATTGCGGGGCCGCGTACGACACACAATCGGTGGAATTGCGCCCCTGTGGGGTGGTTTGGATGTTCAGTTGGGGTGGTGGGGTGATCCAGCGAGTGGGTTCGCGGTGGCTCGGCCACGAATAAATTGCGGAGGACCTGCAATTTTCTTGGAATTCCCGCAGCGGTCGATTATTCTAGAAGGCGTATCCCCAACCGAAGGTGGCCGTTTTTCAATGGTCGACCGGTCGGTGGTTGCTGTTTATCTTGCCCGGTTTCAATTGTCCAGCTTCAACTTGCCTGGATAGTGTCCAATAAGGAGTTTTCCTGATGCAGTCTCACTTGGTTCACCGCTTGGCGACTTCTTTTGCCTGGACGGTTATGTTGGCGTGCCTCCCCACCCTCTCGATGGCGACCACCCCCGAGACCAGCAGCCCAGATACCGATACCCCTGAGACGAAGAGGGGTCGCGGATTCGACGACTTCACCGATGTCGAGCTGTTCTCCGCCATGGAAGAGGGCACGATTCACGTGAAGTTCATCCCGATGGACTCGACGCGAGGCACTGTCATCTTCACCAACAACACCGACAAAAAGCTCCGGATCGCCTTGCCGGCGGCCTTCGCTGGTGTCCCCGCGGTCGCCCAATTCGGCGGTGGCATGGGAGGAATGGGAGGCATGGGCGGCGGAGGCATGGGAGGAATGGGTGGCATGGGCGGAATGGGAGGCATGGGCGGCGGCGGTATGCAAGGCATGGGCGGCGGAATGGGAGGCGGCATGGGCATGGGCGGCGGCATGGGTGGAGGTATGGGCGGCGGCATGGGTGGCATGGGTGGTGGCATGTTCAATCTCATGCCGGAGAAGACCCAGCGAATGAAAATTGAAGGGGTTTGCCTCGACCATGGCCTACGTGATCCCAACCCCAAAGTCCCGTACGACCTGAAGCCGATGTCGGCCTACACCGAAACCCCCGGCGTGTATGACCTGTGCCACATGATCGCTCGGAAAGAAATTACCCAGCACGCCGCTCAAGCGGCCGCTTGGCACTTGAACAACGATATGAGCTGGCAGGAACTGGCCGGCAAGACGATTCATTATCTTGATGGCCGGTCGGAACCCTACTTCAAGCGGCACGAAATCGTGATGGCGGTTAAGGCGGTGCAGGTTGCGCGGCAACGGGACGCCATCCGTCGGGCGTACGAAGCGGAGCAAAAGAAGTCCACGGAGTCGACTTCCGCCGTTTCGGTGGAAGTGGACGAGTAAACGACCGCGGCATTTAAGATTCAACCACCGAAAAACCCGGCCTGCATCAGGTCGGGTTTTTTTATGGTTCGAGGGTGCGATCCGCGTTATGCGCCTGGATTAGCCGATGCAGGGATCACCCTCAATTCAACCAAACAACATTCATCTACACGAAGTCTGTTTTTGAAACGCAGAGCCGCGCAAGATCGCAGAGGACCCCTATGGACGCTGCGTCTCCGCGTTAAAAAAGCAAAGGCAACCAGCCATGACGGAAATCGAAATCATTTAACGCC
>JBBDIM010000213.1:0-58189 GCA_040880405.1 Pirellulaceae bacterium | reverse complement strand
CGGATCGGCACGATCCGGCTGGCCCGTTCGGCCCACCGTTCGGGAGCAAACCAAACGTACAGTGCCGCCAGCGAAAAGCCGACTGCCGTCCCCACCAAGACGTCACTAGGAAAATGAGACCCGGCGACGATCCGCTGCAGGCAGGCGAGGCTTAGCATCAACAAAAAGAACCAGCGGGCGCGGGGATAGAAGAAGGTCAAAGCGACACAGAACCCCGCCGCCGTCGCGGCATGCCCCGAGGGAAAGCTCTGGAATTCAGAGGCAGTGAGCTCATACCCGGCATCCCAAAAGATCGGCAGTGGCGAGCCAAACGAGTCCCAAACCGAGAGATCCAGATCGAACGCGTGAGGCCTGGTGCGAGCGATAATCGTCCCTTTGAATACGTTGCAAAGCGACCCGGCAAGCAGGGCGACCGCCATCGGCAAGCCAAATTTCCACCGTCGCACGGGATCGAGCGCGAACAAACCAAGACTGATGAGAATGACGCCGGTTCCGTGGGCAAAACTCTCGCTCAGATGAATCATTTTCCGGAATTCTCCCCCCCAGAAATCCGAGTCCGGCCCGATAGAGCGGGCGACCGCGGTATCCCACGGCAGGACCAATGCCGCAGCGGGCAACAACAATAGCCCCCACCACAAAAACCGGGCCATCAGCTTTCGCCGCGGATCAACTTCGACCGGCGGGGCAGCCTCTAAGGCGGGTGAGCCGGGAGGCAGGGATTGAGCCTGCGGCGCGTGCTTTGTCGGCTGAGAGGGGAGAGATTGGCGGGGCTTCGATTTACGGGACAAGGGGGAAAGCCATCCTCATATTCACAGGTTCGATCAATATTACGGGGCAGAATACCGGAGCGGCGAGATCGGTCAAAGGGGAAAAATGACGTTGGCCAAGCAACCGCTTCCAGGTACAAGTAACGCTTATACTTAGAAAATGCAAGGAGCGGCGAAAATGGAATCTGGCTGGATGCGATGGGGGATCGTGTTGGCGGTCTGCCTGATCCTGTTTTTTACCAACCTGGGTGGCCCAAAATTATGGGACCGAGACGAGCCCCGCAACGCGGGCTGCGCTTGGGAAATGATGCAAGCGGGCGATTGGGTCGTTCCCCGATTCAACGACGAGCTACGTCCGCACAAGCCTGCCTTGACCTATTGGCTAATGATTTCTGCTTACCATCTGTTTGGCGTGAACGAGTTTTCCGCTCGCTTTTCTTCGGCAACCCTCGGGGTCCTGACGGTGCTGCTGACCTACGGAATTGGGCGACGGCTATTCAGTGGAGAAGTCGCCTTTTGGGGCAGTTTGGCCTTGGCCACTTCCTTAATGTTCACGGTCGCCTCAAGGGCGGCCACGCCCGACGCTCCGCTGATTTTCACGGTAACCTTGGCGATGTGGGTCTTTACGCGCTTTAGTTTTCCGTCCGAATCAGAGCGAACCTCCGCAGCGAACCAAGGCGTGCCGCGTTCCTACTATCCAACTCAATGGTGGCAAGTGGCATTGCTGTACGCCACCATGGGCTTGGCCGTATTAGCGAAGGGGCCGATCGGCTTGATCCTCCCCACGGCAATCATCGGGATGTTTTTGCTGATCCAGCGTTTGCCGGTGCGAGAAGCCACGGGAAACGTGTGGATTGAGCGGATGATGGGGATCTGTCGCCCGTTTGCCCCGCTTCATTTCCTGAAGACGGTGTGGTTTATGCGTCCCATCCTGGCCATTGTCGCCTGCCTCGCGGTAGCGCTGCCTTGGTACCTCTGGGTTGCGTCCCGCGACTTTCGGTTTGTGGAAGGGTTTTTCTGGGAACACAATTTCAACCGAGCCACCAGTGCCTTTGAAGGACACGCCGGTCCGCCGTATTACTACCTGCTGGCGATCTGCGTCGGCTTTTTCCCCTGGTCGATTTTCTTCGCCCCACTGTTGGGCGACTTGGTGACCAGGCTGAGAAGCAATCGCCGCGATCCGGAGCGTCCGGCGGTCGTCTTTTTATGCTGTTGGGTGGTCGTATGGCTCGTCGCCTTTAGCATCGCTCAGACAAAGCTTCCGAGCTATGTGACGCCGCTCTACCCTGCCCTGGCCTTGCTAACCGGTGTTTTTGCTCAGCGATGCTTGACTTACTGGGCCTACGTTCCCAGCCTCTGGCGATACACGCCGCACGGGGTGACTTGTGTGGTCGGCCTGGGAATTTTGATTGCGGCCCCATTGGCCGCTCAGCGCTACTTACCCGGTGAAGATTGGCTGGGATTGATCGGCTTGCCGCTACTCGTAGGCGGCTTGGCGGCCTTGGTATTAGCCGCCAAGAAAATGCCCTTAGCATCCTTCGGCGCGCACGCGGCATCGGGCGTGGTATTCAGTGTGGCCCTGTTTGCGGTAGGTGCCCAACGCGTTTCCGATCACAACCAAATCGAAAACCTGATTACTCAAGTACGCGAGGTCAAGGCCGAGCCGGATTGGCACTCATGGGCGGTACTGGAATCTACCTGGGTTTATTACGCCGGGGCCCCGGTTCGATTCATTTCCAGCGGGAACAGCCAAAATTTTGCCGTGCCGACCGGAGAAAATGTGATCCTCCTGACCACGAGCTGGCACTGGGACCGAATGGCACCCGCCAAGCAAAACGAGTGGGAGGAAGTCGCCCGAAGCCCCTATTTCCTGGAGCAGGACGATTTAATCGCCCTGCAACGCAAACCGCAAGGCACCACGATTGCCACGCTGCCGGAATCTTCCGAGTCAGGGCGAAAATGATGTCCCCTGGGTGAGGTAATGTTTCCGCGATTACGAGCGACTGTGATCAGCGCCGGCTGGATGCGTCCAGCGCTTCCTGGGCGGTGATGACGCCATCGCCATTCAAGTCGTATCGCTCGAATTCCTTGACCTTAGATTCGGTCCAGGAATCGGTAAATTCCCCCATGGAAATCTGACCATCGCCATCGGCGTCGTTCTGCTTGAACCAGTCCGGCAAACCACGCGGTAGCCGCTCCGCAGGAGTTAGAAAGCGACTACTCGTCCGGCTCGATCCAACACTGACGCGGGAATTATCACCGGCGACCGATTGACTCATCGAGGCCAGACGGGCGGCCAATTCGTCTAAACTCAGCTTACCGTCGTTGTTGCGATCGAAATCCGCAGGATTCCCAACGCGAAGTTCTCCCCACTCGCCCTCGTCGAGGTATCCATCCTCATTTTCATCGTATTTTTTTATGAGATTCTCGGCATAACTGCGATACTTATCACTGGAAGTGGAATTTCGAGGGGTGGCATCCGGGGTGCTTGCCCCTTCATTGTCCTCTCCATCACGGGCATCCGTTCGCTCACCATCGCGGCCGCGATCTGAGTTTCGATCATCCCCGCCCCTGCGGTTTTGATTGGCATGTTTTTCCAAATGAGCGGCAAGCTCTGCCCGAGAAATTCGACCATCGCCATCGGCATCGTCTTCGATTGGATCGCTGCGAAACGGTACCTCGGGCCACTCGTGTGGTTCTAGGTAGTGATTCTTGTTCGTATCGTGTTTTGTCATCAACTCGCTCGCCTGCGTTACAATCCTCTCGTCAAATTTTGCCAGCGAGTCGCTGCCCAGCGATTCGGGCGGCGCATCGAACCCAGGGACGGGCTCCAATTCCGTCGAGACTCCAAAATCCGTTCCACCATATTTGACGAGCGGCTCGCGGCCACGATCGCCCTCGTCCTGCCGTTTAGCGAATTCCGTACTCAACTTTTCAATCGAGACCGTACCGCTGTCACCCATTCCCGCACGCTCCTGGAGTCGTCGGACAAATCCACCGGCACGACCATCCAGTTCATTCTCGTCGAGCACGCCATCACTATTGGCGTCCATTCGCTTCAGCATTTCAGTTGGATCAAACCGACGCTCACCACCAGGAGGGCCACCGCCACGCTGACCGGCTTCAGGTGGACCACCACGGCGGTCTCCGCCTCGCTCGCGCGGGTCTCCTCCTCGCCCTGGTCCGCCTCCCCCGAATCCGCCTCCCAAACCACCGCGGGGCCCGCCTCGTCCGCCCCAAAATCCGCCTTGATCACCACCTCCTCGGCCACCCCGTTCGCCGCCGCCCCGCGCATCGCCACCTCGGTCTTGGCCTCGGTCGCCTCCACGGTCACGCCCCCCCCTCTGTGCAATGACGTCCGAGGGGATAGCCCAGAAGAGCGTCAAAATTACGAGAGCACCAAAATTGATGGCTCGATTTTGTGCTTTCCAAAACATCGCTGAGTTCCTGTGGGAATTCCGGGGCATTGTTAAGCCACCGCGTTAAACGGCACCCTAAGTGCCAATTCTAATTGAACATCCGGTATTTAACAGCGGATAGGCCAAGGCCTCCCCGCGATACTTCAACGAGGCGTCGCATCGCCGTCATAAAGTTCAACACCGTCAGGCTGTCCAGGGTGTTGCCAAGATTCGAACGATGAGCAAATTTTTTCGCGATATTTTTCGGTATTCTCGAATTCCCCCGAAACCTCTGCGTCTAGGTTCGGTTGAATCGCCTGTTGATAAAGATACAACTGCTCGGCTTTGTGCCGTGAATCCAATGACTAACCCTATTCCCCTGATCTACGAACGAGGAGAAACTATGAATCGCACAAATTGGCTTGGTAAATCGCTGCTGGTGTTGGGCTTGGTGGCCCTGCTTGGTGGTTCGGTAATGGCACAGCCTGGAGGTGGTCGTCCCGGTGGAGGCCGTCCTGGTGGTTTCGGTGGCGGGTTTGGCGGCGGACAGGGGGATCTCGTAAATCTCCTGAACAACGAGCAAATCCGACGTGAGATCGAGGTTGTGGGCGATCAAATGCGAGATATTGAATCGCTTCGTGAGAGTACTCGCGAAAAGATGCGAGAGGCTTTCGCCGGCCTGCGGGAAGCGAGCCCGGAAGAGCGAAGAGAGCGGATGGCTAACGTCCAAGCCGACATTCGAAAAGAGCTCGGTACGATCTTGCTGCCTCACCAGATGGAACGCTTGAACCAGATCTCCGTTCAAATGCAGATGCGTGGTCAGGGCGGCGTGGCTCGCGCGCTCTCAGCCGGTCCACTGGCTGAAGAATTGGGGATTTCCGACGCACAAAGGGAAGAACTGCGAGAGAAAAGTCAGGCTGCACAAGTGGAACTTCGCGAGAAAATCGCGGAACTCCAAAAGGACGCTGAGGAAAAATTGATGAGTGTCCTGACAACCGAGCAGCAGGAGCAACTGAAGAAAAAGATGGGTGAGCCCTTTGAAATGGAAGCCCCCGGCCCTGGTCGCGGTGGATTCGGTGCCGGACCCGGTGGTCGTGGCGAACGAGGGGAAGGCGGTCGTCAACGTGGCGAAGGTGGCCCCCGTGGTCCACGCGGTGAGGGTGGTCGCCCAGGTCGTGGCCAACTTTAATCGCTAACCACCATTTGGAACTTTGCCCCTCCTTTGTTACAACAAGGGAGGGGTTTTGCGTTGCCCCCACCCCCACCCGGGAATCTATTCCCAATTTCCTCCCCACCACCGAAACTTTCCCACCCTTACGGTCGTTTAAACAAGAGGATACGGTAACGTCGGTGGTTCCTAACGGATTGGCCGTTTTGACTTTCCTACGTAAGGATTCTCGATACGACAGCGATCCCACAACTACAATGGAGAAGGGGTGATGTCCCTCTCGAGCAAATTGTTCGTCCTCCCCCCAATTGCTGATTTCCCATTGACTTAGCGTGGTCCACTGATGATTGAAGCTGGCGACATATTGCAACGGCGTGGCCTGTTGACGATGGACCAATCTGACATTGTCCGTCGAGAGCAGGAAAGCCGCTCCGACTTCATCAACAAAGCCGTCGAGCTTGGCTTTGTCGATGAGGAGGTCGCGCTAAGGGCACTGGGCGAGGAAGTTGGACTCGAATACGTCGATTTGGCTCATGCCGAGATTGACCGGACCCTAATCAAGAGCATCCCACAACGTCTCATTTATCGACAATCACTGTTCCCATTGCGGCGTGAGAATGGCAGCATTATCGTCGCCACAAACGATCCCTTTGATCTTTACCCGTTAGATGAAGTCGCCACCGCCACAGGACTATCAGTGATCCCAGTCCTCGCGGGTCGCGAAGAGATCGCCAAGTTGATCAAGGCCAACATGGGGGTCGGCGGTGAAACGGTTGAAGGGATGATGGCCCGCAACAAGGACGACGACGATGGAGACGTCGAACTTCTCGCCGACCTTGATGATGACTCGGAATTGGCCGAGGTTGAGCAAGAGGCCTCGGTTATCCGCCTCGTGAATGAAATCTTACTCGAAGCGATCGAATCTCGCGCGAGCGACGTTCACGTGGAATCCCAGAACAACAATACGTTGGTGATCCGTTACCGGGTCGATGGGATGCTCCAGTCACAGCCGGTGCCACCAGAGATTAATTATTTTCAAGCGGCAATCATTAGTCGATTGAAGATCATGTCTCGGCTAAATATCGCCGAAAAACGGTTGCCTCAAGACGGCCGGATGAAACTTAAGGTTCGTGGACGTGAGATTGATATTCGTGTTTCCGTGATCCCGATGATCCACGGCGAGAGTATCGTCATGCGTATCTTGGACAAGGGAAACTTGAGCCTTGATCTACGAAAAATCGGGATGGACGAGGATGTCTACGCCCGATTCCGTGAACTAATTCGCCTTCCCCACGGAATCATCCTGGTTACCGGGCCGACCGGCTCCGGTAAGACCACCACCCTTTACAGTTCGCTTTTGGAAATTCGTGACGAGGCGACCAAAATCATTACGACTGAGGACCCCGTCGAGTATCAGCTTGATGGGATCAATCAAATTCAAGTCCACAGCAAGATTGGTCTGACTTTCGCGGCCTCGCTCCGTAGTATTTTGCGACATGATCCGGATGTCGTGCTGGTTGGTGAAATTCGAGATTTGGAGACGGCCGAGAACGCGATTCAGGCCTCATTAACCGGCCACTTGGTTTTCAGTACATTACACACCAACGACGCGGCAGGATCCTTTGCTCGGTTGGTGGATATGGGGGTCGAACCGTTTTTAATCGCCAGCACGGTGGAAGGAGTAATGGCCCAGCGATTGGTCCGGAAGCTGTGCCCTCACTGTCGAGAACTACACGATGTCCATCGAATCGATCTTCCCGATGATTTCCCCTGGGACAAATTGGAAGAGACCGGTGCCACCAAGCTGTACCATCCCGTCGGATGTCGCCACTGTCGCGGCATGGGATATTCGGGCCGAATGGGAATTTACGAACTGCTGGTCTCGACAGAAGAGGTCAAAAAAATGGCCCACGACAATGTCAGCAGCTACGAACTTAAACAAGCGGCCATGAGGTCCGGCATGGTCACCCTACGAGAATATGGCTGGCGTAAAGCTTTGGCGGGAGACACCTCCGTCGAAGAGATTCTCCGCGTTACCAAAAGCGATCATGTTCATGGTTAAACCGAAAAGCCTCATAGGCCGCACGGATTTCGTCCGTAATCAATTACCTTAAATTGGCAGTTCCCCGTTCTCAATTCAATGCCTGACTTCACTTACATTGCCAGAAACGCCCAAGGACAAAAGGTCAATGGGTCACTTGCCGCGCAGACTGAAGGGGACGCCCTCAATATTTTAATGGCCCGAGCGCTCTTTCCACTTGAAGTCAAGACGCAAAAAGCCAACGTGAAGTTCCGAATTGGCGGCAAACGGATCGGCGCTCAACAATGTGCGATTCTGTACGCTCAGCTCTCTTCACTCTTGCGGAGCGGTGTGCCGCTGATGCGGTCGCTCAATGTGCTCTTGGATCAGGCCTCAAGTCCCGCCTTAAAAGAGGTCCTGGAAGATGTTCGCAATCGAGTGGAAGAAGGGGATACCCTCGATTCCGCCATGTCGCGGCACCCCAAAGCCTTCAACAACATGGCCATCAACATGGTCAAGGCAGGAGCCGAGGGTGGTTTTCTGGAAGATGCCCTAGAGAGAGTAGCAAAGTTCACTGAGGAACAAGAGGATCTCAAGGGACGCACGATCAGTGCTTTGGCCTATCCAATTCTCTTGAGTGTGGTCGGCACTTCGGTATTAACGGTGTTAATTGTATTTTTCGTACCTCTATTTGAAGACATGTTTACTCGCTTGCGAGATCGAGGCCAGTTGCCACTGATCACTGATCTGTTGCTATGGTTCAGTAGCACCCTACAGACTTATGGATTGATCCTGCTCGCGGCGGTCGCCTTTCTCGGATTTTATTTTCGAAGCTATTTTCAGTCTGAAAACGGTCAGAGAAGATTTGACTACTTCAAGATAAAGGTACCCCTATTTGGCCCCATTATCTTGTCATTGGCGGTCGCTCGATTTTGCCGCGTGTTAGGAACCATGTTAAAAAATGGCGTCCCTATCTTGCGTGCGCTAGAGATCAGCGCCGAAGCGGCCGGCAACCGAGTTTTGGCCTCGGCCATTGATGAAGCCTCAGAAAATATTTCGTCCGGTGAATCTTTGGCCGCCCCCCTTAGCCAATCGGGATACTTCCCCAAGACAGTGGTCGAAATGATCAGCGTCGCCGAGGAATCGAATACTTTGGATACGGTACTCGTAGAGATCGCGGACAGTCTAGAAAAGCGGACGAGCCGCAAACTGGACTTAACGGTCCGTTTGCTAGAGCCAATGATGTTACTCGTAATGGCAAGTGTCGTTCTAGTGGTTGTGTTAGCGCTGCTTTTGCCTATGTTCAACATGAGCAGTGCCCTGTAGTTCAGATCGCGCTTCAATGAATAGTTAGGATTTAGGAGAGTTTAGTCATGCGACAAATTAGGAAGTGCCGGCGACGGCGAAGTGGTTTTACTTTAATCGAAGTGCTTTTGGTACTGGTCATCTTGGTGATTCTCGGTTCGTTTGCCGGGGTAGCGATTTTCCAAGCGCAACAAGGGGCACTACAGGATCAAGCGAAGGTCCAAATTGGCAATTTGAATCAAGCGGTCAAGCTTTATATGTTACACATGAACACCGCGCCACAGTCGCTGAATGACTTGCTACAACAACCTTCCGATTCACGAGCAGACCGATGGAAAGGTCCTTACCTGGAGTCGAAGGAGATTCCAAAGGATCCTTGGGACAACGACTACCAGTACGAAGGAAGCGGAACCGAGTACCAAATTGGGTCGATGGGGCCCGACGGTGCCAGCGGTACGGATGATGACATCTCGATTTAGTGCTGTAATGCGCCAAGCGACTCGGATGCCGCAAACGACTTGTCCGATCGGCGACAAGTCGTTACTTCGGACCTTAATGATCAACCAACAGACGCATTGGCTTCGTTCGTTACCATCGGCGGATCCATTGGATTCAAGCATGAGCAAGTTTCCTCGTTACTTCGAATTTGGTTCGCTGCATTGGAAGATTTCCAAACGATCAACCGCTGCGCGGACAGGTTGCCGCTTTATCGTGTCCAAAGCGGACGCTTTATCAAATCCGATGATAAAGCGTTCCGCTTTCACGCTGTTGGAATTACTTCTTGCGCTGGCCTTGCTTGCCGCGTTTGCCGCAGTCAGTATTCCAGCGATCATGAACACCCTAAAAAGTCAGCGATTGCAGTACGCCGCCCAACAGTTGCAAGCTGATTTTTCCCGCGGCCGAATTGAGGCAATGGAATCAGGACGGATCCGCATGATGCGATTCCAGGTCGATAATGGAAAATATGTGATTCAACCTTACCTTCAAGGAAACGATGCCTTGGAAAGTAACCTAGTCGGCGTGGGTGGCGGAATGCCCGGCGGAGGGGCGAACACAGCTAGTTTCTCAATGCAATCGGCTGAGCAAGAAATTCGAAATGAAGTACTTCCCGAAGGTGTCGTCTTTGCGGGCAATGAAGTTAAGGCCAGCATGCGCGGATTTCAATTGGAGCAGGAGGCCGGCCAAACCATGATGATGTCGGAGATCCGCCCTATATTGTTTTACCCAGATGGTTCCACCTCCGATGCTAAGGTGTTTTTGAAGTCGGAGGATGGCACGATCCTCTCGGTAAAACTGAGAGGCCTGACGGGTGTCGCCCGAGTCGAGGAAGTAACCGCATCGCTGGGAGGAACCGGCCCATGAAATCGCATCGCCCGCTTTTTCCCACACGCCGAAATCGCTTATCGGGCAAAGGATTCTCGCTGCTGGAAGTGGTCCTTGCGTTCGCCATCATGGCGGTTTCATTCACCATGTTGAGCCAGTTGGTTGCTACAGGCTATCGGAACGCACGGGAAGCGCAAAGCTTAACGGATGCCCAGATGATCGCTCAAAACGTGATGGAAGAATTCTCCCTGGGAATGTTGTCGCAAACTCCCGTAGCCAACGTGCCTGTTGCGATGGACAACGGGCTTCTTACCACTCCAGGAACCGAGGTTCCCGAGTGGGAATATAGTATCGATTGGGAACCGGCACCGGTCGAGGGCCTGGTGATGGTGCTGGTCCGTGTCAATCGCGCCAATGTGACTCAGGCCGCTTACTACGATTCATTCGAACTGGCTCGCTGGGCCCCTGATCCGATGCTGAACGATCAGATGATGCCGCAAGCGGGAACCCCTGGACTTTAATTATATGATCGCGCCAAAGACAATTCGCAGTCACGGCATTACCCTAATGGAGGTGATCCTGGCGGCTGCCTTGTCCGCGGTTCTGCTTGCTGGCGTGATGGGGGGCATCCATTACTACATGGTCCAATTGAACGTGAGCCAAACTGGGGTGCAGCAGGCTCAATTGGCTCGGGCCATCATGCGGATGATTGAGTCGGATTTGCGGTCCGCTGTTTGGAAAGCGGAGGTTGACCTTTCCAGTTTGGACCAGATGGCTTCAAACTCTATGTCCTCTTCACTTAGTGGCATGGAAGATATGCTCGGTGAAGACATGATGGGCGAACTTGACCTGTTGGCCCCGGAGATGGAAACCGATCCGCTTGGCATGATGTTGGATTCGGGCACCCCGCCCACAGTGGGAATGTTCGGCAATACCACGGAGATTCGCTTCGACGTCAGTCGACTTCCTCGTCCGGACCAGTACGAGCAGCAGTTTTTAGGCCTGAGCGAACAACGTTTGGCCGACATGCCCAGCGACATTAAGACCGTCAATTATTTTCTTGTTCAACCGGGCGTCACCGGATTCATGCACGGGGAAGTTGGAGAGGCGACCGAAGAGGTGCCGCAAATGGGATTGGCCCGGCGGGAGATCGATCGGGCCGTTACCAACTACGCTTTGAACATGGGAAATATTATTGCCTTGGATGCCGCCGGTGAGATTCTCGCCGCCGAGGTGACATTCTTGATGTTCCGATATACCGATGGTTTCCAATGGTACGATCAATGGGATTCGGAAGTGATGACGGGCTTGCCGTTGGCTGTTGAAGTAACCATTGCATTGCGATCGGTCGAGCAGACTGAAAAACTAATCCGAGGTGAGCCCTTAGCACCGGAGGAAACGACCGATCCCAACGCGATCCAAGGCACCATCTTCCGGCGATTAATTCGCGTCCCCACCGGAAAGAGGTCCGACGCCACGATGACGAGCGACCAGTTGGGCACGACGAGCGGTGCCGCAATGGGGGCATCGGGATTATGAGTTACCGCGCACAGCCACGATTTGCTTTTCCGTCATCGGTTATTCATCGGCAGCGCCGCGGCACCTTGTTGTTTTTGGTGCTGGTGGTCGTCATGCTGTTGTCCCTCTCGGCCTACTCCTTCACGCAACTAATGGAAGTCGAGAATCGGGGCACTCACCTGCAGGGACAACAGCTTCAGACGCGGATGATGGCGGAATCAGGAATTGCCGTTGCCGAGAGTATTCTGCAAATGCAGCCCGATTACCGGGAGTCGATGGGAGGATTGTATGACAATCCGGATATGTTTCGTGGAATCTTGATTTACCCCAATGAGGTACCGGAATTTCAGGGCCGTTACTCCATCATCGCCCCAGTGCAAGATGATCAAGGTTTGTCCGCCGGGGTGCGATTCGGATTGGAGGATGAGTCCGCCCGGGTTAATTTGAACGCCTTGACTTCATTGGATGAGCAGTCACCCGGCGCGGGCAAAGAACTGCTAATGGCCCTGCCGGGGATGACCGATGAAATCGCCGACGCGATTCTCGACTATATCGACGAGGACGACGAACCCCGCGAGTTTGGTGTGGAGGCGGATCATTATTCCACGCTCACTCCCCCGTACCTGCCCAAGAATGGCCCTCTGGAGACCGTCGAGGAACTCCTGTTGGTTCGCGACATGCATCCCTATCTGCTATTCGGCCGAGACGCCAACCGCAATGGCATGGTCGATTCCCATGAAATGGCATCCGCCCCGGGAGCCAACCCCTTGGCCGAGCAATTATTGGCTTCCATCCCACCTCGTGGTTGGTCTTCATATCTCACTTTGAACAGCATGGAACGAAACACCAATAGCGAGGGGCTCCCACGGATTTACATCAACGAAGAGGATCTGCAAGTTCTGCACGATAATCTTTTGCAGCGGGTTCCCGAAGAGTGGGCCGATTTTATCGTGGCCTATCGACAGCATGGTCCTTTCACAGGCACTGTGGACCCCACTCGGGCGACTTCTGGGATACCGCCGATTGATCTGACGACTGAGGGGGGCAACAACTTCAATCAGGTACTGGATTTAGTCGGTTCGGCGATCCAGTCTCAGGAAGGAGACGAGACCAGCTTTTTTATGTCTCCTTTTGAGGATGGCCTTGCAATGGCGCTGTACCTACCCCAGCTAATGGATAACCTGACCGTTAACCCCTCCCCAGCGATACCGGGTAGAATTAACATAAACCAAGCCCCTTATGAAATCTTAATGGGAATTCCGGGGTTAGAAGAAGAGCAAGTTGATCTCATCCTCCAAACCAGAGTTCCCAACCCAGGACTTGATTTCCCCCTGATGGGCAATGAGACTTGGCTACTGACAGAGGAGATTGTCGACCTGGAACAAATGAAGGCCCTCATGCCGTTTGTGTGTGCCGGTGGCGATGTCTACCGTGCCCAAGTGGTTGGTTACTTCCAAGGGGGCAGCTCGTTTAGCCGTCATGAGGTAATCATCGACGCCACCCAACTCCAACCTCGGATTGCCCTCTGGCGTGAACTTACCCACCTAGGGAGAGGACACTCGTTGGACGTGCTGGGTGTTCAATTGGGAATGGAAGGGGCTCCGCTTCCCTAATTGGGCGGGCAATGGGCAAGTTGACTCGGAAGAAGACGTACTCGAGAAAATAACATGGCGAAGACGCTAGCGATCGATTGGGATAAGAACGAAGTCCGCTTCGTTACAGCTCGGCTGCGTGGTGGTGGCATCACGTTAGAGGAAGTTGTCTCTGTCACCCTGCCCACCGACGAAGAAAAGACCAACGCCACATTTGAGAAGCAGATCGGCGAGGCAATTCGTGCTGAGGTCAAAAAGAACGGTTGGCAAAACGCCGCGACCACGATCTGTATTGGCCGGTCTCATGCCGAAGTTCAGGTCTTGAAATTACCCCTAGCTCCAGACGACGAACTCCCCGATCTGGTACGTTTTCAGGCCCTACGTGAGTTCTCATCATTCGGCGAAGAATCGACCATCGACTTCGTTCCGATCGGAAAGAACGAAGAAGGGCAGATCGAGGTATTGGCGGCGACACTCTCCGCCAAACAGTTGAAGTTGCATAAAAAGGTGACCCAACAGGCCGACCTAGAGTTAAAGAATTTGCAACTCGGGCCGGTTGCCACAGGCGGCCTATTAGCCAACCAGCCGGCCCTCGCCGATAAATCGTTCCTGATTGTCGAACTGGCGCTCGATGGCGTCGACTTGATTGTCGTGAAGGACCGAAAGGTCGTCTTTACCAGGGCGACGAATCTGCCCGGTGAGCCCCTCTCGGAAACTCAACTCAGCTCTCTGCAGGGCGAAGTTCGCCGAACATTGATGGCGGCCCGGATGAAACTTGGCCAGCAACGTCTCGACCAGATTGTGATCCTGGGAGACGAGGCCATGCATCCAGTCCGTGAGCTACTAAAGCAGGATTTTGAGGTTGAGGTATTTGTCGTCAATCCATTTGAATTAGCCAATATAACCACCGGCGAGTTTTCGCCTCCCGGGCAGGTCGGTGGCTATGCTCCTTTGCTCGCGGCCCTATTGAACCAGTCGGCCAGCATCGCGCCGGCCATCGATTTTCTCAATCCTCGCCAGCGGCCCGCTCCAGTGGACCGCGGAAGTATCATTCGCCTGAGCGTCCTGGGAACAATAGCGGCGGGTTTATTGATCGGCTTTTTGATTTGGAACAGCTTGCGTACCATGGATGCGGAAGTCGCTCAGCTCAAATCGAAACTATCTGGGCTCGAGGAAGAAAACAAGATTATGTTAAAGGCCCGGCAAGAGGTCGAGGAAATCGACCAATGGCTGGGTTCCAAAGTTGACTGGTTGGATGAGCTCCACTATCTCGCGGTAAACCTGCCAATTGCCGATGATGCGATCCTGACCCGGCTGAACATGCAGGCCAATCTTCGAGAAGGTGGTGGAGCGATATCGATGAATGGTTACGTCTCCGACTCAACGGTTGTCTCGCAAATGGAAAACAAGCTGCAAGACGATCGTCGAAAAGTGACCATCAACGAGGACAAAACCGCTCCCTTTCTGGACGTGTACCACTGGGGTTTTCAGCAGGTGATTGCGATCACACCACCCGAGGACCTCACCCAATTCTTTGATGATCAATCAATCGAGAATTCACGGGACAACGAGGATGCGGCTTCGGTGCCCACCGATGGCATGGTCTTATTAACTAACGAGGATAAATAGCCATGTCGCAACGTGAAACAAGGCTGGCCATTAGCGTGGCGTTGATTCTGGTTTTGGCTGGGGGTTGGTATGTTTGGTCGAGCTACTCTACCGCCGCCCAGTCAAAAAAGCGAGCAATCGCGAATCTAACCGAACAAATCCAAACCGAAGAGGAAACTGAGTTTAAGGCTCAAATGGCCCTTGCTCGCCTAGAACGGTACCGAGAGCATTCACTTTCTGATGACAAACGCGATAGCCAAGCCTTCTATCAGGAACGTCTACGACAGCAAGTAGAAAGTGCCGGTTTGCGAAATGTGATCATCAAGCCACGCGACGGCAAGCGGGGCGGCAAGTACCAGGAACATTACTTTGACGTTAACGCCTCGGGAAATCTTTTAGAAGTCATTCAGTTTGCCCACGAGTTCTACTCCTACGAGTTGGTACACAAAATCAATACCTTCACATTCAACCCCAGACGTGACTCCACGGACCTTGATGTCAAATTGATGGTGGCTGTTCTAGGGATTGACGGTGTCGAACAGCTTCCAAAGTTGGAGGAGGTCCATCGCGATACGCTGCCGCATGGAACACTGGAAGACTACGCCAAGGTCATCGGCAACCGCGACTTCTTCGGCCCGGCCAATCAAACCCCGGTCTTTACCATCGAGGCAAGCCATGAAGTGGAGTTGGGCAGGACCTTTAGTTATCGCCTAACCGCGAAAGATTCCGATGCGGGCGATACCGTAAAGTTCAAGCTCGGCGACGAAGCGCCGGAAGGCATCGTGGTAAGTGAGTCCGGCACTCTTGCCTGGCGGCCTGAAAAGCTGGGAGAGTATCAGATTCCCGTGGTCGTTCAGGATAGTCGTAACCCACCGAAATCAGATGAAAAAATCGTTACCCTCCGTGTCGTAGAGCCGCGTGAGCGATCGACACCGGAAATCGTCCGCGAACCTGCTTTTGACGATGCAAAATACACCTTCTTGACCGCGACCATTGAAGTGGGAGGCGAACCCCAGGTGTGGCTGAACAACCGTCCCAAGGATCAGCGGATCATGCTGGGGCTTGGCGATAGTTTCACCATTGGGTCGGTAAAGGGAACAATTTTATCGGTTCGCGACCGAAAGATTGAAATCGACATGAATGGCCAACGGCGGTCGCTGGATATCGGTCGAGCATTGACCGAAACCCAAGTGATCGACACCGCTTCGATCAATGTAGACGAGCTCTAGACCCTTCAAGGGGCCCTCTGTTGCTGCCCTATTGCCCCACTTTGGCCTTTTTCGGTTGCCAGATGGCCCAGGCATTGCGAGATCGCACAAGATTCTCTTTATGTTTGGGATTTTGAGTGCCTTTGTGGCCCATCGTGGCTATTTCATTTTCTGAGAGCGGCCCTCCTATTCTACCCGATGGTTTGGCGCTCGATCCGGTCATTTACCGGCCGTGAAGCCTTCCTATCTTGCCGTTTGGTTCAGGTTTTCGAGCGATGGCAAATTTTATCGGTTCTGACGGATAGTTTTACTGGGCCGATTGTGCCTTTGATTCCGATGTTTCCAGTTAGAGCAAGGTGCGCGGTCAATGCGCCTTCTAATTGAGCTGCGAAAGTGAGGAATCACGATGCTATTTTGTCTGCAACGTTCGACAAATTGGCGGACATCCGTATCCACCTTGGTTATGGCGGTGGTTGCCATCGCTTTTTATACGCCCTTGGCGGCCCAGGTTACCGCAGATCAGCCTGGGGTCTCGGCTTCAAAAATCCTTAACTATCCCATTGCCGAGGGAGAGCTAGCTGGCACCTCCAAGTTGCTCAAAGAGCTGTACGCGGGTCAGCCCGGGGTGGTCATTTCCGCGGATGACGCCACCGGTCAGTTAGTCGTGGTCGCCACGGGCCAGACTCATGGACAAATCCAAGAGTACCTCGAAGCCCAAGGTCGATTGACCGCGGCTCCCGCAGCAAGTTCGATGCCTATTCTTAGTGGCGGAAACTCGGGCGACCCGGATGCCGTGAGCAGTTCGCAGGAAAACGCCCGGTTTCAACGTCGTCGCGACCTCGGCGAAGGCAAGGTTGAAATTGAGATCAAACTCTCCAATATCGAGTGGCAGCAACTTGAGTCGGGTATCATTCGCTTAATCGGCAAACAGATTCCGGTCAGCCAAGCGGCCGAGGGAACGATCACCACGATGACCCTTCCGGCCAACACCGACAAGGTAGGCCTACAAGTCTACCGCCGTGAGAACTCGGTCGTTCTCCGTGGTCCCGGCACGGCCGTTATGAGCTGGGGGCAAGTTATCCGCGCGATGGATACCCCGACCCGCGATACTAAGTTCCGAACCAGTTTGGTCTCACTTCAAAACGCCAAAAAATCCGATGTCCGGGAGGCGCTGGCCCCTCTGACTGATATTGAAAATAGTCTTGCCAAAGAGCAGGTTTTCAATGCCCTCAAGGATGTCGCCGCCGAGAAAAAACTTCGCTGGAGCGGCGACTTGGCGGGGATGATCTTCCAACCAGGAGAGCAGCCCGCTGATGATGTTCGCCTAGAAGAAAACATCCGGCAATTGATTCAGCAGCGACAACAACAGATAGAAGAGGCCGAGGCGGGTGAAGACCCACCGGCACCCAGCGTCACAATCGATCCCCAGGTGGACGGCGGCTTGATTGGCCCCGTCCAGATTGAATTCCTAGAAGGGATGGATGTGATCGTGGTTCGAGGTCATATCCGCGACGTGGAACGGATCACGAAGATTATTAACGACATTGAACGTTTGAGCGTCGAGACGCAGCCGGTTATTCAAGTCCAAGAATTAGAGCACGCCAATAGCGAGGCGGTAGCCGAGATGATCCTGGAACTGTACGAAGACTTGCTGGAAACGCGTTATGGGCAAATTAGCATTACACCATTGGCGAAACCAAACGCAATTCTGTTAATTGGTCGTGAGCAAAGTGTGCAGTCGGTTTCCGAGTTGATTGAAAAACTCGATCAGCCAGTCGGCCCTGCCAAGTCGCTCCGTGTATTTCAACTTAGCCATTTGGCGACGGCCACGGCGCAAGTCCAATTAGAGGAATTCTATTCCGAACCAACCGCATTGGGTACGCGGATTAAGGTAGCCTCCGACTACCGCAGCAACTCGCTAATCATTCAGGCGGGCCCGCGCGATATGCTGGAAATTGAGCACCTGATTCATCAAATCGATGTTCCCTCAAGTGAATCCACTTTGGAACTTCAGGTAATTCAACTGCGCAACTCACTCGCGGAAGACCTAGCTCCGATTCTCCAAGAGGCGATTACCGGGCAATCTACGACGGGACAACAACAGGCTGCCACACAGGAAGCCATGCAGGTTCGCTCGGCTATCCTCTCCTTTATGACAGTCGATGCCGCGGGTGGCCAAGCTTTACGCTCGGGTATTCTAACCGATGTCCGCGTCTCAGCCGAGGGTCGTTCCAACGCCGTCCTGATTCGGGCTCCGCGGGAGAGCATGGACTTGATCGTCGCTTTGGTAAAGCATCTAGACTCTCAGCCTACCGCCGAATCCCTAATGAAAGTTTTCACGATCGTCAATGGCGACGCGACACAACTTTCCACCATGTTGCAGCAGCTATTTCAATCAGGCCAACAAGGAGGGCAAGCGGGACAGCCGGGGTTCAACATCAGTACCGGTGGTGAATCAAGCTTGATACCGCTAAATTTCTCGGTCGACACACGCACCAACAGCATCATCGCCTCGGGCTCTGCAACCGATCTGGTCGTTGTCGAGGCCATACTGCTAAGGCTCGATCAGTACGAGGCGGTTGAACGCAAAGGGACCGTAGTCCGGCTTCGAAACGCCCGAGCGGATCTTGTTGCGCAGTCCCTCCAGCAAATGCTCCAGCAAGAGAGTTTGCTGCAGAATATCGATCCCACGGTTGTCAGCCCTTTCCAACAGCTGAATCGGGAAGTGTACGTGGTGCCGGAACTCTTCAGCAACTCATTGATTATTAGTGCTACGCCACGGTATTTCGATCAGGTGCTGCAAATTGTGCAGGACCTAGACGAGCGGCCACCGATGGTGGACCTTCAGGTTCTGATTGCGGATGTCTCCCTAGGTAATATTCAAGAATTGGGATTCGAATTCGGTTTGCAGGATTCGCTCCTGTTCGATCGAAGTGTCATCTCCAATGGCAGTCTCGCGCCGGGCTACGACTTCAACAATCAACCGCTTGGCAACTCGGCCACGGCGCCCAACAGCTCGACGGTCGCGGCACAGGGTCTTTCGAGCTTCGCCATGGGCCGCACGGCTAGTGAGTTGGGCTACGGTGGTCTCGTGCTGTCGGCTGCCAGTGAATCGGTCAGCGTGTTGATCCGTGCCCTGGAACAGCAAAACCGCCTCGAAGTACTGGCCAGGCCACATATCATGACGATGGACAACCAGCCCGGCTTTATTCAAGTCGGTGAGCGAGTACCGCGAATCGAGTCGTCCCAGTTGACTGTCAACGGCACCGTCAATACCACCGTGCTGGAGAACGTGGGTATTATCCTCAGTGTCACGCCGCGGATTAGCCCGGACGGGATGGTGGTCTTGGCGATTCAAGCGGAGCGTTCATTGGTCGGACCGGAAAACGAAGGGATTCCGATTTCGATCGCCGCCAACGGCGACGTGATCCGGTCCCCAAAAATCGAAACGCAAACCGCGACCGCAGTGGTAAGCGCCCGAAGCGGGCAAACGATCGTACTAGGTGGATTGATCGACAAACGGACCTTAACGATCAGTCGCAAGGTTCCGCTTCTGGGCGACATCCCGGTTTTAGGAACGCTGTTCCGGTTTGACACCTTTGATCAATCACGCAACGAACTGCTGATCATCCTGACTCCGGTTGTCGTCCGAAACGACGAGGATATCGCGATGTTGCGAGAAGCTGAGATGGGCCGCATGAGTTGGTGCCTAGCGGATGTTTCAAATATTTACGGGGCTCACGCCCTGCATGGTTTGGACTATGGAATGCCAGACGCCGAAGGAGTGATGGAGATCTATCCGGACAAAAATCCGGCGATTTTTCCTGAGACAATCCGTGCTGGTGCTCGGGGCAACGACCAAAACCATCGTCGCAACCAAGTCGTCCTACCCAACGTTCCTCAAAACCAGCAAAACTCCGGCTCTCGGAGAACGCAACCACAAGGATTGATTCCGACGAATGCTCAGCCAGCGGACATCGGCGTCCGCCCGGTAAGCCATCAACAGTCCCCAGTTCCGCATGGGACGCCCCAATGGCAAGACGAATTTCCACAAGGGGACCCGCCACCGCGGCAATCTCTAGTTGACCCACAGTGGGAGGCTCCCCGCAGCCAACCTCATTCGGCAACACAACCGACCGGCCAACCGAACGCATGGCAATCACCGAATTGGCAAGCACCCGCCGAGCAGCCGACCGCCTGGCAACCCTCCGGCGGCCAAACGGCCCTCGAGCAAATGCCAGTCCGGTAGTTCATGAATTGCCAAATTCAAGTCGCGAGGATCCCTCCATGTTACGTCAACCAGCCACTTCAACGTTGATTCTGTGCCTTCTGATTGGGACTAGTGCTGGATGCACGACGCTAAAGGCCCCAAAATTCCCTTGGCAGAAAAGCGATGAAATAGAGTACAAAGTGCCCCAGAAAATGGTGGTGACATGGAAGGACACTGTCCGTTCTCATCCCACCGATCCGCCGACCCGTGGATTCGGTGGTCGGGTGCATTTTTACGATGAAAGCAACGCCCCTTGTCGCGTCCAGGGAGAGTTCGTGGTTTACGGCTTCATCGACACTCCGGAATTTCAAGTCGATCGAGACAAACCGGAGCGAAAATATGTGTTTGCGGCGGAAGATCTCGACTCACACTACAGTGTCTCCAAGATTGGAGACTCCTATAGCTTCTGGATTCCTTGGGATAACCCCGGCGGACCGCAACTTGAGATCACATTGGCACCTTTCTTCCGCGGCACGGGCGGAAAAATGGTGGTGGGAGACCAAAGCCGCAATGTATTGCCGGGTGTTACGATCCCCAAACGAGAGAATCCCCAAACGGAAAATCTCCCTACACCCATTCCACCGTCGGGTGTGTATCCGGTCGGTTACCAGCAGGAGCAAGCGAATCTTGATCGCTCAGCTAGGATGAAGACCACGACCATTCCACTCAACCATTCGATGACCGAGCGACTTAGAAATACAAGCCAAACACAAAACATTAACCCAGAATATCCAACTCAAATACAGCCCCCCTCAAACCCATCGTCCTCGCCGTCACCGGTACCTCATTTCAATCAAGGAGCTTATCCGTCCGCTTCACACCATTCCCAACATTCTGTTCCAGGAAATCGTGTCCAGCAAAGTGGCGTCCCTTCTTATGGGGAAAAGCCCAACCCAGGCGGCATGCCATCGGAATACTATGTGACACCCGGCATTAATTTGCAGTCGTATAAGCCGGCATTTAGCAATTCTGGCGAGTACAGCCGATTCCTCTCGACCGGGCATGCTACGGCGTTTGCCCCTCACGTACCTGCAGTTGGTTATCCACCTGGATCACCCCAGGTTCCAGCGACACAAAACGCGCCACCATCCGCCGCTGGTCCTCGGACCCAACAGTCCCCCTCACTGTGGCCACCTGGCCTTCCACAGCCACAGATACACCAGGGATCGACAGCAATTCAACCCGCTGCCGCAACGATGAATTCGCCGTCGATGCGTTAACTTTCGGGTGAGAAAAAGAAACACGCAATCGCGTGGGGAGCCGCTTCTGCTGCTCTCCACCAAATTGATTCATACCTTGATTGTTGAAGAGATTATTCATAGCGCCAAACTGACCGCGGGCACCCATTCCTCCCACACCACCCATCATTCCGCCCATGCCCCCCATGCCGCCTCCAGTTGCGGCTGTTCCGCCGCCAAACGGGCCGGCTGCGCCTGTTCCGGCGGTCTGAGCAACCCCTCCGGTGCCCATAACTCCCGCTTGTTGCCCCCCTGCCCCCATCGCTCCGCCAGCGGTACCACCATCAGCGCCACCAGCCCCTAGCGTAGGCTGAGGGAGCGGTTGGGAGAACATGTTGCCACCAGGACTTTGGATGGTACCCCCCCCCTGAGTCCCGCCGGTCGCACCACCAAAATTGGGAGTCGCGCTGCGAATCATTTGGGCTTCGACGGAGACGGGGAGGATCGCGAGCAAGCAAACGAAGGCGATCGCCGTAATACCGGTCGTGAGTTTCAGCATCGATTCGAGCTCCTAAATATTCGCGGTGGCCATATCGTTATGGCTTCGGATGGCACGCTTTTCGGGGACGGATCCTCGGGATTGGGACCATTTGTCAGGGGTTGTCCCTACCACAGAATCAACTCCGGTGAGAAATGTACCGCAACATCTCTTACGGCAACTTATTATCACGTTTCGGGAGGGAAGTTGCAAATCACCGGTTCCTCGGTAGGATCCAACCTCTCCCGCTGGTTCTGGTATCGGGCGGACAATGCTAATTGTCGGCAATTCCCGCGTTATTCGTCCCATCCGACCTCATGGGTAGGTGCAATCGGAATAGATGGCAAATCTTCGCCAAGCGGATCGACATGAAAAATCGTTCATTGCCAACGGAAATTTGAAACTGCCCCAGCGAATTTGGGGTAGGACGGGTTAGCTAGTAACGATAGGCCGATTTCCGCGGAGCTAATCCGCCGGCGTCAGCCCCCCTTTCCTTTTATAAGGTCTGCCCCCGATGGTTCGTACGATCGCGTTTCTCGCTTGCTTACTGGCACCGACGCTGGCAATGGCCCAGCGTCCCAGTGCTTCCCGACTTTTGCCCGACAGTTCACTGTTCTATGCCCGGGTCGAAAACGTCAACCATTTCCGGACCCTTTTTAACGAGACCTCGTTTGGACGAATGATGCAAGATCCGGAGATGAAACCGTTCATTTCCGGGTTGTGGCGATCGGTTACGGAATCAACGGAAAACGTCGAGCAGGAGATTGGCTTCACTTGGAACGAACTATTGTCCATTCCTCAGGGAGAAATCGCGGTGGCAGTCGTCCCGATGGACACCGGAATTCCCGCCGTGGTCATCATGCTGGAACTGGCAGAAGACCCGGCGACTGCTAAAAAGGCGATTGAGGTACTCGAGGATCTCGCCCGCCGTGACGAGGCGGAGATCGACCGAACCACTTATGGCGACGTTAAGATCACGACCATCGTCGGGCGAGGTGGGCCCCTTTCGATCATCATGCATGACGATGTCTTGGTTCTTTCGAATCGCGTAGAGCAGATCGAGGATTTAATCGACAGTTGGGATGGGAATCGGGAAGATCCCCTGATTCGCGACAATCGCTTCACCACCATCGTCACCGCTTGCCGTGGAACCAACAACGAACCGGCCCAATTGGTTTGGTACGCCAACCCCACTGAGATCATCCGCACGGCGACCCGGCTCAGCGGCCAAGGAACCTTTATCACGGCGTTTTTCCCTGTTTTGGGATTGGACGGGATTCAAGCCGCGGGGGGCAGTATCGTGCTGGAGTCCGAAGACTTCGACACGATCATGCATGCCCACTTGATGCTCAAAAGCCCACGTAAGGGGGTGCTTCAATTAATTGCCCTCGAGAACGCCGATTCCACCCCGGAATACTGGGTGCCAGGCGATGTGACTCGTTATTCAACGCTTAACTGGGATATCGCCAAGTCGTACGATGCCTTCGAAAAACTTTACGACGACATCGTAGGCGAGGGGAAACTGGCCGAAGATGTTGACCGCAGGGTGAATCGATTCATCAAGGTGGACTTAAAGACCGACATTCTCGACAACCTGGCGGGGCGTACTACTTGGTTCCAGTGGTACGAACCGCCGGCCCGACTCAACAGCGAAGCCACCTTCCTCGCCGTTCAGGTGAAGGATGCTGTGGACATGCGACTAACACTTGATCGAATGTACGAAGAGATGCCTGGTTTTTCCGAGGGTTTCAAGCGGTCGGAGATCGCCGGGATTGAATTCTTTGAACGGAATCCGCCTGAACCGAGAGAGGCCCCCGAGGATGCGGACGAACAGCAACTGCGACGTCGGGAACGGCGACGGGCAATGCGGCCGACTCCCTGTATCGGTATGATTGGGGATTACGTGTTCGTGGCGGATCGGCCAGGCATCGTGGAGCGGGTTGTTATGACGCACCTACATGGTGAGAACCCGCTGATGGACGATCCGACCTACAAGGCGACGATCGAAAAAATCCAGCGTCAGTCGCGCGAGAGTAAAGTGGGGATGGTACGATTCGCTCGACCGGATCAATCGTTCAAGATGCTGTTCGATTTGGCGAAAGCGGAATCGACGCGAGAAAACTTAGCGGACCAGGAGAACAACCAGTTCTTCCAAAATCTCAACCGGAATCTGCAAACCAATCCCCCCCCAGACGCCAGTGTCATCGGCAAATACCTGGCCCCCGCCGGTACCCTATTGCTGGATGACGAGAACGGGATTCACTTGATTGAATTCAGTCTAAAGCAATCGGATGAAGAGAAGTAAGATCGCCTGAAAAGGTCGTTTATCATTCAAAGATCAAGGTCGGGCGAAATCCTCGCGGGGAACTCGCCCGGCCTTTTTTGGGTTCCGGGTTAGCCGTTTGGCAAGTGGAGGACCTCTCCAGGAGTAACCACTTCGTGAGTCTCCGCGCTGTGAATCGCGGCGAAACAGAGGGCGAGACTTCCCAGGTTATCTCGGGCGGAGTGGGTTGGCTGCCGTCCCTCTTCAATCGCGAGTAGCAGTTCTCCCATCGCCCCATGAAATCCATCCGGAAACCAGCTTCCTTGAAGCTTCGGTCGGGCGATTCCCTCGGCGGTGAACAGGGTGAGGTCCTGCTCTTTTTCATTAGGGCCCGTGGAGAAAATGCTGCCGGCGCTGCCAGCGATGTAGGTGGAGTCTTGTCGACCGTACGGCGTGCCCGCGTTGTAGCCTATCGAAACCTGAGTATGCGGGTACTCAATGGCGACCTGGGCACTGAGGGGCGGGTACAAGGTTTGCCCCTGGTTATAGGTGGTCGAGGCGTAACACCTGAGCGGCGTCGAGCCCTGCATCACGTAGTTTACGAAATCGAACCAGTGAATCGCGTAATCGTACAGGATGAGATGGCGGATCTTTTCGAAGGGGGTTCCCTCTACCCAGCGGTGATCCCAGTGAATCGCCATCTGAATGCCGTTGACATCCCCCACCAACCCTGCCACCACCGCCGCCCTCGCGTAGCTGAAATGCGGAGCCCACCGGGCGTTCTGATTGACCGCCAAAATGCGGCCACACTGGTCGGCCAGTTCGACCAATTGTTGCCCCACCTTCAGATCGAGCACAAACGGCTTTTGGCTCAAGACGTGTTTCCCGGCGAGCAGGGCATCCTCGATCAACGGGGGACGCACCGGCGGATGGGTGGTGATATCGACCACCTCGATATCATCCCGCTTGAGCATTTCGCGGTGATTGGAGTAAATATCCGCCTCTGGATAGAACTCCTCTTGGCGGTTCCGGGCGCTTTCCAGGTTGATATCACACAAAGCCGCGACATCGTACCCCGCGGCGCGGTATGCCTTGAGATGCTCACGGGTGATCCCCCCACAGCCGATTAAGGCAATTCGAGGTCGGGTCCGTTGAGGGTTCTGTGGCTGGTAGGAGAGATGCGGTGCCTCGATCTCACGTTCCGCCTGTGGGCCGACAGCGCGATGGCGCGGTTTCTCGGTCATTGCCGTTGGTTCCGTCTTCTTGGTGCTCATTTCTTCCGTGACTCTTCCTGAAAATCAACTCCAGCGGCTTACCGGCGACTACGCGGTTTTCGGCCTATGCCGTCTCGACAGGATGCCAAACGTTGACGGCGTCGACGGCGACTTTCAAAAGCGGTGTATAACTCGGATGTTTGGATGGTTTGTAGGGGTCGTTGCGGGCAGCGTTGTAGCAAGAGATCAACGACCAGCGGGGAAATTCCGAGCGATTCTGATCGCTCCGATGCAGCAGATTTCCATGGAAAAACAGGGCGTCTCCCGGCTCCGCTTCGACGTAATGCAGGCCTAGCCGCTCCAGCGCGGCGTCGACACGTTCCTGATCGGCACCGGTCTGGCCCCCAGTCTTGCTGTGATCAATTCGTCCCAATCGATGCGATCCCGGAATCACCTGGAGGCATCCATTCTCCTGGTTGGCCCGCGTGACCGAGATTAAGCAACTCGCCATGTCCGGAAAGAGGCAGCCATCGTTGTACCAATAGCCGTAGTCCTGGTGCCACTCCCAGGCCCCACCGACCTTGGGCTCCTTCTGCATCATCTTCGTATGCCAGTGGTAAACCTCACCACCCAGCACCTGCTCCATCCGGTCGACATTCCGCGGATTCCGCGAAAACATGCTGTACAGGTCCTCGCTGGGGTCATTCCACAACGCGAGCTTCGTTTCCTGACCGCTGGCGTCTTTTTTTCCGTAAGTGGAACCAGTAAGCCGAGGATCGGCCTGCGCGAATTCGAGCAACTTCCTCATCTCGTTGCCCGTATAAAGGCCCCGCACGAGGACGAAGCCCTCGGTCTCAAATTGTTTTAACTCAGCGGCGGAAAATGTGGTTTCAAGTTCAGACATCCGGCAATGCTCTTGGGGGTAGGAGTCGAACGGTTAATCTAGCTCGCCTGAGAGTCGCGAAAACTCGCACAACCGGCGTATTATCCCGAGTCGGGGCTCGGATCGCAACCGATCCGCTATTTCCCTCCCGAGGGAGGCTTGCCCACCGTTGCGAATTCACTTCAAATCGAGTAGTTGTATGTGTTTGGAACGTGCGGCGGGATTGCCGCGCAAGCGATGAATCGGTTTTGGGTGAGATGGGGTCGGTATGAGCGAGACGGCGGCCAACACGGCGGATCCGAAAACCATTTTACTGGTAGACGACGACGTAGAAATCGTGGAGACGATGCGTTTCGCGTTGGAATCCAAGGGTTACCGCGTGATCGTGGCTCAGGACGGCAATCAGGGGTTGGCCCTCGCCGAACGCGATGACCCCGATTTGATCGTCCTAGACATGATGATGCCCAAACGGAGCGGGTTTCTTGTACTGGAGAAGCTGCGTCAGTCGCGGCGAATCCCGACCAAAGTGATCATGGTCACCGGCAACGAGGGGGCCCGACATAAGGCCTACGCCGAGATGTTGGGAGTCGACGATTATATTCGCAAACCGTTCCCCATGGACCGACTTCTCGAAAGTGTCCAGCGACTGCTATCCGCTTGAGGAGCCACTTATTTCCGCCGTAGCTTGGAAATTTTCGGCGGTTGATATCTGACTTTTTCCCTCCGCTAACCACCTTCCAGGGCCGCCCCGAATGGTTGGGATCCCCTACTGGACAAGCGTATCTCCGATTGGGATTGCGGTAATTTTGGGAAATTAAGCCGTTCCGGCGGGTCGATTCGGTTTCATCTGAACTCTTGATTTCGGTGGACGTTGCGCCTCGTACCAAATTTCACGATTGCCCACTGGATTAAATTTGGGCCAATCTTTCTATTGCTCCATTTCCAGTCTCGACCGATACTTGGAAGTGAGGGAGTTGATAGGTAACCGCCAACGGGTCGGCCTTTTTTATCTTCGGTCGACCGACCCTCCGCTCTTTGCTTCGCGTCGTTCTTTCTTAAAGCGAGGTCCGTTCCCACAAAACCCTCCCGGTTTGTGCGTGCGCCTGCGCTGTTTGAATGACACGACCGCTTCACGAGAGTTGGAGTCGCGGAACATCTATCGCGCCGAATTTCCATCAACGAGCCGTAAGCCACATTGATTTCGCCCACAAATGGATCGGCGGAGCTGTCTCCCGCTCCGGCAGTCCAACTCGGCAAGGGCGCGAGATCAACGGTCGACGGAGAGGAGCAAGCATTCCAATGAATAATGGTCGGGAACTTTTGACGCTGTTGGCCGAGCGTCAAAATCTAGAACAGTTTCGCAAAAAGACTTGGCAAGGGTCGTTTGAGCAATACCTTGACATGGTTGCGGAAAATCCGGCCATCACGCGTAACGCGTTCCAGCGCTGCTACGACATGATTTTGTCCTACGGCGTCGACACCTACACGTCGCGGCGCGAGAAGAAGTTGCATTACCGCTTTTTCGACGACCCGATGGACAATGGCAAGGACGCGATTTTTGGCCTTGAAGATGCCGAGACCGCCCTGGTCAACGCCCTGAAATCGGCCGCGCATGGCTACGGAATCGAAAAGCGGGTTCTCCTGCTGCATGGGCCGGTCGGAAGCAGCAAAAGCACGATCGCGCGGCTCTTAAAGAAAGGGATTGAGCGATATTCGGCGACCGATGAGGGGGCAATCTACGCCCTCGGATGGGTCGATCCAACGTCGACCGATGCCTCCCCCTTGGTGCATTGGTGCCCGATGAACGAGGAACCGTTGCATGTGGTTCCCGAAGAGTTCCGCCCGGAGATTACTGCGTTCCTTAATCAAAAAAGTGGCGGGGAAGGCTTCCAAGTAAAGATCGATGGTGAGCTTTGCCCGTTTTGCCGCTACATGTACATGGAGAATCTCCAGCGGCATGGTGGCGACTGGACGAAGGTGATTCAGGATGTCCGCGTGCGGCGCGTCATCTTGAGCGAGAAAGATCGAATCGGGATCGGGACGTTTCAACCGAAGGACGAGAAAAATCAAGATTCAACCGAGCTGACCGGTGATATCAACTACCGCAAGATCGCCGAGTTCGGCACCGATAGCGATCCTCGGGCCTTCAACTTCGATGGCGAATTTAATGTCGCCAATCGGGGGATCATCGAATTCATCGAGGTCCTGAAACTGGATGTCGCTTTCCTTTACGACCTGCTCGGCGCCAGTCAAGAACATAAGGTGAAGCCGAAGAAGTTCGCCCAAACCGACATCGACGAAGTGATCCTGGGGCATACCAACGAGCCGGAGTATCGTCGTCTTCAGAACAACGAGTTCATGGAAGCCCTCCGCGACCGGACGGTGAAAATTGATATCCCCTACGTCACCCGCTTGAGCGACGAGGTAAAGATCTACGAAAAGGATTACAACAAAGAAAAGGTAAAGGGGAAGCATATCGCTCCCCACACCATCGAAATGGCCGCCATGTGGGCGATCCTCACCCGTCTCGAAGAGCCCAAGAACGCCAGCCTCAGCCTGCTACAGAAGTTGAAGCTGTACGACGGGAAATCTCTCCCGGGGTTCACGGAAGAGAACATCAAAGAATTGCGAACCCAAACCCGAAGGGAAGGAATGACCGGGATCTCGCCCCGCTACGTGCAGGACAAGATCTCGAATGCCTTGGTGGCCCACCCCGATTCTAGCTCGATCAATCCATTCATGGTCCTCAATGAACTGGAAGCGGGCCTGGGAAGCCACTCGCTGATCAACAGCGAGGATCAACGGGAACACTTCCGCGAACTGCTGGAGGTGGTCAAGGAAGAGTACGAAAACATCGTCAAAAACGAGGTTCAACGGGCCATCGCGGCCGACGAGGAGGCGATGGTTCGGCTCTGCGCCAACTACATCGACAGCGTGAAGGCCTACACCCAGCGTGAAAAGGTCAAGAACAAGTTCACCGGCCAGTACGAAGAACCGGATGACCGCTTAATGCGGGCCATCGAGGAGAAGATCGACATTCCGGAAAGCCGGAAGGACGACTTCCGCCGCGAGATCATGAACTACATCGGGGCGCTATCGATCGATGGCAAGAAGTTTGACTACAAGACCAACGAGCGATTGTTCAAGGCCTTGCAGCTTAAACTTTTCGAGGACCAAAAGGACTCGATCAAGCTCACCAGCTTGGTCAGCAATGTCATTGACCAGGACACCCAAGAAAAAATCGATGTAGTCAAACAGCGCCTGATTCGAGATCACGGCTACGACGACGAAAGCGCGACGGACGTCCTGAATTATGTCGCCAGTATTTTTGCTCGCGGAGACGCAACCTAACCGAATTGCCCGCCCCTGCGCGGTGGCGGGTGATCGGGTTGCGTTTTCGCGGCAACGGACATGCCTTGGCCCCACCGTGGGGCCTCGGGTTTAAATAAGGGAAACGCCGCCATGGGATTGAAGATTGATCGCGACGTCAATCGCTTCAAAGAGATTGTGCGCGGACGCATTCGTGAAAATCTCCGAAAGTACATCACCCATGGCGAGATGATTGGGCGCAAGGGGAAGGACCTGGTCAGCATCCCCGTCCATCAGTTGGATGTGCCGCACTTCAAATATGGGAAAAACTCCGGTGGAGTTGGCCAAGGAGACGGGGAGGAAGGTGACCCGATCGGTCGGGGAGATCCGGGAGATGGCGAAGGCCAGGCAGGCAGTGATCCGGGAGGACACATCTTAGAAGTCGATATCTCGCTGGAGGAACTAGCGCAGATGCTGGGGGACGAGTTGGAGCTTCCCAAGATCGAGCCCAAGGGCGACGCCAATATTTCCCAGGAACGTAACAAGTACGACAGCATACGCTCGACCGGGCCGGAATCACTCCGGCATTTTCGTCGCACCTACGTGAAAGCCCTCCGGCGTCAAATCGCCTCGGGAGGCTACGACCCGAAAAACCCCGTGATTATTCCGATCCGCGAGGACACTCGGTATCGATCCTGGACGGCGGTCCCCCGGCCCGAGGCAAACGCCGCCATCATTTACATGATGGACGTCTCCGGTTCGATGACCGACGAGCAGAAGGAGATCGTGCGAACCGAAGCGTTTTGGATCGATACGTGGCTTCGGAGTCAGTACAAGGGCTTGGAGCGGAGGTATGTCATTCACGATGCCGCGGCCAAAGAGGTGGATGAGCACACCTTCTACCACACGCGGGAAAGTGGCGGCACACGGATCAGTTCGGCGTACCGCGTCGCCAAGTCGATTATCGATTCGAACTTTTCCCCCGCCGATTGGAACATTTATTGCTTCCAGTTCTCCGATGGGGACAACTGGGGCGAAGACAACCGACAATGCCTGGAGATCCTCCGCGACCAACTGCTGCCGGTCTGCAACCTGTACTGCTATGGCCAAGTGGAAAGCCCCTATGGCAGCGGCGAATATATCAAGTCGCTGGTGGCCCACTTCGGTAAACAACACGAAACCTTGATCTTGTCGCATATCGAGGACAAGGACGCCATCTATCAGTCGATCAAGACGTTTTTAGGCAAAGGTAAATAGTCCCATTCCCCTTGAGGAGAACCGCCATGAATGGTGATACGCACACTGATCCATCCCATCGCTACCTGGTCCAGGTCGGCCATAACCAAGTGATCGTGGTTTGCGCCACCGCGGCCGAGGCCATCGGTCGAGCCAGAAAGCAGCTATGCAGTGATTTCCCCCGACTGTGGGACGTGATTTCAAAACTCTCGGAGACCAAGTTTGAGGTTCGCGAGGTTCCCTCGTAGACAGTACCAGATCCCATTTTAACTATTCCAAGCAGCGTAAAACGAGGTTGACATGGTCATCTCGCGTCGGACATTCGCGAATCTACCCCCGGAACTCGTGGACGTGCAGCAGCAAATGGCGCAGCACGCCCAGGACTACGGCTTGGATTGTTTCCCGACGATTTTCGAGGTCGTCAATGTCGACCAGCTCAACGCGATTGCGGCGATGGGAGGGTTTCCCACTCGGTACCCCCATTGGCGATTTGGGATGGAGTACGATCGACTCTCCAAGGGCTATCACTACGGTCTGCAAAAGATCTACGAGTTGGTCATCAACAACGACCCCTGCTATGCCTACCTGCTGGATAGCAATGAGTTCGCCGATCACAAGCTGGTGATGGCGCACGTGTACGGGCACTGCGATTTCTTTAAGTGCAATCACTGGTTCAGTAAGACCGATCGCAAGATGATCGATCAGATGGCTAACCACGGAAATCGAGTGCGGCGATACATGAACCGGTTTGGGGTGCCGGAGGTGGAGGAGTTTATCGACGCGTGTCTGAGCATCGAGGACTTGATCGACATCCATTCCCCGTTCATCCAAAGGCACCGGCCGGATGACAAATATCACTTCCGAATGCACACCGACTCGGGCGAGGATGAGGTCGACGCCTCCGGCAGATTCCCGGCCAAGGATTACATGGACTCGTTTATCAATCCCAAACGCAAGGAGACCGATCAACCGATCCGAGAGCCGATTGCCCACAGTGTCCCCGAGGAGCCGACCAAGGACGTGATGCTGTTTCTCCTGCAATACGCACCTCTGAAACCGTGGCAGTTGGATATTTTGTCAATGCTCCGGGACGAGGCGTATTACTTCGCGCCGCAGGGTCAAACCAAAATCATGAACGAAGGGTGGGCGACCTACTGGCACTCGACCATCATGACGCGACATGGCCTTACCGCGGCCGAGGTCATCAACTACGCCGACCACACCTCAGGTACCTTGGCCAGCAGCCCGACCAGCCTCAACCCTTACAAGCTGGGTCTGGAATTGCTGCGTGACATCGAGGATCGATGGAACCGAGGCTGTTTTGGGCAAGACTACGAGGACTGTGATGATTATCAGGCCAAGCTTGATTGGGACACCGGAGCTGGTCTGGGAAGGGACAAAATCTTTGAAGTCCGCCGGATTCATAACGACTTGACCTTTGTGGACGAGTTTTTCACGCTCGAATTCTGTCGCCGGCACAAAATGTTTCAGTTTGGCTACAACGAAACGACCGAGTACTACGAGATCGAAAGCCGGGAGTTCCCCAAGGTAAAGCAGCAACTGCTGTTCAGCTTGACGAACATGGGCCGGCCTGAAATCTTTGTGAAAGATGGCAACTACAAAAACCGGGGAGAGTTGTACCTGGAGCATCGTTTCGGTGGGGCCGAGATCAAAATCGATTATGCCCGCGACACTCTCGAAAACTTGCACAAACTATGGAAACGGCCGGTCCACATCGAAACCGTCTTGGAGCAGCAACGTACCATCCTAAGTTGGGACGGCGTCCAGCACGAAATTCATATCAGCGATGATTCACTCGCAAACGCTGGGCACGAAGGCGTCTCGTTTACGCACCACCGCAAAGGAGGCTAGAGATCATGGCTCACGAAATAGAAAAACAATTGGACGATCACCTGGCGCCGAACAAGAGGTTCGACATGGCGCTCGACCACGGATCGGTGACCGCAACGGACGTTGAGGCGGAATCGATCGGGGTTTCCGCCGAGGCGATCGACTATCGCTGCCATCCCAACGCGGCGGGTCCCCCGCCCCGGCAGATTGCCGAGCGACTGGTCGAACAGGTCAACTACATGCAGGAACCGCTGGCGATCATCGAGGACGATCTCGAAGGGTCCGCCACTCAAGTTCGCTCGGCGCGGCCTCAGGCCCATCCCGACGGGGCACGTTATTATGAATTGGTAGCTGAGCCGGGACATATCTCCGTTCGACGTTATCAGCGTCAGACCGATGGAGAGCGGAAATCGATCCCAATGCGGTTTACCCGGGAAACCTTCGGACGGCTTTGCCGCGACCTGGACGACTCGGTCTCGACCGATTGAGCCTCTCGCCTGGATGACGGATTTTGTTAGACTAGCGGGAATCAAATCACTTCGCTCACGGACGCAAAGCGGTCGGTTCCCCCATCAGTGAACCGACGCTGGCGACGTCCTTCACCGCTCTTTCCGTCAGAAAAGACCCACCCCATGAGTCATGGTCGCCCAGGACAGACTGCCTTGCCGGAACCCTCGATCATTCCGACCGAAGGTTGGCACTGTAGCCACTACTATTACGAGTTCGATCGGGGTTATTTCCGGGATCTTTCGCCGGAAGAGGTCGCGGCAGGTGCGGCCCAGATTCAAGCGATCCTCGATCCGGCCTCGGCGGATGTCGAGCGGCTCCAGGTCTCGATTGTGAGCGGGCACAAAGCGGATTTCGGCTTGATGCTGATGGATCCTGATCCGCTCAAGATCGATCAGGTCCACCAATCCTTGCTGGCCAGCGACCTGGGCCCCGCGATTTTGCCGACCTATTCCTTTGTCTCGATCACCGAGATCTCCGAGTACGTGCCATCGCTTGAGCAATATGCCGAGCGGCTTGTGAAATCAGGAGATGAGCGGGACTCCCCCGCTTTTCAGGCTAAGCTCAACGCGTATGCCCAGCGCGAGCCGATGATGCGGACGCAACGTCTCACCCCGGAGTTCCCCCCCTACCCTGCCACCTGTTTTTACCCGATGAACAAGAAACGGAAGGTAGGAGAAAACTGGTTCACCATGCCCTTTTCCGAGCGAAATCGGCTGATGGCGGAACATGCCCAAAGCGGGATGCAGTTTGCCGGCAAGGTGACTCAATTGATCACCACCAGCGTGGGTTTCGACGACTGGGAGTGGGGCGTTACATTGTGGGCCCGCAACCCGGAATACCTGAAAGATATCGTGTACAAAATGCGGTTCGATGAGGCGAGTGCGCGTTACGCGGAGTTCGGCCCGTTCTACACCAGCTATATTTCCACCGCCGAGCAGATGCTCGCGCACTGCCGAATCGGAAAGTAAGGTTATGCGGCCATGGCCAAGGGGAATCGCCCACTCAAACTCAGCGACATCGAAAAACCTCCGCTGGGAGAAGGGGAAAACCCCTTCGTCGAACATGCGGAAGTATTGGGGGATGACGCTCCAGAGATGCTACCCGGCACGACCTACCAGGTTGGCCGGTACGAGCAGACGCAGAATCCCCGCGGTAACGGGATTGTCGTTTGCGGGATCATCTCGATCATGATGGTTGTTGCTTGTTTGATGTTGCGAGAGTTCAATATCCCCTTTATGTGGTTGATACCGGTGGCTGGGGCCTGGACCTTCCTGCAAACGTTGTTGGTGATCATTTTGGCCATTCCGACCGCCATTTGGGGTCGGCTGGAACTCCAAGCTATCGCGCATGGCGTGACCCCTAGCACGCAATTCGGAAGGACCCGAGTCGGCACGAGCCTCGCTTGGCTCGCATTGGGCATTTACATCGTGGAGATGATCTCTCGAACCATTTTATTGTGGATTCTTTAAGCGATTCGCGACCTAGCTCGGGTCGCCTTCGTCGGGATCCTGAGCGGATTTCTCTGCGTCCTTCTCCATACTCTCGCGTTGGGGAATTAGGAACAATCGGACCTTGGTTCCCTCGGGCGGAATCCGTTCGGTGAATGCTTCGAAGTAGAGGTTGGTGTTGTCGTCGCTGCTTTGGACCGGCACGTCCATCATCGCCGAACGGAAATTGCTCACGCAGATCAATTCACCCCCGTCGGCGGCGTAAATCTGCTTGCCGTCCCGCTCGTCGACCCAAAAATAGCTGCCGGGAAAGATCCAATCGTACTTCATTCCTTGTTGCGAACGATTATCACGAACCCAATCCTTCCCTCGGCAAATTTGGAGTTTCCCTGCCTCGTCCTTCCACTGCACCAGAACGTCGATGGTCGGCCCTGTGGCGGGTTGATACTCGGGATCCCACGACACGACGGTGCCCGGCTTCGCGCCCACGGCTAACAGGGCCGCGTGGACAATGTGCGACGGGGTGGGCACGGCGATGATCGATTCATGCTCCTTCGTCCCCCGCATGCAGGCAAAGACCTCCAGGGCACCCTCGCGGAGGACAATCTCACCATCCAACACCACCATCTTCCGCTTCATGTCGACCCAAATCGGGTCTTTGGCCGAAAGCTGAACCAACGTCTGGCGGGGCTTTTCCGCGTTGGCTTCTTGAGAGAAAACGGGTTCCGTGCTGCCGGACCAAACCAGGAGGCAAACCACAATCGGAAACGCGAACGACGGGGCGGCAGTCCATGTCTGCATGTCGAGTTACCCAACCTTCTTCCGGCGGAATTGGACGGGCCGAACCAGCCTCGGCCCGAGGCGACAGGGGGGAGTCAAATGTCGGATCTGCTGTTAAGATACTCGCTGGTAAGTCGCGACGCCACGCGGCGCTAATCGGCCCCCACGGGGCCCTCTCCGATCATTCTACCCAGTTCGCCTTCAGGTTTCGCCAACGCATGACCAATAATCCGACGCTCGATGCCCCTGCCAGTCACCGTAATGGTACCTCCGGAGCTGTTCCTGGTTGGGTGAGCTTGTCTCCTAAATTTCGCAAAAAGCTGGACATTCAGTCCTGGGAGGCTTGGCGAAGCCATCTTCAGCAGCGAGAAAAGCCCCACTCGGTCCGTTCGATTTTCAAGGGGCAAAAGGTCTCGCCCCTGTCGTGGGCCTACTTCGCGGCCGATACCCTGGACGAGCGGACGCACGGGCTGCTGGAAAACTTATGGCAGGTGGCCCGAGGTAAAGGGAAGAAAGCCGTCAATGCGGCCTCCATGCTGCAAAACTGGCTGGCCGACCTAGACCAGCGACTTGCGGACCGAAATTTGGCACTAGAGCTGCTCGCATGGACCTACGCCCTGCCGGAATTAGCCTGTCGGCTGGATGAAAACACTTGGTGGAACTTGTTCGGCACGCTTTACAGCCACGGTGTCGATGCCCAGGCCACGTCGTTTGATAACCCCGTGTTCGAACAGGCCCTCGCTGGGGAATTGCCATTGGCTTTGGGACTCCAGTTCCCCGAACTTTCCCGCAGTGGTGAGCTCATCGATACTGCTTGTCGCATTATCGAGCAAGGATTATCGAATCTGACCGATGGCCAAGGGATGCTCTCCGCTAGCAACCTCCGGCACACCCGTCCCCTGCTCGCGACCTGGACGCGGTCTACGCTGCTGGCACGACAGTTGGGCAAGCGAAAACTCAATCGTGACGCCCAACTCCAGTTCGATTGGCTGGTGCGACAGGCCGTACGTCTGACCCGAGGCGACGGTACCCAGGGTCTCGGCCTCGGGCTGGCCGCACGCTACAGCAAAGCACTATTCGAATCGGCCCTCGAATTGGTCGAGGACCCCGAAGACCGCGAAATCGCCGAGGCCACGCTTCCCCCCGGCAAGCGATCCCTCAAGAAACTCGGACACCTTTCGCTCCCTTCCTACGAGTCCGCCTGGAGCAATTTAGCGATCCTCCGCACCGACTGGTCGGTCGGGGCCTCGCGCTGTCTGGTGACCCATGACCGGCCGGAACTGGAGATCGAACTGGAAACCCGCCGGGAACTGTTACTCTCCGGGCGAATCGTCACACAATTGACCATCGCCGGTGCCTCGCTGGAACCGGAAGGGGAATGGGAACAGGTCGGGTGGATGGCCGACGACGACGGAGACTATCTGGAACTAGAGCAAACTTGGACCGGTGACGTGAAATTGCAGCGGTTGATCTTCCTCGCTCGGGAAGACCAGTTCCTGTGGTTTGCCGATACCGTGTTGGCCGGTGAAAATGGAGGGCGAATCGAGTATCGCTGCCAACTGCCGATTCAACAGGGAGTCGCCATTCACCCTACGGAAGAAACCCGCGATGTCCATCTGCTCGGGAAACAAGCCGCGGCGACGCTCTTGCCGGTGGCGCTGAGCGAGTGGAGATCGGACCCACGTTTGGGCAAGGTCGCGACGGACCAAGGAGTCACCATCGAGGCGGTCGGCGAAGGGTACGGATTGCATGTCCCCCTCTTTTTCGACCTCGACGCTTCCCATCGCGATGCCCCTCGGACTTGGCGACACTTGACGGTAGCGGAGAAACTGGAGTATCTGCCACGCGACAAGGCGGTCGCCTACCGTGTCCAGGTCGGCAAGCGGAACTGGATTTTTTATCGCTCGCTGACCGCCAAGGCGAATCGGACGTTCCTGGGGGTAAATCTGATTTCTGAGACGCTGATTGCTCGACTATCCTCTGAGGGAGAAGTCGAAAAACTTCTGGAGGTGGTGGCTGCCGAAGAATAGGCTTCCACTTCCCCTATCATCTCATTAATGGCGACCCGCGTAATGAATTCCCCGTTACCGTCCCGCTTGGCCGAAAACCTGCAAGCGGTCCAGGAGCGCATCGGCTCCGCGGCCGCCAAAAGCGGGCGGACGGTCGATCAGGTGACGTTGGTCGGCGTGACCAAATATGTTGACGTCGAAACGACGCGGGCTCTCTTAAAGCTGGGCCTGACCGAGTTGGGTGAGAGTCGTCCTCAACAACTGTGGTCAAAGGCCGAAGCATTGTCCGATCATCCCGTTCGCTGGCACATGATCGGTAATCTGCAGCGAAACAAGGCGAAACGCACGATTCCCCTGCTTTCCATGCTGCATTCCGGCGACAGTCTGCGACTACTGCAAGCCGCCAGCGATTCGGTCTCCCCAGGGCAAGCGTTGAAGGCCCTACTGGAAGTCAATATTTCAGGCGACGCGAATAAACATGGGTTCGGCCCGGAGGACCTGCTCCGAGATCTACCAGAAATCGCAAAGACCCCCCATATTCAGGTCATCGGCCTGATGGCGATGGGCTCGCTGGCCGGTGGCCGGGAAGGGACCCGGCGGGATTTTGCTTCCCTGCGTGAGTTCCGCGACCGCCTCCGCGGGGAGTGCCCCCCGGAGATCTCGCTCGACCAGTTGTCGATGGGGATGAGCGATGATTACGACATCGCGATCGAGGAGGGAGCGACGATGGTTCGGGTCGGGAGCGCGTTGTTTGAAGGAATGGACGATTGAAGGGACCGGGGATGACTCCTCTGCAGGAACATGAGCAAGGGGTTGTCTTGCGGATAAAGGCCCAACCTGGGGCTCGAGCAGACGAAATCAAAGGGGTCCACGCCGGTCATTTAAAGGTCAGCGTGACCCAGGCACCAGAAAAGGGTAAAGCCAATAAGGCGATTCTGGCGTTCCTCGCGAAACAACTAGGACTACGTCCCGTTCAACTAGAGTTACTCTCGGGGGAAACCCAAACGCAAAAACGAGTGTTGATTCGTGAGGTGACACTGACGGAATTGGCGGGCCGACTGGAGAGGTTTCTTAAGTGATTCGTGGAGGACAATGCCCCAATCGCATGCCCAAACCGCGTGGTAGCCACCGTCTACGCGACCGTGGCTACGAGAGAACTTATGAACCGCCTCGCGGTTATGAAAGTCTCAAAATCACCGTTGTTTAATCGGGGGGGCCGATTTACCATAATGGTTCGCAAGCTAACAATATCGGTATGGTTACTCCGAATAGTCCAGGGCGGTGGGTCCTTTAGTAGCTCTTAGCCTTCAGAGGCGACCATTTCAATATTTCCTCCGCAAATGCGGGGTAGTTCTCCGCTTTTTCGTGACGTGTGGCTGGAATTGATCGATGAAAATTCAGATGGCGAAACAGATCGGTCGATTTATGAGCTTGGCGGTGGTTACGCTCTTTGCCGTCGCCGTCATGCTGGTTAGTGGCGGGAAAGTTACTTGGTGGAAAGCGGAGGAATCCCCTCCAGTTACCAGCGAGGTGGCGGAGGATCAGTCGGTAATGCCGGTGCTGACCCAGCCTGTGAAACGGGAGTCGATCCAAATTATCGATTCCTACGCCGGGATGATCGAACCATGGGAACGATTTAACCTCTCCTTTCAGGTCGCCGGGCAAATCGAAAGCCTCGGCAAAAATGAGAATGATCAGCCTTTGGATGTCGGCGACCTCGTCACTCAGGGCCAAATTCTGGCCCAGCTCGATCAGCGGATATTAACCGCTCGCCGCAACGAAGCGGCTGCTACGCTGGAAAACGCCGATGTTGAGTACCAGCGATTGGTGAACCTTCGCCAACGGAGCCCAGGCTCGGTCAGTGAGACGAATTTGCAACAGGCCAGCACGCAGCACGCCGTCGCCAAAGCGATCTTGGATGTGGCCGACAAAAACCTAGAGGACAGTATCCTCCGCGCACCGGTCGATGGTGTCATCTCCTCTCGCATGCTTAACCCGGGTGAGGCGGTCAACATGCATCAACAGGTGTTCGAAGTGGTGCAGGTGGACAAGGTACTACTGACCTTAGGCGTGCCGGAGTCGCGGATCGTTCCCATTCAGCAGCGATTTAATGCCATGCGACAAGCGGGCGTTACCCCTGAAATGGCCATCCAACAACTCACTACTGAGGACGAACGTCTCTTTAAAGTTCAAGTCCAGCGATATGGCAGTGGTTCACAACTACAAGATTCCACCCGAGAGCAACTTACTGGCGTGGTCCACCGCATTTCCGAGACTGCGGATGGGCGCAGCGGGCTGTTTCGCGTGCAAGTGGTTCTCGACAATCCGCAGCGGTTACTGAAGCCTGGCGTCGTGGCCAAGGCGGACTTGGTAATCGACCAATGGGAAGGATATCGCCTGCCCATCGAGAGCGTTATTTTTCGGGACGACGGGACGTTCGTCTACCTGGCAAAGGAACAGAAACCCAGCGGTAGCGATTCGATGAAGCTAGTGGGGGTCCATTCAGATCACACGAAAGAATTCATCGCTCAAGAATGGAAATTAACGTACTTCATCGAACAAGGTCGGGAGCTTGTTATCCGCGACTTGCCGCAAGATCAGGAGCAACTCATCGTTCGGGGGCAGCACCGCCTGACCGACGGACGAAAAATCCAGGTTATGTCAAATCCCGATGGGCATAACGAGGCGGACAGCACCAGTCGACGCCCGCAAACGGAACCTCCAATCGCAGAAAACATCGGGCGAAATCGTTGATTGCAACCGTATAATTTGCTCCTAATATTCTCTTTTAGCCAACCGCGTGGACGTCCCCGTTATGAAGATATCCGCCCAGGCAATCGATCAGCCTCGCTTTGTCTTGGTTTGCACGTTGATCGTCGTGCTATTGGCGGTTTTCGTGGGAATGATTATTCCGGTCCAGCGAACCCCCGCCATCAGTAAGGCGGTGATTCTGGTCGCTGTACCCTATCCGGGTGCCCAGCCGATTGAGGTCGAAGAACAGATCTCGACCAAGATCGAAGACGCTCTTCAAAGGCTAAGCAACGTCGACTTCATCGCCTCCACGAGTACCCGAGGCACCAGCGTTACTCAGGTAATTTTCCTGGACGGAGTCGATCCTGATTTGGCCCGCGGAGAGGTGAAGGACCAAATCGATGAGATCCGCCGCGAGCTCCCGGTGAATCGTGAGGTTCAGCCATCGGTCACCAAGATCGATTTCGAGAACACGCCGCTGATGCTCGTCAATATGATTGCTCCGCCCGGCTTCGACGAGCGATCTCTTAAGCGACTGGCCGAAGAAGTACAGGAGGAACTGGAAGGGGTTTCGGGTGTCTCGAACACGCAGCTTTTCGGCGGTCGCGAGCGGGAGATGCATGTCAACGTAGATATCGATCTCGCCTCGGAATATGGTCTGACCATTTCTGATTTCCACCGGGCATTGGCTGATTTCCACGCGGAAATGCCAGCAGGGGAATTGAATACCGGGACCTTCGATTTCCGGGTCCGAAACGACTCTCAGTTTCGTAGCGTCGAGGATATCCGCGCCGCGGTGGTTAAAAACATCGATGGTCACATCATTCAGGTGGGGGATGTCGCGGAGGTGGAGGACACCTACCGCCGACTCAAGAATGTCGCCCTGTTGAATGGTCAATCTTGCGCCACGATCATCGTCAATAAAGAGAGCGACATTAACATGCGGGCCGCGGCCATCGAGGTCAAGCGAAAGGTCGACCAGCTCAAGCCGCAGTACCCGGGCATTGAATTTTCCGTCACCCGCGATACCTCCGAGGAAATCTCGCTGATGTTTCGGGTCCTCGGATCGAGCTTTGTCTTTGGCGCTATGTTGGTGCTCGTTATTCTGGCTTGGACCATGGGTTTGCGGATCTCGATTCTGGTGCTTCTCGCCATCCCGCTGAGCTCGGCGATCGGCCTGATCTCCCTATATGCCTTGGGGATATCCATTTCCAACATGGTGATCTTCGCGTTCATCTTAGTGCTAGGAATGGTGGTCGATGGGGCGATTATCGTGGCGGAAAATATCCACCGGCACATCGAACGAGGCGAAGACCCGGTGCATGCCGCGAAGGTTGGAATCGAGGAGGTTGGCATGCCGGTGATCATGGCCGACCTGACCAGTATCGCCGCCTTCATGCCGATGCTGCTGGTGCCGGGGATCATGGGAGACTTTATGCGGGTGATGCCGCAGGTAGTGAGTGTTTCCCTGCTGGGGTCGGTGTTGGTCGATCACTTTCTGATCCCGGTGCTCGCGGCCCGGTGGTATCGCAAGCGGGAACCGAAGGGGGACGCGTCCCAACTTCTAGTGGGACATGGAATCTCACAGGAAAGCGCGGAGCAGGCGGAAATCCGCTTGCGGCCCAATTTTGGGCTGTTCACCAAGCTTTACATTGTCGTTTTGCGATGGGGACTACACCATCGCTGGGCGGTTAGCACCTGCCTCGTTCTCGCCTTGGTCTGGGCCGGGCTAATGATGACCCATATCGAGACAGAGTTTTTCCCGGCCAGCGATCGGGGCCAGTTTGAAATCAAATACGAAATGCCCTTGGGGACCAGCATCCACGAAACCTTGGCCGCGGCCGAGGCGTTTCAAGGACCACTGCGGGAACTGGCGGATGACCCCCGGGATGAACTGGTGAACTTTGTCTCCGCCATTGGGTCTTCCGAGGGCTTGGCGAGTCGGCTGGAAAACGATCCGGCGGTCGGTCCGGAATTCGGGACCATCATGGTTGAGCTTCGATCGCCGCTGGATCGGGACCGGCATGAGCAATCGATCATCAAAGACCTGCGTGAGCGCTTCGACGAACAAGTAAAATATTTCCCCGGCTTGAAGTATGAGATCAACGAGGTGGAAGAGGGCCCGCCCGGCGGAGCCAAAGTCTCGGTCCGCTTCACCGGAGACGATTTGGACGCCTTGGGTGTGGTCGCCAACCGAACGGTTGCGGCGCTGCGTGAAATGCCCAACTCGGTGGATGCCACGACCGACTATCGCAATTTGAATCCGGAGATCAGCATCAAGCCCTACCCGGAAATGGCGGGACTCTATGGCATGACCGAGCTGCAAATCGCCCAGGCGATCCAAACCGCGATCAACGGTGATACGTCGATCCGCCTCAACCTGGGTGATGAGGATGTCACTCTCCGACTGCAGGCAATGAGCCAGTACCAGCAATCACTAAGCCAACTGGAACGCATCATGCTGACCAGCCCCGATGGGCGGAAGGCGACCGTCGGACAATTGGCCAAAATCACCCGGGGGAACAGCCTGTTCGCCGTGAATCGCTACAACCGCAAACGGGCCGTGGTCGCCAAATGCGATGTCGTCGAAAACCCCGACACGAACGAGATCTTCGCGAAACTAGGAACTGAGGTATTGCCGGCCATGGGATTTCGCCGAGTCTCTGGCACAACAACCGACATGGCGCTAATCGGCACCGCCGGAACTCCCTCGGAAGGGATGCGGGCTGAGTTTACGGGTGAAGGAGAGGAGACCGCGAAGAACATGCGGTATCTCTCCGCTTGTATGTCGATCTCGGTGATTGCGATCTTCGCGATTCTCGTATGGCAGTTCGGAAGTTTTCGACAGGCGGCAATCGTGATGATTACGGTCCCGCTCAGCTTTGTAGGGGTAGTGGCTGGCATGTGGCTCTGCAGCTTCCCCTTTAGCCTGGCCACGTTTATTGGGCTGGTCAGTCTCACCGGAATTGTGGTGAATGACGCAATCGTGGTGGTCGACTTTATCAATCAAGCCAGAAAACGCGGACTCAAAGTCAACGACGCGATCCTCGAAGCGGGGATCAACCGCCTGCGGCCGGTCTTGCTGACCACCGCCACAACCATCGGCGGTCTGCTCCCCCTATTTTTGAACCTCAGTGGCGGGGCCGAGTTCTGGCAACCCCTGACCGGAGCCGTGATTTTTGGGCTCGGTTTTGCGACGATCCTGACGCTGCTGGTGATCCCAATCACCTATAGCCAAGCCTATAACTGGGCCGACCGAAAAGTAGAGACGGCGTAACTCGCGTTCGCCGTCTCCAAACCATTTGGTTGCGTCCAAGGGGAACGATTCCTAGTCGATCTCGATGAGGGGAGCTTGCCCTTCTCCTAGGACCTCGTCGATCGAACGTCGCAGTTCTTCCGCGAGGTCCACCTCATAGCGTTCGTTGGGTATGCCTGCGGCGTCCGCTTTCTCACGGCATTTCTCCACGAACACACGGACTTCGTCATCGGTCAAATTTTGCTTGAATTCCCATTGTTCGTTTGCGCCACGGTCCGCAATGGTCGAGGCGATTTCGTCGAAGTCTTCGTCGGAAAGCGTCTTCTCAAACAACCCCCGGGCAACCCGCTCCAACTGCTGATTGGCGTCCTCTTTTTCTTCGTCGGAAAGGCCAGAGGGATTAATATATTGATGCCTGGCCACGACGACCGGAATCGCAGTCATCGCTGGCGATTCCGCCAGCTTTTCAGCGATTTCCCCCATTTGCTGCAGTCCGACTTCGCCATCCCGAATTCCTTGCGTGACGCGACCGGCCTGCTGCTTCATGCCTTGCTTCTGATCTTCGGGCAAATCCGATTCGTCGATCACATCGGTAAGCACCTGATCCGCGATATCAGCGGTCCAGGTCCTCGCGTTTTGGAGGGCGTAATAACCGATTCCACAGGCCGCAACCAATAGCACAAGCGAGATAACCAAACACCCGACAATGTAACAACCACAGCCGCTCTTTTGCTCCGGCTGTTCGACTTGAAATTGACCTTCAGACATTGCCGTTCGCTCCCCCGCAAATGAAACCTTCGAAATCACAAATTGATTACAAGCGATTCGTGACTTCGAGGATTATCTCGCTTTCTCGGGCGACTTAACAGGTGGGAATTCCGAAAATTCCTGAAAGCGGCGATTTAAGAGTGACGAACGATCCTCGAGCTTCACAGCAGAACGAGAGCTCGCTTGAAGTCCCAACACGCTCGATCACGGTCTCAAGCCCTTCGGCAAAAAAGATGCCTCGCTCCCTGGAGCGAGGCATCGGCAAATTCGACTGTGGGGCTGACGACCCTCCGCAACTGGGCGGAAAGATTACTCGTCGTCGAAGTTGTATTCGATCTTGAGGACTTCAAGCTGGTAGGTTCCCTTGGGTGCGGGGATATCGACCACTTCCCCGACCTTCTTCCCAATCAACTGCTGAGCCATTGGGCTATCGACGAGGATCTTGTTATTCATGAAGTCCTCTTCGCCCGCGCCGACCAGGGTGTACACCTCTACCTCATCCAGATCGACGTCACGGACGGTGACGGTGGCGAAGAACCCAACAACATCCTTCTCGATCTTGGCCGGGTCGACAATCAAGGCTCTGGATACCTTCGACTTGATCAAGTTGATTTTCGCCTGAATCATCCCCTGGGTTTCCCGGGTTCCATGGTACTCGGCGTTTTCCTTGAGATCCCCTTCTTCCCGGGCGGCCGCAACCCGATCGGTGATATTAGGCATTTCCACGTTTTCGAGATGGTCCAACTCGGCCTTGAGCTTGTCGTAGCCCTTCCGGGACATTGGAATGCGGTCTGCCATGCTCGACATGATCGAAACTCCCTACAGGTAAAAAAAAACGCGACCTGAAACCAGGCCGCAGCTGATTAGTGGTATTGAACTTGTGTTTCGGACGTTACGCGTCCGCAAGGCATCAAGAACGGAAAATAGGAGGTGCGCATAGGCGAACCTCGCTCCTTCATCCCCAGCATTATTAAGGAAGCAGGAGCCCTTGTAAAGAGAGGTTCGGGAAAATCGTGTTCGGGAAAATCGCCACGGGTCTAGAAGAATGGGAAACGGTGGAAATTGATCGCCGATTAGAGGATACTGACCTTAGATGAATACCACCTCACCTTTAAACCTTATCAAGCGGCCGTGCCCTACAGCAATATTCCCCGCGGCTATCTTCCCCAAGACGTCTCACCTCCTGATCACGAAAGCGGCACCACCATGCGATATTCTTCGACGCGAAAGTTCGTCTTAAACTCCATTGCCGCCGCGCTGCTCATTGTCGGAGTCTCACAAAGTCCACTCCGGGCACAACCTGAGACCCCTCAACAGGCACTCCCCAACGTCGTGCTGCTGATGACGGATGATCAAGGCTATGGCGATCTCTCGATCTACGGCAATCCAGAACTGAAGACACCCAACCTGGACGAATTGGCCCGTGCGTCGGTCCAGTTCACAAACTTCCACAGTGACCCCACCTGCTCCGAAACGCGAGCTGCACTGCTCACTGGGCGATATGCCAGTCGAACCGGCGTCTGGCACACGATCATGGGGCGTTCAATTCTCCGGCGGGACGAAACCACGCTGGCAAATCTCATGGAGAACGCGGGATATGCCACCGGGATCTTTGGCAAGTGGCATTTGGGAGACAACTTCCCCTATCGTCCACAGGATCGGGGATTCCAGCGTGTTGTCGTGCATGGTGGTGGTGGCGTGGGGCAGACGCCTGATTACTTCGGCAACGACTACTTCGACGATCATTACTTCGATAGCGGCGAGGCCCGCGAGTTTACCGGTTACTGCACCGATATCTGGTTCGCCGAGGGGATGAAATTCATCCGCGAAAATAAGGAACGCCCCTTTTTCTGTTACCTTCCTACCAACGCACCTCATGGCCCGTTTCTCGTTGCCGACAGCTACAAACAGCCCTACTTGGACATGGGCATCGAAGAACCTCGGGCCAGCTTCTACGGGATGATCGCCAACATCGATGAAAACATTGGCAAGCTAACCCAGTTTTTGGAAGACGAAGGGCTGGCCGAGAATACGATCTTGATCTTCATGTCAGATAACGGAACCGCCGCCGGTTTCCGGGGAAGCGATGGTTTTAACGCGGGCATGCGGGCCAAGAAGGGTTCGCCGTACGATGGCGGGCACCGCGTCCCCTGTTTTGTGCGGTGGCCCGCGAAGGGCTGGGAGGGAGGTCGAACTCGGAATGAGCTCGCGGCCCACTTCGATTTGATCCCGACCCTGGCCGAGGTCTGCGGCTTGGACCTTTCGGAAACCTTACCACTGGATGGCAAATCGCTGGTCCCACTTCTATCGGAGCAAGAGGTTAATTGGCCAGAACGGACTTTGTTTGTCCATTCCCAACGAGTGCCCCAGCCCCAAAAGTGGCGCAACTGTGCGGTGCTGACGCAGCGATGGCGACTGGTCAACGGCAAGGAACTTTATGACACTGATAAGGATCCTGGTCAGAAGCAAAACCTAGCCGAGCAACATCCGGAAGTAGTGCAATCTCTTCGTGAGAAATACGAAACTTGGTGGGAAAGCATCTCCACTCGATTCGACGAGCTCGTGCCGATTGACCTGGGACACCCGGTGGCCAACCCCACCACGCTGACCGCCCACGACTGGCACACCGACGACCCACTAACCCCCTGGAACCAAAGCCACATCAAAGACAAAAAGCTCGCCTGGAACGGTTTCTGGGCCGTTCGGGTCGCGGAAGATGGGGTCCATCGCATTACGCTGCGGCGGTGGCCGGAAACCCATCCTGGCCCGTTAGAAGCGGACTTGGTACGGATTCGCATCGGCGAGGTGGAACAAAAGCGAGAGACCAACCGGGCAGACACCTTGGTATCCTTCACTGCGATTCTCGCGGCGGGAGAAACCGAACTTCAGACCTGGCTAATCGACAGCGAAAGCGGATTGGTCCGCGGCGCGTATTTTGTGGACGTGGAAAAATTAGATTAATATACCAATCCAGATAGATTAATACCTACTGTGATTAGCAATCTCTAAGTACGTGACGCAAGTACAGCTTAACCTTGCTCATCTGTCGACCTTAAACATTGGTTGAACTCTGAAATAAACTGTGTAACGATTGCTGCGATAAACTCAAGGCTATCCAGTACGTCGTCGGCAAGTGGCTCCTCCTGCATTGTCGTCAACACCAACACTCCTTGTGACTCCTCTTGGCAAATTACAAAAATAGGAACTGACGCCCATCGACGAAAGTAGACATCACCCCGCACCTTCCCATCAAATAAATACAACTCCTTGAGTTCGCCAAGAGTCTTCTCCATCGCTATATTATGTTGACGTGAAACAAAAGCAGGGGATCTCGACCCTAACTCGATAATTGCGTCTGAAGTGACATTTCGCTCCGAGGCATGGTAAACGAGCTCTAGCGGTTCGATATGTGGGCGCAGATCTGTTTCTTTCTTTGGACAATATTCGACGGCGTCAAAGTCGCAAAACACTTCCAACGTCCATTGAGGATGACATACGCCAAGAATTGTCTGAATATCAGACTTAATGATCGCTAGAATCGGCTCTAGTTCTTCACTAAACCCGTTTTCGCACCAATCATATTGAATCCGACAGACCTCGTTGTTCAGTTTGGCGAAAGCTTTTCTAAACGACCGATATGCAATTTCGCGTCGACGCAGCTCAGCCTGCGTTCCTTGCAATTCCGATGCCAATTCTGTGGCATTAATAGTCTGAATTGCGCTTCCGTTTCCGTCGCCGCAAATAATGCCGACCATTAAGATGACATGAAGAACCGCAATAATAATTATCAATCCCAATACAACTGCGGCGATCGTACCAGTGGATGCAACCAGTAGACTGGCAAGTAAACTTTCAACAATAGGCAGCACTGCTCCAGTGAATATTAAGGCCGAAATGCGATTCCAGTGAGCCCAACTTAAATCCGTCTTTATCGTACTCCATTGGTCCCTATCGATATGCATGTTTCACCAAGTATTTTTGCCGAAAAGAACCCCTCGAACGTGGAAACTTTGGCACAAATATAACACATCGCCTCCTTCCCATGGAACTCGTTTAATTTCAAGCAATTCCAAGTGCACACAATTCCATTGATTTAGTTCCGCTCCTCGTCTTGTCGCCGGCGTAACGATATCTCACTCAGCCTCACCGGATGATTCATTCGGGTAGTCCCCTTCACATCGATCACCTTGAGCCGCAACAAGGGATCGTCCGTTTCCCAGTCGATTTCGATTAAACCAAAGTGGTTGTCCGGCACCGCTTCTCCGACTCGATAGCGGTTGGGCTCGATGTTGTGCCAGTCCTCGGTCAATCCACTCGCGGTCACATCGTAGAGCGGATAAGGCAGGTCCTCCTCACGTCGCGAGACCTCGGCCCAGTGGACATCGCCGGAGATGAAAACCACGCCGCTGGCCTGGGTTCGTTTAATCAAATCGAGCATCTTTTGCCGGTCGGCCGGGAGATTGGTCCACGACTCCCACCCATTGTACTCGTGCCCAAACTGGATCGAGCTGCATACAATTCGTAGATCGGCCGGTTTTTGAAATTGTTGCTCCAGCCACTGCCACTGATCCTTGCCGAGCATCGTTTTCTCGGGATTGTCGTCTGGCTGATATTCATTCTTAAAAGGTGAATCAGGCGGTATCGGCCTGGAATTCCGTTTCAGCGGATCGCGGAAAAATCGCGTATCGAGCAGGATCACTTGTAAGGTTTTGCCATTTTCGGTGAAGGTATGTGCGCCATAGATTCCCGCCCGTGTTCGCCGTGGGCTATCCCCCGGAACCTGCCAAAAGTCGAAGAAAATTTCCCGCGACTCTTTTTTCTTAGGATATTCCTTGCCAGCGTCGTTCTCACCATAGTCATGATCATCCCACACGGAGAGCACGGCCATTTCCCGCCGCAGTGCCTGAAACTCCGGCTTGGCCCCCAGCATGTCATATTTGGCCTTAAGCACATTCATGTCGCGGGTATCGCCGTAGATATTGTCTCCCAGATAGATAAATAGATCAGGCTTCTGCCCAACCACTTGTCGCAATGCAGGCTGTGGCTTGTCCTGTTTGCCGCACGACCCGAACGCGATTCTCGTTGGCAAGCCCGTGACCTCGGCGACCGGCTTAACCGGCGTTTGACCCTCAGCCAAAAGGATAGAAGCTGTCGACCCCAATGCGATCAAGCAGAAGACGCTTAGCCGAAAGAGTGGAAACAATCGATTCATGGCGATTCCCGGTAAGGATTCCGAAACAAGGAACATTGCTTCAGATTAGTCGACGCCCGCGCAGCAAAAAAGCGGTCCTCGGCGAAAGAGGACCGCTTGAATTCAATATACGCTGAATTTTAATTGCGGGCCTAAGTTAGGTCGCCTAGGACCCCGTCTCCACAAAAATCAGGATTGCCAAACGTTTCGACATGATGACCGAATGAATGGGCAAACGCCATCAGCAGGCGGTTGTGGGCTACGCGCTCGTATTGCAAGGAACGCCCCATTTTGAAGTCGAGACCACCACCAACCAGCACGAACGGGATGTCGTCCAGCGTGTGGGAGTTTCCTTTACCCAGTTCGTTGGTCCACACAATGGTGGTGTTATCCAGCAGGCTACCACTGCCGTCCGGCTCCGGCGTTTCGGCCAGACGTTTGACTAAGTGGGCAAGTTCCTCACAGAACCACTTGTTGATTTTTGTCAGCTTCTCTTGCGAGTCCTCGTCGCTGTCCGGTTTGTGCGACAGCCCGTGATGGTCGTCGTCCACGCCAATCCAGCTCATCTTCGCCTGACCGACACTCCGCGTGTACTGAAGCGTGCTGACTCTAGCCAAATCGTTGGCGAACGCGCTGACCATCAGCTCGATTTGCATCTTGCTGATCAGCGGCATGTTTTCGTTGGTTTCCTTGATGCCGGGTGTCTGCTCCGGCGGCGGAACTTGCAGCTCTTGATCTTTGGCGGCTGTCAGTTCGGCTTCCAAGCCGCGAACGAGTTCCGCGTGGTCTTCCAGGACATGGTGATCCTCGCGACTAATGTGCGGCCGGACCTTCGCCAAGTCCTCGTGGATGCCATCGAGCACACTCCGAAGGTGAGCCTGATCCTTGACGGAACCATACAGCTTTTCGAACATCCGGTAAGGGTCGTTGATCGGAGCGACCGGCTTGTTGGGGCCGGAATAGACCATTCGCGTCCACGGGTCGGCCCGGTCCGGGACGTTCACGCCAAACTCTAACGAGCCAAATCGGGTTTGGGTCTCCGCCTTCGATTGCAGGAAGTTTTTGATCTCCTGGTCCATCGACAGCCCGCTGGCCCAACCGGCTGGTGTATGCGAACCACCTTGGATATTGCCAGGGAATAGCTCGATGCCTGTCAACAGGCAGCTCATCCCTCGCATGTGGCTATCGCCATCGCCGCGGACCCGATCACACACTCCTTTCAAGACCAAGGTCTGGTCTTGATACGGCTCCAGCGGCTTGAGACTCTCCGGCAGAGTAAACTCGCTCCCGGTTTGTTCGGGCCAGAAGTTCTTTTGAACCACGCCGTTCGGAGTGAACATCACCACCAGTCGCTGCTTGCGGGTCGACTGCCGCGCGGCCGATGCGACACTAGGCAAACCCATCAACAGTGGCAACGTGGCGGACGAGAGTCCCAGCTCCTGGATGAATCGGCGTCTAGTTTTGTGCGACATCAGAACCCTCGCTTTCAGGTGAATGACGATGGAGTGTCGAGACCTTGGCAATCTCCAGCCAAAGCTCGCGGATATTGTACCCAGATTTTTCGAACTTCTCGATCAAATTTTCCCGAGTTCCTTCGCCAAAGGCGTCGATCGGGTGTTTGATCGTTTCATGGAACAACTGGTCAACAAACGAACCATGGGCGGTCTTGTTCTCGGAGATGAACCGGGCCAGATCTTTGGCCCCGTTAAACTTGATCTCTTCCCCAAACTCGGAAACATAAATCGCCGAGGCGTCGATTGGTTTATCTGCTTCGTGGTCGCGATAGCGGCCGATCGCGTCGAAGTGTTCCAGGCTGAAACCGAGCGGATTAATGACGTTGTGGCAGGACATGCAGGCGGCGGGCTCGGTCATGACAGCGACTTTTTCTCGTGTCGTCATTCCATGCTGGAAATCTCCATCCTTAAATTCCGTCGCTTGAGGCGGAGGATTTAAATTCCGCCCCAGAAGCCTGCGCGTGACGAAAACGCCACGGTGAATCGGAGAACTGAGGTCATGAAACGCTAGCGACGCCATCAGGTAGGGATGCGTGAGGACACCAGCCCGGTGCTCTGGCTCGAACCGGACCTTCTCGAACTCCGCTTCAAACTCTCGCTCCACGCCGTAGATCTTGGCCAGACGCGCATTCAAAAACACCTCCTCGGCCAATAGCAGTTGGCGGAAGTCGGAAGAGTCGCTCCAGACGACCTCATCCAATTGCATGTTCAGCGACCGCCGCAAATCTGCCAGGACCAGCGGATCGAACTCCGGGAACAGCTCCTCGTTCTTCGCTCCCACTTCTTTTTCGTTCAACTGGAGCCAGACGTGCAGGAAGTCCCGCATTTTTTTGTGGGCCCTGGGGTCCTCCAGCATCCGCTTGGAATGCGTTGCAATTTGTTCCAGCGTGTTTAATTGCCCCTTTTCCGCCGCTTCGAAGAGGGCCCGATCCGGAACCGAATTCCAGAGCGCAAGCGCCAACCGCGTGGCCCGATCGAAGTCGTCCGGGGGATTGTTCTCGATTGTGGGATACAGAAATCTCGGCGATTTGAAGGTCAACAGCACGCAGCGTTTGATGGCGGCGTCCAGGTGCTCTTCCCCTTCGAAAAACCGGCCGACATAAAACTGTTTTTCGTCGTCGGAAAGTGGTCGTCGGAGCGCCAGTTCGACCAGTTTTTCGCAATACTTCCGGGCCTTGTCGGCTCGATCCTCATCTTGCTCCCGGGTTTTGGCCAGTCGGTCGATGTTGTTCGCCACGTAGGCCGCGACCTCCAAGGCTCCGGCTGTGGTCGCGGCGTGCCAGTCCTTGGAGACAGAGATGCCACGCTCATAGCCAAACACCCGGTCATCGGCCGGTAGGGTGGTGGTAGGAACGAAGATCTCGTAGGTCCCTTGGTCCGATAGGACGCTCGCGGGGATCACTTCCTCCGGTCCATGAGGTGGCTTCCACTTCAGGACCATCGAGCTCCGCTTGTCCTTGAACTTGAACATGTCCAATCGCAGCGGGTAGCCACGTCCGCCAATCAGGCGAATCGTCGCCCGGTTTTCCCGGGGTGGGCCATGCGAGGCGGTCCACTCGTCGATGAGTGGGCTTTGCTCGCCGTTGAGCCAGAGTCGGGCACCGTTCTCGGTGACCATGATGAATTCATAGTCACCATCCTCTTCGACCCAAATCGAACCTTGCCAGCGGATCGCGAATTCTTCCTTTTTCTCGAGCTCCTCGCTGGGGGTCCCCTCCTGGAAATCAAAATCGATGACGGGATCGATCCGTTCGATCTTCTTTTCCTTGTTGTTGTGCCGCCGATCGTTGTAATAGATTCCCTTTAGGCCCCCCTTCTTCCAGATTTTGTTGGCCGGGGCATTTCCTCGGGACATGCTCAAAATGTCGGAAAGGGCGATTGCATACTGCTGTTTCGTGAAATGGGAAAGCTGCACTCGGTTGGCACTCGTGCCAAGTCGGGATGCCGGGGAATAGAACGCATTGTAGATGTAGCGACTGACCGCTTCGGCCTCTTCGCCAACACAGGCATCCGGATCGTCCTCCGGCATGGTTTGCACGATGACGCGGGTCAGGTCCTCAATCGAGCGAGTGCCATGCAGCGGCGATTCACTCGCCCCGGCCACCCCCTTGCCGTCGTCGCCGTGGCAATCGGCGCACAAATTCTTATATACCTGAAGGCCGCGGACTTTGAGATCCTCCTCGGCCCTTGCATCCCCCAGCGAAGCGAGCACAAAACCCAGGCAGGTGACGACCCATAGCGTATCGCGTATTTTCGAGTTTTCCTGGCGCATGAAACGAAGCATTGAGGGTTTGGTCCGATGGACCATAGTAGAAGGAAGAAAGGCAGGTGAACGCCGGGGGAAGGACATGGAGGGAGGGTCGGATGAATGACATCCAGTTCGTGTAGAGTATCGAATCTCGCCGTAAAAGTCAAGCTTAACGGAGCGGATTCCACTCTTAATCCCGTCCTATAAATGGTAACAGTACAGAGACTTACGTCGATCGGCCCGTTACAAAGCGGTTACAAAGTTAGGGCCGAATTGCCCTTACAATCAGCGGAGGTGAGAGCGAGCCTCACCTTTCAAAGTTTCCCCAAGATGTAAGGAGCCGGAAATGATGCGAACAATCCATTGGACTGGTGGTGCGATGCTGAGCCTGCTGATCTGCGGCGCGGTCTTCGCCGGCGGCGGTTATGGCGAACAATCGACGCTACAGGAGGCGATGAGCGATGAGGCGGAGATTGCCCTGCCGGCGATCGCGAAATTGCGGGAAGAGGGCCCTGCGGCCCTCGACCGAGTGATCGCCGAACGCGATCACTATCGCAACCATTTGCGAGATACCCCCAATGAACCTGATGCCGCGGGATTAACCCGGATCATGGAAAAACTGAACCAAATCATTGATCAGGTGGGAGGCCAACGGTACTGCTCGACTTCCGGGCTGTACTGGTACACCGACCTCGACAAAGCCAAGCAGGCCGCCACCGAGCAAAACAAGCCGATCTTGGCCCTGCGGATGCTGGGTAAACTGACTGAGGAGTTAAGCTGTGCTAACAGCCGCTTCTTTCGAACGACGCTGTACGCCAACGAGGAGATCTCACAATACTTGCGAGACCACTATATCCTGCACTGGGAGACCGTCCGTGAAGTTCCCAAGCTCACCATCGACTACGGCGACGGGCGAGTGGTAGAGCGGACGATCACTGGAAACAGCGCCCACTACATCCTGGCTGCCGACGGAAGGCCGATCGACGCGTTGCCAGGCCTGTACGATCCCCAGTCGTTTCTCCAGTGGGCGGAGGATGGTGTTCAGCTCCACTCGGAACTGGCATCCCTTACCGGCCGAGATTGGGAACGTCACTTGACGCGTTATCACCAATCGTCCCACGCTCGGCTGGTCTCAAAGTGGCACGATGAGCTAAACGCGGTCGATCCTGCCCGCTGGGAGCCCCTAACTGCTTCCGCTGCGGTCTACAGCATGCATTGGGGAGAGCAGCGGGCTCTAGACCTTGAACGTAAAATGACCGATCAGGATTGGCAAGCCTTAGCCGCACGGCATGCCGTGGGTCGAAATCTGGATGACCGGAGCCGGCAACTGATTCGTAGCGAAAATCCCACCGCCCTTCAGGCCAGCCGATTAGCGATGACCAAAAGCGTGGTGGAAGACCCGGTGTTGCGAATGATTCGGCAATTGGAAGGTAACATCGCACGGGATACCGTCCAGAACGAGTTTCGCCTGCGGCGACAAATTCACCTGTGGTTTGCTGATGAAAATCAATGGGACGCGGTGACTGGCCAAGTGACGAATCTGAACCAGCAGGTGTATGAAAAACTGTTTTTGATGCCACTGTCCGACCCTTGGCTGGGATTGGTCGCCAGCGATCAGTACAGCGGATTGGTCAACGCCGGAACCACACCGTCGCTGCCAGTGATCCGAGTTCGAAACTACTTTCCCCAGGGGGGCACTTCGAAGTAACGCCCGTTCAATCACCCTTCGGGTCATCTCTCCTGACTTTTCACCACCCCGCGTGATTCTTCGCGCGAGGTGGTTTTTGCATTGCCGATCTCCGCCAACAAAGTACTTTACGGGAATCCCCGCCAACGCTTTGTTCTTTACGTTAAAATAAACGGTAGTCTTTGATATCCTTCTTCACTGCGGACGACCCGGCATGTCGAGCACCATCCTGACCATTGAAGACGACAACGCGATCCGCCGCGGGATCGTCGATGCCTTGACCCATTCCGGTTACCGTGTTCTGGAAGCGGCCAATGGCAAGTTGGGCTTGGAACTGGCCAAATCGGCAAGCTTCGATTTGCTGCTCTTGGATTTGGTGCTGCCTGATCTCTCAGGTTTGGAAATTCTCCGCGATATCCGTCGCCACGATTCTAATCAAAGCGTGATCATCCTGACCGCGATGGGCCAAGAGGAAGACCGGGTGCAAGGCCTGAAACTGGGCGCGGACGACTACGTCGTCAAGCCGTTCAGCGTGCGGGAATTGATCGCAAGAGTCGAGGCCGTCCTGCGGAGGGCGATCCCCCGCATCGAAAACCTTGAGCAAATTGTGTTGCCGGGAGCAACGGTTGATATCGCGCGGCGCACGATGTCGACGGAGAATGGGCAATCGGTCAGCCTCTCGGAACTGGAAACCCAGTTGATCCGCTATCTGGCGGCCCAGGGTGGGCATCCGATTTCGCGGGAAGAACTGCTCAAGGGGGTCTGGGGGATCAATCCACGCGGGGTCGAGACACGAACTGTCGATATGCAGGTCGCCAGGGTCCGGGAGAAACTGACGCGGCTAGGAATCGATTCCGGTATCCTGAAAACCGTTCGAGGCGAAGGGTATCTCCTGAAAGTGTCGGAGCCCTCCCAGGGCGCGATGCCAACCACGTCGAATCTGGCGGAGGGCTCGTAAGATGCGACAGCCCAAACTGGTGCTCGGTTTATATTTGCTGCTGTCGACCGTCGTCTGCGGCGCGATGGCATACGTCACTGCGGCGGCCATGCGATTGGACCACGCGGAAACCGTGGCTAAAGCCCAGGCCCTGCAGGAACAAAACATTGGGCTTGCCCTGTGGCAAATGGATACCCAGATGGCGCCGATTCTGGCCGAGGAAGCGGCCCGGACCTACCTTGAGTATGTCGGACCACCCAAAGCAGCCGAGCTTCCTCCCCAAGAAAATTGGAACGGCGGTGATATCGCATTGGTCCGGCCCTCCTCAGAGTACGTGCTGCTCAATTTCCAGTGGAGCCCAAGCCAAGGTTGGACCTCACCCCAAGACTTGGAACATGTCCGCCCCTGGGCCCTATTTAATGGTGCCACCAACGAAAGCCTGGAAGCCGCGCCGCGTTTGCTCGCCAATCTGCGGGAGCACGTCGTTCCGGAACAGCTTTTGACACACCTGCCTGAGCAGAAAATGCCTCGCCTGCTCGCTAACAACTACAGGGACAATCGGGATCAGCAAGCGATGGTCGATCCGATCGCCACCGGGTATGGCGAACCTCCCGCCACTCGTCAGGCCGAATTACCAGATTCACTTGGGCAATTGCAGCAGGTCACCAAGGGTAGTTACCAATTCGAACAGCGGAACACAGCAATGCAGTCGCTGGCCCAAACCGCTCGGGTAAATAAGTTGCAAAATGCGATTCAGTTGACCCCGGCGACCGTCGCCGAAGGAACCTCTAGCCCGGTGTGGGTCGGTGATCAACTTCTGCTGGCTCGGCGAGTCGCACTGGAGGAGGAGATTGTGATTCAAGGTTGCTGGCTCGACTGGAACCGGATCACCCAGACGCTTCGCGAAACGGCCAGTGAGGTCCTCCCTGAGTTTGAACTCCGCCCTGCCACCGGTGGTGAAATCGTCGCCGGCCGATTTTTGGCGACCTTGCCGGTTGAAATCGTCGTTCCCGAGGCGATCCCCAATGGCAACGTCCGCTCGACCTTACCCGCGGCATTGGCGTTAGCCTGGAGTGGTCTGATGATTGGGCTGGTAGCCGGTGGGGCGCTGCTGTGGGGAGTGGTCCGTTTGAGCGAGCGGCGGGCTCGGTTTGTGGCGGCCGTTTCGCATGAACTGCGAACCCCGCTTACCACCTTTCGGCTTTACACCGAAATGCTGGCAGGGCAGATGGTGACCGATCCCGAGAAACAGGCGGAATACCATCAAACGCTCTACCGCGAGTCAGATCGGTTGGCCCACCTGGTTGAAAACGTGTTGGCCTATTCCCGTTTGGAGCGTGGCCGCCAAGTGGAAAAATTTCGAGAGTCGACCATTGCATCACTCGTTGATCGGGCCGCCCATCGTCTCCATCAGCGGTGCGAGGACTGTGGGATGACCCTAGCCATCGAGATCGATCCGGCGTGCCTCAACGATTCACTTACCACGGATCCCGAAGCAGTGGAGCAGATCCTTTTCAACCTGGTTGATAATGCCTGCAAGTATGGCCGCTCACTCGACGAGCAAGAAAACCGCCTCGAAATCCGAGTCGGGCGACAAGCGGACAGATTCACGTTTCGGGTCACGGACAACGGTCCTGGAATTGATCCACGCGAGCGCCGCCGTTTATTTCGCCCGTTTTCCAAGAGCGTCCAACAAGCGGCAGGGTCGGCTCCCGGTGTGGGCTTGGGATTGGCGCTGTCCCGCGACTTGGCGAAATCACTGGGAGGTCAACTCGACTTTGCATCGTGTGAGGGAGAGGGTGCTTGCCTGGTGTTGACCTTGCCGGTCACCTCGCGGCAACAACAAAAACGGAATTAAGCCAGCCCCAACAACTTGAGGTCGGCCTTCCCTTCGTTTAAATCGATCCGTTCCGGGCGCCCCTTGTGGCGGAAAATCATCTTGGTGTGGTCGATTCCCATGGCCCGCATGATGGTGGCGTGGATATCGTGGACATGCAGGCGGTTTTCCACCACGTGGAGGCCAAGATCGTCGGTCGCTCCGATGACCCGGCCGCCGGGAATGCCGCCACCGGCCATCCACATGGTGAAGCCAGTCGGGTTGTGATCACGTCCATTGCCTTGCTCCGACATCGGCGTCCGGCCGAACTCGCCACCCCAAATGACCAAAGTCTCGTCCAATAAGCCGCGGCGTTTCAGGTCTTTCAGGAGGCCGGCGATTGGACGATCTACCTCTTTGCACAAACGGCCATGATTCGTTTCGATGTTGTTATGGGAATCCCAGCCGCTGCCGGCACCACTGTAAAGTTGCACGAAGCGCACCCCGTTCTCGACCAAGCGTCGCGCCATCAGGCAATTGCGTCCGAAGACGCTCGTCTCCTTTTGGTCCAGCCCGTACAGCGATTTGGTCTCTTCGGTCTCGCTGTTCAGATCGACGATTTGCG
>JBBDIM010000212.1:0-9992 GCA_040880405.1 Pirellulaceae bacterium | reverse complement strand
CAATTACGGGGACCGCGGCCGGAACTTCTGGACCTCCGACTCTTTGTAATTGAACGCATCCCCTGGGGGCGAAGTCAAAATCCGCGACAATTTTTTTAACCACGAATCACACGAATCACACGAATCACACGAATCACACGAATCACACGAATGACACGAATGACACGAATGACACGAAAAGCAACCGGCGAAAATTCCGCTTTCCAGGTTTCAACGATGGCGGTCGAGAAATCGTTGGTCCTTTGAACCAGTTCCCCCTTTCGTGTCTTTCGTGGTTAATCCTTTCTCTTAAATCTGCCGCCACAGCACGACATGCACGCGGGTCCTCTGCGCTCTCAGCGGCTCCGCGTTTCAAAAATGCGGTTCGGTTGAATTGTGTCGGCCCTCCGGGCCTGGGGGAGTTGGAGATGGCTCCGCATCGGCGAATCCAGGCGCATAACGCGGATCGCACCACTCTCGATAACAAGGCGTTAATCGGGGGTCACCCGGCCGAAATCGCCAAGTTATTTTTCGTTGCTCTTCAACAGACGCTTCGCACCGGTCGGGGAATTTTCATTGCTGAAGGTGTTGGTACATTGTATGCTCAATGCAGCGATATTAAGGTTTGCCTGGATTCTGCGCGATGGTCGTCGCGAGAGGTCCTGAATAATTCAGGCTCGGCGTTTGTGCGTTTAGGGATCGATCGAGTATGAAACACGCTACCTTCCCATTTGTCTGCTGGCTAATCGCCTGCCTGGTCGTGCCGTTCTCCGCGGCGGGCGTAAATGCCGCGGAAAGCCCCACGGCGAACAAGGCTTCCTCCTTCACACCGGCCGACGAGTCCGCGGCACCAACTCCCGCGCTGGCCCCTGCGGCAAGTCAGGCGGCCTGGGAGGTGCGAGCAGGCTTCCGAATTGAGCTGGTGGCGGCGGAGCCGCTGGTGATGGATCCCGTGGCGATCGACTGGGATCCCGAGGGCCGACTGTGGGTGGTGGAAATGGCGGACTACCCCAACGGCCTGGATGGGCAAGGTCAACCTGGCGGGAGGATCCGCGTCTTGGAAGACCAAAACGAAGATGGACAGTACGAAACGTCGCATTTGTTCATTGATGGCCTCAACTTTCCGACGGGGATTGTCACCTATCGTCAAGGTGTGATTGTTACGGCCGCCCCGGATATTCTTTATCTGGAAGATACGAACGGCGACAACATCTGCGATCTCAAAAAAGTGCTTTTCAGCGGATATTCGCAAGGCAACCAACAGCTCCGTGTCAACGGGCTTCGCTGGGGCCTGGAAGGCTGGCTCTATTGTGCCAGCGGCAGCCACGTGGCCAACTTCGGAAAAGACAGCAAAATCAAATCGCACCTGACGGGCCAGGAAATTCCACTGGGTAGTCGCGATTTCCGTTTTCATCCAGAGACCGGCGAATTAGAGCCACTTTCGGGACCATCTCAGTTTGGCCGCAATTGCGACGCGTGGGGAAACTGGTTCGGCGTGCAAAACAGCTATCCCCTGTGGCACTATGTGCTGGAAGACGATTACCTCAGCCGGAATCCTCACCTGCCGACCCCAGATCCCAAGGTCGTAATGACCGCGCCGAATCCAAGAGTTTACCCGGCGAAACCGCCTCAATCGCGCTTTCATAGCCAGAATCAAGCAGGCCGCTTCACCTCGGCCTGCTCCGGGATGATTTATCGAGACACGCTTCTTTTTCCATCCAATGAAATCTCTCATGCCTTCACCTGCGAGCCGGTCCATAACTTGGTGCAGCACAATCATCTGGTCCGCTCGGGAGTCAGTTTCGAGATGTCCCGGGATGTTTCGGGCAAGTCCGTCGACTTTCTGGCATCGCGAGATCGCTGGACCCGCCCGGTAATGACCAGAACCGGGCCGGACGGGGCATTATGGGTAGTCGACATGTATCGCTACGTGATCGAACATCCGCATTGGTTGCCGAAAGAAGCTCAAGCGGTCGTCGCGCCGTATCTGCGCGCCGGCGATGGGCGTGGTCGGATTTACCGGGTCGTTCCCCAGGAGCAACCTCCACGGTCCATTCCGAAGCTCGCCCGGCTTACGACGGCCGAACTGGTGTCCCGGCTGGACGACCCTAGCGGTTGGGTTCGCGACGCGGCCAAGCAGTTGCTGCTCGAAAAACCACCGGCGGATGTTCGCGCGGCGCTCCTGCCAATGCTGACCACCGCCGCCACACCTCAGGGGAAGCTAAACGCGTGGTATGCGTTGCAAATGATCGAGCCGTGCGACCAGTCGCTGCTGATCCAGGGTTTGACCGATCCGGAGAATGAGATTCGCCGCCATACCCTGCGTTTCGCGGAGGCCATTGAGCAGCCCGGGGCGGCCATGATCGATGCGGTGAAACGCCTCTCGACCGATGCCGATCCTGCGGTCCGCCTGCAATTGGCGTTGTCGCTCGGAGCCTGGAAGCAACCGTTCGCTTCGGCCCTGATTGGCGAGATCCTGACACAGGAGGACTCCTCTCCGTTCATTCGATCCGCCCTATTGAGTTCCTTAAACGAGAGCAACATCGCGGAGGTGGCAATCGCGGTTGCCCGGATGCCGATGCGCGATGCCGGGTTTCGCGATGTCTATCGGAAGGTGGCGCGACAATCGCTGGACTATCGCCAGCACCAGCCGCTGATCGAAGCCTGCGCGATCGAGGATCCCACGGATCAAGAACTCGCCAGGGCGATTGTCGTGGCGGGAGTTGCGCGGCAATTTTGGGGGCCAACTTTAAAGGGGATACCAACGGAAATTGAGGCCAGCCTGGGCGCGGTCGTTAGGCATGCCCGCACGGTCCTCGTGACGGAAACCTCGCCTCAGTGGCTGCGGACCTTGGCGATCGACGCACTCTTCCTCCTTCCCAATTCCCTTTCGACCGACCTGGATACCGCTCGGTCGTTATTACAGCCAACCGTCCCTTTCGAACTCCAGCTTGCCCTCATCCAACACTTGGGAAAGCAGTCGGAGCCGGAGTGCTGCGGACTGATGCTCCAAGGGTGGTCCGGTTACTCGCCTAAAACGCGTGACTCGATCCTGGAGGCGGTGCTCTCTCAACCGACGTGGCATTCACAGCTTGTGAAGGCCCTGGATGAGCAGGACGTGAAGGTGTCGGATGTAAGTCTCTCGCTGCGGCAGCGGTTTCTTAGCCAGCCCGATTCCAAAGCATTCCACAAACATTTCCGGCAAGTTGCCCCCGACGATCAACGTCGCCCGCTCAATACTCAAAGGTTTCAAATGTCACAAGGCAACGCGGAGCGAGGCAAGGAGGTTTTCGTGAAAAATTGTAGCAGCTGCCACCGCCTTGATGACGAGGGGAAGCACATCGGTCCCAATTTGGAGTCGCTGACCAACCCGACGGTGGCCTCGCTCTTAGAAGCGATCCTGGAGCCGAACAATGCCGTGGAAGCGAAATATCAGACCTATCTCGTCGTGACCGCGGACGGTCGGATCATTTCCGGGATGATCACGAGCGAATCGAACAACAGCCTCACGATCCTTCGCCCGGACGGCGAATCGAGCGCCGTGCGGCGGAGCGACATCGACGAAATTCAGGCCACCGGCAAGAGCCTGATGCCGGAAGGGTTCGACCGGGTAATCTCGTCCGGCCAAATGGCCGATCTGTTGACCTATCTGCATCAGCAGCAACAAGCGGCGCAACGTTAGGAGCGTGAGAAAAACAACTTCTCGCCGCAGAGGTAAGGCACTAGCCAACCCAAAAGCCGCGAAACCTTCTCCGCCGCTGTGTCTTCGGTGCCAAAAAGATGTTGGCCACAGAGTTCTCAGAGGTCACCGAGTACAGGGGATGAGTTCAATTACAAAGAGTCGGCGGACTAGAACCCTGTTCCGCGGCACCAGTAATTGAACTTATCCCCCTCCAAACGCCCCATCTTGAAAACCGGAGTTTCTCAAGTCGACCCGGCAAACCAGCGGCAGCGATTGGCACGCCCGCCACACTCGTACGGGGATAAGGTCAATTACGGGAACCGCGGCCGAAACTGCTGGACCTCCGACTCTTTGTAATTGAACTCATCCCCTGGAGGCGAAGTCAAAATCCGCGGCTCTTTTTTTACCACGAATCACACGAATGACACGAAAAACAACCGGCGAATCAGGTCGCTTTCCAGGATTGAAACGCAGAGCCGCAGAGAGCGCAAGACGCAGAGTACATAGGGGGTCTCTGCGATCTCCGCGGCTCTGCGTTTCAAAAACAGACTTTGAGTAGATCGATGCTGCTCGATTAAATTGTGTCGGCCCTTTGGGCCTGGGTGGATTGGGGATGGTCCCCCATCGGCTCATTCAGGCGCATATCGCGGATCATACCCGTTTGATCGTGTCGCTGCCTATCCGATTGTCCGGTCAATTGGAGAGAAGCTCCGGTCTTCAAAATCGAGCGTTTGAAAGGGGATAAGTACAATTACCGGTACCGCGGATTAGGGTTCTAGGCCGCCGACTCCTTGTAATTGTACTCATCCCCTGTCACTTCAATGTGACCTCGGTGGCTAAAAAGAGAGCCGCGGATGGGGTTACCCACGGTTCGTTGATCTACTCGCTTGCGATCCGCGTACATCCGCGTCAATCCGTGGCTAAAAAAACTCACGATCGATTATTCGACGACCAAGATATCATGCCGTTTTTTTAACCGTCCGTGCTTGCTTTCCCCGATAAGCCACACCTGCGTTTCACCTTCAAACTGAAACGCCTCCGCGGGAATAGCCACGCGTTCGTTACTTCGATCCTCGTCCGTGAGATAGACATAGCTCCTGCCACGCATGTGATCGTCGTTCCATACGTGGACCGCGGCAACTTTTATATTCTCGGCGGTAAACTTCAGCTCGATCGATTCACCTAGCGCGATCTTTTCGCTGGGGACCTGAAAGTCAAGCTCGCATATCGAAAATTCACAAGCCTGGCTCCGTGAGCCATCGGCCATGATGCAATAGGCGGTGTAGTCGCCACAGGTCGCCAAGGATCGCTCAAGCACTCCCTTTTCAGGCTGCGCAATCTCTTCGATGACGGTATCTCCTCGCCGGATGACGAGCGACTTTACGCCTTGAGAATCCTTATCCATTACGTTGAACTTCACGGGTTGCCCTTTGTCGTAGGGAACCCAATCACCCAGGTCCAGCAGCAAGACGCGGTTGATTTCGCGGCGCTTGGAATCTTCATTGAAATTCGGGAAGCGAAACCCCTCGGCGGCGTTTCCGGCGTGCCAGTCCTCCAGGTCGGTGATTCGGTATAGTTTGTTGTTCCGTGAGGCGAGGTGAGAATCAAATTGCTTCGCGCTGCGATTGGTGTTTTTAGTGGTTTGGGGCCAACTCTCCTCAACGCGCACATGCGTCACGCGCCCGTCGTTGTCCCTCGTGACTTCTGTCACGATCGCGATATGCGACCCCGCCCCGACCGACTTCGGAGGCGTGTAAATAATGTCTCCCGCCTGAGCTGCTTGAGCCAACTGCGGTTCGACAGGAGAGACGCCGTCACGAAACTCCGGGCCGTGGTGCCGGCTGACATACGGGAAAGCGCATTGCAGGGCATAGCTCGTATACGTGGAGCAAACCTTGCCATAGTAGCACTCCGCGTTGCTGATCTTGCCTTTGAGATTCTCGGTGTACAGTACGCTCTTCGGATTCTCAACCGCGGCCAAAAAGGTATTCAACGAGATGTCGAACCCAATGTCCCGTCCAACCGACTTAACGCTCGAATAAGGGACCCCTTGATACTCGACTCCCTTCTCGAAGAAACCGCCTCGTTTGGGCATCCCAGCGGCTACCGGTTTCCACTTAACCCCTGACATGAGACGCGCATAGTTTACCGCGTTCTCCTGCCACGACTTGACCTCATTGCCTGCCTGCCGGTCTTCATTGGTATCTCCCCAGAGCGGTGTGCCAGCTTGTAAGAGCAACAGTACCAACAGGGCCGCGAAGGCCGATCGCAGTCGATATTTATCCATCATCAAAGAACCGTGACGACTCATGAGAATGTCTCCAAAACAGGAAGGGAAAGGGGAGGAACCAGGCAGGGAGCGGCTTTATTCATTCAGTTCGTACTTAAACGTGTTGGGCCCCGACTCCGTGACCTCTGCCGAAAATGTCGAGTCCTTGTCGTACTGCATGGGAAGCGTCGGAACCCGGCTCTTCGAGGCAGGATCGTATCCAAGCCACCTACGGTTTGGATTTAAGGTTGAATGAGAAGGATTCTTCCACCTTTCCTTCCGGGACCACGAGTCGCAGATCGTCCTCTAACAGCTCCGGTTCCTGATGCGCTGGCGCTCGATTTTCGGCACCTTCGTCCCGATGAATTCGCATCACATACTTTCCTGGAGCCAGAAAACATTGAAATTTCCCCTTTTCGATTCGAGCGACCGGGGAATCACCAAAGTCGCCTGAGGCTAATTGGGATTCCGGTACGATTACGGCAAAGCTCGAAGTAAGCGGCTTGTCGTCCAGGGTGATTTCTCCCGACACATTGACCATCCCTTGCGGTACATGGACATCGCCGGTGTCTTGGCACCCTGCAAGCAAAACCGTTGTCAGCAAATAGTAACTCCACGTTGCGCGGTAAAATGTTCCCACGGTTCACCCTTTCCCTTTAGTACTCCCCGATCACCTCGTTGTCGGCACGGGTGCCGAGTGAGTTGAACACAATCCCATTGACGGTGTTGCTGATGAAGCGAACCGATCCATCCGCCAAACAGAACTGCGCTCCGCCGGGGTGCTTACTTCGAGGATGGAGCCAATAAGTCCAGCCGGTTAGCGAGGCAGGTCGCAAGCACGGCATGTCCGGAATGTCTTCTCGGCAACGCGAAAGCCGGTCTTGAGTCACTGTATTGGGCGTAAATTTCGTGGAGAACCAGATGGTGGGCCCATCCAAGTTCCAGATATATCCCCGAAAATCCGCTCCCGTATCATACTCGCCTACATCGGGGGCAATTCGAATCTCGCCCAGCATGATCGTATTAGACAGTCCGTCGGTAATATCTCGCATGCGAGTCTTAGACCTCACATAGAACATTCCATTTAATCGCGTCCCACTGGCATCCGGCGGATCTGAAACCGGATTCGTATTGGGACTTAACCGGGTTCCGTCAGATCCCTGACACGCGGCGTAGTTGCTGAATGTTCTAGGATAATAGGCTCCCCCGAAAGCGCCTCCGGGAGTCGTGAGGCCCTCCTGTTTACTGCTACCAGGATCACTCGGGCAGTTCAGAGCCATAATTGGAGTGCGGGTTCCCGGCCAAACCGACGGAGAGTTCGAGGTGCTGATATCGGGTGCCGTGCCATCCATGTACGGCTTCACCAACTCGTGGATCGCCCCTTGTTCGATGTAGGGTAGCAGGAGTGGAATCCAGCCAATTCGATTCACGCCCGGATTGATACTATCGAAGACACTCGGTCCCACTTTGCCCGGTGGCAAGACATTATGTGTCCCGTGATAATTGTGCAGCGCCAATCCCAACTGTTTGAGGTTATTGCCACACTGCATTCGCCGCGCGGCCTCCCGGGCTTGCTGCACCGCAGGCAGGAGCAAGGCAACCAAAACACCGATAATCGCGATCACAACCAGTAACTCGACCAGCGTGAAACCGGTTTTCTGGAAAGGATTAGTTCTGCACATCCGACGGCTCTCCGTTTAGAAAAAGGATCAAAGGAATGAGAGCATCCAAACCACCCCCGGCGCAGGCAGCCATCAGAAGCCTGAAGTTGCCTTCCGCATGGTGACGAAGCCATGTTGTATCGCGAGAGATCTATATCTCTCCCGTTCAATCACGAGCTTAAAAAGCCAGCGAAGACTCAACGCCAACGGTTCGAATGGTTTTTTCTTTCGTAGGAGGTTACTCATACAAAAGCGACAGCGACATACTGAGCGAATGCTCGAGATGTCGCCGCATCATTTCTGAAGCTAGGTGCGGATCACGGGATGAAATCGCTTCGTATACTTCGATATGCTTTTGCCCGGGGATCTCACTGGTTCGCATTTCGGTTTGGTCCAGCGTTACCAATCGATCCAACAGCGGGGATAAGGATTCGCGGAGTTCCGGCACGCCACAAAAACTGACGATCGTGAGGTGGAATGAAATATCGGCCCGGCGACAAACCTCGAGTTCGTGCCCTTCCTCAAACAGAAAATCCACCTTTTCCGCGAGCGACTTCAAAACCGAAATCTGAACGTCATCCGCCAACTCGGCACAGCGCCGCGTGGCCTCGGTCTCGATGGCGATTCGCAGAATCCCTTCCGCGCGGATGCGGCTTAGGTCGCGCCGGATGACGCGGGCTCCCGCTTTTCCTTCGAGAGCCACCAAGCCCTCGGCGGCCAAGGCTTTGATCGCCTCGGACGCGGCATTGATTCCGGTCCCGTACTGACTCGCGATGGGGCGAAGCGTGAGTGACGTATCTGGGGGGATCTTCCGCGATAGGATTTTGGAACGCAGATCAACAAAGATCCGGCGCGCCTTTGTCATCGATTTTGTAGCTGTGTGAGCATTCACGAAGAAACTCCGGCGACCGCAAAAAAGTAAAGTTACGCCCAATGTACCAACACCGACTCGCCAGTCAATTTGATTCTGCTTTTTTTATCAATTTTCGACGCATGGCGCGAACTCTGTCGCCCCGTTTAAGGCCAACCGAAAGGCGCGGAAGCCCGAAAAATTTCCGGTTCTTCTCAAGCTGAATTATCGGGCAACCGCTCGTTTCTGATCCCGGGGAAACCACACCCCCCAACCTAGTGCGACACCTTGTCGCGTCGCTCCATTTGCCCCAGTTCTCTACGATTAGGATCATCGTCAGACGGGACTCAAGGCGGTATTCACGCCCTCTGAAATCCGATGACATGCTTCCTAGAGTGGATTATTTCCCACTAAAAGGCAGCGAGCGAAATCCCAGTCCGTTAATAGGCCATTAAGGGTAAACAGTTCTTCCATTGCCGCGTAAGGGTTAAGCAACCTGGCGATAGAAAACTTGGCAAGCTATGGATCGATTCCAATTTCCAAGCTGGATCAATAAGTTCGTGCCGCTCGCGGGCGGTGCACTTGCGATAGTCGGTGCCTACGGGGCTTCGATGTTTCTCTTGGCGTCGCACCCGCAAACGCTGAACGTCGGGCACGCCCCGAAGCAGCCGGTCCCCTTCAGCCACAAGGTCCATGTCGGCCAACTGAAGATGGACTGTCGGTATTGCCACACCACGGTCGAAAAAGCGGCGCATGCCGCGATTCCACCGACCGCCACCTGTGCCAACTGCCACTCGGGGCAAGATGCTTCTGGCAGCGTGGCTTACGCGGCGGTTCACTCGGAAAGTCTGAAGCTAGAGCCTGTCCGGGAAAGCATCGCGACCGGCGATCCGATTCCGTGGAAACGGGTTCACGATCTGGCTGATTTCGCCTACTTCGACCATAGCGCCCATGTGACGCGGGGCGTCTCTTGCGTTTCCTGCCATGGCCGCGTCGACCGCATGGACGAGGTCACCCAGGTCGAGCCGCTCACGATGAGCTGGTGCCTCGATTGCCACCGCAATCCCGATCCGCACATCCGCCCGCTCGACAAGGTGACCGACCTGGAATGGGTCGCTCCGGAAGACCCGGCGGTTTTGGGTGCCCGGCTGCGGGAAGAGCACAACATTCACCCCTCGACCAATTGTTCAACGTGCCACCGATGAGCTCCGCTTCCGAAAATACGACCTACTGGCGCAGCCTGGAGCAGTTGGAAAACACTCCCCGCTTCGAGCAGTTCCTGCACCGCGAATTTCCCGAGGCGGCCTCCGAGGCCCCGACCGGGCTCTCGCGACGGCGCTGGATGCAGTTGATGGGGGCATCCTTCGGTCTGGCCGCGGGTGCCGCCGGTTGCCGCGTCCCGGAAGAGACGATTGCTCCGCTCGCCGTGCGGCCAGAGAATCGGGTTCCCGGCAAGCCCGAAAAATTCGCGAGCATGCTGCATGTGGCGGGCAAGGTGCAGCCGATTGTGGCGACCAGTTACGATGGTCGGCCGATCAAGGTCGACGGCAA
>JBBDIM010000211.1:0-10029 GCA_040880405.1 Pirellulaceae bacterium | reverse complement strand
TTTCCACCGACGCTTTGTAATTGAACTCCTCCCCGTTTTGTCCCCCGGCGGCTTTACGTGAGGATTTAACTGGGTGATTCACGTTTCGCGCGCAACTGCGACTTATCCATAAATCGGGAAGTTGATTTTCGACCGCGACTAGGTGAGTTGCCTGTGGAAAACGGGCCCGCCAAAACATGCCCACGTTGGAGGGCGTGGGCATGGCACCCGAGGCAATAACATCCTTCATCCTTGAATTTATCGGAGCGCGCAAAAAACAGCCCTCCGCTTTGGGAGGGCCGTTTTAATCGTTTCAGGTTCTCAGGCGATTAGCCTTCGCTCCCCTTTTCCGGTTCCTCTCCGGAGGTTCCGGCGGCGACGGTTTCTTCGTCCGTCTTCTCGCTCAGGACCCCTTTGAAGTCGAGCCGAAGCAGCTTGCCTTCGTCGTCGGAGATCGCGTCGACCATGATGGTGTCCATGCCTTGGAACTCACCCTTGAGCAGTTCTTCGGACAATGGATCCTCCACGTTGTTCTCGATCGCACGACGCAATGGCCGGGCACCGAAATCGCTTTCCTTGTCGTCTTCGCGACTGCGGCGAATGATCAGTTCCTTCGCCTCGTCGGTCAGGACCAAGGTGAAACCACGCTCTTCCAAGCGTTCGCGAACCTTGGCCAGTTCCAGGTCGATGACCAGCTTCAGATCTTCCTTGGTCAGGTGGTGGAAGATAATCGTCTTGTCGACTCGGTTGATGAACTCGGGACGGAAGACCTTGCCGATCTCCTCTTCGACGCGACGCTTCATGCTGTCGTACTCGGCCCCTTCGTCGGGAGCCTGGAAGCCGAAGGCGGACTCGTTCTTGATCGCGCCGGCACCGGCGTTGGTGGTCATGATCAGGATCACGTTGCGGAAGTCGACGTTCCGGCCGAAACTATCGGTCAGTCGTCCCTCTTCCATCACCTGGAGCAGCATGTTGAAAACATCCGGGTGGGCCTTTTCGATTTCGTCCAATAGGACGACCGCGTAGGGCCGACGACGGATCTTCTCGGTGAGCTGACCACCTTCTTCGTAGCCGACGTAGCCGGGAGGGGCACCAATCAGACGGCTGATGTTGTGCTTCTCCATGTACTCGCTCATGTCGATTTGAATGAGCGCGTCGGCGTCGCCAAACATGAACTCGGCCAAGGCCTTGGCCAGCAAGGTTTTACCCACACCGGTTGGCCCTGCGAAGACAAAGCAACCGGTCGGACGCTTGGGATCCTTCAAACCGCTCCGGCTACGCCGCACCGCTTTGGAGATTGCCTTGATCGCGTCGTCCTGGCTGATCACCTTCTTGTGCAGTTCGTCTTCCATCTGCATCAGCCGCATCGTATCCTCGGTACTCATCCGAGTCAGCGGGATGCCGGTCATTTTGGAGACGACCTCGGCAATGACTTCCTCGTCCACCACGCCATCCTTTTGGCGGGACTTGGCTTGCCACTGCTTGATGATCTCTTCCTTTTTCTTCTTCAGCTTGTCCGCCTGATCGCGGAGCGAAGCGGCTTTCTCGAAGTCTTGGTCGGCGACCGCCTGTTCCTTTTTGCGGTTCAGGGTCTCGACCTCTTCGTCGATCTCTTTCAGATCCGGTGGCCTGGTCATCACGCGAAGACGCACGCGGGCACCGGCTTCGTCGATCACGTCGATCGCCTTGTCCGGCAGGCAGCGTCCGGTGATGTAACGGTCCGAGTACTCGGCCGCCGCGACCACCGCGTCGTCGGTGATTTGGACGTTGTGATGCTCTTCGTACCGATCTCGCAGACCCTTGAGGATCTCGACCGTCTCGTCCTTCGAGGCGGGGTCGACCTGGATCTCCTGGAACCGGCGTGCCAGAGCGCTGTCCTTTTCGATGTACTTGCGGTACTCGTCCAGGGTGGTCGCCCCGATGCACTGGATCTCGCCACGAGCCAAAGCGGGCTTGAGCACGTTGGCGGCGTCGATCGCACCCTCAGCACCACCGGCACCCACCAAGGTGTGCAGCTCGTCGATGAAGAGAATGGTGTTCTTGGCTCGGCGGACCTCGTTCATGACCGCCTTGATCCGTTCCTCGAACTGACCGCGGTACTTGGTACCGGCGACCATCATCGCCAGGTCCAACACGACAATCCGCTTATCGGCTAGCAGTTCCGGGATGTCGCCGTCGATCACGCGCTGGGCGAACCCTTCGACGATCGCCGTCTTACCGACACCCGCTTCACCCAAAAGCACCGGATTGTTCTTGGTGCGGCGGCAAAGGACCTGGATGGCGCGTTCGATTTCGCGTTCACGTCCGATCACCGGATCGAGCTTGCCTTGCTTGGCTAGTTCGGTCAGGTCGCGGCCGAAGCTGTCCAGGGCGGGGGTTTTCGACTTGCTCCCCTTGCCACCGGTACCGGGCTCGGCGGAGCCTCCCTGTTCGCGTCCACCACCTTCGCGTCCGCCATCCCCTTCCATGCCATGGCCGAGCAGGTTGAGGACCTCCTCGCGGACGTCTTCCAGCTTCAGGCCCAGGTTCATCAGTACCTGAGCGGCGACACCCTCCTGCTCTCGCAGTAGGCCGAGCAAAATGTGCTCAGTGCCAACATAGTTGTGATTCAGATTCCGGGCCTCTTCCATCGAATACTCGATGACCTTTTTGGCCCGAGGAGTTTGCGGAAGCTTGCCCATGGTAACCATGTCGGGTCCCGATTGGACGAGCTTCTCCACCTCAAGCCGGATCTTGCGCAGATCGACTTCCAACGTTTTAAGGACGTTGGCGGCGACTCCGCTGCCTTCCTTGATGAGACCCAACAGGATGTGTTCTGTCCCGATGTATTCGTGGTTGAACCGCTGGGCCTCTTGATTGGCCAGCTGCATCACCTTTCGGGCGCGATCGGTAAATCGTTCGTACATGTTTTCATCCATCCTCGTGCTGAGTTTGAAGGGCCGCATCGAATGCGGAACCATCACACTCTAGTTGTCTCAAAATTATGCGGCGTCCGATAGGCTGGGAGTGCCTGTTTCTTTGCTTTGATCGTCATTATCGGAGGTGGAGGGGGTGTTATGTTCCGCTAATTCCATTTCTTCCGATTCACTCCGCTCCGCTTCTCTCCGTCTGACGAGTAACTCCCGTTCCCGATGTATTTCGAACCACCAAGCTCCGGCGGCGTCCAGTCGCTGAAGTTGGGCCAACGTCTGTTGGGCCTCGTCGTATCGTTTGCAGTGCCGCTGAAGGGTTGCTAGCAGCAACCACGCCTCGGCATCTTTGGGACTCGCGGCCAACAGCTTCAGCAAAATTGCCTCCGCCTGAAACCACTCTCCCCGTAGGTACTCTTTTTGGGCGGATTGGAATAAGGATTCCACCGAGAGATCGGCCTGTCGCCAAGCCCCTGAAGCGAGTTTCACGCCGGTGAGGATGGCTGAAAGAAGCCATACCCCAAGTACGACGTACCAGATGCCATTACGCATCATAGCGCCCCAAAGGTCTGGCCAAACCCCCTTGGTGATCAGCGCTGCGTTGAGTAGCAGCGTGAATCCCGTGGCCCAAACCAACCCTTGCCACCTGCCCCGAACCCACAAATCAGTGAGTCCCGGCCAGAGACAAGTTATCCATGGCGTTGACAGCATCCTTACCTTCCCCAACATGACGGCCAGCCCCCTCACTAGAATTTTGAGGAGGCCTGCCTCATCGGAATCGCCACGGAATTGTAACTTGCGGTTCTAGGGGAAGCAAGGCAAGTCCGCCCCACCAGTCGAGTGGGATCTGCGGACAGGGTGGGATTCTAAGGGCAGCGACCATCCAGGGGCGGTGACGTGGCAGCGCGACAGTTCTTACAATCAGCAATATCGGACCACGGCAGGGTGACAATCGTTCAGCCCAGGACCCCGCCTCTTTCCTTGTTTACGAGACGCTTAGGCTCTCCGATTGCTCCAAATTACCCATGTCTCAACCCAATTTCCCGTCTTCCACCGAGCCCGACCTGGCCATTTGGCGGGCCCTCGATGCCGCCGCCAATCGGGCCAGCGAAGGGCTGAGGGTGGTTGAAGACTGGGTTCGGTTTGTCCTGGACGACTCCGCAGCTACCAGTCGGCTCAAGACACTTCGTCACGAACTGGACGCCGCGGTTTCCCGCTTCCCGCGGACACACCTGTTAGCGGCCCGAGACACAGTGGGTGACGTCGGCACAACCCTCACCGCCAGCCTGGAAGGAAAACGGGCCGACCCGGCCGAGCTGCTGACCGCCAATTTCAAACGGACCGAGCAGGCCCTGCGAACCTTGGAAGAGATGTCGAAGCTGGCGGCACCCGGTTTGGCTCCGGTGTTCGAGAGTCTCCGCTATCGGACCTACACCGAAGAGAAGTTGCTACTGGGCCGGTTCTTGGCGGTTCATTCTTGGCCGGAGGTCGCCATCTACGTCCTGGTCGACGGCGGATCGGACGAGGCGACGTTTCGTGAACGTGTCACCCCCTTGGTTACCGCCGGCGTCGAGGCGATCCAGCTCCGCGATAAAACGCTCGACGACCGCACCCTACTCGCCCGCGCCCGCCTCTTGCGCCAGCTCACCGCCGAGACGACCACACGCATGATCGTCAACGACCGACCCGACCTGGCCAAGCTGAGCCTCGCCGACGGCGTGCATGTCGGCCAAGAGGAATTAACGGTCCGCGACGTCCGAGCAATCGTCGGCCCGCGCATGCTGATCGGTGTCTCCACCCACAACATCGCGCAGGCCCGGCAAGCAGTGGCCGACGGCGCGGACTACCTGGGCATCGGACCGACATTCCCCTCCACCACCAAGCGGTTCGAGTCATTCCCCGGCCTGGAGTTTGTCGCCCAAGTGGCTCAGGAAATCAAGCTACCCGCCTTCGCCATCGGCGGCATCACCGGCGATAACGCGGCGCAAGTAGCCGCGGCCGGTATCACGCGAGTGGCAGTGAGTGGTGCGGTGAGTTCGGCCGAGTCTCCGGGGGATGCGATCGAGCGGTTGCGGGCGGCAATCACTTCCCCATGAGAGTAGGTTTCGAACAGGACGAGTGGGTCGGCGAATTCTGCGCAGTGCCAGAATCGTGAGTGAAATTGTGTCGGCCCTTCAGGCCTTGATTTAGATAGGGGCATGGCACCGGTGGCTCGCGCCACCGGCAAGGGTTATGTCGGCCCGCCGGGCCTGGTTCTGCCGTCCGTTGATCCAACTCAGGACTGGATGCCTGTAGATACACCCAAACTCGGCGGGGTGGCACTGTCGGCCACTCTTGCTTGGTGTGCCACTGGCATCCTGTGTGCGAGTGCCTGCCGAGAAAACGTCGCCCCGACAGGCCGGGTTGCCTGAAACGCAATATGGCAAGACGTAAATCACGGAGGGAATGGCCCTCTACTCCCAAGGCCCGCTCAACTTGCCACCCCGGATCGATTGAATCCCCCGCAGTTGGATCCGGTCCTGGTTCTTAAACGAAACCACCGGGGTAAGCCCTTGCCCGGCGATCTTCTCTAGCTCGTTATCGCTCAGCAGGTATTGACCACACGGATGAATCTCGGCGTCGTCGGTGTCGATGTAGTAGAGCGGTAACTCTTCGATCTGATGGACGATCCCACTCTGCATGTCCCAGCCTCGGGTGTTGAAGGCTTCGGCCAACGCGATCGCCCCCAGCCACACGGGGCTCCCCCACACCAAACGTGGTGGCGAGCCGGGCGGGATCTCTTCGAACACAAAGCGTTCGGTCGGTCGAGTCTTGCGTCCGTAGGGCAAACGGCTCAAAAACCGCGGCCAAATCGCGGCCAGTGATTTGCCGGCCGGCTGCTGACGCAGTTGAGCCCAGGGGGTCGCTTCCACCTGATCCGGATCGAGCCAGAATGCCTGGCTCCCGCCGATCTCGACCAAACCGGCCGCGCCCGCCGCACTGACCAAGGCCCCGAAACGGTGAATCGCTCGCAGGTCATTTTCTGAGGTGCTGAACGGGAACAACGTTCCCACCACGGCCCAAGGCGTTGCACCGGGGGTTTGAGAGGGAGAGAGAATCAACTTACCGAGTTCCGTTTGGGCGATGTCGTCAGAGTCGAGGGCGTCTCGGAACCGCTCCGACGAAATGTCGACGATGTGGATCTTCAGCTTGGCGTGGGTCTCGACGCGGCGGACCATCATTTGCAGTCCGAGCCAGGTGGTTTCCAGCGAGCGGAACGCGGGCCCATGCAGTAGCTGCCGCATGGTCCCCTCGATCGCCTGATCGACCAGCGCCACCAGCGACTCTTCCCGTGGGTCGATCCGCTGTACCTTGCTCTCCGAGACAATATTGTGGATCAACCGGCTCCAATTGCCCGATTCCAGGGGCGATCGCTCCGACTCGGCCGATTCGGTCAGGACGTTTTCGAACAGTTCGGCGGTTGAGTACTCCGCAGGCATCTCCGGAGGAGGAGACGGGTCTTCGGCGGAACCTTGCCCTCCGGCCCCTTTGTCCTTGGCTACTTCCTCCCAGGCCAACACCTCGGCTGCGGCCGCCTCAAACAACTTGGGGTTCTTCAAGCGGCGGCGGAGGGTTCGCAGGTTTTCAAACAGGGCGAGCCGCTCGAACAGCCGATCCGGTTCGAAGTCCTCAAGCTCTTCAAAGGAAATCGATTCCGTTTGGCCATCCGAGGAGGCCAGCATCCCGTCGATTCGTGTACCGAGCCGTCCGGGGAGTTCGTAGAAGTTGTCCCGATCGACCATGATCGGCTTCCCTAGCGGGGCGGACGTGTCCGGGTGCGAGCCGCGGAAATTCCCGATCAACAGCAGATGAAACGGGTCTTTCGCCCCGCGGCCTTCCCCTGCCGGAGCGAGACTAGCGCCCACCTTGACCTCACTGAACACGAATCCTTCGCTCGCCATGGGCCAGGCCCTTCTTCATCTGGTTGTCTTGAAATGATCGCGCACTCGCGATCCATTCGATTCAAGTAAATTTACCACTGGGACTAGCGGTTGTAGACTCCCCACGGATCATCGGGCCGGAGAATGTCTTTTTAAGCCGACGGGCCGCTTATCTCAGAGGCCTCTTGCTGCTTGAGTCCCAGCTTCGTCAATCGCTCGGTCCAATCCGTTAATCCCAAAAGCTGCCAGTTGCCAGGCAGGTCGGGTACTTCGGTGATGACCGCGTCGATACTGTCCCCCATCAATCGTTTCACGGCGCTCTCGTCCCGAGTGCTGAGAAACGAGCTGAACAGGTTGGGAGAATAGACGGCGCAGAACAACGCTTTATTGTTGTTGGGACGCGCCTCCAGCTTGTCATCGAAGAAGATCACCTGTTGCAAATGCCGGATTGCGGCCGCCGGATCGCGAGTCAAAAACCCGATCATTGCGTCTTGGTCCCACGCCTGATCGACCACGTCGGCAAAAGCGGGGATTTCGTCCGGCAGCAGCAAGATTGGACCGGCCGACTTCGCTACTTCCGCGGGCAAATCGGAACGAATCGGAACCCCGCCGGTTAGGTCTTCCGGAATCTCGATGCCTGCCCGCATGAAATGAATCGCCAAGACCAGTTTCGACTGCTTGGCCAAGGCTTGAAGCAGGCGCGAGGGGGAGACCTCACCGGTGGCTTCGTCGAGGGAGAACGTGCGGCAGACGTGCAAGTTGGACGAGGTGGTCTCTTGCCCGAATCGAATCGCCAATTTGGACGTTGGGCGGGGTGTTGGTTCCGCCGGGGCGTCCTTCGGCTCAGTCGCAGGAAGCGGAGCTGGCGGGGAACCCAACTCGGCAGGCGCTTCCACCGGGACTGGCGGAGCGGCCGAGAGGGGCGGGTTGCGCCAATCGGATCGCGCGGTGGGCGGGTCGTTGCTGGTCGACGGGCTAGAAGGCCCGGGCGGTACGCTGTTGGGAACTGAACCACCGGACGCGGGGCCGCCGGACCACGGACCTCCTCCGCTTGGCGGAGTGGTTGCCTCTGGCTCATCGTCCCAGCCAATCAGATTGGGATTCTTCACTTGTCCGAAACCGCCGCTCGGGAGGCCGGAAACACCACGCCCCGACTGCGGCGAGGGAGCCGGCGGAGGGCCGGGCTGCGGGGGCGCAGGCGGTGGCGCAAGAGGCCCAGGTGGTATGCCCCCACCGGGCGGACCTGAGATGGGAGGGGCCATGGGAGTGGGCCCCATGGCCGGGAGGTTGTCGATGCCGTTATGACCCGTTGGCGGCGCGGAATTACTCGGCGGAGGCACCGGGGCGAAGTCCGCTCCCCCGGTCGCTTCGTTTGCGAATCCGCTCAAGGGGACTTTGCCGAGCGGCGGGGGCGGTCCACCCGGTTTGGCCGGAGTGAATGCCCCTGGGTCGACCGAGGTGGGTCGGTTAAAAAACTTGAATTGCGGCTCTTCGCTTCTGTCCATTGGGGGGGCTTGTCCAGAGGCGGGGGGTCCCGGCGGATTGGCCGGGAAACTGGGCGGGGCACCGCTGCCGACCGGACCATCATTGGCGGGGGGAAGGGCATCGCCGATTAAGTTCGGATTGATCCCCCCGCCCATGGGCATCCCGGGGCTCATCGGACTGGCTGCTGGGAATTGAGGATCGATCGCGTTGTGAGGAGGGGCGTCTGGAAGGTTCGGCAGGTCCATCGGAGTTTCCACGCCGGGCCGACTGCCAGAATCCCCCGGCTGGCGCGTTCCGTGCCCCGGCAAGGCATCCCGCGGATCACTCTTTTCGCTCGGAAAGCTGGGGTTCCCCAACCCCGATCCACCCTGAATCGTTTCGTACGGATTCCGCGCTCCACCCTCGATTTGCACGGAGAAGCGGGTCCGGCCCGCTTGGATGGTGTGACCATCCTTCAGATCGAGTTTTTTGATAAAGCCATCGTCAACCTTGGTGCCATTGCGGCTGCCCAGGTCGGAAATGAAGCTAAACTGACCGTTGTTTTCGATTTGGAAGTGCTTCCCGGACATCATTACGTCATCGGGAAACATCTCGTCGGCCAGATTAGTCCGTCCAAACGTAAAGATCTGATCTCCACGGATTGTGATCCGTTTCCCGGTCTGGGAGCCTGAAACCACTTCCAACACAACAATCATGAGCAAAGTCTTTGGCTGAGACGTTTTCGATCACCGGCATTCTATTTGACCAGTGCCGGGGTGGCACGTCAACAAACACGCGAATCGGTTGAAACGTGCTTCTTTCATCACCTTAGTCCATGGAACCCGTAAAGCGGGGCCACAGTGTGGGGCCGGTCTTCCCCAACGTACCGGATGCTCGCGGCACAATTCGGCCTATCGGAAAGACCCTCGCCTCCCCGTTTATCCACACCACCTCGATTATCGCTCAACTCGCCGCAACTGTTGCCTGGATTCGAAATTCCGGCGGGGATTCATCCAAGAAACTGTTTTTTTGCGAGACACGAGTCCATCTTGTAGGAAGAATGTACTGCACCGGTCAACCTCTGTCCGTGTGAACACTTTGTGACTTGCGCTTGGTGTGAACCGGTTCAGTCGCGGTCACAACACCACCCCACTTCCTATCTTTTCGTCGCAATCGAAAGGCAAGATGAGCACGACCGAAAATATCGAACAGCAAAACCCGCTCGAAGGCCAATATAGTTACGACGTAGTTCCCTATCCGAGCCATCCCTTTCGCCAAACCCATCCCGAGAAATTAGCGGCGGTGGGACAATTGTTCGGACTCAAGCCGGCACCAATTGAAAAGTGCCGCGTCTTGGAGATCGGTTGCGCCGGCGGCGGCAACCTCATTCCGATGGCCGACGCCCTGCCCGAAAGCCAGTTTATGGGGGTCGATCTGTCGCAAAAACAGATTGAATCGGGTCAGAAAAGCATTGAAGCGATCGGCCTGACCAATATCGAGCTAAAACATCTCAACTGCACCGAGATTGATGACTCGTTTGGTAAATTCGATTACATCATCTGTCACGGCGTCTTCTCGTGGGTTCCGCGCGAGGTCCAAGACCGGATCATGGCTGTGTGCCGCGATAATCTCCAGGAGCAGGGGGTCGCGTTCATCAGCTACAACACCTATCCCGGCTGGCACATGCGGGGCATGATCCGCGACATGATGCAGTACCATGTTCGCAATTTCGAGGATCCACCCCGCCGGATTCAGCA
>JBBDIM010000210.1:0-58761 GCA_040880405.1 Pirellulaceae bacterium | reverse complement strand
CCCCCCCCCCCCCCCCCCCCCCCCCCCCCGCCTCTGCGTTTCCAGTTCTTCTGAGAGCCAATGATCGATCCGGCGCGCTATCCGTAAACGCTGATTGGACGGACCACTATTGGCTTGTTTAAATTGACATCAAGAAGTGGTTTTCTACATCACCCGCGAGCGGCACATCAAGGGACTCCGTCGCTCAGGTTGGGTGGGAGACATCTCGGCACCACGGAGTTCTACTGTGGGAAGTATTTTCCTGCAGTGGTTCTTCAGGGACGATGTGCCAGATGTCACCCATCCAATTCATCTATTTCGACCTCGGTAAGGTCCTGTTGGATTTCGATCACCGCCTGGCCTGTCGGCAATTGGCCGATGTGTTGGGGACCACCGAAGAGCGGGTGTGGGAGGCGGTGTTTGTTTCTCAGTGGCAGTGGAAGTATGAGCGGGGTGAGTTGACCACCGCCGAGCTGCACTCACTGTTGTGTGAAACGTTTGAGGTGGAGGCGGAACTGGAGGCGGTCGCCGGGGCCGCGAGTCGGATTTTTACTCCGCAAGCCGAGGTGATTGAACTAGCGCGCCGCTTGGCCGCGGAGGGTCGGCGGTTGGGGGTGTTGTCGAACACCTGCGCTTGCCACTGGGAGCATTGCCTGGCCCAGTACGCGAGCTTTCTAGAGCCGCTATTCGAGCGGCATGTCCTCAGTTACAAGGTGGGGGCGATGAAGCCGGACCCAGCAATCTACCAGCACGCCGCGCGACAGGCCGAGGTGTCGCCGGAGCGGATTTTGTTGATCGACGATCGCCCGGAGAATATCGAAGGGGCCTCCGCCGCGGGTTGGGATGTGATTCACTTTGTTGGTGCGGATCAACTGGCCGATGAGTTGCGTAATCGGCAACTGCTGGGGTAGCCGGAGCAGGTCTAAAGTTTAGGAAAGGAATTTAGCCACAGAGGGCACAGAGGTCACAGAGAGGAGAGTTGATCAGGATGGCAGGTTTTTTGGTGATATCATTGCCTGGAAGCGATGAAAAATATCAAGACCTGGGTAAAACTCTTCGATTATCGCCGGCGACGTGGACCATATTGCTCGGCCTCGAACCAGGAAACCCAGACCTGAATCAAAAAATTACTGAGGACGAATCCTCCGATCGCGGCCAGGATGCCACCACTGAAGGCGCAGACCGCGACCACGGCCCAGTTGAATTCATCGGCCGGGACTAGGGTACTGCAAAGTGCCCCGATCGCGGTTCCCAGTATGGCGATGACCGCTACCAGACGCATCGTCCAGCGATGGGGTGGATGGTGGTGGGCCAGGCGAGATTTCGCGGTTTCCGCACAAGCAGTGGTAGCGCTTGAGCTTGGTGGTGGATCGTCGGCGGTGCGATGTTTCCGGGTAACCAGCAGTTGATGCCCCACATACGAGGCGGCCAAGTGGGCCAGCATGACGCTGCCCAGGATCACCAGCCCCATGGAGGCAAGTGGTCCGATCCACTGCGAAATCGCAAATAAGATCGCGATTAGGGTGATAACCCATGCCAGCGTTGCCAGCGAGTAGCGGGGTGGGGGCATCACCCTGCGCGGATCACCGCTGGAATTGTCCGCGACGTCGGTCTCGCCGTTAGGGGCCGGCCGCTCGGACGGTTTAGATACCAGAGGATCGGGCGATGGGACCAATGGTCGATTCCTTGTCTCGCCTTGGGTGACTGAAGTTGGTACAACCGCCAAAAGCGGGAGGATGCCACACGTGTCCCAGGTTTTCCCTAACCCCTATCGTAAATTGCCACAACGCGGGACAGCAGAGCGCTGGGGGAAGTCGTAAACTTAAGAGAGCCTGGCGGTTACCCACACCGGAATTGCTTGACTCTCAGCCTAGAATTGTATGACGCAACGACTCGGATCCCAATGGTTCCTAGTGAAAAGCGGAACGAGGAGAGTTGAATGACCACCTTTTTTATCCTGCTGGGAGTGCTGTTGGTTGTCCTGCTGGGGATGACCATCTACGACATCACCCAGCGCAAACACGCCATCCTCCGAAATTTTCCGGTGATCGGACATTTTCGGTATTGGCTGGAGGCGATTGGCCCCGAGCTGCGGCAGTATATCGTCACCAGCAATAATGAGGAGCGGCCATTCAGCCGCGATCAACGCCGCTGGGTCTATGCCTCCTCCAAGCGAGAAAATAACTATTTCGGGTTCGGGACCGACAAGGATATCGAAGTCGCCACCAATCACCTGATTGTGAAGCATTCCGCCTTTCCGATCCACGACTCGCTACCGGGCGAGCCGTTTTACGATCCGGAGTTTCATATTCCGTGTGCGAAGGTGATGGGCGGGTCTCGCGGTCGACGGCATGCCTTCCGGCCCCGCAGCATTGTGAACATTTCCGGGATGAGTTTCGGCTCGTTAAGTGGTCCAGCGATCGAGGCGCTGAACCGGGGTGCGCGGCTGAGCCACTGCCTGCACAACTCGGGCGAAGGCTCGGTAACCCCCTACCATGCCCAGGGTGGAGATCTGATTTACCAGATTGGAACCGCTTACTTCGGTTGCCGCGACGCCTATGGTCGATTCGATATGGACCGGCTGAAGGCGTTGACCGACGCCTACCCGGTCAAAGCGATCGAGGTGAAGCTGAGCCAAGGTGCCAAGCCGGGGGTTGGCGGACTCTTGCCCGCCGGCAAGATCACCAAAGAGATTTCCGAGATCCGCGGGATACCGATGGGCCAGGACTGCGCGAGTCCGTCGTCGCATCGGGAATTCAACGATGTGGACAGTATGCTGGACTTTGTCGAGCGAATCGCCGACGCCACCGGCCTGCCGGTCGGAATCAAGAGCGCCGTGGGCGAGATGGCGTTTTGGCGGACCTTGGTCGACCAGATGGCCTCGACCGAGCGGGGCGTCGATTTCATCTCGATCGATGGCGGGGAAGGGGGGACCGGGGCCGCGCCGTTGGTCTTTACGGACCATGTCGCGCTGCCCTTCAAGATCGGGTTTAGCCGCGTCTATCGGGAATTCGTCGAGGCGGGCCTGCAAGATAAGGTGCTGTTCAACGGCTCGGGGAAACTGGGGTTTCCGGAGTCGGCCCTGTTCGCCTTGGCGATGGGCTGCGACACAATCTCAGTCGCGCGGGAAGCGATGCTGGCCTTGGGCTGCATCCAGGCCCAACGTTGCCACACAGGGCACTGCCCCGCCGGGGTCGCCACCCAAAACGCCTGGCTCGCCCGGGGCTTGGACGCTTCGCTCAAGTCGGTTCGCGTGGCCAACTACATTGTCACGCTCCGCAAGGAGCTGCTGCGACTATCCAGAGCCTGCGGAGTCCAGCACCCGGCCTTGGTCACACTGGAATACTTCGACATCCTGGACGCCGGCATGCAAGCAATCCCGGCCCGAAAACTGTTCGAGCCGTGGGGCGATTGGGGTTTGCCGTCCGCGGAAGATCAGGCGACGATCATCAAAATGATGACGTCTTCGCCGGAGATGCGAGAGGCGATGATCAACGAAGCGCTGCCAGCGGACAAACGGTCGGAATCAAAGTCGACGATGAGTGTCGGTTAACCCCGCCCCAAAAGCCCTTCCGGCGAAACCGCTTGGTGGGTCTTGGCCGATTCATAACACGCATCGACCAGGGCCATCGTGTGCAGGTTGTCGGTGCCGCTGAGCCGGGGTGGGTCGCCGGTTTCTAGGGCGATTAGCAGCTCGGTCATCGGGCCACCGAAGGCGTCGGGGAACCACGCCTCTGACCATTGTGGGGTGATCCAGGTGTTTGCCTGAGAGGTGGTCGTGTAGGTGAGCGTGCTGGGGCAGTGGTTGGGGTAGCCGGGCCAGCCGATCGTCCCTTGGGCCATCCCCTCGGTCCCTTCCAGACGCCAGCGGATGCCGAAATCGGCGGCGGCTCCTTCCCTGCCTGGTCCGGCCCAGACGTCGTCCCAGGCGGCCGCACGGGTACCTTTGTCGTATTCCAGGATGTAGAGACAGATTCCGTCCTGGTGCTCGAACTGTTTGCTGGTGCGAGGGTCGGGCATCGTGCTGCAGAGGACGCGATCTGGGTTGCCCAGCCAATAGCGGAAGGTATCGAGGTGGTGGATCGATAAAATCCGCAGCGTCACCCAGCCTTGCCGCTGCTGCCATGGCATCCAGTGCGGGACCGCACGGAGGTCGATCGAGGCGAACACCGGTTCGCCCAACAGGCCCTGGTCGAGCAGCGCCTTCGCGCCACGCACCGCTTGGTCGTACCGCATGTTTTGATTGACCACCAAGGTGATATCCGCCTCGCGGCACAGCTCAACTATCTCCCGGGCCTGCGCCAGATTCACCCCGAGCGGTTTTTGCGCGAGCACGCCGCGGATATGCGGGTGGCGGACGATTTCTCGAAAGACCTCCAATTGCACGTCCGGGGGGACCGCCACGTCGATCACCGGAATCGTGGCATCAGCCAGCAACTGCTGGTAGGTGTCGTACACCGTGGGAATATGATGCCGCCGCGCAACGATCTCCGCCTGCGGTTTCCGCCGCGAGGCGATCGCGACCGGATTGAGCCCCAGCTTGCGGTACGCTACCAGATGGCAATCGCTCATGATGAACCCCGCCCCAATGCAACCAATCGGCACGCTGGAATCGCGAGGCAAGGGAATTCGAACTTCCGCGGCAAGATCGATCAGGTGCGACAAGGGTTTTTCCTTTTTGATGGCATGGCGAACTGGGCAGACCAGATGCAATGATTTTTTTGACCACGAAAGACACGAATAACACGAATAGCAACCAGCGAAAATGCCGAACTTGAGGCTTCAGACCGTTCCGCTTGCCTGGACGATTCATTAAGAGCAGTCGAGAAATCGCGTCTTCTTGAATCTCCTCTTATTTTCGTGTATTTCGTGGTTAGTCCTTTTTTGAACTGAACCCGGCACTGTCCACCTAATCTCGCAAGCCGCATTTCCGCATCAGCTCGTCCGTTTTCTCGTAGGCTTCGGTTACCCACTCGACGATTCTCGCGGGCTCCGGGGAGTATTCCAACTCAATGGACAGGGTGCCGTCGATGTTGAGGTCTTTGATCTCTTGCAGGTACGGTTCAAAGGGAACCACGCCGCGGCCTGGGGGGAGGTCTCCGTGGACTTTGCCGTCGCAGTCGGAGAGGTGGACATGGATCGCGCGGCCTTTGAGCCGACGGAGCTCTTCCGGTGGTACGCCGGAGAGGACCAAGTGCGATATATCAATATTGGCCTTCACCGCGCCATGGTCGGTGTCGTCCAGGAAGCGAACCATGGTTTCCACCGAGTTGACGAGCGAGAGGGGAAACGGTTCCAGCTCCAGGGCGATTTCCAGGCCCAGTTCCTCCGCGTACTCTCCCAGTTCGCGGCAATTTTCAGCGGCCCATTGCCACTGCTGGTCGGCCGGAATGACTTCGCGATTCCAGATGTATTCCCCCAATACCAATAGCAGGTTTTTCGCTCCGTACTCGTAGCACAGATCGAGATACTTCCGGCACCGCTTCATGTGAAACCGGCGAACACTGGGGTTCAAGTCGATCAGCCCCACGGCGACACAGCAAATCGAGACGATCGGCAGTTCCAGCCGATCGCATTCGTCCTTGATGAGTCGCCGTTCACAGATGTCGGTGTCTAATGGATCGGTGAAGATATCGACCGTGTCGAACCCAATCTCCTTCGTCTTTTGTAGGCCGTAGGATGTCGGTTGATCCGCCTGAACCCAGGCGGAATTGATGAGTCCGAGTTTCATGCTGTTTCATCCTGAAAGGCCATTACTCAAGCGAGGCGGAGAGTGAACGCCAACGCTCGCGGAGACGTTTTAATTTATCGGCGTGCTTGGGGTCTTGGGCCAAGTCGCGTTCTTCGTGCGGGTCGGTTTCCAGGTCGAACAGTTGCTCGTAGGCCGGCTCCTCTTGGACATAGCGGACATACTTCCATCGCTCGGTTCGCACCCCTTCGCTTTGCCGAATGGTGGCGTGGGGGAACAGGTGCTCGTAAAAGAAGTCGGTCCGCAGGGAGTCCTTTTTACCTTCGATTAGTGGAATCAAGCTTTCTCCCTGCATCACGTCAGGGATCTTCACGCCGGCATAGTCGAGCAAGGTGGCCGGGACATCGATTGAAAGGGCCATCGCGTCAAGCCGTTGGCCGCGCTGCTTCGCGGGTCCGCGGGGATCGAAGACCACCAGCGGAATGCGGATCGATTCTTCGTGCATGTACCATTTGCCGGCCAGGCCATGTTCACCCAGGAAAAAACCATGGTCCGACGTGAAGAGGATGATCGTGTTGTCAAACAGGTCTTTCTCTTTCAGCTTGGCGACCATCTCTCCCACGGCGTCGTCGACCCCGGTCAGGAGGCGATAGTAGTCCTTGACGTTCTTTTGGTACATTTCCTCGCCGTCGAACCGCCGACCCCAGCGAATCCGGGGTTCGCCCCCTTGGAGGAATTCCGGTAGACGGCGGTAATGCTCGTCGGTAGCGGTGGAGGGTGGTTCGACGGTGACGTCTTGATAGTAGTCTTCGTATTTCGGGGCGTGCTGGAACTGCCAGCCGGGGCCGTCTTGGCAGTGGGCCGCCTTGTAGCTGACCTGCAGGCAGAACGGCTGATCCGGCTGGCATGTATCGAGGAACTCCATCGTCTGGTTGCTCAAGTGCTGGGTCATGTGATCCCGACCCTCGACGAAGTACTGCCCCTGTCCGGGGAAGCCGCGCCAGTAGTCGTATTGATCCTCAGGCAACGGTCCGCCGACACCCCACTTACCAATAAACGCAGTCCGGTAACCTGCCTCGCGGAGCTTCGCCGGGTACGACTGAGCCAGTTGTTCTGCGGAAAGGGTCGTGCGGAAATCGTGGACTCCATGCCGCCGGGCATACTGGCCGGTGATGAACGAGGCCCGGCTGGTGGCGCAGATGGAAGTGGTGGCGAAGGCGTTTTCGAACAGGGTCCCTTGCCGGGCCAGTTCGTCGATGTGAGGTGTCTTGATGACCGGGTTGCCCATGCAGCCCAAGGCGTCGAACCGTTGGTCGTCGGTGAGCAGAAAAATCAGGTTGGGCCGCTCGGCCGCGGGCAACACGCCACTCAGGCAAACAAGCCAAGGGAAAACCAACAGCAGGTTGCGCAGTCGATGGGGCATGGGCGTTTTCTCGTGATGGGGGCAGGGGAGGAGGGTGAGGAGGCCGGAGATTACGTCCTTTACCATAACGCACAGGGCAGACGCTTTCCACAATCACCTCTCTCAATTCGACGTCGCAATTATTTGCTGGGTGCCACTCGTAAACTTTGATTGAATGCACCCGAGCGGCGGGGTTAATCCCCGCCGATTAAGTGTGTTGCAGGGTTAACCTCCGCCGATCAAGTACACGGCGGGGTTGAACCCCGCCGCTCAGGTGCGTGGCACTAGCAAACTCTCGCTGGACGGACCACAGCCGTATCGGTCGCGATTCTCTGGTAGTACAATTGGTGGGTTTCGTTCTCTTCTTTAGCTTCGCCCCTTGGCCCTTTATGGCAGGTCCTGAAAGCTCCACCGATCCGCCGCGATCTCGGCCGAGGCAATATCGCTTTCCTCTGGTCCTGGTTGCCGCAGCGCTGTCGGTGGGTGTCGGACTGGATGCGAGCCTCGCTCTATCGCCGATCATCTTAGCGGTGCTCGCGGTCTTCAGCTTGCCGGTGTGGGGGCTCCTGTTTTGGCAGCGGCGGAACCGGACGGCTCAGGTGACGCTGTTATTGGGGATCGTCGCTTGTGGCGGCGTGCTCCATCATCGGCATTGGCATGCGTACCGGCAGGATGAAATCGCGCTGGCCGCCAGCGAAACGCGCCGACCGATCGCGCTGGAGGGTGTGGTCCTCGACGCACCGCGACTGATTCCGGCGGGTGAGCCGCATCCGTTCGCCTCATTCACGCCAACCGATGTCACCAAGGTGCCGCTACAAGTAACGGCGGCGCGGGATGGAGTGCAGTGGCGGCGGGTCAGTGGCCGAGTCAGCCTGATTGTGCATGCGGATCAAATGGTGGTCCGCCCGGGAGACACGGTGCGGGTGTTTTGTCAATTCTCCTCGAGCGCCCCGCCGCTGAACCTGGGGGAGTTCGATTTCGCGCGGTATGCCCGGACGCAGCGTTCGCTGGTGTTTGCCCGAGCCAATTTTCCGGAGTGTGTCCGCGTTGTTTCAGGAACCGGGGGTTGGTCGGCGCGGGGTTTTCTGGCCGAATTGCGGGCCGGGGTGGCCGAGAGTTTGCGGCGAGTCGTCCACCCTGAGGCCTACCCGATGGCCGAGACGGTGCTGCTGGGAAGGCGCGAGATGCTCGACCCGGCGATTACCGAGGCGTTTGTCGAAACGGGCACCGTGCATCTGCTGGCCCTTTCCGGTCTGCATTTGGGGGTGTTGGCCCTGCTGATTTATGGTGGGGCGAGACTTCTGCCGCTGCCTTCCTGGGGGCCGCCGCTGCTCTTGCTGTTGTTTACGGTGGGGTATTTGCTGTTGGTTGATGTCCGCGCCCCGATTGTGCGGGCCTCGATCTTGATCTTGGCGATTTACAGCGGGCAACTGCTGTACCGAGGGCATCATTTCGCCAATAGCTTGGCGGCGGCTTGGATTTTGGTGTTGGCGCTCAACCCAACGAGTATGTTCCAGGCGGGGACGCAGCTCTCGTTTTTGGCGGTCGGGACGTTGGTTTGGCTGGGAAGCATTTCCGGCCGGTTCGGCTCGACCGACCCGCTGCTGGTGCTAATTCGCAAGACGCGGCCTTGGCCTCAGCGGTTGGCTCGGCGGGGACTTAGGAAATCGACACAGGCCTATTTGGCATCGTTGGTGGTTTGGCTGGTGACGTTGCCGCTGGTGATGCTGCACTTTCAGGTGGCGTCTCCGGCAACCGTGCTGCTCTCGCCGCTGCTGATGATCCCCTTGGCGTTGGCCTTGATCAGCGGCTTGGGGGCGGTGGTGTTGGATGTGATTTGGCCGACGGCCGCTCTGGGAATGGGGGGCGTCATGTCCTGGCTACTAACGTCGATGGAGTGGATCGTCGTGCAGGCCCATGCGGTGAGTTTTGCCCCGGGACAGGTGCCGGGTCCGCCGGTTTGGTGGGTAGCGGGGTTTTATGCGGTGGTGCTGGGTGGCGGTTATTGGTATCTGGGGCGACGATGTCGATTGCCGAAATTGGTGGTTGCCGTGACGCTGTGGGTCGCGGTTGGACTGGGGCAATCGTTGGCGGTCGACCAATGGCGGGATCAACGCCCGGAACTGCGGTGTACATTTTTGGCGGTGGGGCATGGGACCTCCGTGCTGCTGGAATTGCCGGAGGGGCGGACCATTTTGTACGACTGTGGCCGGTTGGGTTCGCCGCGAAGGGCAAGCGAAATCGCCTCGGCGACGCTCTTAGGCCGCGGCATTCGGCATCTCGACGCGGTGGTCCTCTCGCATGAGGATGTCGACCATTACAACGGCCTGCCGGGACTGATGGAGCGGTTTAGCGTCGGGGTGGTGTACGCCTCCTGGCCGATGCTCCGAGATCCGAGTCCACTGGGTGAGCGGCTCTCCGCAGAGATCGAGCGGTTGGGGGTCCCGGTGAAGATGGTCGCGGCCAGCGACCGGTTGGACCTGCCAGGCGGGGTGGAAATCAGTGTGCTGCACCCGGCGGGACGAGGGGTGTTGGGAAGCGACAACGCCAACAGCATTGTGCTGCTAATCGAGTATGCCGGGCAGCGGATCTTGCTCCCGGGAGATTTGGAATCGCCGGGGCTGGAGTGGTTGCTGGCAGAGCAGCCGATCCCCTGCGACGTGGTGATGGCCCCGCATCATGGCAGCCAGAACAGCCATCCGGCGGCGTTCTACCCTTGGTGTCAGCCCAAGTGGGTGGTGGTCAGCAGTGGATCACAGGAAGTCGAGGGGTTGGATGCGGCGAGGCTTCAAGGCCTCGAGACTTCGCCGGAAGTCTTGAACACGGCCCAGGATGGGGCGGTGGAGGTGGTACTGAGGGCGGATCGTCCACCCAGGGTGACGAGCTTTCGCGAGAGGGCAGGCAGGGCTGACCGATAAGGAGGAAGAGAAGTCCCGCCCATTTGGCTAGAAGTCCTATGCCAAGAGGTGTTAGGCAGTTGCAAAACCGGTGGGGACTGCTACATTAACGGACTTAATCTCGGATCAACGATGCCCTCGGTACATTCGTGGCGACGCCCTAGGGTGGTGCCGGGACTGGCCCACCGATCCGAATTAAGCTGCCGGTTAAGCTGTAAGTTGTTGTAGAGACTAGAATTAAGACATAACCTTTTGCGGACCTAAGAAAAGCTCGCCCATGTCAATTACGAAAGACAGAAAAGAAGAAGCGATCGGTCAATTCCAACGGGAGGCGAGTGACACCGGCTCGCCTGAGGTGCAAATCGCGATTCTCACGACGCGGATCAACAATTTGACCGCTCATATGCAAAAGAACAAGAAAGATCATGCAACCAAGCGTGGTCTGTTGGCGATGGTGAGCCGTCGTCGTCGTCTGTTGGACTACATCAAGCGGCACGACCCGCGCAAGTACCTCGACATGCTGGCACGTCTTGGTATTCGTAAGTAGTTTCCTGGAAAGGCCTTTGGGGATTACGACTTTTATTCAAGCACGGAATGTTCTGATTGGCCCGCGTCATTGCTGGGCGAAACGCTCCCTCCAAGGCACCCGCCGCTGGGACGTTCTGGTGCGTTGTTGGTAGGACGGAAAGAACGTGGAAGCAATCAAAGTTGAACGGCAAATCGGTCAAGAAGTCTTGTCCATTGAAACGGGCATGTTGGCCAAACAGGCGGCTGGAGCCGTCCTGGTAAAGTATGGTGACACGGTCGTCTTGACCGCCACCGTGAGTGGGCCCGCGCGGCCTGGGATCGACTTCTTCCCCCTCACCTGCGACTACCGCGAGCGGGCCGCCGCCGCTGGTAAGTTCCCCGGTGGTTTCATCAAGCGGGAAGGTCGCCCCACGACCAAGGAAATTCTCTCTTCGCGGCTGATCGATCGGCCGATTCGTCCGATGTTCCCCGAGGGCTTCAACGACGAAGTCCAGGTGATGAGCAGCGTGCTTTCGAGCGATCGTCAGTACGATGGCGACGTATTGGCGATGAACGGTGGTTCGGCCGCCCTCTCGGTTTCCTCGCTGCCGTTCCTGGGGCCTTTGGGTACTGTTCGTCTGGCACGCGTTGAAGAGCAGTGGATTGTATTCCCGACCTTCGAGCAACTTGAAGGAAGCGAACTGGACCTGATTGTGACCGGCAACCAGGATTCGGTCCTGATGATCGAGGGATTTGCCCGCGAGATGCCGGAAGACCTGATGGTCGAGGCGATTCTTAAGGCTCACGAATACATCCGCGAGGTCTGCTCCCTGCAGCAAGAGCTCGTCGACAAGGTCAAGCCGGAGAAGGTGGAGTTCCAATCTCCTCCTAAGTCGGCGGTTTACCAGCGTCTGCTGGACACCTACTACAACGACCTGAAATCGACCTTGCAGGTGGTTGGCAAGCAAGAGCGAGCCGACGCCGTCCGGGCGCTGAAGGAGCGGGTCAAGGCGGAGATCATCCCCGATCCAGACGCCGAGGGTGCCGTTCCCAGTGCCGAGCTGAAATCGGCCTGGCACGATGTCGAGGCGCGAGTGATCCGAGACCTGATCCTCGCCGGGGTTCGCTCCGATGGTCGCGATGGCAAGGCCTTGCGGGCGATCGAATGTGCGGTCGACGTTCTGCCGCGGGTCCATGGTTCGGCCGTGTTCCAGCGGGGCGAGACCCAGTCGCTGATCACCGTGGTGCTCGGTACGCCGCGAGATGAACAGCGGGTCGATGGTCTGATCGACGAGTACTCCAAAAAGTTCATGCTGGACTACAACTTCCCCTCGTTCTCGGTCGGCGAGTGCCGCCCGATTCGGGGTCCCGGACGACGTGAGATCGGTCACGGCGCGTTGGCCGAGCGAAGTGTGAACCCGGTGTTGCCCAGCCCGGATGATTTCCCCTACACGATCCGCGTGATCTCCGACATTTTGGAGTCGAACGGTTCGAGCTCGATGGCTTCGGTTTGTGGGGCGACCCTTGGCCTGATGGACGCCGGGGTGCCGATCACCAACCCGGTGGCCGGAATCTCGATCGGTCTGGTCAAGGAAGGCAACGACTACGTCCTGTTGACTGACATCCTCGGTTCGGAGGATCACTTCGGTGACATGGACTTCAAAATCGCCGGGACCCAAAACGGGATCACCGGGATCCAGTTGGATCTCAAAATCAAGGGGATCAGCGAAGAGATCATCCGCGGCACGATCATTCAGGCTCGTGAGGTCCGGATCGAGATTCTGCGGAAGATGCTGACCACTATTTCGCAGCCCCGCGAGGATACCTCGAAGTGGGCCCCGCGGATGTTGCGGACGAAGATCAACCCGGAGAAGATCGGCCTGTTGATCGGCCCCGGCGGCAAGATGATCCGCGCGATCCAGGAAGAGACCGGAGCCTCGATCGATATCGAGGACGACGGGACCGTCAGTGTCGCTAGTTCCAATCAGGAATGGGCCGAGGCCGCGATGGCTCGGGTTCAGGCGATCACCGGCGAAGTCGAAGTCGGCAAGATCTACGAAGGCCGGGTTACCAGCGTCAAGGAATTCGGCGCGTTCGTCGAGATCATGCCTGGCCGGGACGGTTTGTGTCACATCAGCGAACTCTCAGGCGAGTATGTCTCGGACGTCAACGACGTGATCAAAGTGGGTGAAATGCTTCGCGTGAAGGTCCTCTTGGTCGACGAGCACGACCGGGTCAAACTGAGCCACAAGGCGACCTTGGAAGGCTATGTCGAACCTGCCCAGGACATGGAAGGGGCTGGTTCCCGCGGTCCCCGCAGCGGCGGTGGTGGTGGCGGACGAGGTGGCGACCGTCGCGGTGGCGGTGGTGGCGGCCGGCGTCGCGATTAAGGCCAAATATGCCTCGCGGATTTGTCTCTCCGATTAAAGTTTCGCCCGGCGCGGTTTTCGCGCCGGGCTTTTTTGTCCCCTGAGCCGTCACCCGACATGACCGAGTCCACCTCCGCGGGTTCCTCCGAGACACAGTCTTCGATTACCGAACGCCTACTAACGCAGTACAGCGAGTTGGCCCAATTGGCCGGCTCCTTGGCCCATGAGATCAAGACCCCGATCTCGGTCATCCGGATGAACATGGACCTGTTGGCTGAGGACCTGTACGACCCGCAGACGCCATCGGAACGCCGGGCCCTGCAAAAGACCAAGGTGGTGCAGGAGCAGTGCCAGCGGCTGCAATCGCTGTTGGATGACTTCCTTAAGTTTGCGCGGATTCGCGATTTGAATCTGCTGCCGGGCAACCTCAACGAGCAAGTCGAACGCGTGCTCACGATGATCCAGCCGCAGGCGGATCAGGCGGGGATCGAGATCATCCGCTACCTCGACGCCGAACTGCCGAGCATCAACCTGGATGGAGAGACCCTCTACTTCGCCCTGTTGAACTTGGTGGTCAACGCGATCCAGGCGATGCCGCATGGTGGGTCACTGATGGCCCAGACGCGAGAGACACGCACTGGGGTCGCTCTCCGCTTGGTCGATACCGGGTGCGGGATGAACGAAGAGACCGCCTTACGGATGTTCGAGCCGTTCTACTCGACCAAAGAAAACGGCTCCGGACTCGGGTTGCCGCTGGCCAAAAAGATTATCGAGGCCCATCACGCGATCATCGATGTGCAAAGCGAAATGGACCGCGGTACGCAGTTCACGATAGAATTCCCCAAACCGGCGCGGATTGGTCGGTCCTCGGCTTCGGCGTAGCTTCCAATTTTTGAGGTAGCCACGGTCGCCAAGACCGTGGGGGACCTGCGGGTTGGGTTGGCCCCTGGGGCGAAGCGGGTGAGTAGTTCTCCCACGCTTTTGCAAGCGTGGCTACGAGTGGGTCAATCGGTGCTGGAGGAAAACGGGGTGTTGGGGTAAATTACTTCCATGTCCGATGCCGCCAAAAACGAGAATGATGTTTGCGATGCCCCGCTCCGCGCGGAGGAGTTTCGGGTGTTGGTGGTCGATAACGACAAGGCGCACGCCATGTCGATGGCGGAAAGTCTGGAGCGGATCGGGTTCATTTGCAGCTACGCGACCTCTGGCCCGGACGGGGCGGCGAAGATCCAGGCGGAATCGTTCGAGATTATCGTCACCGATCTGATCATGAACGAGATCGATGGCCTGGGGATTTTGCAAAGGGCCAAAGAGGCCCTGCCTGGCTGCGAGGTGATTGTTGTTACCGGACACGCGACCGTGACGATGGCGGTCGAGGCGATGAGCCAAGGGGCACTCAACTTTCTCGAAAAGCCGCTCACGCCAGATAAGCTGAGGGCGGCGACCCTCAAAGCGGCCGAGACGATCGCCCTGAAGCGAACCAATGCCGAACTGCTCAAGCGGCTGGATGAAAAGTTCGGCTTCGAGGGGCTGATCTACAGCAGCCAAAAGATGCAGCAGGTGGTCCAGCGACTCAAGCGGATCGCCCCGACCGAGGCGAGTGTCTTGATCCTGGGAGATACCGGGACCGGCAAGGAGGTGGTGGCCCAGGCGATCCACCAAAACAGCCCCCGGAAAAAGAAGCCGTTCGTCCCGCTCAACTGCGCCGAACTGAGCGAGCACCTGCTCGAAAGCGAGCTGTTTGGCCACGCCAAGGGTGCCTATACCGACGCCGCGAGCGAGCGAATCGGACGGCTCGAATATGCCCATGGCGGCACCTTGTTTCTGGACGAAATCGGTGATATGCCGATGCCGATCCAGGTGAAGTTGCTGCGGGTGCTGGAAACGGGTGAGATCACTCGGGTCGGCGAAAACAAGCCGATCAAGATTAGCGTGCGGCTGCTCTCGGCGACTAATCGCGATCTGGAACAGTCGATCGCCAAGGGGGAGTTCCGCGCGGACCTGTATCATCGGCTCCGGATCGTGACGGTGCAGCTTCCGCCGCTCGCGGATCGGCCGGAGGATATCATCCCGCTGTTCGATCACTTTCGCAAACAGTTCGCCAAACGACATGGGAAAACGATCCGCGGGGTCGAAAACGTCGTGATCCAAAGGTGTTATGATTACGACTGGCCAGGCAACGTCCGCCAACTGCGGAACTTTGTCGAGAGCATGGTGGTCTTGGATTTGGACGAGACCCTGGGGCTGGACGATCTGCCTCCGGAACTGATGCGAGATGGCGATCTCGATCCGGTCAAGCCGGAGCCGGGGTTTCAGAAAACAGGGTTGTCGAAAACGGGGCCGCCGCTGGTCGAGCCGGGGGAAGGGCTCTCCGCGTTTGTCGGACATCCGATGAGCGAGGCGGAAGAGTGGCTGATCCTGGAGACCCTCAAATTCACCGGGCAAAACCGAGAAGAGGCGGCCCGGCTGTTGGGGATCGGCGAGCGGACGCTGTACCGTAAAATCAAGGACTATAACCTGCGGGATTAGCAGAGAGAAACATGGCGAAATGAGGACGATTTTAAGAGCAGTTTTTTAGCCACAGAGGGCACAGAGATCACAGAGAGACGGAAGGAGACGAACCACGGATTGCACGGATCTCACGGATAAGGAAACTCACGTGGCAACGTGAAAGCCGCTTGCGATTTCATCCGTGGTATCGGTGTAATCCGTGGTTAAAAACCGTCTCTGTGTCCTCTGTGGCTAACTCCCTTTTTAATAATGCTAACACGCTGGTTGTCGGTTTCGGCTCGTCGCTCACCATAAACCATCACACCACACCGCCGCATACTTTCCTATTGCAAGCGAGGCATCGGATGCCAAATATTCAGCAGCTACCGACCAGCGTCGTGAATAAGATCGCCGCCGGTGAGGTGATCGAGCGTCCGGCCAGTGTGGTGAAGGAGCTGGTTGAGAACTCGGTCGATGCCGGGGCGACTCGGATTGATGTGACGGTGGAGCAGGGTGGGGGGGAACTGATCCGGATCGCCGACAATGGGTGCGGGATCGCGGCGGAGCAGTTGACGTTGGCGGTCGCTTCGCACGCGACCAGCAAGATTGTTTCGGCCGACGATCTGTTTCAGGTTCAGACGTTGGGGTTTCGGGGCGAAGCGCTCGCTTCGGTCGCCGAGATCAGCCACTTCCGCCTCCGCAGCCGGACCCCGGAGAGTGACGCCGGGGCGGAGATGGCGATCAACGGCGGGCAGATGGTCGAAAACGGACCCTGCGGTTGCCCCGTGGGGACGACGATCGAGGTGCGGAACCTGTTCTTTAACACCCCGGTTCGCAAAAAGTTTATGCGGACCACGCAAACCGAGTTCGGCCATATCAGCGAGGCGCTGACGCGGATCGCGCTGGCGCATCCACAAATCCATTTCACGCTCCAGCATGGCAATCGTCAGGTGTACGACCTGCCGGCCAACCACGACTTGAAGGAGCGGATCGGGATTTTCTGTGGACAGGAAATCGCCGAGAACCTGATTGAGGTCTCCAGTGGCGATGGCCAGGTAGAGTTGGTCGGGTATGTCGGCAACCCACGGTTCAGCCGCTCGAACAATCGGATGCAGTACCTGTTCTTGAACGGTCGCCATATCCGCGACCGCGCCCTCCAGCATGCCCTGGGTGAGGCGTACCGGGGACTCCTGTTGACCGGCCGCTACCCGATCGCCTTTCTGCGGCTGCGGATGCCGCCGGATATGGTCGATGTGAACGTCCATCCGACGAAGCTGGAGGTCCGCTTTCAGGATAGTGGTCGGATCTATAGCCAAATGCTGGGGACCTTGCGGACGCAGTTTCTCAGCAGCGACTTGACCGCGACGTACGGAGCAAGTGGCGAAACGGCCGACGCGATTCCCAAGGCCCACGATAGTGGCTCGGCTGCGGCCTTGCGGAATGAGCTGGTGGCGTGGGCCAAAGGGGCGGTACCGGAGGATGCCGAGAACCGCGGACCCGCGGGGGGGGGTTCAGGCGGCGGATCACCGCGCGGCAAGTCGCAAACCGATTTCGAGCTCGATTTCCGTTCCCCGCGCTACCCGCCGCTCGAGTTGACGAAGTTCAATCGGGACGACGTCCTCTCGCGGGCCGCGGACGACCGGGGAGAACCGTTCGCGGGGCAGGAGCCGGGGACCACCCATCGGATCGATCCGGCGCAAGCCGGAGAAGGTTCCCAGTCCGGGCCGCCACGGCATGGGGTCGGCCGAGAGCAGCGGGGGATTCAACTGCACAATCGGTACCTGATTGCCGAGACCGACGAGGGGATGGTGATCATCGACCAACATGCCCTGCATGAACGCATATTGTATGAGGAGATCCGCGAAAAGGTGTTGGCCCAGCGGCTAGAGACCCAGCGGCTGTTGGTTCCGGAAACGCTCAATCTTTCCCCGGCGGAGTATGCGGCGGTGGAGGGGGCGGTGGAATTATTTCAGAAAATCGGGATCGAGCTGGAACCGTTTGGGGGTGATACCTTCCTAGTGCGGGGCTACCCCGCGATGCTCGATCGGAAGCGACCGCAGGAGATTGTGCGGGAAATGATCGATCACCTGCTGGAGGGTGGTAAACAGCCCGATTCCCGCGATTTACTGGATGATTTGCTCCACATGATGTCGTGCAAAGCGGCCGTGAAGGCGGGGGATCGGCTCTCGACCGAGGAGATCGATGCCCTGTTGGAGCTGCGGCATCTGTGTCAGGATGCCCATCATTGTCCGCATGGCCGTCCCACGGCGCTCGTGTTTACGAATGAGGAACTCGACCGGCGGTTCCAGCGGATTTAGACTATAGGGTTGTGTTTACCGCCTAGGGTAGCGTCTGAAGTGGTCGTTTCGCTCATCCAATCCAATTCAATTCAATCCCTTTTCCTTTTGATGTGTTCCCTATGATATGTGTCAGCATTGGCCGCGGTCGGCATAAGCATATGATCGCCGAGCACAAGTTCCTGGTGGAGCAGGGGATTGAGCTGTGTGAATTGCGGCTCGACTACATCACCGGGCCGGTCAAGCTGAAACGCCTGCTCGACAACCGCGCGGGGCCGGTGATCGTCACCTGTCGCCGCGAACGGGATGGTGGCCGATGGTCGGGCGATGAGACGGAACGTCAAATGATGCTGCGGACGGCGGTGGTCGAAGGGGCCGACTACGTCGATATCGAGGAGGATATCGCCGAGAACATTCCCCGCTATGGCAAGACCAAGCGGGTTATCAGCTACCACAACTTCCGCGAGACCCCGGCCGATTTGGGCGCGATCCATGCGCGGATGAAGCAGTACGATCCGGACATTGTCAAACTGGCGACGATGGCCAATTCGCCCCACGATAACGTCCGGATGCTGAAGCTGGTCGAAGAGTCGGACGTCTCGACCTTGGGGCTCTGCATGGGGGAGATGGGGATGCCGTCGCGGCTGCTCGGTGGCCGCGCGGGTGTTCCGTTTACGTTTGCCACGAGCTCGAACGAGCGGACGATGGCCCCGGGGCAAATCGGTTTCAAGCAGATGCTGGAGGTGTATCGGTATGAAAAGATCAGCGACGCGACCAAACTGTTTGGGGTGGTGGCCGATCCGGTCGGGCATAGCCTGAGCCCGCAGCTTCATAACGCCGCCTTCATCGACCGAGGGCTCGACGCTTGTTACCTGCCGTTTCGAGTGCCGCGGGAACATCTGCAATCGTTCCTGGAGGAGGATTGCCCCGCGTTGGGGATTCAGGGGCTGAGCGTCACCATTCCGCACAAGGAGAACGCGGTGCCTCTGCTCAAACGGTCGGATGCGATCGTGCAGGGGGTGGGGGCGACCAACACGATCGTGTTCGACGAGCAAGGCCCTTCCGGCTACAACACCGACAGCCAAGGGGCGATGGAGAGTTTAGAGTCGGTCTTGGGGACCGGAGCCGATCTGACCAGCAAGGTGGTGTTGGTGCTGGGAAGTGGCGGAGTCGCACGGGCGATTGCCTGGACCTTGAAGCAGCGCGGGGCTGATGTGGTAATCAGCGGCCGGACCCCGGAAAAGGCGGAGGCCCTCGCCGAGCGGCTCAAGTGCCGCAATATTCCCTGGAACGAACGGGGATCGGTCGGGCCGCAGATCTTGGTCAACGGAACGCCCCTGGGGATGCACCCCAATGTGAACGAATCCCCCTTTCCCAAAGAGTGGTTGAAGGCCTCGATGGTGGTCTTCGATACGGTCTACAATCCGGAACAGACGCTCCTGATTAAGGAGGCGCGGGAAAAACAGGCCAAGGTGGTGACCGGGGTCGAGATGTTCGTGCGGCAGGCGGCGCTTCAGTTCAAGTGGTTCACCGGCGAGGAGATCTCGCGCGATTTGATGCGGACCGAACTGAAACGCATCACGGCCGCCGTTCGGCCGAGCTAGGAGAGAACGAAAAACAACTTCCCTTTTTTCGATTGCTCCTAACTCCGATAGGGGTTGAAAGACGATCGCTGCTTATTGCTAAAAGACCTACCACTGTTATCCGTGCTATCGGTGTCATCCGTGGTTCAAAAAATTTAACCACAGATGACACTGATATCCCAGCGCGGCCTTTGGCCGCAACCAAAATCTGAAGAGCGTGATCAGTGCGATCCGCGTTCGATCAAGGCCGCTTGGCGGTCTTGCATCGGTTTTAAGACAGAATTTCTCTCGCAAAGGCGCAAAGCCGCAAAGAGGAGAGTCGATCGGGGGTGTAGGTTTTCTGATTAGATCATTGCCTGGAAGCGACGAGAAATATCAAGATCTGCGAAATTAAACCCCTTTGCGTCTTGGCGGCTTTGCGAGAGATTTAAAGAGCGACTTTTAATCCCATCAAGACACGAAGCAGCGTCCGGAGAATGATGGTCGAAGTTAAAGAATTTGAAACGCGGAGGCGCGGAGATCGCAGAGACGAAAACTGCGTGGAAGGACTCCCTCTGCGTTCTCCGCGCCTCTGCGTTTCCATCCCGTTAAACTTTGAAGTTCTCCATGAGCATCAACCTTATGAATATCGCCCTGATCGGGTATCGCGGCACGGGCAAGAGCTTGGTCGGTCGGTTATTGGCGCTGGAGCTTACCTGGGTGACCGGTTCCGCCTGGCAATTCGTCGACGCCGATGTCGAGATCCAGCGGACGGAAGGTCGGAGCATCGCCGAGATCTTCGCGACCGAAGGGGAGCCCTATTTCCGAGAGGTTGAGGCCCGGGTGGTGAAGGACCTGGTCACGCTTCCGCAAGCGGTGCTTAGTTTGGGTGGCGGGGCGATCCTGCGGGCGGAGAATCGAGCGGCGTTGCAAGGCACCTGCCACGTCGTGTGGCTGACCGCCACGCCGGAGACGATTTGCGAGCGACTGCGCGAAGATGAGAAATCGGCCCAGCAGCGGCCTCGCCTGACCGACTTGCCGGCGGAAGAGGAAGTGGCGCGGCTGCTGGAAGAGCGGCAGCCGCTTTACCGCGCGTGCGCCGCGGCGATGGTTGCGACCGATGATCTGCCGCCGGAAACGGTGGTGGGTCATATCGTGCAAAGCGTTCCGCCCCAATACCTCAATCAAGGATGATGCTGTGGATTGGTGGCTTGAGCTTTCTCTGCCGGTGCGACTGATTGTCCTGTTCCTGGTTGGCGTGACCCTCGCGGGGCAACTGAACCGCGCGATCTACCGCTGGACGTGGCATCCGCTGAATCGTGACCCCTGGACACCACCCTTGGAAGGCGCGCCGCCGAGGCAGTGGTACGACCGCATCCCGGTCTTCGGCTGGTTGACGATTAGCCGCGAGTCCGCGCTCCACCCGACCGCCTATTGGGTTCAGCCACTCTTGATTGAACTGGGAATGGGTTTTTTCCTGGCCTGGTTTTATCACTTCTCGATTACTGGGGGGCAACTGCCCCAGGTGATCGGCGTCTCGCCTGACGCACTGGTGCTGCATGGGTTTTTCCTGCGGTTTTCGGTGCTGGTCGCGCTGATGGTGATTGCCACGTTTATCGACTTTGATACCCGGATCATTCCGGATCAGGTGACCGTGCCGGGGCTGTTGCTCGGATTGCTACTGTGCGCCTGGCTGCCACAGTCCGCTTTGCCGATTCCGGAACCGCCGCTGTTCTACCAAACCGGGTTCGAGCGGCATGTCGATCCCAGTTTTCAGGTGGTGGCCGCGCCGATGCTGGCGACCACGCCGGCTCCCTGGTACGAGCCATACAACGGGCCGTGGGGTTTAGGGCTCGGCCTGTTGTTGGTAAGTCTTTGGTGGTTGGCGATCGCGCCGAAGATTGTGTGGCTACGGGGCAGTTTCAACAAGGCGATTCGGATTTGGGTCGGGAGTTTTCGGCGATATGCGCTAAACTGGTTTTATCTTGGGTTGCTGCTGCTGCTGTGGGTGCTGGTGGGTGCCGTTTGGTTATGGTGCGGCACTGTGTCTTGGCAGGCGGTGCTAACCGGCCTGCTGGGAATGGGCTTCGGCGGAATGCTCATTTGGCTCGTTCGGATTGCGGCCGGCGTGGCGATGGGCAAAGAGGCGATGGGCTTTGGCGATGTCACCTTGATGGCGATGATTGGCGTGTATGTGGGGTGGCAGCCGGTCACCGTAATTTTCTTTCTGGCACCCTGCATCGCGTGTGTCTTCGCCGTGATTCGCTGGTTGATGACCGGCGACGCCTACCTAGCCTTCGGCCCTTATTTGTGCATGGCGACCTTAGCGGTCATTTTGGGTTGGGGGCACTTCTGGCAGCAGTATGGGCCGATCCTGCAACTGGGGGGTTGGCTGCCCGCGTTGTTCCTCTCGTTGCCGTTGGTGTTGGGGGTGATGCTCGCGATTTGGGGGTGGATTAAATGGAATTTGATTTATCGAGAATGAACTTTCCGGCACATTCGCGAGTGTGAGCTAGGCTAGTGGCGAGGTTTTTTTCGCCATGCTAGCGCCACTTTTTCCCACTGTGACCGACCTTTCGCGGCAGACCGATGTCGTGCGGAGGAAGCGGTATGGCGTGATCGAAATCGCCGAGGGGAAGTTTCAGGCGATTCGCTTTCGCCCTTGGCCGAAATGGATTTCCCGCTTGGAACTGGCCACCTGGAGCCGCTGGGCCCATGGCCGTATTGCTGGGGACCGCTGCTGGCTCTACTACAACGCCCCGCTGACCGCGCCCGGTTTTCTGACGCTGGCCTATATCGTTTCCCCCGCGCAGACCCGCTGGAGCACGATTCACCGTGGCCTAGAGGTTTTAGATCAGGTCGCCGAAATCCGCCGCACCAAAGCCCTGGTCTGCGAGCTCTCCAATCTGCGGATCAGTGACCGCCTCATGGGTCGGCTCGGCTGGGAAGAACATTGCCAGCAGCTCAGCGGTCGGCATTTCATCAAGCGGTTTTATGGGGAGTATCCCTGGAGAAACTGTAGCGATTATGACGATCGTAGGAGGAGCATGGTGATTTCCCCCGATCCGCTAGCAAAGCCTTAAGCCTCGACACACCCTTGCAGGTGTTTCAGGAAACATTTCGCAAGGCGACCGATGGCGGGGTGGATGGATCGTTTGTTATCCGGCGCGCATGGAGGCCTGCCAATGTCCTTTGGTTTTGATCTTGGGCTGAGAGCCCGTATCCTGGCACATCTGGTGGGGGTGATTGAGGCGGTCGAGCTTCAGCGCGATCCGTTTCCGCATGTTTGCGCCGAGGGGTTTCTGCCTCAGGATGTGTTCGCCGAACTACTGGATCGGCTCCCAAATCCTGAAATTTACGAACCGTTTAGCTACGACAAGCATAAGTCGGAAAGTGGCGAGACGACGCGGCGGCGGTTGACGCTAAAGAACGCGTCGCTCGGTAAACTGTCGGAAGATGACCGCCGCTTTTGGTACACGGTGCGAAGCGCCTTGGGGGCGGTCGAACTCAAACGGGCAATTTACGCCAAGCTGGCCCCGGGGCTGGCCTGCCGGTATGGCGTGCCGGAGCAAGACGCCGCGGAACTGCCGGGGTTTGCCTCCCCGGACCTCTTTCATGAGACCTCGGGGTATCAGATCAAGCCGCATCCCGACACGCGGCGAAAAGTGGTGACGATGCAGATTGCGCTTCCCAATGATCGCTCGCGGGAAGATCTGGGAACCGAGTTTTATCGCCGCAGCATGAACCCGGGGAGTTGGCTCCGCGAGCCCCGCGGTTTTGAGTTAGTCCGCAGTATGCCGTTTTTGCCCAACGCGTTCTATGCCTTCACGGTGCTCAATACCGTGCGGCTAAAAAGCTGGCACGGCCGGACCAAGGTCCGGGACAACGCCGGTCCCCGGGATTCGATTTTAAACATCTGGTACGAAAACCCCGAAAACGGCAACCCAGACCTCGTCCGCGAGAACGAGGAACTGGTCCGCGAGGTGAAAACCGTGCGCTCCGCCGCTTAGCCGGAGAGGGGATGAGTTCAATTACAAAGAGTCGGAGGTCAAGAGGTTTTGGCCGCGGTCCCTGTAATTGAACTTATCCTCGTACAAATTTGGCATGTGAATCCGTCGTCGCCCCGTGGGTCGACTGAAGAGAGATTGCCGTGTTGAGGATGGAGCGTTTGAACGGGGATAAGTTCAAAAACGGGTGCCGCGGATGAGGGTTCTTTTCCGCCGACTCTTTGTAATTGAACTCATCCCCGTTCCCACTACATCGGCGTCTTCTCGGGACCGCGCACGAAGCACAAACCCTCTCATGCACCTGCGAGATAAGAGATAAACCGCCCAGAGACTGCTCTTGTACCGATCAAGGGGGATCGCTACGATTCCCCCAAAATATTGAAGATCGACTCAAGTTTCTCAAGGCAACCTCCGACAACTCGCCCGCGCGTGCTATGGATTTTTACCGGCTCAGCTTTGTCCTGTCGCTATGCGTCGTCGCCCTGAGCGGCTGTCAGCAAAATACGGCATGGCGCCAGCAACAGGCCGAGTGGCAGCAACAGCAGCAGGCTCAAATCGCCGAATTCCAACGTCGGGCCACCGGCCTGGACGTGAACAACCGCGATCTGCACACCCAGTTGGCTCAGGCGGAGCAGCAGTCGAAGATCTTGCAGGAAGAGGTCTCGCTGCTCAAGAAACAGTTGTCTGATAGCGGCACACAACTGGCTCAATCGCAAAAACGGATTTCCGAAGCGGAGAAAAAAGTTCAGACGATGACGGCCTCCACCACCTACCGAGGTGGAGCCGCGATCAAGCCCAATAACAGCATCTCCGCCGATCTGTCGCAATTGGATATCCCGGGGGTGTTTGCCCGGCAAGATGGGGATGTGATCCGGATCGAGATCCCGGCGGACAACCTCTTCGCCCCAGGAAGCAATTCCCTGCAGCCCAACTCCGAAGCCCTGCTCTCGCAGGTAACCAGCTACATCGGTCGGCAATTTCCGGGAAACAAAATCGGGATTGAAGGGCACACCGACAACCAACCGGTCAGCCCGCCTTACAACTCGCACCATCAGCTCTCGGCCAGCATGGCCCAGGCGATCGTCGATCAGTTAGCCGGTCGCTACCGCATCGATCCCTCGCGGCTCTCGGTCGTGGGACATGGCGCGAACCGGCCGATCGTCTCGAACGCCACCCAGTCGGGCCAGCAGCGGAATCGGCGAATTGACCTGGTGATCTATCCGGACGGTGGGATGTAAACGTCATCTTTGCGGTAGTGGTAGGGTGGGTGGAGTCCTCGGAACCCACCGTCGCCAGCCCAGTTTGCATTGGCAACTTGCCTTGGGTTCAGAAAAACATCGCCAAGCGGGCTGGCAATTCCGCCCGCGTCCCCTTGGTGGGTTCCGCCCTATCGGGCTTCACCCACCCTACCACAGGGAGGCGAAGTTCGCGGTAGGAAAATGGATACGGCGTTGGCCTGTAACGCGGTGGCGACCGATCTCTACTCACACGCCATCCCCCACCTCCCCGCTAACAATTTTCCCGTGCTCGAATTACAATCGAAACGTAGCACGCCGCACCTCCGGTGAACATCTGGAGAGGTTTGGGCGTCTCATTTTTGGATGCGAATCATCGATTCGGTGCCCGGTGGTTATCGGCCCGAATTTATTTATTTCCGGGGCGGCAGCTAAAAAGTATCGCGGGATGATCACGATTGTTGACTACCAGATGGGCAACCTGCGGAGTGTCCAAAAGGGGTTTGAAAAGGTAGGGCATGCGGCGGAGATCGCCTCCGATCCCCGCGAGATCGCCCAGGCGGACCATTTGGTTCTGCCAGGTGTGGGGGCTTTCCGCGACGCCATCGCCGAGCTGAAGCGGCGCGAACTGGTCGAGCCGATCCGCGAGCATATCGCCGCCGGGAAGCCCTTTCTGGGTGTTTGCCTTGGGCTGCAACTGCTGTTCGATGTTGGTTACGAAGGTGGGGAGTACGAAGGGCTCGGGGTGATTCCCGGCAAGGTGGTCCGGTTCGAGCTTCCGCCGGAGTACAAAGTGCCGCATATGGGCTGGAATCAGGCCCATTTCGTGAAGCGCCCGCCGATCTTTGAAGGGCTGGAAGAGGGTGCCTACTTCTATTTTGTCCACTCGTACTATGTCGTTCCGGAGGACCGCGACATGGTCGCGATTGAGGCGGATTACGGCGGCGCGTTCTGCGCGAGTGTCTGGCGAGATAATCTGTTCGCGACCCAGTTCCACCCGGAAAAAAGCCAGCAAAACGGGCTCCGCCTGCTAGAGAACTTTGCCCGGCTGGCGTACGGCACGAAAGAGAATCCAATTTGAGCCACAGAGCACACCGAGGTCACAGAGAGGAAGGGGTGAGCTGTTGATCAATGGTTAATATGCACACGCTTCCAAGCTCGGATCGAAGTGAATTCATACTATGGATTTGTGGTAAGTCGCGATTGATGTAGGCATTTACAAGCAAATCTCTCTGTGAACTCTGTGCCCTCTGTGGCTAAATCGGTCTCCGGGGCAATGAGAGCGATTTTAGCGAAAAAATAGTTGCCCCTTGGGGGCGAATGTGCCATAGTGCGGGTCGGCTTCCGGCTCGCTGTCCATGCCGAAAAGGAACCAGCGAAGTTATGCAAATTTGGCCAGCCATCGACCTGTTGGGCGGAAAGTGTGTCCGCCTGGAACAGGGTGACTACGATCGAGAGACGGTCTACGGCGACGACCCGGCCGAAATGGCCCGGCGGTGGTTCGATGAAGGTGCCGCCTGCCTCCATCTAGTCGATCTGGACGGGGCCAAGGATGGGAGCCTGAAGAATCGAGCCGCAATCCAAGCGATCGTCAAAGCGGTCGATATCCCCTGTGAAGTCGGGGGTGGAATTCGGGACGAGGTGACGATTGTTTCTCTGTTGGAACTCGGTTTGGCCCGCTTGGTCGTGGGGACCAAGGCCCTCCGTGAACCGGAGTGGTTCAAAGCGATGTGCCAGCGGTATCCGGGGCGGTTGGCCTTGGGGATTGATGCTCGCGATGGATTCGTCGCGACCGACGGCTGGCTCGAAACGAGCGATACTTCCGCGATTGATTTGGCTCGGCAGTTTGCGGGCCTCCCGATCTCCGCGTTAATCTATACCGATATCGCCACCGATGGCATGCTTTCCGGTCCCAACGTCAAGGCCATGGGAGAGATGAAACAGAGCGTCGACATGCCGGTCATCGCCTCAGGCGGAGTCACCACGGTCGACGATGTGCGGCAATTGGCCGAGGAGGGGCTGGATGGCTGCATCATTGGCAAGACACTATATGAGGGCCGAATGACGGTGAAAGATGCGGTCGAGGCGGCCACGCCGCCGGAGACGCGAGTCGTGTAAAACAAACTATCGGGGCGAGGTGATTTTCACCTCGCCTTTTTTAATATCGACGAAGGACCAACAACCAACTTTTCGCTAGCAACACTTGAGCCGACACCTTGGCGGCCACGCGTTTTTCGCGGGGCCGAAAAGTTACGACATAAACACCTGGCAAGTTATCAGAGTCGAGGCACCACCCCCGCCAAATGGCGTGGGTGTTCGATCTCTTCCCCCCTCATGCACAGGAGCTCGTGTTATGGCGACAATGCTCAAGGAAACCGTTCGCGATATTGTACTTTGCGGTCATGGCTCGACCGGCAAAACGAGCCTGCTCGACCGCATTCTCGAACTGACCCACGAGGTGGATGGCCACCACAGTGTGGACGACGGCACGAGTTTTTGCGATTTCGAGCCGGAGGAAAAATCGCATCACTGCTCGATTGAATCTTCTTTGGCCCACTTCCACCATGGCGACTTGCGGTTCAACTGCATCGACGCCCCCGGCTATCCCGACTTCATCGGCCAAACGATCTCGGCGATGCGCGGGGCAGACACCGCCGTAATCGTGATCGACGCCCACGCCGGGATCGCGGTGAATACCCGGCGGGTGTTTCAAGAGGCGGAAAAGGCCGGTCTGGGACGGATGATCCTGGTCAACAAGCTCGACTCGGAGAACATCGACTTCCCGGCCCTGATGGATTCCATACGGGAAACGTTCGGCTCCCAGTGCATTCCGATCAATTTCCCGGTGGTAGTGGATGGAGAATTGACCCGGGTAATTAGCCTGTTCGACGACGCGGCCGATACCACCGGGGCGGTGATCGATCCGCAGATCTATAAGGAACCGCTGGTTGAAGCGGCGATCGAATCGGACGAAGAGTGGATGGAACGCTACTTCGAAGGGGAGGTTCCCACCGCGGCTGAAATCGCGGAGCTTCTGCCGAATGCGGTCGCCAATGGCAGTGTGATTCCGGTGGTTTGCTGTTCGCTGAAAAAGGGAATCGGCGTTTCTGAATTTTTGGACTCATTGGCGACTTGCTCGGTTCCCCCTTCGCTCATCCACCGGCACGCTACCGCCGCCGATGGAAGCGAGTTCGAAATTTCCGGCGACCCCGATGGCCCCTTGGCGGCCCAGGTCTTTCAAACGCGGATTGATCCGTACGTCCAGAAGCTGAGCTATATCCGCGTCTTCAACGGCACGCTCCGCAAGGATATGGTTCTGCCGCTGGGCAATGGCCGCAAAGGGCTCAAGATTGGCCAACTGCTGGACGTGCAGGCGAATCAGTTCCAACCGATCGACCAGGCCGGGCCAGGGGATATCGTGGCGGTGGCCAAAGTCGAGGAACTGCAAACCGGCATGAACGAGGGAGAGATCAACCTACCCCGGATTGAGTTCCCCGAACCGATGTACGGAGTGGCGATCCGCCCCAAAAGCCGTGACGACGAAACCAAGCTGGGCGTCGCCCTGCACAAAGTGATCGCCGAGGACCCCACGGTCCGCGTCGATCACGACGAGGAGACGCACGAGCTGGTCCTCCGTGGCATGAGCGAACTGCACGTTTCCCTGGTTCGTGAACGGTTGGCGCGGCGAGATCATGTGCTGCTGGAGACTTATGCCCCGAAGGTTCCCTATCGCGAGACCATTTTATCCCAGGCCGCTGGGAGCTACCGGCACCGGAAACAATCGGGGGGCCGGGGACAGTTCGCCGAGGTCCACATCCGGCTCTATCCGTTCCCGCAAGGGACCGATCCGGAGGAATTTTTAACCAAGGATCGATTCCCGCACCTCAAGCATCAGCATTATCACGAGAAGTACAACTTCCTGTGGGTCGACTCGGTGGTGGGTGGCGCGATCCCCGGGAACTTCATGCCGGCGATCGAAAAGGGCTTTTTAGAGCGGCTGCACAAGGGGGTGATCGCCGGGTACGCGATTCAGGACATTTGCGTGGAAGTCCACTTTGGCAAGCATCACCCAGTCGACAGCTCCGAAACGGCCTTCAAAATCGCGGCCTCGGCCGGACTGCGAGATGTCTTTAAGAAGGCAAGCCCCACCTTGATGGAGCCGCTGGTGGAAATGGAGGTGACGGTGCCGCAAGCGAGCATCGGCGATATCTACAGCGACATGGCGACTCGGCGTGGCCAGGTCCTGGGGACGATGGACGCCTCCGCCGACATGCAAACGGTCCGCTGCTTGGCTCCCTTGGCCGAGATTGCGGATTACGCCCGGACCTTATCGAGCCTGACCGGTGGGGAAGGAAGCTACACGGCCCACTTTAGTCACTACGCCGGTGTCCCAGGCAACGTGCGGCAGCGGGTCCTGGACCATGCCGACGTCCAGGAAGAGGAACTGGTGTGAGCCAATCGGGTAAACACCTCTCCCACGCTTCTCGCAACCGTGGCTACACTCGCGGATTTCTACGTAGCCACGGTCGCGCAGACCGTGGGGACTAGGCGGGTTGAGTTTGCCCCTGGGGCGCAGCGGTTGAGCAGTTCCCCCACGCTTTTGCAAGCGTGGCTACGGAGACGTTGAACGGGGAGTCTTGCAAACAGGCAAACGGATTGGACTTTTCGGGCTAGAACGACGAATAAAGGGGATAAGAGGCCCGAAGCAGTTATTCCCGCGGTACGAATTTTGTCACCCTTTGTCCCGCGAGGCATCCAACCGTATGATAAGGGCGGAAGCTTTTATGAAATCGGCAAACTTTACGCAGACGCCCATGAGCCAGACCACCCCACCAATTCGCCATCGCTGTTGTTGTTGTCGCTAATCGACGCAGCCGTTGGATTTTGGTGGCGCTTGCGAGGGACGAGATTCCCTTGCCGCCGGGCCCTTCTTTTTGGTCTTCCACGTCTGGCACACTTTCGCCGGGTTGGAACAAACATGTCTGGAAAAACTCTCATGGCATCCGATGCTCGTCTCAAAGAAGATCTACCCTCGTTAACTGAACGAATCGTCGAGACCTACAACCAAACCGATTCGATCAATCACCTGGGGCACTGCCCGCTCCCCCGCTACGACGTGGTGATCTCGATCATTCAGGACCTCCGCGAGGTCTTGTACCCTGGCTATGCCCGGCGCGAAGGGCTGCACATGGGCAATATCACCTACCATGTGGGTGATTTGATCGATGGCCTGCACGACAAACTAACGACCCAAATCGCGCGGGCCCTGCGGCATGAAGAACGCGTCCGCCGCGAGCGGGAAGCGTGCGATCCCCGCGAAGAGACCGACTTCGAGGCGAAGGGTCAGGCGATGGCGATCGAGTTTCTGAACCGCATTCCGCAACTGCGGCACTTGCTGGCGACCGATGTTCAGGCCGCCTACGACGGCGACCCCGCCTGCCAGAATCTGGACGAGGTGATCTTCTGCTACCCGGGGCTGGAGGCAATTACCGTCCACCGCCTGGCCAATACGCTGTACCGCATTGGCGTGCCGTTCATTCCCCGCATGATGGCCGAATGGGTCCACAAAGAGACCGGGATCGATATCCACCCTGGCGCGACGATCGGGAAGTACTTTTTCATCGATCACGGAACCGGTGTGGTCGTCGGCCAGACCTGCCGAATCGGCGACCATGTGAAGGTGTATCAGGGAGTGACGCTGGGTGCGGTTTCGTTTGATACCGATGAGCAAGGGAACCTGGTTCGCGACGCCAAACGCCATCCCACGATCGAGGATCATGTGGTGATTTACGCCAACGCCACGGTCCTGGGTGGCCGGACCACGGTGGGTCATCACAGCGTAGTCGGTTCGAGCGTCTGGCTCACCAAGTCGATCGATCCTCACACCACCGTGGTGCTGGAAAAGCCGAAACTCCGCCTGCGCTCGGCGATGCCCCCGGAAGAGTTTACCGAGGAGCTGAATTTCCAGATTTAACCCGCCACCAAAATTCGCCGCTAACGAGCAGTAGGATTCCCAACCAGGCCAGGCCGGAGATCGCGGTGCCCCAGTACAGCTCCGATGGGCGATAGGCGAGTGAAACCTGATATTTGCCTGCCGCTAAGGGAATCGCTTGCATGACGCGATTGGCCCGCTGCGGCTTAGTGACTGAGACCGAATCATCGTCTAACGAGCGAACCGTCGCGCGCCAACCGGAGTCGAAGTACTCGCGGATTACCAAGTACCCAGGCCGGGGGCTGTCGACCGTGATCTCCATCCGGCTTGGCGTTGGGCGGTGAAGGTGAACTTCCGCCATTGAGTTGCCATTTTCCCCAGGATGGGGCTCTGGAAGGGGTTCTTCCGAAACAGCTTCCAACACCACCACGTCGGCCCAGCCGCGTGGTCGCGAATTTTCCGCAAACCACACCTGTCGGGTGATGGCCGCTAAGTCCGCTCGCGTACGGGTACCTGGCGGCTGGATTTGAACGGCATTTTCGACAAACCAAGCGGGCGGCCGCGACTCTGCGGTTTGCCAAAGGGCGACTTCACGATCCCCTTTTTTCCAAATGGCCAATTGCCGAAAGTCGCGGGGGATCGGTTTCTCGGCGGGCTGGACCACATACTGCGCCCCCAGCAGTTCTAACAATTGGGGCAGCGTTTGCGTGTCGCTCGCGACGTGCAGCAGTTGGTCGTAGTCGGCCGGGGCGATGCCCATGACCGGATGAAGGATCCTCACCTGATCCAACAAATGGTACCGCGGAAACAGGCCCCACCGATCGAGCGCCGCCGCTTCTCGTTGACGATTGGGCGAGGAGGTGCGGGCAAAGTCGCTCGGGTAATAGGTCTCGTAGCGGCGACGATACACGCTCGGCGGCTCTGCTTCTTCTTCGCCCCTGGGCAACTGCGTGGCGAGGCTGGGTGCGGTCCACGTCGAGCGGGGCGCGTACTGCACTAAGTGGTGATTTGCCACCAGCAAATCGACCGTCACCAGCGCCACGATTGCCCACGCCAAGCGTTCGGGGCAGTGTCGCCATGCCACGATTGCCGCGCCTGCCAAGCCCAGAACCAGCGTCGTCTGGAGGATGCCCCACCCGGCGATTTGCAGGCCCCGCTTCGCATCGAGCGGCCCGAACAGGCCATCCGGCGGCGTTTCCGGTAACCTTTGGGCCAGGCTACTGGAGCCAAGCAGCACCACCAAACCGACGATTCCACTGAGGATCGCGAAAACGAGGAGGGCGAACTTGAACGCCTGAAAACCGCGTGCCACTTGGCGATCCCAGCCATACCCGGCCAACAGGGCCACGGCCAAACTTGCCACAATCCACCACTTGGCCGGATAGCGAAACGTCACATACCCAGGGGCCACCATGTTCAAGAGCCAATAAAGTCCGCCCAGCGGTTGCCCCACGCCCCACTGTTCCGCATCGAACCAACCGGTGGCGTAGCCGATTTCGTGGATGATCCAACCGATGCCATACCACCCCAGCGCCGCAAGCATTCCCAGAGGTACGAGCCATGAGAGCCAACGAACCCGCGGATCGACACTCCGCGGGCTCCAGGCCAGACAAGCCAACAGGAACGGCAAGCTGCCGAGGTAGAGTGACGCGAACCAAACCCGGCCTTCCCCCGGGATGGCGCTGGCCCACCGATGGTTTTCCGGGTACATCCGCCCACTGAAGTTGGGCCACCAGATCTCCGGCCACCGCCATATCCCGATGCTGAAATCGTAACTTTGTCGCTCGTGCGTGCCAGTTGCCGGATTGCCGGCGAGGATGTTCAGGGAGACCGGCTCGGTGGCGGTGCTCCAGTCGCTGGCCGCCTCGTAGATATTGCGCGGGGCCTCACGGACATGGCGGGACGATCGCTGCGACCACGCCGCCGTGGGCAGCACCTGGATCGCGGAAAGGCCGATCGCGAGCAAAATCGCCGCCGCGAAACCCAAGGCAGGGAACAGACACCGCCAGTTGCGCGGTACCTGGGCATTCTCCGCTGAAGTTTCGCGGGGCCGCATCATCAGCAACCGGGGCAGCGCGATCAGCGGCACATGGTAGGCGAGTTGGGCGTCTCCGCCGAGCACCATCATCGCCAAGCAAACGGCTAATCCGATAACGTTGCGGAGCGTCGGCCGGACGATTACCCGGTCGGCCATCAGCAGCGCTAAGGGCAACCAGGCGGCACCGACCAAGAACACAATATTGCTGTGATATCCCAGGACCGCGCCGCCAAACGTATAGCTGACCGCGGCCAAACAGCTTGCTGCCCACGAAAGCCCCCAAGCCCTCGCCGTGGCGAGGGTGGCGGCATAGGCCAAGCCAAAGTGTGCCACCACATAGAGAACAAACAGCAGACCATAGTCCAACGGCAGGCAGAGCAAAAGTTTCCCGGGGTAGAAAACGCTCGCGGTGGCATCCGCGGCGAGCGGCATCCCGATTCCGTCCAGCGGATTCCAAAGCGGAACTTCGCCCAGGGTCCATTGCCGCTGCACCTCTTGAAACAGCGGATAGTAGAAATGGGCCGCGTCGCGAAACACAAAACCTTGCCCCTGGAAGAGCCCCGGACCAAAGAGCACAACCACCGGGACCAACACGCAGAGCAGGGACGCTAGGGCGGGATGGCGAAACGGCTGGGGCATGGCGGCGGCGAGGGTCCTTTCCCCTCCCATGCTAGTTCAGCGAGTGCCGTTTGGCGAGGCTATCGATCACCGCGCGGTCGGGCTTCGCGCCGTACTTGGGCGTAAAGCTGCTTCAGCTCCATGCGGAGCAGATCGGCTCGGGCCGAAATCACCACCACGCGTTCCGCCCCGCCTGGGTGCCGCGCGGAACGCCTCGGGGCGAAGCTGGTCGGGACCGGGACCTGGTTGATCGTCATGATCGGTGAGTCGTCCCAGGATGGGTTCGGAAAGTTCATCGGCTTCGCCTTACGCGTTCCCCGCCCTGAATGGGCAACAAATTCACTCGAGTCTTCGCTGGTTTTAAGCGGCCGACGCGTCTCGTCTGGTTTCCGCCGTCCGCTGTTGGGCCAATTCGGCCTGAATCTCGACCAGTAATTCACGCGCGGTCTCGATCGCCTGATCGTGGTCGGGCCAATAGCCATTGAATCGTTCGTTATCGCGCCGACTGGGTCGGCGATCGTCTCCCGGCGAACCCTCCGCGATCTCCACGACCCATTGGTAGGGCCCGGTCCGGATGCGATCGCCCGAGTTGAGCGTGACCACCTCAACCGCTTCGCCGTTGACGGTCAGCAGCGGTTGATCGGTGAGAGCCCGGAGCCTGAGCTCTCCATCGCGGAACCAAAGGTAGCAGTGGATCTCAGGAAACTGAGGATCGCCCAGTACCAAGTCGCACTCGGGACCTCTGCCAATGGTAAACACCCGCTGACGCATCGGACGATGGGGCCAGGCGGTTTTGCCTTGGGTGATCGTCAGTTGAGCCACGTCTTGAGCGAAAACAGGGGGCGATACACCGGCGGCGATGATCGGTGCGGTCTCTAGGGTGTTGGCCATGGGTGCGGTCCTTAAAGTCGATTGCGGACAACGATCCACAATTATTTTAAGGAATCGGCCTTAGCGCCAGCCAGCGTCACTCATAAACGGAGGGGGAGCCCCGATTTGCCGGAAATCCACAACCTTGGCGCGGGTCGGGTGAGCTTGGCAAATTAGTGAATGCCACGCAGGGCCGATAAGCGAGCGCCGATGATTGGCTAGAGGGCCGTCCAGCAAGAGTTTACTGGTCCCACTAACCGGAGAGGCCATCGGGTGCCATGCCCACGCCCTCCAACGTGGGCATGTTTTGGCTGGTAGATTTTCCACCGGCAACTCAATTAACCACGACCAAAACAGCCGACCGCCAGCCCACGGCCAGTTGACTGTATTGGTAGAGTTTCCACTCACTAATTAAGCCGCAAGTGAAACCCGAACCGGCGTCTGGACTTCGCTGAGGAGACTGGACCAACTCACACTTCTCATGCCCACGTTGGAGGGCGTGGGCATGGCACCCAGCAACTACACCACCACGCTCAAACTCTGATTGGATGGACTACTAGCTGCTAGCGGGCCTTTTGGGCGACGTGGACTTGGGCTCTGGCCTGCTGGAGCAGACGGTTACGAACGGCATCCATTTCGTCGGTCGTGCTGGGCTTGGCAATCGCTTCCTCGAGCTTTTGCTGGGCCTGGGCCAGATCGACCGCGTGGGCCGGAATCGCCTTGCCGGTGAGCAGGGTCACTTCGTTATCGGCCACCTGGACGAACCCGCCATCGACATAGAAGCGCGCGATTTGTCCGTCGTTTTCGATCCGGAGCTCGCCGTAACCGAGCCGACCGATCATGGGGGCATGATTCACCGAAATCCCCAACTCGCCGTCGAACAAAGGAACGACGACAAAGCTGGCGGTCGTCTCGAGGACCGTTTTCTCCGGCGTAACGACGATGCATTTGATGCTGGGCACGATTAACGCTTCTCCCGGGCCATTTTCTTGGCCTGTTCCTCGGCCTGTTCAATCACACCGACATACATGAAGGCCGCTTCCGGCAGGTGGTCCCACTTGCCATCGCACAGCTCTTCGAAGCTGCGGATCGTCTCTTCGAGCGGGGTGATTTCGCCCGGCTTGCCGGTGAAGACTTCCGCCACCAAAAACGGTTGCGAGAGGAACCGCTCGATCCGGCGAGCACGGTGGACGACCATCTTGTCGTCTTCGCTCAATTCGTCGACACCTAGAATCGCGATGATGTCCTGCAATTCTCGGTACCGCTGCAAAATCCCTTGCACGCGGCGAGCGATGGCGTAGTGCCGATCTCCCACAAACTGCGGATCCAAAATTCGGCTGGAGGAGGCCAGCGGATCGACCGCCGGGTAAATCCCCTTTTCTGAAATCGACCGTTCCAGATAGATAAACGCGTCCAATTGGCTAAACGCGGTGGCCGGAGCAGGGTCGGTCGGATCGTCCGCCGGCACATACACCGCTTGAACCGACGTGATCGCCCCCTTGTTGGTCGAAGCGATCCGTTCCTGCAAGGCACCCATTTCGGTGGCGAGGGTTGGCTGATAACCCACCGCAGATGGCATTCGGCCCAAAAGTGCGGACACCTCGGAACCGGCTTGTGAGAAGCGGAAAATGTTGTCGATAAACAGCAGGGTGTCGGCACCGGTCGAATCGCGGAAGAATTCCGCCATGGTGAGGGCCGAAAGGGCGACCCGGAGTCGGGCACCCGGCGGCTCGTTCATCTGGCCGAACACCATGCAGGTTTGCTCGATCACGCTCCGGCCGGTATCACCGATTTTGGTGTCCTGCATTTCGAGCCAGAGGTCGGTTCCTTCACGCGTTCGCTCGCCGACGCCGGCGAACACGGAGTAACCACCATGGGCACTCGCAATTCGCGCGATCAGCTCGGTCAAGATAACGGTCTTCCCGAGACCGGCACCACCGAACAGACCCGCCTTACCACCCCGCACAAACGGCGTGAGGAGGTCGACCACCTTGATCCCGGTTTCGAAGATGTCTGTGCTGGTCGATAGCTCCGAGACGTGGGGTGGTTCGCGGTGGATCGGGTAGTGATCCTCTGCCTCGACAGGACCACGACCATCGATCGATTCTCCAATCACGTTGAACACGCGGCCCAGCGTCGCCTTACCCACCGGCACGGTGATCGGCCGTCCCAGGTCGACGCAGTCCTGCCCTCGGATCAGCCCTTCGGTGCTACCCAGGGCCACGCAGCGGACACGGTTGCCGCCTAAGTGCTGTTGGACTTCACCGGTCAGGTTGACCTTGACGCCCTTGTATTCACCCTCGATCTTGACGGCATTGTAGATCGTCGGCAGTTGCGACTCCGCGAACTCCGCATCAAAGGTCGATCCGATCACCTGGGTGATTTTTCCGGTACGTTTGCTAATGTCGCTCGCGGTCACCATGCTTATTATTCTCGGCTAGGACTTCTTCGAACTTTGGGGTGAAACGGGGCCGTGTGGGAAATGCCAGGGAGCGGGCAATCACCACGGTAGAGTTCATGTAGAGCTGCGTTACTTGCTCGACGCGTTACTTGCTCGACATAGCCTCCACGCCACCGATAATTTCCATGATCTCGTTGGTAATCCGACCCTGACGGGCCCGGTTGTATTCTCGCGACAGGTGTTTGATCAGATCGGCCGCATTTTCCGTGGCGGACTTCATCGCCACCATCCGAGCAATCTGCTCGCACACCGCCGCATCGAGGAAACACTTGAACAGTTTGACCCGGAAGCTGGTCGGGACGACCTCTTCTAGGATGCTCTCGGCCGACGGGAAAAACTCGTAAGTCGCTTCTCCCTTAGGACCGTCGCTAGTCACGTCTTTGGCGACACTTTGCTTGGGTGGCGTTTTAGGGGGGAACAACTCATCCACCACATCCAGGCCAGACAGGGGCAGGAGCGTCTCGACGACCGGGATTTGCTTGGAACTGGAGACGAACTTCATGTAGGCCACATCGACGCGGTCTAACTGATGGGTCGTGTAAGCGTCCATCAGTTCGTTGGCGATTGTCTCGACTTCGGCGTAGCTGGGCTTGTCTTCGAACTGGGTGTACGACCGACTCGGCATCAGCGCCTTTTGGATCCGGAAGATGTTGATCCCCTTCTTGCCGGAGATCGCGAGTTCCGTGTTGTCGTACTCCTTGACCAGCTCGTTCCAGCGGGGGAAGGCGGCTCGGCAGATGTTGCCATTGTATCCGCCGCAGAGCCCGCGGTTGGAGGTCAGGACCAGCAGCATCGCGTTCTTCTTCTCGTCCCGCCGCTCAAGTAGCGGATGCTGCACGCTGAGTGAAGCGGCACTCAGATCGGACACCAGCTTGGTGATGCGGCGGGTGAAGGCGGTCGCCGCCGAGGCGCGGTCCATGGCTTGCTTGTATCGCGCGGTGGCGATCAATTCCATGGTCCGCGTAATCTTTTTGATATTACGAACCGACTTGCGGCGTTTATCCAGTGCTCTGGGGTTGGCCATGGGCTCTTGCTTCTACCGAAACGCCTCGCGACGCGCGGGTGGGGAGGCTGACTATAAGGTTGCGCTGAATTACAAAGCTGCTTTTTCAGGTGTCGGAACGAAAATCGCCTGGAACTGCTCGATCGCCGTTTCCATCATCGAGCGAATTTCGTCGGTCAGGTCTTTCGTTTCCAACAGCTTTTGAGCGATGGTCGGATGCTTCTCTTCGACGAACTGCAGGTACTCCGATTCCCAGCGAAGCACGTCGACGACCGGGACATTATCGAGGTGCCCCGTGGTGCCCGCGTAAATACTAAGCACCTGCTGGTCGACGGTCATCGGCTTGAACTGCCCTTGCTTGAGCAATTCGACCAGACGATAGCCACGGTCCAGGCGAAGCTGCGTCGCGTCGTCCAATTCCGTACCCAACTGAGCGAACGCTTCCAACTCGCGGAAGGATGCCAGGTCGAGACGTAAACCGCCGGAAACCTTCTTCATCGCCTTGATCTGAGCGGCACCACCGACCCGTGAGACGGAAATACCGGCGTTCATCGCCGGGCGTTGACCGGCGAAGAACAAGTCGGGCTGGAGGTAAATCTGCCCGTCGGTAATCGAAATCACGTTGGTCGGAATGTAGGCGGAAACCTCACCTTCCAGGGTCTCGATGATCGGCAGCGAGGTGAGCGAGCCGCCACCCAGGGCGTCACTAACCTTGGCCGAACGCTCCAACAGGCGGCTGTGGCAATAAAACACGTCGCCAGGGTAGGCTTCGCGTCCCGGTGGACGCCGCATCAACAGCGACAATTCGCGGTACGCGGTGGCCTGCTTGGAAAGATCGTCGTACACGATCAAGGCGTGTTGGCCGTTGAACATGAAATACTCCGCCATCGCGGTGCCGGAGTAGGGAGCGACATATTGCAGCGGAGCAGGGGTACTCGCTCCGGACACAATCACCGTGGTGTAATCCATCGCCCCGTATTTGCGGAGGATTTCAACCACACCGGCGACCGACGAGTCTTTCTGACCCACCGCGACGTAAAAGCATTTCACGCCGGTATCTTTTTGATTCAAAATGGCGTCGATCGCGACAGCCGTCTTGCCGGTCTTGCGGTCGCCAATGATGAGCTCGCGTTGGCCGCGTCCGATTGGGGTCATGGCGTCGACCGCCTTGATCCCAGTTTGCATCGGCTCATGCACCGGTTGACGCTCGGAGACGCCGGGGGCGAGAAACTCAACCGGACGGGTCTCGGTCGTGTCGATCGGGCCGAGGCCATCCAATGGATTGCCTAGCGGATCGACCACACGGCCCAAAACCGCTTCGCCGACCGGAACCGAAAGCAGGGTCCCCATCGCGCGGACTTCGTCACCCTCTTTCAGCTTGAGGTAGTCCCCCAGGATGATCACCCCGACGCTGTTTTCTTCCAGGTTAAAGGCCAGCCCGATCACGCCGTTGGGGAACTCGACCATCTCACCCGCCATGATCCCCGAAAGGCCATAGACCCGAGCGATCCCGTCACCCACTTCCAGCACGTGGCCGACCTCGCGGACATCGACTTGGGTGTCGAAATTCGCGATTTCCTTTTGGAGTACCGAAGCAATTTCGTCCGCGTTAAACTTCATGGAACCTTCACCGTTATGCGGCGTCTATTTCGTGTCTCGTTATGAACTCGTAAATCGCGACATCGCTTCCCGAGCTTGCCTCGCGGCGGTGTCCATCGTCTCTCGCTTGAGCTGACGCAACCGATTCGCGATGCTTCCGTCGATCACGGTGTCGTTGATTTGAAGCACCAACCCGCCGATCAGTTCGGGGTCGACCTTCGTCGACAGGACGATCTTTTGACCCATTTGGGCTTCCAACCGCTCAGTGATCCGCGCAATCGAATCAGCCGCCAAGGGCTCCGCCGATTTGGCGAGAACCGCGACCAATCCCAATTGCTCGTTTCGCAGGCGAACCGCCGCCGCTTCGATTTCGAACAAACAGTCTTGCCGATCCCGCCTCGAAATGACCTTCAGGAAGTTGAGCAGCGTCGGGTGCATCTTCCCCGCGAAAGCCTTGTCGAGCAACGCCGCTCGTTCGTCGTGCGACACCAATCGAGAAGCGAACGCTTCCCGCAAACCGGGGTGTTTAGCGATCAGGTCGTGGACTAGGGAACCCAGTTCCGCGAGCACCTCGTCGACCGCTCCGGCGGATTCGCTCGCTTCCAACAAGGCCTTGGCGTAAGTTGCGCCAATCTTTTGTCGATTGAGGTCGAATACGGGAGTTTGCGTGGCGTCGGCAACCATAAGGCTCTTTTTGTCCAGTCCAGCAAAAACAGGTCGAAAGTCGAGGAACACAAAGGGTGCGAGGCGCGGGCTCCAGCTTAGCTTTTGCCGTGTAGTCCTTGCAGCCTAGTTCTTGCTCGGGATTTGCTCAATCGCGTCCCGAATCAACGCGGCATGATCATCCGGCCGGAGTTCCTTCCGGGTAATCTTGCTTGCCAAGTCGATCGCGAGGTTAACCGAAGTCGACGACAACTCGTTGATCGCGGCAACCTTGGCGGCCTCGATCTCTCGCAGCGAACGATCCCGTTCGGCCTTGGCGGATGCCTGGGCCTCGGCGATCATCTGCTTGCCTTTCTCGTCCGCGGCCAGCATTGCCTGTTCCCGAAGTTGCCGAACTTCCTGCTGCGACTCGTTCAACCGGCGGTTGTACTCGTTCAGCTTGGTTTCGGCTTCATCGAACATGCGCTGCGCTTCGGCCAGCTTGCCATCCATCGACTTTTCCCGCTCGGCCAACCCATGCATGATTGGCTTCCAGGCGAAGGCGCCCAAAACACCAACGAGTCCCAGGAAGACCGCCAGCGTGAAGGTCGCCAGATCGACGTTAAGTTCTAGCGGCGCGTCGATCTCCGCGGTGGCATCGTTGTGCGCGAGATTATTAGGATCCCCATGACCATCTTCGGCCGATTGGCCAACCGATGTCATGAGCAACGACAATACCATCACGCAGAGCCACAACCTGCGACTTTTCATCAGACCACGGACATGCATGGAAAGGAACCTCGGGGAAAACTACCACGACTGGATCTTAACGATTGAAGGACCACCAGTCGGAGTTCAATCGCGCGGGCGGAACTGGGTCCGGCTCCGAACTAGCCGATCCAGCAAATCAGCAGCGCGAAGAAGGTAAAACCTTCGATCAGAGCCGCCGCGATAATCATGGCTGTCTGGATGTTTCCAGCAACTTCCGGTTGACGAGCCATGCTCTCCAACGCGCTCGACGCCAACTTGGAGATGCCATAGGCCGCACCAATTACGACCAAGCCAATACCGAAGTAGTTGGTCAGGTTGATCAGCGTCCATGGTACACCGGCACCAGGGCCATCTTGGGCCAACACGGGAGCGGCGAGCAACAGGAGCGAGGCAACGCTCAATAGACTGAGTTTCGCAAACTTGAACACGGAATACTTCTCCTCAACCGATACGGAAGTGCAAATTGTGAGCACGAAACGAACAAAATAGCGATGCGACGTGAAGGGGAGTCACCCTATCAGGCCGACAACATTTAAGTTTAATGGTGGTGTGTTGAAGCTCCGACAAACAGCGAGGCGAGCAACACGAAGATGTAGGCCTGGAGGAAGGCAACGAACAACTCTAACATGGAGATCAGGATACTGCCGACCAGGGCGATTGGCGCAGCTACAAACCAGATGCCACCCTGGGCGTGAACCCCTAATTCCATGATCGCCAAGAGCACAATGTGCCCTACCAGCATGTTAAACAGAAGACGAACGCCAAGCACAGTATGCTTGATGAAAAGTCCCATGATCTCAATGACAAACAACATCGGCTTGACGATGATCGCAACCGTCGGCGGCACGTCCATGCCGGGGATCAAATTCAACCAAACACCGATGGGGCCGAACTTCAATGCTCCATAGATCAAACCGATACCCAAAGTCGCAATCGCGAGGGTAATCGTCACCGCGATCGAGCCGGTGGGAGACCCCATCCAAGGAAGCATCCCAAACAGGTTGCAACCCAGGACGAAGAAGAAGATCGTCAACAGGAAGGGCAGGAATTTGTCCGAGCCATGGCCGATGCTAGGGCGGACGACCTGATCGCGGATAAATAGCACGAACACATCGATCAGGTTCCAAAACCGACCGCGTGTTGGCTGCCCGCCTTTGACTTTCCTGGCGTAAAGGATGAAAACCGCCAACATGATGACGGCCACAAACATCTCGATCACCATGAATCGCGAAATCGCGAAGCCGGATTCCTTCTGGTACAGGTTCCGCAAGGTTCCCAGGGGTTGCGGGATCAAAATCTTCCCACTGAGCGCATTGTTGTAACCGGCAATCTTGTCCGCCGACCATTCCCCATTGGTCAAGGGGGAATACTCTGTGGTATTGATCCTTGATAGGACCAGCGACGAGGCGGTGGAATCGACCCAAGGGTGGGCATCTTTCCCGTCAGGCGTCTTTTCATCCTGGAGGAAGCTGACGTACCGTTTTACTGGGCGACCATGATTCTCGGGGGCGTGCTGCCACGCGGAGAAGCTGTCCAGAAACTCCTCTTCCGAGGGCATGTTTTGGATTTTCTGGTCGAATTTCATACCACGATGAAATTCCTTAGCTTCCCACTGCTGGAAGTCGGGATCGAGCCGAACCCACACATCAGGGAATTCGCTATGCGAACTATAGTCGGCACGCCACAGCCACTTCGGTACCTCGAAGTAGTAGCTATCCTTGACATGAAGGATTTGCTCGTTGGCCATGCTTAGATCGCTCTCTTATACGTTGGGGACTTACTGATGATGAGGACGGCCAGAATCGTTTCGCCGGCCAGCATGACCAGATAGCAAGCCAATATCATGCCAAACATTCCCGCCTCGACAAGCGGGCCACCCTTCCAATGCAGGAGCAAGCCGCAAATTAATGGAAATCCGGTTCGCAGGAAGATGCCCGCGAGGGTGGCGTGCAGCATCATAGGGGTGCCTTGCGCGACGATCGCCAGGAGGAGAGCCGCAAAGGCACTGAACAGGCAGATACCGGCCGCGAGGACAGCGGCCTGGACGCCAGTCATCCCCGAATTGATCCATCCGTAGGCTGCCGGCAATGGCAGGAAGGCAGCAGCCAAAAGCGTCAGCCAAAGACATGGCAAAAAATCGCCAAGCGTCAGCTTGTGGGGTTCGGGATCAGGTTGCGCGATGGGGGTCGCGTTCATCGTTTGGCTTGATTTTCGGGGGAGTATGAAACGGCCTGTTTGCCGTTTCACTTTCCTGGGTCGTCTGTCGAGTCATCACTGGCAGGGGGCAGCCGCTCGCGGTGAGCGGTGTCGCTCGACTGTTTATTGACGGAGTTTTCGGCGGAAACGATCGCGATTAGGTGGATCGTTCCGAGGGCTAAGCCCAGCATCAATCCGACGATCGACAAAAACCGCGTACCTAGTTTTTGGTCGAGCCAGAGCCCGCCCAGGCAGGGTAAGATCATTTCGCCGCAAATCGCAAAGATTCTTCCCACCCAGGTGTAAGCCAGGGCAATCGGGGAGTAGTCCATGCGGGGAGGGTTCAATCGTAACCCCAGATTTAGTAGGGGTTTGTGTTGTGGTGCCGGGTCAGCAGGTCGGGGGTTCTGACACCAAGAGGGTTAATCTAGTTGATGAGCCTGGGATGGTCAATTAGGCAAGTTCCGCGAAGTCGAGGATTTGTGAGAATTTTCACAAGGATCGTTCTGGCGAGGCAAAATCGATGTCGGGGGAAGGGAGGTTTGTGGTGATCCGCACACCATTGTCGAGGTGTTTTTGTATGAGTAGGGAAGAGAATACGGCATTGAGGGGAGGTGGTCATTATTTGGCCGAGTGAAACATTTCCACCGTAATGAGCAGAACGAGGGGGTTGCTAATTGCAATACGCCCTCGGCGCGGGTAGACTGGAGACTCGAATCACCTTGCGGATTGGCCCCTGGGCTCGCCCCGGATGGGCGGTATTCCTAGGGCTCAAATCCAAGGGCGAGGGATTCATCGATCGGCGTGTCACACAGCCTTGTTTTGCATCCATGGATTCGGGCGGAGCAACGTTTAGCGGAGCTAATCAGGGAAGATTCAACCAGCCAAACGATACCAGGCCATTTGCGGCCTGGCGGAACGTACCATTCCCCCACTCGTTGACTGTGAGGAGTCGAGCCTTGATTACTGCTGCCTCGTTAAAGTCGTACACCGCGAAGGATTTGGCTCAAATGGCGAAGCGCCGGGGGGTCTCCGGTTGGCATGCCATGAAGAAGGAGGACTTGGTCAAGGCGCTTCTCAAGGCATCCAAGCCCTCTCCAGCGAAAGTGAAATCTCGCACCCCTGTTGCCTCCTCCAAGGCCACCTCCGCGAAAAGCAGCTCCGCGAAAAGCAGTTCCGGCAAGAGTGCCTCCGCCAAGGGGGTATCCGCCAGTCGCAATGGACAGTCCGGGGCACGTTCCGCATCCGCCAAGACCTCGCGCAGTGGGGCGGTCATGAAGGGCTCTTCCAAAAACGGCTCTGCTAATGGCAATGGGGCGGTCGCGAAGTCGCGGACCAATGGCACCAAGGCTCGTAATGGCAAGGCATCCGCCCCCAAGCCGACCAACCCCAAGGTTGTTGAGAACATTCGCTCGATCCAGCAGCAGCGTGAAATGCTGAAGGACATGGCGGCCGAGTCCAACGGTGTGGCCGAAGGACAGGATCGGATCATGCTTTTGGTTCGGGATTCCTATTGGATCCATGCCTACTGGGAAATTTCCCGCAAGGCGGTCGATCGAGCTAAGGCTTCGTTGGCTGAGTTTTGGCACACCGCCAAACCGATGCTGCGCGTCATGGAACTCGATGGCGATAGTTCCAATAACGCGGCCGAACGCGTGGTCCGGCAGATCGAGATCCATGGCGGCGTGAAAAACTGGTACATCGACGTCCCCGACCCACCCAAGAGCTATCGTTGTCACCTCGGCTATTTGGCCTCCAACGGGCGTTTTCACACATTGGTCCGCAGCAATGTCGTCACCACGCCCCGGCCTGGGGCGTGTGAGGAAGTCGACGGTAACTGGGACGATGTCGCGGAGAATGTCGAAAAGATTTACGCCTTAAGCAGCGGCAGCAACGAGGATCACGCCAACCAGGAAATCCGTGAAATGCTAGAGGAGCGGTTCCGCCGCCCGGTTGGCGTTCCGGTCGCGGCTCGCTTGGGCATGGTTGCCGACCAATTCGGTTCCTCAAAGGGAAGCGACTTCGATCTCGAAATCGAAGTTGAGATGATCGTCTACGGGGCCACCAAGGCGGGGTCGTACGTCACGCTCTCGGGCGAACCCGTGAAGGTTCGCGAGGATGGGACGTTCATCGTGAAGATGGACTTCCCGGACAAGCGGCAAATTTTTCCGATTGTCGCCCGCACCAAAGATGGTGTGGAGCAGCGGACCGTCGCGTTGGCTGTCGAGCGCAACACCAAAGTCATGGACCCAGTGTCCCGTGAAGGGGCATCGTTTTAGAGACGATTTGCTCCGCGGCCGGTTAAGGTTATTAATCAGTTCCCGCTTTTCGCTTTCCGTAACGCTTTGCTGTGGTAACCTAGAGTTGGGTGGAAACTCCCGTTCACGAGTGTTTCCATCGCGGGAGCATGCCTTCAGCGCACCGGAAACGACCTCCCCCCATGCGTACCCACCATCGATTCGCTAATTTCAACGCGTAAGGAAAACCGACCCATGTCCTTGAATCGCCGCGACTTTATCCAAGGCTGCTCCGCTGCGGGCGCCTTGGTTACATTGCCCCATATTGCTTTCGCCGCCGAGGCGACCTCCTCTCCCGCCGAGACGAAACGGCTCAAAAATGCCGTGAAAATCGGCATGGTGGATGTCCCCGGCACGTTGACCGAGAAGTTTACCGCGTTAAAGGAACTGGGCTTTGATGGGGTTGAACTCAACTCCCCAGGCGGTCCGTCTGCCGAGGAAGTCCAAAAGGCGGTTAAAGAAAGTGGATTGCCGGTCCATGGTGTCGTCGATTCGATTCATTGGCGGATTCGGCTTTCCGATCCGAATGAGAAGGTTCGGGCCGAAGGATTAGAGGGTTTGATCACCGCCATCCGCGACGCTAAGGCGTACGGCGGAACTAGTGTTCTGCTGGTCCCCGGTCGGGTCAATGGCGACGCCACGTACGAGCAGTGTTGGCAGCGTTCGATCGAGCAGATCAAAAAAGCGACACCGGTCGCCAAGGCGGAAGGAATCGAGATCCTGATCGAGAACGTCTGGAATGATTTCCTGACCGATCCGAAAGAACTTGCCAAGTATATCGACGAATGCGAGTCGGAAATGGTCGGTTCCTACTTCGATGTCGGCAACACGGTCCGGTACTCGCCGCCGCACGAGTGGATTCCGATTCTCGGCAAACGGATCAAAAAACTCGACATCAAGGACTACGGCAAAGGCAAGGAGTTTGGTGCCGAGTTGCTGGAAGGGGATGTCGACTGGGCGAAGGTCATGGCCGAGCTCCGCAAGATCGATTACCAAGGTTGGGCCACGGCCGAAATCGCTGGTGGTGGCCGCGAGCGACTGACCGAAATCGCGAAGCGGATGAATCAGATCGCCGCTCAATAGCGGCTGAAGATCGATCTTCAAAATTGAAACGATGGAAATGGGGCTTCGGCCCCATTTCGCGTTGGTGGACACGATTCCCTTTAAATCCTAAAGAGGCATCGGGTGCCATGCCCACGCCCTCCAACGTGGGCATGTTTGGGCGGGTTGATTCTCCACGGGCAACTCGATTGACAATGACCGAATCGGCCGATCGCCAACTCGCGATTGGCGGTGTCCTGCCCCGTTACCCGAGTTGGATCAACTGATTCAAGCTGCCGGAGCGGAGACCACCCAAGTCGAGCGTCACGTACTTGAACCCGATGTCGGTCAAATCCGCAACGAGCCGCCGCGAGAGCTCCGGCCCTGCCAGACGCTGGATCTCACTCAGCGGAACTTCCACTCGGGCCAAGTCGCCCTCGTGATACCGGACCCGGAAGTCGGGCAAGCCGAGCTGCCGCAGGAGCGATTCCGCCTGCTCGACCATCTTCAATCGCTCGGGGGTCACTTCAACGCCGTAGGCGATGCGGCTGGCCAGGCAGGGAGAGGCGGGGCGATCCCAGACGGAAAGATTCCACAAGTTGGCCAGTTCGCGGACCATCGACTTGTCGATCTCGCACTCGATCAGTGGCGAGCGGACTTTAAAGTCGCGCGCCGCTTGCATCCCGGGGCGGTGATCTCCGAGGTCATCGAGATTCGCGCCGTTGACCACGACCTCGACATCGTCCCTCGTTTGGAAGTACGTCAGGTGGGTGTAAAGCTCGCTCTTGCAGTGAAAGCAGCGATCCGGGGCGTTGGCGACATAGCCAGGCCGGTTGATCTCGGCGGTTGTCACCACCTCGTGGCGAATGCCAATGAAGCCGGCAACCTGACCGGCGATCTCTAGGTCATTGGCCGAAACACTGGCACTCGAAGCCGTGACGGCGGTGGCCCGTTCGCCCAGTGCAATGTGGGCCGCCTTGGCCACCACCGAGCTATCCACTCCGCCGGAAAACGCAACGACACACGAGTCAAAACCGGCAAACCAGTCGATCAAACGCCGTGCGAATTGGTCTACCAAAGGAGAATTCATTGAATCCCAACTGAAAAACGCCCCAGGAGCCAGGTCCGTGGCCGCGACTCCCACGGCAATTTAAAAAGCACGCCCAGTAGGACTCGAACCTACGACCTGCGGTTTAGAAGACCGCTGCTCTATCCGGCTGAGCTATGGGCGCGTACGAAGCGGGAAATCCGGTCGAAAAATTGTATCACAAAGGGGACGCGTTGCGATATGGAGCCAAACCGACCAGGAATGCCCCACGGATGCCCCGGAGGACACAATTGTGCCTTCGGCGGTTCCCCCACGCGGCACGGGGTTCCCAAATCGGTTAAAATCGGGTTTTGAGCAGCGGCGTGTGGTTTATTGGTTACCGGGATGTGGGGAGTGTATGTTTTCTCAAACGGTGGAATACGCGTTAAGGGCGGTCTGTCATTTGGCCTTCCAGTCTCCCCAGAGCTGTACGACCGAGGAGATCGCGGCGACCACGAAGGTCCCGCTCGCGTATCTCTCGAAAGTGCTGCAGGGGTTGGCTCGTTCGGGGATTGTTCGCTCGCAGCGCGGGGTTGGGGGTGGGATCTCGCTGGTTCGCAAGCCGGACGAATTGACGATTCTGGAGGTGGTGAACGCGGTCGATCCGATTACGCGGATTCGCAGTTGCCCGCTCGGTTTGAAGGGGCATGGGATGAATCTGTGTCCGCTGCATCGGCGATTGGACGACGCGCTGGCCAGCGTGGAGCAGGCATTTGGTGGAACGACCTTGGCGGAGGTTTTGGCCGAACCGACCGCGAGCGTGCCGTTGTGTGAATTTCCCAAGGGGCCGATTGAAGAGACGCCGGTCACGGAATGATGTGGCAGTCCTGCCCCTTTAGAGCATCAAGATATCGCGGATAAAGGCCTCCTGAACGCCCCCCTGGGTCACCGAGCGGATCGCGACCATCCCCAGCAAAAAGCCCCCCAGGGCGACCAGAAAGATGCCGTAGGGGTTCCACGATCTGGGGTGGGCCGTAAGCGACTGGGCCAGGGCGACTTCCAATTCGTACCACGAACCATAATCCTGGTTCATGCCCACCGATTTGAGCTGCACATTCCGCGTACCGTAGTTTTCGTCAAGCATCAGATGGATGCGTTTATTGGGAAAGTACAGGGTTTCATCGGTCCAGCGGGCCTCCGGATCGAGCTTTTCAGCCACTGCTTGCAGGGCAGGGACCAAGCGAAGAATCGTAGTGTTGTAGATCACCAGACGTGGGCCGCGCATGAGCAGCACGAAGAGCACCATCAACAGGTAGAGGGCGATCATCAAAAGCCACGTATAGCCACCATACTCGGCCACGGCCCAAGTCGGCATGAACAGGGAGATCGGCCCGACCAGCACCAAGCCGGACAATCCGAGCCAGAGGGCCAGGAAATCTCTTCCGCCTCCAGCCACCCAAGGGCGACCGGTCAGGTTGATCCAACCCAAGACGGCCAGATAGGCTCCCAAGGGGCAAAACGCGATCATCAGGCGGAGTGGGTCGTTGAGCAGATTCCAGGTCACGGTAGGGGATTCCCTCGCGGAAGTGAATGATCCCACCATTCTAGGACCGAACTTCCGCAAGGGTCAATCATATGCCACGAAGACATAGCACACCCAGAGACAACGCTACGCGACCAATTCGATCCGCGCGACGCCATACTGTTTGCAAACGCGATAGATTTCCGCCAAATGGTCGAACCGGCAGTTGGAACCGGCCAGGACGCGGACTCCGCGGAAGGCGTCTACGTTGGTGCGTAGCCCATCAAGCCGCGAGGCGAGTGTGACCGAATGACCATTGATAAAGGTCCGCCCGCTGGGGGTCAGCACCACATCAATCCAAGGCCCCGCTTGTTCCGCGACACGCGCCATTTGCCGCGGCAAAATTTCCACAGGCTGTGCGTTCACCAAATTGTCCGCTCTATGAAAGGGTTTGCATTCGGAAGACCAGTGCATCCTGCTCCCTAGACGCTTGGTTCCAAAATGGGGGTAAGTGCGGCCGCCCGGGCCGTACCCCTCACCAAGTCTCTACGGATTAAGACGCAGGTGAGCCTGCGAATGTTCACCTTGCGTCGCAAGAATTTGGCTGGGATGCGCGATCACCTACCTTGAAGCGGGTTTAGTGGCGGGAAACCACCCGACCCTCAATCACTTCCCCTTCGCGGCTAGGGGAGGTGGAGTTGCTTTCGGAGTGGTTAGGGCCTTGAAAATGCCGTTGGGCCCCAGGACCCACGGGTCGACTGAAGGGGATTGCGGCCATTCCGAGGGAAATCAGCCCCGCCATAACTCCAATGATAGCCAACGTCGCCATCACCAGTAGGGTGAAAGTCACAACGGCAATCATGCAAACGGTTGCTACGACAGTGTTTATTGTCTCTCTCATCACGCCAATTCTATCCTGAAAGGAATGAAACTTCCCTAGCTGTTCGTTACGGAGCTCAGGATATTGGAGTTCGAGAAATTCGCGACCCCCCCGGCGGGAATGCCGGGCTGCCCGTCTAGTTAGAGCTACGGGTTCCACTCACCGGATAGACCATCGGGTGCCATACCCACGCCCGGAAAGCGTGGGCATGTTGGGGCGGGTTGGTGTTCCACTTCCTCTCAAAAGACAGGATCATCTCGCACGTCACCGCGCAGCTCGCGCTGCTCCGCTATTCTTGAATTTGCAATTGAAAAATGACAAATGAAAATTGCAAAATAAAAGCGGAAGGGCGCGAGCCCTCCGATCTTTGGCGTGAAAGTCCCCTACTGGCAACGCCGTCTAGGGGAACCCGAACCGGCGTCCCGATTTCCCGGAAGGGGCAGAATTCTCTCGCACTTCTCATGCCCACGCTTTCCGGGCGTGGGCATGGCACCCAGCCACTAATGCCGCCCTGTGAAGAGGGGCCCCATTAGGTCGATGGTGCCGCTACATCGGCTGCGGCCAGCAGTTGCTCTGCCCCCAGGCGGTGGCAGAAATCGCCCAACGATTCGCCCGGTTCGCGCTGTTGTTTAAACAGGGTAAACACCTTCGCCAGTTCGGGGGCGACATCCTCCGCGAGAACCATGTCCTTGTAGATAAAGTTCAGGCGATTCCCCAGGAGTCGGCCGCCGAGAAACAGGGTGTATTTGTCCTTGGCTCGGCCGACCAGGCCGATATCGCAGTTGTAGGGTCGAGCACAGCCGTTAGGGCAGCCGGTCATGCGGACGGTGAACTTCTCGTCGGCCAAGCCGAGGTCTTCCAAGATCGGTTCGAGCTGATCCATGATGCCGGGTAGCGCGCGCTCGCTTTCGGTGATCGAGAGGCCGCAGGTAGGCCAGGCGACGCAGGCCATCGACCAGTTACGAACCAGCGAGATGTCTTCGGAGCGTTTGACGTTATGCTTGGCCAGAATCGCCTCAAAGGCCGATTTTTGATCCGGCGCGATGCCGGAGAATATGACATCTTGGTGTGAGGTCAAATGCACCCCGGGGTTGAAGGTGGTACAGATCTCGCGGATGGCGGTTTTGAGGCGGAAGTCGCCAGCATCCAGGATTCGGCCGTTTTCGATGTTTAGGCCGTAGAACCAGTTGCCGTCTCCTTGCTCGCTCCAACCTTTGTGGTCGTCGAAGTCGTGGACATCGGTCGGATGGGGCTCCGGTAGCGAACTGCCGAAGTACTCCTCGACCTTAGCCTTGAACTTCGGGAGGCCCCACTCGTGGATCAGGTACTTCATCCGGGCCAGTTTGCGATCTTCCCGGTTGCCGAAGTCGCGTTGCACTTTGACGATCGCCTCCGCCACGGCGAGGGCCTGGTCGGGCGTGACGTAGGTCATCATTTGACCCAGGGCGGGGAAGGTTTTTTCGGCGCTGGGGGTTCGGCCTTGGCCGCCGCCAACCAAGATGTTGTATCCCATGACCTTGCCATTCTCGTGGATGGCGATAAAGCCGAGATCTTGGGTGTAGACGTCGATGCAGTTATCTTCCGGCAGGGCGATGCCCATTTTGAATTTGCGGGGGAGGTACTGCTGGCCGTACAGCGGTTCGACCGGCTCGCCGGTGGCGATTTTCTCCTGCTCGCCGGTCTCCGGGTCTTTCAGGAAGACCTCGCGGTACGCGGGGGTGCGGGGAGCGAAGTGCTCCGCTAGTTCCCTTGAGAGAGCCTGGATTTGATCGTGCAAACCGTTGTTTTTGAACGGGGCAGGGCAGCACATGACGTTACGATTGACGTCGCCGCAGGCACCTAGGCTGGTCAGCCCAACTTCTTCCATCTCACGGAGCAACTGGGAGACGTTGTCTTTATGGATGCCATGGTATTGCAGGCCTTGGCGACTGGTGATCCGGAGCGTTTCGTTGCCAAACCGGTCGCACAGCTCCAGTTCCTTCATGAACTGCGCGCTGGTCATGTCGCCGGCGGGGAGCTTGGTCCGAACCATGAAAATAAAGCTCTTGCCCGGCTTGCCCTCGGCGCGGTTCTTGCCGCGGGCGTCGCGATCATCCTGCTGGTACATGCCGAAGTGCTTGATCAGATTGACGCTATCCTTGCCAAAATGATCGGTACCGTCTCCCAGTTCCTCGGAGATGTCGCCCCGCAGGTACTGACTGTTGATCTTAAGGTGTTCGGTGGAGCTGAGTTTGCTATCGCTTGCCATGGAGCAAAATTGGTTACCAACAAGAGTGAATTTCGAAGGGGTGCCGGCCCCATTGTAGGCTCCGATGATACCACCGGACCTCGAAACAGGGCGACTAAAGTACCCAATATACACAATTCGCACAATCGCCGTAACGCGGCTTTCCGGCGTTGTGGCTTGGCGTGACGCGATCCTACTTCGATTGACGATCGAAAATCTTCCGTGACCTTACCCGACATGACAGACGCAAAACAAAAAGGCTCGCGGAGTTTATTCCACGAGCCGACAGTACGATGGGTTTACCGGCCTGCGTTCACCGAAGGCGAATAGATCAATGAACGGGCTCTGAGAGCCTGTCTTTGGCCTTATCGGCCTCTTCCTGGCTGATCAACTTTGCTTTCACCATGAGCTGAATCCGATCCGCCATCGGCAACTTCGCGGATTTTGTCGCGGCTTTGTGGATTATTTCATTCGATTGGGATTTCGGTAGTTTTACTTTTCGACGAGTCATCGTCCGCATCTCCGCTTAATTGGGTAGGGTAGTGCAACCACGTCCCTAAAATGCAGGCCTGATTTCTGACGCATATCTGGATGTGGGCGTTTTTCGAGATCCAACTTCTTGCCCAAACGCGGTCAGGCTTGGCCGGAACGTAAACCGCACGCGCAGAGTCGACCTTATGATCTTGCTCTGCCTCAATTGCCGCAAAAGCATATTGAAATACTGCACAGTCCAAATATTTACGGTGGAAAGCATTGTCTTCCACCCTCTGCCCGGTAGCCTCTGCCGTTTCCCTGTATTGCTTGATCTCATCCACATTATACGGGTCCATGAGGTCAAAGCAAAAGCCAAGTCGAATCATTGAGCCAAGGATGGCAATCGGCTCATCCCAGTTGGATTTTGCACTTTGTCGCTTGGCCCACCAGTGTGCCTGCTGGGGTGCATATTCCCAAAAGTAGACCCCGTGTCCCAACCAATCGTCGCTGTTTTCGCTCGGATTGAAGCTTTTTTCGCGATTGATGATCTTTCTCGCCGTGGATAGCTTGGTGCCATGGTATCCCACAACGGTCCGGTGGTAGTCGTTGAAGATCATCGAATCGCGCAATTGAGAGAGTGTATTGGTGTCCCCCTATTGTAGTTGGCCAGGTGGCCGTTCCTAGGTGAAAAGAGCAGTCGTTTCGCCGGATGGGGATAGGCAATGACGCAGACCTTGCAGGAACAATAACGGGGTCGGAGGGGTCCCGCTGGCAAGTAGCACCGGCTAGAATGCGACACCCAAGGGTCTGATTATTCGAGGGAATTGCCGCCGTCTATTTACGGGAACCGCATCGTGGCCGCTTTGATTTTGGACGGAAAACCACTGGCCGAGCAAATTCAGGCTGAAATTCAGGGTCGCGTGGCGCGGTTGGTCGAGGCCACCGGTAAAAAGCCGAAACTTGCGGCGGTGCTGGTGGGTGAGGACCCCGCCAGTCAGGTCTATGTCCGCAACAAGGAAAAAGCTTGTGGAAAGGTCGGGATCGACAGCCAATTGGTCCGCCTGCCGACATCGACGACCCAGGAAGAGATGATGGAGACGATCGATCAACTCAATTCGGACGACACAGTGAGCGGCATCCTGGTTCAGTTGCCTCTTCCGGGGCATTTAGACGCGACTCCGGTCCTTGATGCGATCGACCCGCTGAAGGATGTCGATTGTTTCCACCCGATCAATGTCGGGATGCTCTCTCAGGGCCGCCCTCGGTTTCTGCCCTGCACGCCGCATGGGGTGGTGCAGATTCTGCATCGCAGTGGAATTGAGATCGCCGGAAAGCATGTCGTGATTCTGGGCCGGAGTGAGATCGTCGGCAAACCGCTGGCGATGATGCTCGTCCAGAAGGAAAGCACCACCTGCGGCAAGTCGGCCGCCAACGCCACAGTCACGCTCTGCCATAGCCGCACCCAAAACTTGGCGGACCTCACGCGGGAGGCCGATATCGTGGTGGCCGCAATCGGCCAGGCGAAGTTCCTGACGGCCGACATGGTCAAGCCGGGCGTGGTGGTGATTGATGTCGGGATCAATCGGACCAACGAGGGATTGGTCGGCGATGTCGACTTTCAGGGGCTCTCAGAGGTCGCCTCGGCGATTACCCCGGTCCCCGGCGGTGTTGGTCGGTTGACCGTTACGATGCTGCTGGAAAACACCCTCCAAGCCGCGAAATTGCAGGCCCGGTGAAATCGGCCCATCGCTTCCCCAGCGAATGAATCGTAGCTCGGTGAATCATCGCCCACTCTTCCGTGCAGCACGGATGGGCCATCTATAGCGCAAAATTCGCACGCCAAGGGCAAGGGAAAATTTTTTCAATTAAGCTTCTTCTGCTATCGTGATTCAGTAGGCGACAAGTGCTGGGGGACGTCTTTCTCGGCGGTTTTTTCGTCCTTAAGGCGGGTGTGGGCACCATTAGGGGCGGTCAGTGCCAGGGAGTAATAAAACTCAAGAGGATCGAAACATAACTCAGTGCTGTTGAATTTTTTATCTTTTTGTTCTTCCCTGGTGATTTCTGTGGGGGTATAATTTGCAAGCAGGGATGATTGTTCGAGATATCATGGTCGAACGTGGCCGATCGAATTGAGGCTCAATCTCCTGTTGCTTGTGTATTATCTTATTCTCCTCATCAGAAAGTCAGTCTCATGAAGCGGATCTCCCATGGTTTCACCCTTGTTGAGTTGTTGGTGGTGATTGCCATCATTGGCGTGTTGGTCGCACTGCTCCTTCCCGCAGTGCAGCAAGCGCGTGAAGCGGCTCGCCGAATGCAGTGCACCAATAACCTGAAGCAAATCGGGGTAGCGATGCACAACTACCACGACACCTACAACGCCTTTCCGGCCGGGTGGCTGAACCGCGGATCCAATGGACGTCCCATGTATGGATGGGCGGTAGCGCTCCTGCCTTACATCGAGCAGGGGGCACTTTATGACCAACTGAACCCTGGTCAAATCCCGCTCGTCAATCGCTACCACGCATCCTCCACCGACGCGGATAAGGCGCTGCTCCAAACACCATTAACGGCCTACCGTTGCCCCAGTGACGTAACTTAGGCCACGAACGATTTAGTGGATTTTGGCACGAGCAATACCAATCACTTCCCGGTTGCAACATCAAACTATGTTGCCAACGCTGGCGTTGACGCAGCGAACGTAGGTGCCGCAGGTACAACCGGTATCCCTAATGGTGACGGCGTCTTTCACGGGAACAGCTATCTCGGTTTCCATCACATCATTGATGGCTCAAGCAATACCTTAATGGTTAGCGAACGGGACGGTGCTCCGTCAAAGGTGAATTCTAGTTTCACCTTCGAGGCCGCTGTCTGGCCTGGGGTCGGTCGGAACAACGCGGGTAGTAATTTTGGGCTTCCGCGTACGCTGATGCGTGCTCAGTTCGTTATTAATCACGACTATGGGTCGAATGGTAATCGTGGCAAAGGAGTGTCGAGTCTCCATCCAGGTGGTGTGAATATTCTGCTGTGTGACGCTTCGGTTCGGTTCCTGCCGGAAACGACCAGTCACGAAGGTGTCTATCAACCCTTGTCACGGCGTCAGGATGGCGTGACTTTCACACTGCCGTAAGCCCTGCTTATGCTGTTCTCATTGGCGACGTCAGGGCTTCACGGCGTGAATCCTTGACGTTCCTTTTCGCCATTCACTTAGCTGGCATGGCTTCATGTTTCTTTTCAGGATTGCGCTTCCCATGATCATTGCTAAACGCGTTTGTGTGGTTTTTTGTCTGGCGATTCATCTAGCCTTATTCGCCGGCTGCCAAGGGGGTAGTGAAGGCTCAGTAAGCGGAACGGTGACCGTCGACGGAACTCCGGTCAGTGGTTTGGAGGTGTTGTACACCCCAATCGATCCGGCAATCGGCGGCAGTGCGCTCGCGTACACTCAGGAGGGTGGCAAGTACACCATCATTCGAGGCCGCGGAAACACCACGATTCCGACCGGTGAGTACAAAGTGGCGATTAAGGTTTATGAGGAAGATCTCGCGTTGGAGACTCCGCGTGTCAAACTTCCCAATAATTACACTTCGCCCAGCGAAACGGAATTGAGGGCTACTGTCGCAGGCGGGCAGAATACGATTGATTTCGATCTGGAAAGCGCTAACTAGTTCGTCAAAGACAGGCCTACGGAATTTCACGCGGGCAGCGTCCCTCGATAGTAAAACGTTACGGCACTTCATTCCCGCGCTCACAAAGAGGGCGGGGATAAAGCCGTTTAACTCTGGCTCCTCTGCCGCAAAACCTCGTACAGCAAGACCGCCGCCGTGGTAGAGACGTTTAGGCTGTCCGCAATGCCTCGCATGGGCAAGTGGATCGCTTCGATGTCGATGCCGGTCCAGCGGTCGGTCAGGCCTTCCGCCTCGTTGCCTAGGACCAGCGCGATCGGCTGATCACGGTAATCGAGCTCGGTGTACACGCGGGATCCATCGACCCGAGCGGCGCAAATGGTTGCCCCGATTTGGCAGAGGAAGGTAAGCGTTTCCTCCGTGGTCGCCTCGACCACCGGCACGCGGAAGACCGCCCCGGAGCTGGCGCGGATGACGTTCGGGTTGTAAAGATCGGTCTGGCCGTCGGCCGAGATCAACAGATCGCCACCCACGGCGTCGAGCGTGCGGAGCAACGCACCCAGGTTGCCCGGCTTCTCGACCCGCTCAAGCACGACGATCAGCGGATTCTTGCCCAGGGGAATGTCCGCCAAGTTCCGCACAGGGCAACGGGCCACCGCGACAACCCCCTCCAGGCGATCGCCAAACGAGAGCTTTTCGAGTACCGGCTCACTGACGCGGATCATCTCTACCTGGGGATGCTTGTGGAGGACGGCACGTAGCGCGGCTAGGTCGGCCGGATCGATTACCGCCTCACTGAAAAACACCTCGGTCACCGGAAAGTCGCAGGCCAACGCCCTGGTCAACTCGCGGACGCCGTCGATCAGGGTCCGGCCGCTGGAGCGCCGCTCGCGCCGATTGCGGAGCCTGACGGCGTCCTTGATGCGGGAATTTTGGAGGCTGTTAATTTCGAGCATGCGAGCCGCTAATCTTGAAATGGGCAGTCGTTAAACGGGCAAATCGGTCCAGCGGGCAAAATATCCGCTGGGGAGTGCTCGTCCGGCGGGGGTGGTCAGTTGCATGGGGCCCGATTCCAGGTTTCCGGAGCGGGGCAGGGAAGCGTCGTCGGTCAGGCAAGATCGCAGTTTTTGGGCCTCGAAACCGGGCGAGTGGCAGGTGAGGAGCCAAAAGGCGTTTCTCGGGACCACCAGCTTCCGTAAATCCGCCAGCATCCGCGGCAAGTGTTTTTCGATCCGCCAAACCTCACCCTTGGTACCATGGCCGTAGGTGGGTGGATCGAGGATCACTCCATCATACGTGGCCTCACGCTTTAATTCTCGCCGGATAAACTTGCGGGCGTCTTCGTGGAGCCAGCGGATCGGGGCCTGATCCAGGCTGGAGTTGGTCGCGTTTTGCCGGGCCCAGCTCACGACATTTTTGGCCGAATCGACATGGGTTATCTCCGCCCCCATTCGGGCGAGGGCGAGCGTAGTGGAACCGGTGTAGGCGAATAGGTGTAAAACCTTTAGCGGTCGGTCGACCGACTGCTGAAGTCGGGCCAGCCAGGGCCAGTGGGTCAGATGCTCCGGAAAAAAACCGACGTGTCCAAACCGCGTCGGTTTGATCCGGAGGTGAATCCCCTCGACCTGAATGCCCCACTGGGGTGGCAAGTCGGCCGGCGACTCCCAATTCCCCTCGGTACTGTCGGTCCGCTGGTAGATGACGCGGTGCTCTTCCCAGGCCTGGGGATCGCCAATGGGGGTAAAATCAGCGGGTGGGCTGGGTCGATCCAACAGAAAATCGCCAAAACGTTCCAGTTTTCGTCCCTGACCGAAATCGACGAGGGCATACTCCATCGGCCGCGACACGGGGGACTTTAGCTCCGAAATGGGCTCCGACATGGGATCGTCTGGGCCTCCCACGCTGGGGTAGCAACTCGGTTTTCCACTGGAATAATTACGCTGGTCCCGCCAAAATAACGGATGAACCTAAGAACTCCTAGCATAACCTCGCTTGTCGGCCTGACTGCCTCAGAAAAATCGCAGATTGCTGGGTTAAGTTAGGCACATTAAAATTGTCGCCGCCCCTCCCAAACCCCGCGGGAGTTTCATTTTGAAATCGTCTCACGTTGTTGCCCTCTTGTTGGCTCTATTTTTAACAGGTGCTGTGCGCGCCCAAGCGGACGAGTCCGCGGCCGGGGCGACCTCAGCCCAGATCGATCAGTGGATCAAAGATCTCGATTCCGATAAGTTCCTGGTCCGGGAGAACGCCACGCAGAAACTGGGAGAGGTCTCGACCGATGTGATCGGGCGCTTGGATGCCGCGGTCCGATCCGGCAGTCTGGAGAAATCGATTCGCTGCATCCATTTGCTCCGATCGTTCGCCCTAGGAGAGGACATTGCGCGAGAAAAGGGGGCGGTCGAGCAGATTGAACGGATCGCCGAGGAGGGGGAGGATCGCGTTTCCTCCTACGCGGCGGAGGTCCTGCGGAAACTGCGACCGCTCCAGCAAGAGCGCTCGACGCGGCTTTTGAGTGGGCTGGGGGTGAAGTTTTCCTCGTATGGTCCGCAGGGTGGATTCATGCAAATGGGGATTCGCGGCCCGAACATTGTGCTGGACGACAACTACGAAGGAACCGCCGAGCAGCTTTATTATCTGCGGCAGTTGGATTACATCCAGGATGTCCTGATTACCGGCGATAAGGTGACCCCGGAGTGGCTGGGGCAAGTGGCCGAGATGCCGAGCGTGGAATTGATGACGATCAAAAATTGCGCGGTTGATTCCGAGATGCTGGAGAAACTGACTCCGCTGTTCCCCAAATTGATTTCACTGAGACTGTATTACATTGATGTCGATGGTGAGGGAGTGAACGCCCTCTCGAAGCTTACCTCGATGCGCAAAGGAGAGTTTTACGGCCTCACGCTGACCGATCAGGATCAGGCGAAATTGGCGGCAAATTTGCCTCCCGGGGTCATTCTCGACTTCCGGAGTGGCGGGTTTCTGGGGGTGGTTGCCGATCAAAACGGGGCCCCCTCGTGCGAGATCGCGAGGGTGCAAGCCGGGAGTGGTGCCGAGAAAGGGGGGCTGCAAAGTAACGACGTCGTCCTCACCGTAGATGGTGTACCGGTCA
>JBBDIM010000209.1:0-10131 GCA_040880405.1 Pirellulaceae bacterium | reverse complement strand
GTGTTTTCCCTTGTTGGCCGTGAGAGCTAATTAAGGGAAGAGGGCCTCGGCTGCGTTTTTAAAATTCCCGGCCGCTTGGCCGCGCGTTTCCCCAATCGGGGGCCCACAAGATACAGCGTTCACAGGGCCAAAAACGGGCCCGACACCACAACCGGTGCGACCCCCGAATGGGCCAACCGCCCGGCCGAGGGGCGGCCAAGAAAAAACCAGAAGAGGGGTAAATAGATCTCAAACTGCCCCGCCTGGCAGAGGGAGCAAGAAAGCTCAAAGAAGGCAGACCAAGAAGTGGCGGTAGGGCCCTTACCAAACCGCCTGGATCTGCTGCCACTGCCCTGGAGCTAATTGGAACTGGATCTTGTCCCCTTCGACCTTGAGTTCGCTGATCTTCTTGCCCCGAAAGTCGACCAGCCAGGCCTCCTTAGCGGGCCGGAAGGTCCGCAGAGCGGCTTCGGCGTGGCGGTTCTCGGTTTCCAAGACCCGGGCTTCAAAGCCGGTGACTTTGCCCCCTTCGCCGATGGTCGGAGACAGGTGGGTCAGGGCGACATTCCGAGCACTGAGATGCAACAGCCAACTGGTATTACCAGGCTGGGGCGGGCTCGCGTTTTCAAAGTGAGGGACCACTCCATGAGCAAACGTTTGAGCCGCTTGCAGTGGATAAGGCAGATCGATCCCGATGCCCAGGCGGAAGTGGTGCTCGGTCTCGCCGGCCGGAATGAGGATGGTATCGAGCATCCGCCGGTTGTTCCGCAGATGGAACGGAATGCCGCCGGTGAGGACCGTGGTTTTGAGCGACCCGCTTTCGACTTCGACGTAGTTGGGCGCTTCGATCCGCCGCGCGACGGCCCGCTCGCGGACCCATTGACGGTCGCTATGCAGCAGGGCCGCTTCGTCCGGCCAGGCAAACCGGCAAGCGTAGTGCGAGTTCCAGGGCAAGGTGCGGGGTTCCGTCCGGGGGCGGAGTTCGATTTCGATCTCCAGCACCCGGCTGTTTCGCCACAACCGGTAGACCTGCGTGAAATCGGCCGCGACACCCCCTTCGGCATCGATCAATTGCCCGGCGGTTTCGATCTCGCCCAACGCGGTGGTGTCGACGAGCGTCCGCACCGTCTGGGCGACCATCTTGGTGTACTGGGCCGACTCGTCCGGATCGCGATACCGAGTACCACCCGCGGCCTGGCCCGGCATCCGCAGGCCCAACTGCTGCGAGAAGCGATTACCCCTCGATTTGTAGTCGTAAATCGACTGGATCGCGCCGGATTCCGGATGGATGTGAACCTCCATGAACTCGTTGCGGAGCTTGTTGCCATCGACCAGCGTTTTGCCGGAGGTGGTCGCCTTGGGGCTGCCGGTGAGGTAGGCGTAGCCGCAGGGAGGGATCTCGACGACCGCGAACTTCCGCGGTTTGACTTCCCCTTGGGCCAGCACCGGCTTTTCGGCCAGAGGTGGATAGTCGAGATCGTCGAGCCAGACCCCTTGGACGCTACCAAAACTAGCCGGATTGAGCAGCAAATAGCCCTCGCTGGCAGGTTGGCTAGAGCGGGGCATCGCCCCGGCTAGTCCGGCGGCCGCGGCGGCGACTTGAGCGGCCAAGGAGGCGGGCAGCGTGTCCGCACAAGGAGAGCCCGGTTCGATGAGGGTGGCGACGGGTGGTTCGGCGAGCTCAACTTGCCCCGTAAGGAGCTGTTGAAGCGTGCGAAACCGGCCGATGTGGGCAACTTCCGTATTGTGCCGCTGGCGGCGGACATGAGTCGAGACGGGCCCCGCCTGTCGCTTGATGATGCTTTGCTTGAAGTAGGGAGAACGGTAGTCGTGCGGCTTGAATTGGTCGTGAAACGAGGGGAGATCGGTCGTCTCGAAGTAGGCGTCGACCGTCAAAAAACTGCCTAAGCAGTTGGCGTAGTTCGCGATCCGCTTGAGGTCTTCGTACCAGGGGGAGCTATGGCCCGGCCAGTGGGCGAAGGTGATGGTGGCGACATGCTCGGAGTCCATCGCCTCGCCTAGCTTGTTGAACAGCGAGAGGAACGATTCTGGTTTATTGGCATCGAGCGGCGTTTTGGTGAGAGCGTCGATGGTTGAACCATCCCCCCCTTCCCACTTCACGCGACCATGACTGGGTACTTGGACGCGGCCTTCGTCCAAATTGGCATGGATGGCCCCCTGGAAACCGAGGCTTTTCAAGACTTGCGGTAAGAAAGGAGAGAGGCCAAACCGGCGGCGGCCAAAAACCTTGGGGGCGATCCCCAGGGCGGCTTCGTAACTGGCGTGTCCTCGGTGGAAGTCGAGCAGGATCGACTCGGGGTCGAGCAGCGCTAGGGGAGTTTCACTGTACTCACCACCCACCAGCCCAAGCTTGCCACCGGCCAGTTTCTCGCGGACCAACGCGGCCGTTTCGGGATGTTCCGTAGCTAATTTCTCCGCCAGTTGTCCAGTGAGCCAAAGATTGGTGGGATTGGCTTCCTGCAACTCTCGGTGGAGCCACTCACCAAGGACCGTATCGGCCAGCAGGGTGAAATCGAGAAAGTAAGAATCCACCGCGTAGAATTGATTCCGCTCTTCCATCAGGACATCGAAACAGGCCTGCAAACACTCCGTGGCGGTCTCTCGATCGCCTGCGACGGCCGCCTGAGCCGCCTCCACCGTCTTCTGGTTAAAGTAGATTTCGTCGAGACTGCTGGAGTAACGCATCTGCCGGGTCAGCAGCTCTACCTGAAGGTAGCAATAACCGAGGGCCAAAAAGTCCGGAGCCAATTCCACCGAGAGGGGCGGTAACGCGCCCAGGCTCTCCAGGGCTTGGGCAAGAATCTCTTCCCGATCGATCATCCCCCGCAAGACCGTCCCTCCTGCCTCCTGGGCCCGACGTGCGAAACCGGCGGGGAGTTCCGACCGGCTGATGGTAGGAACTAGGAGTAACAGCCGATCTAGCTGCTCAGGTGGGTCCTCAACGCGATACCATTTGGGCATTTTGGCGCACGAGGCGATCAGCGAGGGGTGCCACATAGCGGTCCAATTGGCCAACACGCTTTGAGCGTCTTCACCTTCATGGTAGGTGGGAAAGTCTTCGAGACTGTGGCAGGGGACGAGGATCGCGACTTCGTCATACATGGGTGCGGGCACTTCAGCGGGAGGGACGATGCGAGTGAACCAAAAAGTCGATTTTAACAGAGTGGCGGAGTGGAGTCGTCCGTGGGCAAAGTGGAAACGCGAGGAATAATGATTAACAGGCTGACCGGTATCGTGGTGCGGATTGATTTTTCCGCGGAATACGCGTTTTTTAGGAGAGCGTCCCAGGACGAAAGTCGGAGGCATTACGATTGTGCGGGCTGTGGGTCTCCAAAACACCCCTAACGGGCGACTCTTCGGCAACCCGCCGTATCTGTCGAGTTGGAAATGAGTTAGGAAATCGGGTCGGGATCGCAATTTCGTTGACATTCGATTCCGCCGGACATTAGAATTGGTAATCGCGAACGGGATTTTCGAGGGACTTCACAAGCCTCGAAACCGGTTTGGTGCTCGTCTTAAGAATTGGAACATTTTGCTCGTCTCGCCGCGGATCCTCTTCGGCATCGCAGGGTTGGCCTATGCCAAGCCAATAGGTGCTTGTCAGGGTGGGATTTCGCGTGCTGTAGTGATTAACGAGGAATAGCGATGGCTACTGGTAAAGCCGTTTGGGGAATCGACATTGGCCAAAGCGCGTTGAAGGCGCTGAAGTGTCGTAATCACGAGGATGGCTTCTGGATGGTGGCCGAGGCGTTCGACTATGTCGAGTATCCCAGCCTTTTGAACCAACCGGGGGTGTCAAGCGAAGCGTTGATTCGGGACGCCCTCCGGGAGTTCCTGTCTCGGAACGACATCCGCAACGACGAGATCGCCATTTCCGTCGCCGGTCAGGCCGGTTTGGCCCGGTTTTTTAAGGCCCCGCCGGTTGAGGCGAAACGCCTGCCGGACCTCGTGAAATGGGAAGCCAAGCAGCAGATTCCGTTCCCCCTGGAGGACGTAATCTGGGACTTCCAAGCGATGCCGGGTGCCCACGAGGAAGAGGGGATTTCGCTGGAGACGGAGATCGGTATCTTCGCCATGAAGCGGGACCAAATATTCCGGGCTCTGCAACCTTACACCGATGTGGCGATTGACCTGGACGTAGTTCAGCTCGCGCCGATCTCACTTTACAACTTTTGCGCACACGATCAACTTCCGAGCGATCCGCGGAAGGAGGAGTACGATCCGGACAACCAACCGGAGTCGTATGTAGTGGTCTCGATGGGGACCGAGTCCACCGATCTGGTCATTACCAACGGGTTCCGCCTCTGGCAGCGAAGTCTGGCGATTGGTGGTAATCACTTTACAAAACAACTGACAAAAGAACTGAAGCTGACTTTCGCGAAGGCGGAACACCTGAAGCGACACGCCTCGGAATCGGAGAACGCCAAGGCGGTGTTCCAAGCGATGCGGCCGGTGTTTAACGACCTGGTCAACGAGATCCAGCGGTCGATCGGCTTTTTCCAGACCTTGGACCGGAAGGCGAAGGTCGCCAAGATCGTGCCGGTAGGTAATGGAATGAAATTGCCCGGCTTGGTCCCTTACCTGGGAAAAAACCTGGGCTACGAAGTTGTCGAGCTTGACGGGTTCAATAAGCTGTCGGGAAATGAAGTCACTTCCGCTCCGGCATTCCGCGAGAACATGCTTTCGTTCTGCACGTGCTATGGGCTCTGCCTGCAAGGGCTACATCGCTCACCGGTCCGCACCAACCTGTTGCCGCAGGAGATCTTGGTCGAACGGCTGGTTCGGCGGAAAAAACCTTGGGCGGTCGGGGCGGTGGCGGCCTTGCTGCTTGCCTGCACCGCGAGCTTTATCTTGCATTGGAACGCCTGGAAGGAAGTGAAGGTCAACGAGTTTAGTCGCGCTCTTACACAGGTGGAGTCGGTCAGCTCGCAGAGCTCGCGATTCAAAGGGGACGATAGCTCTCGCCAGGCCAAACTGGATGAATTGGCCCTGATCGGCAATTATGTCGTCGGAAACGAAGAGAACCGTCGGCTCTGGCCGGAACTGCTCAAGGCGATCACCGTTGCCTTACCGACCGACCCTGAGTTGGCCCCTGGGCAGGTCTCGCGGCAGCCGATTTCCGAGCGACCCGATCTTCAGATCACCAGCATTGACTCCGAGTATTTCCCGGATTTGAGTATTTGGTACACCGAAGAGGTAAAGCAAAAGTACTCTTTCACCGTTGAGAGCCGAAATGCGCGAATTCGAAAAGAGGAAGAGGCGGAAGGGCTGGTAGCACCGCGGAGCGATGAGCCGCAGTTGGATAAGGAGGGCAACCCGATCCCGACGGATGGCGAAGAAAATGGGAACGAAGAAAGCACGGGAGAAGACCGGTCGAGCGAAGCCTCGGTCGACTCGATCGTCGAAGAGGAGTCTCTAACCGGGGACGCCGACGCGGAAGTGGAACTGGCCGGTCCTGGCGAAGGGAGTGGCTGGGTCATCCAACTGGAAGGTTACCATTATCACAACCGAACCCGAGATAACTTCGGTGCGCAGTACGTCCGCAATACCCTCATTGACAACCTCGATCGCGGCTTTGTGGAGCTAATTAATTCTGAAGGTGAGACCGAATTGGTCTCGATGAAGGAGTTGGGGATTTCCCATCCGTTCATCGCGGTTGATCAGGTTCCGCGTGACACAACGATCCCTAACCCGGATTACGAACCACCTCTGGAAGGAATTCTGGGCGAAGGTGGTCCCGCGGGCGGTATGGGTGGCATCGGCCGAGGTGGTGAACGGGGCCGTTTGCTGATCGATCCGGACGCCCCGCAACCGACTCTTAAGGTACGGGAGTACAGGTTCACAGTGCAGTTCTGCTGGCGGGAAACGCCGATCAGCCAGCGGATCGAGAATCGGAAGGCGGCTGAAGAGGCCGAGGCTGACGAAACCAACGATTTTGGGGATGAAAGTTAAGGACAATGGACCAAATTAAGCAGTTTCTCGCCGTCGCGAAAAAGCACCATTTCTGGATTCTTTCCGGTCTAACGCTTCTGATGGGTCTGGGGGGGTGGTTCTATGCCACAGGACAAATCAGCGCTGATAAGGCAAAGGAGATCGCTGAAATCAAAACCAAGGAACAGGCCGCCAATGCAATCCGTTCCGAGCAGAACCATCCGAACCAACAGTATGTCGAGGGAATGGATCGTTTCGTCAGCCTGTATCGTAACGATGTCCAACAGGCTTGGCAGCGTAAGTGGGAAGCCCAGCAAAAGGACTTGGCTTGGCCTGCGGAATTGAACGTCAACAAAACCGACTTCACCGACCAGATCGATGCCCTATTGCGTGGTCGACCGATTGAGGCGGTGCCGGACGAGGAGTTGCGGTTGGCCGTTCGCCTGCGAGAACGATACCGCGACTACATCAAAGAGGAACTACCCAAGCTGGCTGAGCGAATTGGCGCTAAGTGGGCACCCCAAGGGGGCGGTCGAGGACGTGGCGGTGCCGCCGGTTATGGGGGCGGCGAAGGGTATGGCGGCTTTGAAGAGGCCGTGCCTTATGCGGGCGGCATGGAGTTTGACGGGCTGGGTGGAGCAGGTGGTGGTCGTGGACCGTTGCGTGAAAAACCGCCCCTGGTCGTTTGGAATCCCAGCAACCAAGGGGTTATTCAGGCCGATAGCTACGACTGGGCCGCGCGGGACAATAATACCCCCTCCACCAAAGAGGTTTTGTATGCCCAGGAAAACCTGTGGGTTTTGGAAAACCTGATGGATATCATCGCCCGCACCAACGGTGCGATTACCGAACCGCATCAGGCGACAATTAAGCGAATCGAATCGATCGAGTTCGGTCGCGAGGTGATGCCGATAAGCAGCAAGGTCGCCCGGGTCCGCAAGGCGGCCAGCGCAACTGGCATGGGCGGCATGGACGAAATGGGGATGGATTCCATGGCAATGGAGGGGAGTGATCCCGAGATGATGGGCATGGAAATGGGTAGCGATATGGAAGGTGGCGCTGTCGATCCGTCCCTGCTTGATCCAGCCCATCGCCGGTACGTCGACAAAGATTACAAGAAACTGACTGCCGATGAATTGAAGTCCGCCATGGCGTCTCCATCGTCCGAGCAGTATTACCTCGCGGTCGCCAAACGACTGCCGGTCCGCATGAAATTGCAGATGGATCAGCGAAAGCTCGACAAGCTGTTGGTCGAATGTGGAAACGCAAACCTAATGGTGGAGGTCCGCCAAGTCCGAGTCAACGGCAAGGACACCGGTCGTGGCATGGGAGGTGGCTACGGTGGAGGTTATGGTGGTGGGGGTGATGCTTACACCGGTGGTGGTGGCTACGAAGACGAAATGAGTGGCGGTGGAGGAATGTATAGCGGTGGCCTTGGTGCCCGGGGCAAGACCGACGCGGACGAGAAGATATTCGAAGTGCCTGTAGAAATTTACGGCATTATCTACATCTACAACCCGGTCAACAAAGAGTTGCTGGGAGCGGAAGAGGACGATTTATCCGAAGAGGCGGGGCAGGAAGCGGATCTCGCAGAGACCGCCGCCCGGCCCGTTGCAAGGCGGTAGCTAGTTCCGATCCACAGATCGCCATTGCTCGTGTAAGCGGTAAGGCCTTGGCGAAGTGCTGATCCCTGTATTGAATTCAATGAAAATTCATTTGGCGTATCGTGGCCAGTGGCCGCGCGAGGGAGTAAAGTCATGAAGAAGCTCGATCTTCAAAAGGGCGATATCAAGACGAAGCTGATTCTTCATGTAGAGAAGATCGTCTTCGGAGTGGCGGTCGCCTTAGTGGCCGCGTTTGTCTACCTCGGTACGCAGCAAGAGAAAATCGACACGACCCCGCAGCGTGTGGAAGAAGCCGCCAAGGGTGCCGAACAAAACATCGCGAAATCGACGTGGGAGTCGGTGGCTGAGTCGCGCTGGACTCCCCCCACGTATCAGGCCTCGGCGGTTCGAGCGAGCACCCCAATGCCGGGCCAGCCGTACGAAATGCCGCTCAGCTTCCGTATTCGCCACAAAGAAAGCATTGAAAAACGAGCCGATCCGACAATGTTGCCGCTGGAGGACCTGGAGGTCACCGCTGGCTTCGCCCCCATGGCCATGATGGATCCCACCATGCGGAACCGGCAGGGAGGCACGGATTACATGGATGAAATGGGTGGTCCCGGTGGTGCTCCAGCGATGGGCTTTGACGAGTATGGCATGGGAGCTCGTGGCGTCGATGAATCAAAAGTCCCACCTACCCTCACTCCGGAACAGCGACTAAAGTTCGGCAGCGTGCGGGGTGGTCAGAATACTAAGGTCGAGGGTAAGCCGTTTGTCGTCGTTAAGGGATTGATTCCTCTGAAAAAGCAACTCGACCTGTACGACGCGGAATTTAAGGATCGGGCCAACTACAACGAAGGACGCGACTATCCGCGCTACATCTCGTTCAAGGTAGAGCGTTCCGAAATGCGCCCCGACGGCACCTGGGCCGATTGGCGCGGACTTAGCACCGAACAGGCCTTTACCGATGCCCGGACCAAATGGGCCTTCAAACCCCAAGAGGTGGCCGCACCTTGGTACCTCGATCCCATTTTGACCTTTCCGCTCCCCCCCCTGTTGCTTCGCGACGCGGGAAAGTGGGGCCTCCACTCCGAAGTACCGAAATACGAACCGCCGGACCAGCGGCTAGGCATGGGGCGGGGCATGGCCCAACTCGAACCTGAAGAGGAGATGCCTGAAGAAGAAGAGAATCAAGATGCTGTGCCCGCCAATGGGCCTACCGGCCTGCCAGGCGGCTTGCCCGGGATTCCAGGCATGGGCCGTGGTCCCGGTGGGATGCGAGGCATGGGTGGCCCCGGTGGCTACGACACGGAAATGGGCTACGAAGACCCCTATTCCAGCGGCGGCTACGGCCCGAGCGGGATGACCGGACGAGGCCGTCTTGCGGCACCTCCCAACACGGTTCTTCGTCGTACGGGCGGCGCGGCCGGTGGTTCCGGTGGCGGATATGGCGCGGACCCTGGCTATGGTGGCGGTGCCGGATATGGTAGCGAAATGGGTGGCGGTTACACGGGTGGCACCTCGCCCTATGACGCCGAGCGGAAATTGTTCCGCTTTGTCGACACGACCGTGCGATCGAACACCACCTATCGTTATCGGGTGCAACTCTGGCTGGAAGATCCCAACTACCCGCAAAATCCCCAGGTCGCTCCGACGGCGCGTGCTCTGGAACAGGATGTACTGTCCCGATTGGCGGAGGTTCGCCGCAAGGACGAAGAAATCAACAAGCAACATCCCGGATTGGCCCAGCCTTGGCGGACTTACTATCGGACGACCGATTTCAGCGACGCCAGCGAGGCGGTTCAAACCCCCGGTAGCTCTAGTGTGCTGGCCGGACGCGTGGAAGCGGGACGACGTGTCATGCAAACCGGCGTGGCCAACCCCCGCGTCCTTATGCTGCGTGACCCGGTGGCCACGGTTTTGGGCATGCGGTGGGATTCCGCTAAGGAAGTCGGTGCCTTGGTGACCCAAGAGCTTAAAGGCTTGACGCGCGGTTCCATTATCGAAAACAAGGGAGATCTCTGGGTTCTAAATCCCGGAACTCTGGCCTTTGAGAAGAAAGAGGGTTACAACTTCCGCACGAGCATGATGGTGCTCGACATGCGGGGTGGCGAGGACTTGCCAGGTCGGCTCGTCGACGCCAACAAGGAACGGCTGAAAACGCCGGGTGAAGTCTTGGTAATGGACGCCTCGACTGGCAAGGTATCGGTCCGCAACGAACTCCAGGACGCGGAGGAGTTCAATCTATTCAACTTCACTAAGCCAGAGGTGAAAAAACAACCCAAGGCGGACGCTCCGGAAGACTACTACGGCGACTATGGCTACGAGGAAGAGGCTGGAGGCCGACCGAATCGTCGCAACCGCCAACGTGGTGGCGGTCCATAACACCAAACGGCATCCAATGCCTGTTCACAGTCAATACTTTTGTGCGGATCCTGAACACCCCGGCCCAATTTTTGTGGCCGGGGTCTGTTTCTTGACAGGGTAAACTTTCTTAAGTTCATCCAGTGCCTGGTTTCCACTAAGTGATGGAGTGGCACTCAACGCCGTCCGCTAGATCGTCATGGCAAGAGGCGTTACTTTTTGTGCCAATGCA
>JBBDIM010000208.1:0-10300 GCA_040880405.1 Pirellulaceae bacterium | reverse complement strand
ATCAGGCGTGTTCAATCTTGAAAACGTATCGTGAAAAAGAGTCCTGACCCCTTTTTCACTCGCGGACGGTGGTCTCCATTACGGCTTATTCAACTCGACGTAGACCATGCGCAGTTGATGGGTGGTATCTTCCAGCATCTTGGCTTCTTCCACCTGGAGATTCCCCTTGGTCTTTTCCTGGAGGACATCCAGGGTATCGATCAGATGCCGGGCCGTGTTGAGCCTTTGCTGCATCGGTTGGCCAGTCGCAGGATCGCGAAACTGCCCCAGGGCCATCAGCGATTCGGTCGCCAGCATCGAGACCAAGGTCATCAGCGAAGCGGGCGGCAGCGGGGGATCTTCGTAACCATGAGCGGACTCGCCAGAGTTATCCGCTGGCGGCGGTTCGCTGGTAGGCTCAGTAGGCAGCTCTTCTGGGGCCGAAGGCTGCGCAAGCTTCTCTTTTTCCGCGCGGACTTGTTCTTTCCAGTCGGAGTCGATGTGGATCTTCCCCGGTTCTTCCGACGGTTGATTGGGGTCGCTCATGGCAATCTCTCCTTCAGGTAAAGTTCCCAGCAAGAAAGGTTAGTTGGCCGCCGGCGTCGATTCCGCCTTGGCATCACGTTTCGCTTCCGAGCGCCGCCGGGCGATGGCTGCCCCGATGAAACCCGCGAATAGCGGGTGAGACTTGATCGGCTTCGACTTGAATTCCGGATGGAACTGCACGGCCAGGAACCAGGGATGGTCTTCCAGTTCCAAAATCTCGACCAGCGAACCGTCCGGCTTGAGTCCGGAGAACTTCATTCCCTTTTGGTTGAAGGCCTCGCGATAGGCATTGTTGAACTCGTAGCGATGGCGGTGCCGTTCGTCGACGGTCTCTTCGCCGTAGGCTTGGTAGGCCCGACTGTTCCCCTCTAACTTGCAGGGTTGCACGCCCAGCCGCATGGTGCCACCCATATCGGTGATATTTTTCTGCTCGTCCAGAAGGCAAATTACGGGGTGCTCGGTATCGCGGGAAAACTCGGTCGAGTGGGCCCCGGCGAGGCCCACCACGTTCCGCGCGAATTCAATCGCCGCGCACTGCATCCCGAGGCAAATGCCGAAGAACGGAATCTTCCGCTGCCGCGCGTACCGGATCGCCTCGACCTTCCCTTCGATCCCTCGTTCGCCAAATCCGCCGGGCACCAAAATCCCGTCGAACCCGGCCAACAGACGTTCGGCCCCTTCCGTCTCGATTGCCTCGCTTTGGATGCGGCCTAGTCGAATCTGCGATTTGTGCGCGATGCCCGCGTGGTCGATCGCCTCGTAGATCGATTTGTACGCGTCCTTGTGCTCCGCATACTTGCCGACCACCGCGATGCTGATTTCGTGCTCCGGGTAACGTAGCGTCTGAAGAATATCGTGCCACTGCGACAGGTCGATCGCCGGGAAGGAGGGCAATTTCAGCTTCTCGGCGATCAAGTCGTCCAAGCGGTTGTCGTGCAGGCTGATCGGGACTTCGTAGATCGAAAAGTCCTTGTCTTTTTCTTCAATCACCGCCTCGATCGGGACATTGCAGAACAGCGCGATCTTCTCGCGGTCGTCCCGGGTGATCGAGCGTTCGGTCCGGCAGATCAAGATATCGGGCTGGATCCCGATTTCCCGCAATTGACCAACCGAGTGCTGGGTCGGCTTGGTTTTGAGCTCGCCGGCGGCCTTTAGGTAGGGGATCAGCGTCAGGTGGATGTAGAGGCAGTTGTCCTTGCCGACCATCTGCGAGAACTGGCGAATCGCTTCCAGAAACGGCTGGCTCTCGATATCACCGACCGTGCCGCCGATCTCGGTGATCACCACATCGGTCTCGTCATCCCCTAGCTTGCGGATCACCGACTTAATTTCATCGGTAATATGCGGAATGACCTGGACCGTCTTGCCCAGGAACTCACCCCGCCGCTCCTTGTTGATGACCGAGAGGTAAATTTGCCCCGTCGTGTAGTTCGAGTCCCTGGTCAGCGGGCTGTTGGTGAACCGCTCGTAGTGGCCCAGGTCCAAGTCGGTTTCGCTGCCGTCATCCAGGACATACACCTCGCCATGCTGGTAGGGGCTCATCGTGCCGGGATCGACGTTGATGTAGGGGTCGAGCTTCTGCATCTTGACCTTGAGGCCCCGCTGTTCCAGCAGCATGCCAATCGAGGCGCTCGTCAAACCTTTTCCTAAAGAGCTGACGACACCGCCGGTCACGAAAATATGTTTGGCCATGAAAGATGCGAAGCCGCTTGCGCGTCCTGTCCCAAGTGGCGCGGGAACTACCAAAACCAGAAAAGGCCCCCACGCCGGACGGGAACTCCCCTGGAAAACGGCGCAATGCGGCAGCAATTGCCGTTAAGGCCGTCTTAATCGGAAATAACGCTGACGGACCTTGCACAGTCGTCAGGTTATCGAGAGAAAATGCTAGCGGGAAATCGCCATCGTATCAACTCGCCATCTTCCTGACAAACGTGGCATAGTCGGCCGGGGTGTCGATTCCGATACTCGCCTCGTCCACCACCCCCACGGCAATCGCCTCTCCCAGGCTCAACACCCGCAATTGTTCCAGCTTTTCGAGCTGTTCCAGCCGACTGGGTGGTGTCTCGGCCATCCGCAGTAAAAAATCGCGACGGTAGGCATAAATCCCTAGATGCTGAAGAAAATGAGGCGGATCCGCCTCCAGCAGCGTCTCATCCCAGTCCCGGCCGTGGGGAATGGCGGCTCGGCTGAAATACAGGGCCTGGCCTTGGTCGTCGCACACGACCTTCACGCAGGAAGGATCTTTCAGTTTGGCCGCATCGCGAATCGGCGTGGCGAGTGTCGCCATAGAGATGCTCGGACGACTGGTCAGCATCCCATGTAGCCGCAGGATCGACTCGGCCGAGATATCAGGCTCGTCTCCCTGCACATTGATGAACAGGTCGATATCCGCTCGACTGCGGGCCACCTCGGCAATCCGGTCGGTCCCGCTCGCACAATCGGGACTGGTCATCACCACGTTGCCCCCAAACTGGCGAACCGCCTCGGCAATCGACGCATGATCGGTCGCCACCACCACCTCGCCGATCTCCGCCGTCTGGGAAACAGCTTCATAAGTATGCTGTATCAGCGGCTTCCCAGTCTCGGCCAAAAGCAGCTTTTCCGGCAACCGGGTCGAGTGCAATCGGGCCGGAATCACGATCATCGTGCGAAGGGAGAGGCGAACAGCGGAGTTGTCACGGGGCATCGGCATGGCTTTTAGCGGGGACGTACGGGTGCAGGAAAGACCCAAGTTTACGAGCAACGCCCCGGCTGGCCCAAGAGCATTTTCTGGGCTAGCACGCGCTCGAGGCCCTAAACAAAAGCTGGGTGCCATGCCCACGCCCTCCAACGTGGGCATGCGAAGTGAGAGGAAGGTCTGCCTGTCGGTCGGGTCAGGGATGCCGGTTTGGTTTCATTGAATCCATGTTGCCGGTAGAGAATTTGCCCGCCAAAGCATGCCCACGTTGGAGGGCGTGGGCATGGCACCCGGCACCGGTCTTGTGGCGGCGGCCAGAACATAACTCCCACGTGAGACGCGGTTTGCCGCTGAATTCGTCTTCGGCGAGACCCCCAATTCTGCTACCGTGTGGCTTGGGTTGAATGACCGCGAACAGAAATTTTCCGCGACTCGAAAGCGTCGAATCATGTGTGGCATTGTTGGTTACGTCGGAACATCGCAGGCCTATCATTTCCTCTTGGAGGGGCTCCGCCGGTTGGAGTATCGCGGCTACGACAGCGCCGGAATCGCGACCGCCGAACCGAAATCGCCTCTCCAAATTTGCAAGTCGGCGGGCCGGATTGATAACTTGGCGACCGAGATCCAGAAGGCGATCCCCTTTGGAACCTGCGGTATCGGGCACACCCGCTGGGCCACCCACGGCCCCGCAACCCAAACCAACGCCCACCCGCACGTTGGCCCCGAGGGGCAGGTGGCGATCGTCCATAACGGGGTGATTGAAAACTACGCCACACTAAAATCGCACCTGGAACAGCGCGGCTACACCTTCCATACCGAGACCGACAGCGAGGTCATCGCGTACCTGCTGGAGGAGCAACTCGGCGAGCTTGATCTGCCGCCGGGAACCGCCCCAACCGATCGGCAACTGCTGGAGACCGTTCGTCAGGTGCTGCCCTTATTGCGGGGGACCTATGGTATCGGAGTCTTATTCGAAGCCCGGCCGGATGTGATTTTGGCGGCACGGCTTGGCAGTCCTTTGGTGATTGGTGTGGCCGAAGGGTCGCATTATCTGGCGAGCGACGCCTCTCCGTTGGCGGGCTATACGGACAAAATTGTCTATCTGGCCGATCATCAAATCGCCCTGCTCAAGGCGGACTCGCTACATGTGAGCCACCGCGACCAGGGGCAGATCCGGCATCAGGTGGAAAAGGTGGCGATCGAAACGACCGACATGGACCTGGGCGGGTTCGAACACTTCATGCGGAAGGAGATTTTCGAACAGCCCCAGTCGCTCAAGAACACAATGCGGGGCCGCCTCAACCTGGATGACGCCACCGCCGTGTTCGGTGGCTTGAATATGAGCCCCGCCCAGCTGCGAGACGTCGACCGGATTTTGCTCACCGCCTGCGGCACCAGTTGGCATGCGGCGATGGTAGGGGAATACCTGATCGAGGAGTTTGCGCGGATTCCGGTGGAAGTGGAATACGCCTCGGAACTGAGGTACCGTAACCCCCCCATGCCGCGGAAGACGCTGGTGTTCGGCATCACGCAAAGTGGCGAGACCGCCGATACGCTGGCCGCCCTCCGCGAAATGAAACGCAAGGGACACGCCACGCTGGCCATCTGCAACGTGGTCGGCAGCACCATCGCCCAGGAAGCGGATGGCGGGATCTACCTGCACGCTGGGCCGGAGATCGGCGTGGCCTCCACCAAGGCCTACACATCCCAACTGTTGGTGCTCGCGATGCTGGGGCTTTACTTCGGCCGGCTGCATCACTTGAGCGTCGAGCAAGGTTTCGGAATCATCAAGGCGATTCAGGGCTTACCGGCGGTGATCGAACAGGCGCTGCAAACCGAGGCCGCAGCCCGGCGAATCGCCGAAAAATACCACGCCGCCAACAACTTTTTGTACCTGGGCCGCTACTTCAATTTCCCCACCGCCTTGGAAGGGGCCCTGAAGCTGAAGGAAATCAGCTACATCCACGCCGAAGGCTACCCGGCCGCTGAACTCAAGCATGGCCCGATCGCCCTCGTTGACGAAAACACCCCCAGCGTCTTCATCATGCCGCACGGCGTGGTGTACGACAAAGTGATGTCGAACCTCCAAGAAATCAAAGCCCGAGGGGGCCCGGTGATCGCCATCGCGAGCGAAGACGACCATGAAGTGGCAAAAATCGCCGACGACGTGATCCGCATCCCAGCCGTGGAAGAGTTCCTGCAGCCGATCGTAAGCATCATCCCGCTGCAACTAATTGCCTACCACATCGCGCTCTTGCGGGGCTGCGATGTCGACAAACCACGAAATTTGGCGAAGAGCGTGACGGTGGAGTAGGGGGGCGAACAAAGCACTGGGTTGCCGTCACACTCTAATTTTCGCGTGCCAATGCGACGCACAAAACAATTTCCCTAGCTGAAAATCAAGCTGAGGTAGAGACCACTAAGTTTCATATACCTACTATTTGATTCTGCCTCGAATCGCGCCAACTCGGCTTCGAAGATTTTCCCAGTCTTTTTTTACTTGAATAAATCCACCGCGGTTGGCAATGCCGAGTCCTCCAGGATGCGCCTGGTAATAGAACATCGCGTCTTCGGAACAGAATGGCGTTTCCATCGCCTCTCCTGCCGACTCCGATTTTTTCAGCCCCACTGCGACCCGTAGGGCTTGGAATGTTGGAAGCCCAAAGCAAATAACAGACTTTGGTTTCACAATTCGGACTTGCGGAAGAGCAAATTCTATTGCCGCTTTAATAAGATCTTTGGCTGGTAGAGTCTTACTCACCGTAGCAGGCTTTACGAACGGAAAAAGATTCGTGGCATACGTGTCCGCTAATTCTAATTCAAAAACGTCAGCGAGCAGTCGAATCAAGTTCTTGTTTGTAGGAAAACTCGGCGTGTATCCGAGTTTGATTTGATCGGGGATCTCTGGACCACTCAATTCCTTTTCGGAACTCCAATCTTGGAGCATTAAAAATAGATCTGCGTCGTAATTATGGGCACTTTTCGTGTAGGGCGACACGAAATCACACTCGTGCTTTCCATCGTGAAATTCTTCGACCTGAAAATACCCTGGCCAGCGCGCAGCCTTTCGCGTTTTAGCAAGTTTGCGAAGCTCCACAGCCTTGTCTTTTATAGCCATGAAATACTCCCTCCCCCTGATTTGTGTTTTTGCTGGGTCGCGAATTAGCTATGCTACTACTTTTGTGGGCCACTTTCCACCTATTCATAGCTCGTGAATTGAGGTCTCAAAAGCCACGTGACGACACGACAGCAACTCGAAGACTTCTATCTGTTCGCAAAGGGCCAAATTGAAATGAGCGAACCTGCCCCGCCGCTGGAAGACCTTTTAAGTGTATGGCGGGCTCAGAGGACCCCATCTCAAGGACTGTCGGAAAGTGTCGCTGCGTTAAACGCCGCTTATGTGGATTTCCAGCACGGCGACCGGGGTAAACCGGCGCGAGAATCCTTGCGGCGGACATGCAGTGAAATGGGATTGGTCATCGATTAAGAAATGCAAAATCGCGGTCAAAACCCCCACCCGCTCCGCGAAATCCCTTTCAGCCGATCCTTCGACGTCATCCCCGTAATCCGGCGTTTCTCTTGGCCGTCAACCACGTACACGAAGGTCGGGATCGAGCGGATGTGGTATTCCTGGGCCAATTGCTGGTTGCTGTTCACGTCGACTTTGCTGATGGGGTATCCCGCCATCCGCAGGTCGTCGTACACCGGTTGCATTCGCACGCAGGCTCCACAGCCTGACGAAGTGAAGAACAGCACCTTGCCTGGCGGTTTGCCCCCGTTTTGCTGCTGGGCGACTTGGTCCTGGTGCTGGATCAAGACGTAACCAATAGGAAACAGGAACGAACATGCCGCTAAGGTGATTACCATCAATTTATCCATTGAATCGTCTCCGGCGTAGGACGGGCCAGTTCGCTTGCCTCGGCGTACCGAAGGTACACCCCGCTGTAAGCCTAGCCCCGGAGAGTCGGGTCGTTGCGAACGATCGACGTTGATGGATTGGAGAAAAGAGGGGTAGTGGCCGCGAGAATCGGATTTATCGGCCCAGTGCGATCGATCAGGTCGAATTGGTCCCGATTTCTAATTGACATTGACCGGCCACTCCACGACTTTGGTAAGAAAGCGGATGTTCCGAGCGAGAAATAATGAGCCAGCCGCCTGGGGTGGCAGCCAGCTCGGCCCGGGGATCTCAGAACGCCGCACGATTGCATGAGGGAGTTGCGGTTCAAAACTCTATTTTGAGAAACTTCCTTACGCAGGGCATTGTGATTTTAAACATTGGCAACTGTCAATTTGTTCCATTCAGCGACCTCCCGTATACCGCCAGCGATGGTAGATGATCAATCGAATGAAAACGCCGACAAAAACCATTGTTCTCGTGCTGCCGCGGGGACATGAGCAGTCGGCTCGGATCACCTCGGGCGCAGCGATGGGAGCGGCCGAGTACCCGTGTACCACTCTGTTGGAGCTTCCGTACGAAGACGCCCAGCGCGAAATCGACCTAGGCGATATCCAAATCGATGGGGCGATTGTGTGGGCCTATCACGATTCCGTCTGGATGCGACGTCTCCTGGAGAGTGGCATCCCGGTCATCAATTGCGGGCAAAACTGGATCGAACAGGGGGTTTGGTCGGTGACCTTGGATTGGGAGACCTTCGCCACCGACTTGGTCACGAAAATCAAGCTGATGGGACGTCAAAGCGTGGCGATCCTGGCCCACCACCTCGCTTACGATCCCTTTAAACGAACCTGGGTAACCCAATTTGTGCGGCAGCTATCGGAGCAGGGGCTCTCGCCACAATTGTTCGAGTGCACCGGCCTGCCCAGTGAAGAACGCCAGCGTCTGTTCCATCCCGATCGGGAGACGGAACTGATCCGGTTCCTGGAACAACTCCCTTTGCCAGCGGTCGTCTATTGCGACGACGATTACTTAGCGGCACTAGCCTGCCGGGTCGGGAAACACCTGCGGCAGGAGATCCCGCGCGATCTGGCCGTGTTGGGGTTTGGCGATTTTACCATCTCGCGAGTCTCTTCCCCGACGATCTCAACCATCGACATCTCCGGCGTCATGATCGGCCGACAGGCCTTCGACCTTTTAAGGCAACGACTCGAATCGCCACAAGAGGTGCAGCCACAGGTCCGGCGGTTACCGCTGAACTTCATCGAGCGGGAGTCGTTCCGCGTTGAGTTGGTAAAGGACGCCCTGGTAGCGGAAGTGAATCGCCTAATCGAGGAAGAGGCGTGCCAGGGAATCAACGTCGATGGCTTAGCCCGTCGCCTAAAGGTCTCGCGGAACACGCTGAACCGTCGCTTTCAACAGGAATACGGGGTGACCCCCGGCAAGAAACTCCGCACCGTGAGGGCGGACTTTGCCAAGCGGATGCTGGTCGATTCCGACCACAGCATCACAAAAGTATCCGAATTGTGTGGCTTCTCGGAACCGGCCAACTTCGTCAATTTCTTCAAACGCGAAGTGAACTGCACGCCGAACGAATACCGGCACCTGGCCCAAGGCGTGGCTCAATGAAAGAGTTTCCAGGCTACCGAGGAAAGGCGGACCTCAGTAGTGCCAGGCTTTTGGGAATCGCCTTGCGATAGTCCTCCATCCCTTCGAATTCCAGCGAGATATAACCCCGATAGTCATGCTCGCGAAGGATTTTGCCGATCCGGGGATAGTCGAGGTCCAGCGAGTACCACTGGCCTCCGCCGTAGTAGGTTTTCGCTTGTACAAAAATCGTTTGGGGGGCGATCTTCGCGAGTCGGTCGTAAGGGTCTTCCAGGAAGTTGCCGGTATCGGCCACGATTTGCAGCCACGGAGAGTTCACCGCGTTGACAATCCGCAGCAGCCCCTCCGGCGTGAGACCGAGGCCCCAGTGATTTTCCAGACCCAGCACCACGCCGCACTTCTCCGCCGTGGGCAGGCATTTCTCCAGGGCCTCGATCACCCAGGGGTAGGCGTCTTCGTCGGTGTAGCCCTCCAGCGGTTTCTCGATACCGCGGTTGGCCATCAGTTCGTCAAAGCTGCCGGAGGTGCCCCACCGGCCGGTGTTGACCCGCATGATCGGCATTCCCAGCTTGTAGGCGATCTCAAGCTGGGCGATGGTCAGGTCGATATTGAACTGCCGCTTTTCGGCATCTGGGGAAATGAATCCTTGGTGGGTCGAAATCCCCACCAGCGGCAGGCCGAGCCGCAAGGCCCGACGTTTGTACGACATGAGTTTGGCGTGGCTGAGCAGGTCATTCTGCTCAATCTGATAAAGCAGCAGTTCGACGCCATCAAACCCGAACTCATCCGCCAAGTCGAGGCACTTGTCGATATCTCGGAGGTCGTCGTTCTGAAATCGCCACAGAGAGTAGGTCGAAAGGACGATGGGGTAGGTTTTACGGGGGCCGATGGAGTTGTCCGCTTCCCCTACTGGTTTTTCCTGTCCCTGAACGGCCTTGGCGAGGGGAATCAATGAAGCGGCCGCGGCGGCGGTGAGGAACCCTCTACGGCTCCCCGCGAAATTCAAAGGCAAAGCGGCCATTCGAGAAACCTCTCCAGATATAACGGGCATCTAAACGAAACAACCATCCGTTCGACCCGTTCAGCTTACCACGGTTATCGAGCGGATTTTAGCGAGTTCCGGCAGCTTGGTGGAGGAGAATCCGCGGAAAATCGAAGCCAGCTCCGCAAGATCGGGTGGGCAGAGGCGAATTACCAACAGGGGAGCGGTTCGGTCAGGGTGAGGGGGCACCGGGTCGATCCGTCGATAGGTTGTTCCGCACCATCGCGGCAACACTTTCTGACCGCGAAGTGACCCACCAGCCCCCGCACATTTCCGTGGGTGGTGACGAAATTTGAGGCGCGTGCGCCCGATTTTAGCCCCCCACGGAACAGGTCAGAGTCGAGAAAACCGCTGGTATTTACGTGGTTTCCAGCGGAAGTGGGTGCCGGACACGAAAAATTTCCGGCAGGCCCCTTGGGGGCCGTTGACTACCGTTGGGTTTCTGATAACATTTGGAACTTCTGAGGTGGGGACGAGAGTCATCACTGAGGAACACAGAACTTGATCTTTGACAATTTGGTAGTGACCTCTGTTTGAGTAGGTGACGTGATTG
>JBBDIM010000207.1:18865-59729 GCA_040880405.1 Pirellulaceae bacterium | reverse complement strand
AACTGGCGCGGCCCGGTTTGGTTTCCGGTCAACTTCCTGCTGATCCAATCGCTCCGCCGCTACGGCCAATACTACGGCGACGACCTAAAGGTGGAGCTCCCCACCGGCTCCGGCAACTGGGTAAACCTCACCCAAGCCGCTGACAACCTCTCGGCCCGGTTGGTAAAGATCTTCCTCCCAGACGAAACTGGCCGCCGAGCCTGCCACGGCAACGACCCCCGCTACGCGGAAAACCGGGACTGGCAAGACCTGATCCTCTACTACGAATACTTCCACGGAGACAACGGCCGAGGCTGCGGAGCCAGCCACCAAACCGGCTGGACCGGGCTGGTGGCGAGTTTGTTGTTTGATAGCCGGCAACGCGGGTGAACGGCGGGGATAAACCCCGCCGCTCGGGGTTGGCATAACGAGCGGCGGGGTTTATACCCCCCCCCGTCCCCTTTCCTACTCCCCGCCGTCCCCATCCTTCATTCCCCGCCGTCCTTCAAAATCACGCGATTCTCAACCACCTCTGCCAATATCCCCGCTTGACCTGCCGTATACCGAATCGTTTCAAGAATCGAGCGCTCTCCCCGACGCATTCGGTCGCTCCCCCCGGTTGTCCACCAACGGCGAGATTGACCGACCGACTTGCTCAAATCGGACTGGGTGACTCCTTTGAGAATCCGCCGCACCGCGGGTCCATCGATCGGACATTCTGTCAGGACGACATGCACATGGTTCGACATCACCGCGGCACGCAAAATCATCCACTCCCTCTTTTCGCTCAGTTCCACCAGCGATTTGGCCACCACCATGGCTTCTGGCTCGCTTAACCAGACGGTCGGCCATGTTTGCAGATTCCGCGCCCTTTGTTGTGTGTAATCGTCTCCGGTTGCATAGGGAGTCTCCGGACGGTTCTGCTTCTGCTCGAATCCGCCCGTGGGCCGGAGTTTGTTGGAAACGTGTCCACGCTTGTCGCCAGGGAGCCATGTCCCATAGGTTGTCCAGGTGAAAAACATCGCCACGGTGTCGTCGTTGATCATGATGAGATCCCAGGACGGCGGGGATAAACCCCGCCGCTCGTTATAACTTTCCCCGAGCGGCAGGGTTTATCCCTGCCGTCTTCTTCGGCACCGAGCCAACTACCAACCTATAAAGCATCCAGCCTCACTTCAATCTCACTGGAGGCACTGCTTAAGCAGGTCCAATGAAGTTCCGCGGTCATGGGCGTCCAGTCCATTCCGGGAAGCAGCAATGATCTCGATTGGAAATTCTTATGTTCAATCAACAGAGCGACACTTTCAACCTTCAACTGAGATTTTATGAATGCGTCCTGCTGGAAGATGGACCGTGAGATTCGCAATGTCGCGTTGCCGTCCGCATCCGTCACTGTGGCTTGAATTAGGTTAGGTGAGCGAAAGGTAGCGCCTTCGACCGGCATTCCTTCTTCGGATAGCACGGTAATGAAGAGGATATCCTCCCTGCCGGAAATGGATGTATAGAACGGATAGCTCACGAGGAATGCCGCCAAAGTAAGCACGAGGGCTAAAACAGCGCCGCACCCCAGCAGAAATTGACGCTCAACCTTGTTCAATCCCATTTGCACTTGTCCTGTGTGATGCCGGGCGGCCCGTCGTTCAAATCCACCGTCATCCCAGGTGCCACATTTCGCGACGCCCTCGGCTCAAGTCTCACGAGCGTTGCCTCCGTGTAGCAATTACGCGTCATTCCCTTGCCATACCGAGCTTCCCCCTCAAGCCACCACCCCGCCGCGAGCATTTCCCGCCTCGGGCCATCGGTACCGGAGTTCCGCGATTGGCCCGCCATCAGCATGGGCGGGGCGGGAATTCTATCGGCAATTGTCCAACACAATTTGAGAGGGGACAAGCCTTTAAACTTGGTTCCTCTCGGGAATGGAATCGGTTGAACTTCTTCCAACTCCGTGTATGATGCGGAAAGCCCTCCGAAGGTGGTTTCCAGCCCCTTCACTCTTATTTTCCGACCAGCTTGGTAGCTCCGCCCCACTCGCCTCCTGACCATGGGATCGGCCGATGTCTTGTTTTCGACTCGCGCTTGCCTGTTTTGCTTTACTTTCCGGTCCGCTGATGCCATGCACCTTCGCCGCCGAATCTCCGGTGGCCCATTGGCAGTTCGGCGCAGAAGAACAAACGCCGCTCACTTCGGTTGGTGGAGTTCACCGAGATGTCCCGGGGCCACGGCCGCCGGTGTACCCGGACTTTGCCGAAAACAACACGGCTGTGACACTCGACGGCAGTGGGGCTCGGTTTACGTTTGCCGATCCCGGACCGAACAGCCCCTTTGATTTTGAGAACGGGGACGAGATCACCCTGGAGGCCTGGGTCAACGTCCGGGAAATGCGGGAAGGGGAAAATGTTTACGTGATCGGCAAGGGGCGGACCGGCCGCGCTGGTTTTGCCAGGGACAATCAGAACTGGGCGCTGCGGGTTCGCGGCGTAAAGGGAAAGGCGTGTGTCAGTTTTCTGTTCGCCACCCCAGTGAAGGATGGATCGGAAAACCACTGGCACCGCTGGACCACCAATGATGGATTTGTGCCGCGCAGTGGCTGGCACCATATCGCGGCGACGTACAAGTTTGGCGAGCCGGAGAGTATTCAAACTTGGATCGACGGCAAGCAGATTCCCGGTCGTTGGGACATGGGTGGACCAACCACAGAGCCGCCGGTGGTGGATGACGATGAGGTTTGGATCGGATCCTCGATGGGTGGTTCCGCCGGTGCAAGTTTCCGCGGCGGGCTGGATTCGATTGCGATCCATCGTGAAATTCTCGACGACGAGACCCTCCAAAAGCGGTTCCGCCGCATCGGTGAAATCACCGTGGAAGGCTTTGCGCCGGAGACGATGCCGAAGCTCGGCGACCTGCCGAAAAACCGCGTGGTGGTGACCTTCCATGAAGGGATGCCGGCCCACGATCGCTGGTTGATGGAAGAGGAAACATGGCCCCAGGCTGCGGCGAGTTGGGAAGGGGAATCGTTGCTCCTGGACAAACTCCCCTTACGGTACGACGCGTGGGGCATCCGCGAAAGCTGGAAGCCGCCGGTCGCGGTTCGCATGGCGGCCGATGTCGAGTTGCCCCAGGGGAAGCAAACCTTGCTGTTCCGCGCGCGAGGCATGGCCCGCGTGTGGGTCGCTGGCAAGCTGATCGCCAAGACCAAACCGCAAACCGGTTCCCCCGACGGCGAAGAGGCGATCACCCCAGTCGCCGAGCTACCCGCCCCAGGGCATCGTCCGGCGAAACATCGCCAGCAGGAGGTGACCGGCGAGGTCGAGATCAAACAGCCGGGCCCAGTCCGGGTAGTGATCGAAGCAATCGCCGGTGGTGCGAGGTTCCGCGCCGACCCCGGCGAGCTGACCTTGGCCCTGCGGGGTGAGGATGGCAAGTCTTACGCGGTACTGCGTCCGATGGGCTTATCCGCCGATCCACTCCCGTTGGTCGACGACGCGGTCAACGCGGAACTGGCCAAGGTTCGCGCATCCATCGGCCAGCTCAACGACGAAACCCGCCGCACGGCCGCGGCCAGTCGCGATGCCTTTTGGAGCAAGCGACACCAAGCGGCCAAGGATTGGGTCGAAGCACACCCGCCCGCGGAAGTTCCCGAGACCGAAGGTAACCAAAAAAACGCAATCGACGCCTTTCTCGCCGCGCGGATTGAACAGGCCAAGTCGGCGTCTTCAGAGACCCCCGCCGCCGAGTCGCAACATTTCCACACCCAGGTGTTGCCGATCCTGCGGAGCGAGTGCTTCCGCTGCCATGGCGACAAGGACCAAGGGGGCCTCGCCCTCAACTCCCGCGAGATGGCCATCGGCGGCGGTTATTCTGGGCTGCCAGCCATTGAGCCGGGCGACCCCCACGCCAGCGAGATGATCGCGCGGCTCCGCAGCGAAGACGCCGACGTCCGCATGCCACCGACCGGCAAACCGCTCGCTGAAGAAAAAATCCAGATCTTGGAAGAGTGGATCGCCAAAGGTGCCCGCTGGCCGGAGATTCACCTGAGCGAAGGCCAAACCGAGTTCGCCCCGATTGTCGATGACGCCAAGTTCCTCCGCCGCGCGTATCTCGATACGGTCGGTGTCGTGCCAACCGAGCAAGAGGCCCGGTCGTTCTTAGAGGACAACTCCGCCGATAAACGCGCACGGTTGGTCGACAGGCTCCTGGAAGATCCCCGCTGGGCGGATCACTGGATGGGTTACTGGCAAGACCTGCTGGCCGAGAACCCTACGCTCATCAACGCCACGCTCAACGCCACCGGGCCGTTTCGCTGGTTCCTGTATGATTCACTCCGCGATGACAAACCGCTCGACCGGATGATTACTGAGTTGCTGCTGATGCGGGGTAGTGCCCCGGCCGGCGGCAGCGCCGGCTTCGCCCAGGCCGCGCAGAACGATGCGCCGTTTGCCGCCAAGGGGCATATCGCGGCGAGCGCGTTTCTGGGAATCGAGATGCAGTGCGCGCGGTGCCACGATTCCCCCTACCACACCACCATGCAGGCCGACCTGTACTCCTTGGCCGCGATGTTCGCGCGGAAGCCGGTGAGTGTCCCGCAGTCGAGCACGGTGCCCCCTGCCTTCTTTGAAGAGCAGGAACGGGAGTCGCTCATTCAAGCCACCCTCAAACCGGGCGAGGAGGTAACGCCCATCTGGCCCTTTGCCGAGGTGACCGGAGCCGCCGAAGGGGACGAGCTGGCCGCGCTGATGGAGAACGAGAAAGACACGCGGGAACGGTTGGCCACGTTAATCACCGCGCCGCAAAACACGCGATTCGCCCAGGTGATGGCCAACCGAGTGTGGCGGAGGCTGATCGGCTCCGGGATCGTCGAACCGCCGCAAGACTGGGAAGGGAACCCGCCGAGCCACCCCGAACTGTTGGACCACTTGGCCAAGGAGCTGGTCGCCAGCGGCTACAACATGAAGCACCTGACGCGGCTGATCATGACCTCGCAAATCTACCAGCGGCAGGCGATTGGGCAAAACATGGCGGCCGAACCACCGCAGCGTCTGTTCAATGCTCCGGATCGCCGCCGGTTGACGGCCGAGCAGATTGTCGACTCGTACCATGTCGCCGCGGGGCGGAAGATGGAGACCGAGCCGATCACGCTCGACCCCGACGGTCGCCGACCCGCGAGCAGCCGCAACCACTATGGCCAGCCCCATCGCAGTTGGATGCTGGTCAGCCTTTCCAACGAACGAGACCGGCCGAGCCTCACCTTGCCCAGGGCGGCGATGCTGGAAGAGGTGCTGGTCGCGTTTGGTTGGTCGGCCGATCGACAGGTCCCCAAAACCGATCGCGAAACCGACCCCAACGTCCGCCAACCGGCCGTCATCGCCAACAGCAACCTGACCGTCTGGTTGACGCGAGCGGCCCATGAAAGCGAACTCGCCAACCTGGCCGTCGACGCGGAAAGCCCAGCAGAGTTGGTCGACTCCATCTTCCTCCGCTTCCTCAGTCGACCACCGACCGCGGAAGAACAAGAGCTGGCCTTGGCGACCCTCGCCGAGGGCTTCGAGCAGCGGTTAGTCCCGGCCGATGAGATAAAAATACCACCGCCATGGGAGCGCTTGCCCCAGGTCACCTGGTCGAACCACCTTCGCCACGAGGCGAACAGCATCCAGCAACAGCACGAGGCGCGAGTCCGCCAAGGCCCACCCGCCGATCCCCGCCTGCAAGCCGAATGGCGCGCGCGGTACGAGGACTTCGTCTGGAGCGTGGTAAACCTTCGCGAATTCGTCTGGATACCGTAAGATAAGGATGAAGGCGGAAGGATGAAGGATGAATCAGGAAAAGACCATTTTGCATTCTTCATTTTCCATTAATCAATAATCATTCTTCCCCCTCCCACTCAACCCCTCAGGACCACCCCATGAATCCTCTCAACCGACGTCAGTTTCTTGCCGCTTCGGCCGCGACCGCGGGAATCGCCGCTTCGCCTGTGTGGGGCTCCGCGGAAGAAACCCTGATCAAGGGTCAGGCGGAGCATGTCATCTCCATTTGGCTCGGTGGTGGGATGGGGCAGATTGATACCTTCGATCCCAAACGCCGCGGCGACCCACAGAAAAAAGTGCCTGGCTCCTACTACGATTCAATCCCCACGGCCGTGCAGGGGGTGAAGGTCTGCGAGCACCTTTCGAAGATGGCCCCACTCATGGACCGCGTCACCGCCGTCCGCACCGTCAATCACGCCGTGATTGACGAACACGCCGCGGCCACCAACTGGATGCATGTCGGCCGACCGGTGAGCGGCACGGTTATTTATCCGTCATTCGGTTCGATCATCGCGCACGAGCGCGGTGCCGCCTCCGACGATGCCCCACCGTATGTTTTGATTGGCTACCCCAGCGTGACACGGGGGCCTGGGTTTTTGGGCGCCAAGGCGGGCTACCTGTACCTAACAGACACCGGGCGCGGCCCCGCGGGGCTGTCTCGGCCGGAAGGGATTTCCGCCGAGCGGCAATCACGCCGCGAACAAATGCTGACCGGGCTGAAAAGCGCCCAACCCTCGACCGACGAGCGCAAACTGCTCGACTACGAAGAAGCGGCCCAGCTCAGCCTCAAGCTAAGCGGCCCCCAATTCATGAAAGCGTTTCAATTGGAGAGCGAATCGAGTGATCTGCGTGAGGGGTATGGCGGCGAGTTCGGGCAGCGGTGCCTCCTGTCTCGGCGGTTGGTCGAACGGGGCGTGCGATTCATCGAGGTCTCGCACAACCTCAACTTCCTCAACGGCGCGGGCTGGGATGTCCACAACCAGGGCATTGTGGACCAACACCATTTGATCCGCGAAATGGACACCGCCGTCTCCGCCTTGATCCTCGACCTGGAACAGCGCCGTCTGCTCGACAAAACCTTGGTCGTCATCACCACGGAATTCGGCCGACCACCCCAGTTCGACAGCGGCGGAGGCCGAGGCCACCAAGGCTCCGCCTTCACCTGCGTCCTGGCCGGCGGCGGCCTGAACCACCAAGGAGCCTATGGCGAAACGAACGAGCTCTCCCAAAAAATCGTGGCCGACCCCGTCTCCGTGCCCGACTTCTTCGCCACCATCCACGCCGCCCTGGGCATCGACTACGGCAAATATTTGTACGATGGCGACCGCCCGGTGCCGATTACTGATGGTGGGAAACCGGTGAAGAAGCTGTTTGGGTAACCCTTCCCAAAAATTCCCAGGTGCCATGCCCGCCTCCAGCAAAAAATACGAATGACCATGAGTGGTACGCTTCAACTAATAGCGCACATCGTACTGGCGGGAATATCGCTCGGCTTGGGTGTTGACGTTTTCAAAGACGCCGGGGTTGCTCGATTAATATTTGCCGCTTTGTTTTGGATCGTGGCATACTTTCACTTCGCCGACGCGTTGTGGATTCCATCATGGGGCGCTGGCCGCAATCCTATTGATCGGATCGGTTTCGCAATCAAGGGCTTCGGTTTTGCAATGATCGCGGTCTCCGCCGTTCTTCCTTTGTCGATCATATCAACCGCGGTTGGTTTTGCGGGATTGCTTGTCATCGCGTTCGGAAGGATACTTTGGAAATTGGCGTTGATTGGTCGAACGTCACCATCGTGACATCGGATCACAATGCGTTCCAAAGGGGAACGGGGAGACGGGAGCCGCGCCGTTCGTCGAAGAAAGCGACAGCATGTCCGTAGCATCAACGATAATTGAATCGCCCAATGGGAGCCGGATCTCTCAGCGGCGCAACGCGATTCTTGCACTCTACGGATTGTCGGCGTTTTGGGGTGTCACTCAGGTGGTCGCGCCTGAAAACCCATCGTTCTACGCCTTCTCGACATTGGCCTTTGCGACTTTGGCGACGATGTGGTTCTGGCTCGACCGGCGAATTCTCGCGCGACCGCACCTGTCCATTCTCTTTCTGCTGTTCTTCCTTACTTGGCCGATCGCCTCCTTCATCCATTTATTAGCGACCCGGGGGCTCCGAGGCTTTGGCTACTGGCTGATTCACGCCCTTGGGCTGTCCGCGACAATGTCCACAATGTTCATCCTCACCATGCTTCTGCTGTTCTGGCTGGGTGTTCTCGACGCAGACGCAATGTTTGAAACATAACTTGGACGTACCTGAAAACGCCGGGTGCCATGCCCACGCCCCCCTGGGACCGCCGACGTCTCGTCGGCCAGCCCCGCGAGGAGTCAGTGCCTGCATCAACCAAAGGTCGCACGCCAGTTTGGCTTCTTTTCGTTGAGGTTGCCGGTGGTTGACCCCCGCGCCAAATTTGCCGACGGGGACGTCGGCGATCCCAGGGAGCATTAACTCGCGATGAATTCCCGAGAGATCGGTGGTATAATTGAGCCAGCGCGAAAAGGACGGCCCGGTCCACGGAACTACAGGTCAAGCAGTCACCATGATCACCAAAGCACAAGCGATTCATCTGATTCAATCACTTGACGACGATGTGAGTCTCGATGAGGTCATCGCCCGACTCCAACTGCTTCGCAACGTGGAGCAGGGCCTTGCCGAGGCGGATGCGGGGGATGTCATAGAGCACGAAGTATTTGTGGAAGAGCTTCGGGCCGAAGATGGTCAGTAAAGTTTATTGGACTCGTCGTGCTCGGGCCGATTTGCGTGGTATTCGCGATCACATCGCTCAAGATGCCCCTGATGCCGCAAGATCATTCGTGCAGGCCATCATCGATTCTACGGATCGGCTGCAAAAATTCCCACTCTCCGGCCAGGTCGTCCCCGAGCTTGACCGAACCGAGATTCGCGAAGTACTTCGCGGCAGCTATCGTGTCATCTACCGCGTCCAGCGTGACAGAGTGGAAATCCTAACGGTCTATCATGGTGCCCGAGTCCTCGACGAAGGCTTTTGAATTCGACAAAGTAGCCGGGTGCCATGCCCACGCCCTCCAACGTGGGCATGTGAACCGCGAGTAAGCAGTGCCTGCACCAACCAAAGGTCGCACGCCGCTTCGGCTTCTTTTCGCGTAGGTTGCCTATGGTTAACCTTCTCGCCAAACCTGCCGACGGGGACGTCGGCGGTCCCAGGTCACGCACTACGATCCCCCACTCCCCCAAAAATTGCGTGTCCATTTTTCGGTTGCGAGGCTCTGCTCCTATCGTGCATGCTGGGTGAAAAGGAGCCATGGGATGAATCATGCGTTGAGGTTTGATGAGTGGTACGAGGCCTTGTGTCGGCGGGATGCGGGCTACGTGGGTAGTTTTTGGGCGGCGATTCGGACGACCGGGATTTTTTGTCTTCCGATTTGTTCCGCGCGAAAGCCGAAGCGGGAGAATGTCGAGTTTTTCACGACCGCCAAAGAGGCTTTGCTCGCCGGGTATCGCCCCTGCAAGGTTTGCCAGCCGATGCGGATGCCGGGCGAGATGCCGCGCGAGGTCGAGGAGCTACTAAAAGAGCTGCGGGCTGAGCCGACGCTGCGACTAAAAGACGGCGATCTGCGGGAGCGGGGGATCGAGCCGGCGGCCATCCGGCGGTGGTTCAAGCGGCATCATCAGATGACCTTTCACACCTACCAGCGAATGCTGCGGCTGAACCGCGCCTATCGGGAGCTGTCCGCCGGCAAGCAGGTGATCGCGGCCGCGCTGGATGCGGGGTACGAGTCGCTCAGCGGGTTTAGCGAAGGGTTTCGCGCGGCCTTTGAAACCGCCCCTTCACGCGGGGCCGCCAAGCGAGTGATTCACCTGAGCCGGTTCACCACACCCCTGGGGCCGATGTTTGGCTGTGCGACCGAGCGAGGTGTCTGCCTCTGCGAGTTTACCGATCGGCGGATGCTAGAGCGCGAATTCGCCGACCTGCGGCAGCGGCTCGGCGCGGTACTCTTGCCCACCGAGGACCATCCTCACTTGCGGCAACTAGAGCGCGAGCTGCAAGAATACTTCAGCGGCGACCGGCAAACATTCGACGTTCCGCTCGATACCCCAACCACCCCATTTCGGCAACGGGTGTGGGATGAGCTGCGGACCATCCCCTACGGCCAAACCCGAACCTACGCCGAGCAGGCCCAACGCATCGGCCAACCCACCGCCACCCGCGCCGTCGCCTCCGCCAACGGGCAAAACCGAGTCGCGATCGTGATACCCTGCCACCGAGTCATCGGATCCAACGGAAGCTTGGTCGGCTACGCCGGAGGCTTGGCGCGGAAGCAGTGGCTGCTGGATCTTGAGCGGGGTGGTTGAGGGGAGTCTGCCAAGTGATTTACTGGGTGCCATGCCCACGCCCTCCAACGTGGGCATGTGAACCGCGAGGAAGTAGTGCCTGCACCAACCAAAGGTCGCACGCCGGTTGGACTTCTTTTCGTCGAAGTTGCAATGGTTCATTGGTGAGTGCCAACGGCGACAATTTTTTTAACCACGAATGACACGAAAAGCAACCGGAGAAAACGCCCGTGCTCAAGACTTCAAACGAGTGCAATCCGCGTTATGCGCCTGAATGAGCCGATACGGGACCATCCCCAATTCGCCCAGGCCCAAAGGGCTGACACAATTTAATCGACAGCATTGATCTACTCAAAGTCTGTTTTTGAAACGCAGAGTCGCGGAGATCGCAGAGACGCGACTAGCGTGGGGAACGTCCCTCTGCGCACTCAGCGTCTCTGCGTTTTAAACCTGGAGAGCGACCTGTTTCGCGGGTTGCTTTTCGTGTCATTCGTCTGTTTCGTGGTTGAAAAAAATGAACCGCGAGTTGCCTTGCCCCAGTGAAAACCATCCGTGAAATCTGTGGTTAAAAACAAGAAAGAATCTAACCACGGATTACACGGATTTCTCGGATAAGACAGAAGCAGGCAGAGCGGTTGGAGTCTTCGCCGCTTCACCGTGAGTGAGGGTTTTGGTTGTCCGTGCTCGGCCGCTTTGGTGGTTGATGATGAGGGTTGCCGGTGGAGGATTTTCCCGCCCAAACATGCCCACGTACCAAGACAGCTTGGTTTTTCGTGGGGATTAGGAAAAAAATTCTCTCGCAAAGCCGCAAAGGGGTTTAATTTCCCAGGTCTTTGATATTTTTCGTCGCTTCCAGGCAATGATCTAATCAGAAAACCTACACCCCCGAGCGACTCTCCTCTTTGCGGCTTTGCGCCTTTGCGAGAGAAATTCTATTCTTATGAGCGATGCCAAACCGACAAGCCGCCGTGATGGAACGTGGAACGCCCTCGTCACGTGCTTCTGATTTTGGTTGCGGGCAAAGGCCGCGCTGGGTCATTCTTTAACTTTGAAGTGGGTGTTGCCGGTGGTTAATCCTCACGCCAAATGTGCCGACGGGACGTCGGCGGTCCCAGGGGGCGGGCTGATGTTACGATGGGGTTCGCTCTGCGGATGCTATGACTGCCTGCAAGCTTGGTAGGATCTGTGTTACCACCGGTGGCCTTGGCTCTTGGGTCATCCATTTTTGGTTCACCTCTAGCTCGATGCCCGCGTAGCGGTCTGCTGGGAAGTGATTGCGCAAGGTGGTGGTGTGGCCGTCGGAGGTGCCCAGGTAGGGGTAGTTGCGGCGGATGGTGGCGGTGGGCAGAAGCTGGGCCAAGGCGGGGTGCCACTGGTCGCAGAATTTTTTTTCTAGCGGATGGGCCGCGTTGTATAACAGGCCGAGATCGGCGCGGCGGATTTTCCCGTGTAGCTCCGGGGTGAAGCTGTGGATGCCCAGGTGCAGGACCTGCCGGCCGGCTTCGATTTCCTGGCCGATCCAGTCGCGGACTTCGCGGCGATAGGGATGGTAATACCCCTTGAGCAAATCCTCGCGCTCTTCTCGCGTCCGGTCGCGCGTCACTTCCGAGAGCAGGCTCCGGCTGGTGGGGCAGCGGTTTAAATCGACCAGCAGCCGCGTGACGGTCGAGTAGAAGAATTTTGCTCCGAGCCCCTTTGCCAATTCGCGCGATAGCGTGAGCGTCCCGGGGTCGTACCCACGATGCGTTTCCAGCAGCTCCTCATGCCCCGCAAACCACGCGGCGTAGTCTGGCGGAACGTCGTTGCCGCCATGTTCGCACGTGATGAGGATCGATGGAGTACCGGGTTGGGAATTCAAGATGCAAACCTTATCAGGGTGGGTGGAGTCTTCGGAACCCACCATCGCCAACCCATATTGGGCTGGCAACCCGACATGGGTTCCTATACATCTGGGACTGTTGGTACCCAATCCGCGCGTGCGATTCAATCTGCGCACCGATGGCGGGTTGCGCCCTATCGGGCTGCACCCACCTACCAATTACACCGTTTCCGGCAAAAACAACTCGCCCTGTTCCAGGCAGTCGCATAGGCGACGGTACGTCGGAACCAGTCGGCCCGAGTCGCCGCCGATCGCCTCGACGATCCGCTGGGCCAAGGGGCCTCGGGTTAATATTGTTTGCAGGGTGGCGGCAAAAGGTGAAGTCTCCAGGATCGTCTGCTGCGCCAAAAATTTCCAGAGCTGACCGGCTGTGCAGGTGCCGTGTTGCCAGCCGAAGTGGGCCAGGTACGTGGGGTCGCTGATTTCCGCTTGCGCGCCGGTTCGCGTAACCCGCCACAGCAGCTCGGCCAGGCTTTCGGTTGTGGCCAGCTTTTGAGCGTCGCTCTCGCTCCATCGCTGTTGGCAGAGGGCCTGCGTTACCAACGCGACCAACTGGCAAATCGCGACATCCGCCACGGGGCACTCCTGCACGTCCATTACGCGGATCTCAATCGCCGAGCGATCGAACCGCGCAATCGCCCCCCGGGCATTCGCCCACTCGTGCCGCAGGATTTTCCCCGGGTCGTGCGGGGCAAGATCGGTGTAAATCTTCTCCAGGATCTGCTGCTCGTAGTCTTCCCGGGTATATACCCGTTCCGGGATCACCATCCCTGAAACCGAAGGGACCTTCGCCGCGTTGTGGCGATAGACATTCAAGCGGTGATCGAGCTCGCCCGCCTCGCCGCCTTCTACCCAGGGGCTACTCGCGGTGAGCGCCGGCAGAATCGGCAGCACCAGGCGAATCGCCGCATGGAGCGGCCCGAATTGGTCGTCCCCGTAGAAGGGCAAATTCAAGTGGGTGCTTTGCAGGTTGGCCCAACCATGGCCGCGACAATCGAAGATTTTGTTGAACGCCTCGTACACCTCGTTGTACCCGTGCGGCCACAGTTTCATCTCCGCCTCGGGCCGCATCCAAGGATGCATCGCGGTCGGCATCAGCCGGGTCCCCAGCAGCCCCAAGCCAAGATTCGCCTCCCGCACATCAGCCTGAAACCGCTCCGCCAATCCTTCCAGCGACCGAACCGGCCCGTTGGTCTTCATCTCCAACACATGCAAGGCCAGCTCATTGGACCAAGCCAAGTCATCCCGCTCGATCTCCTCGCTCGGTTGCCCCTCGTCATCGACAAGTAGCTGATCGGCGATCGGAGCAACATCCAGCGTATCGGCCCGAACAATCATATATTCCAGTTCAACCCCAAAGGCCTCGAACCAAGCAATGGGAGTGCGGGGAGTGATTTCGTTATCAGATGGCATAGAGGTTTAATGGAAGTGTATATAGTGAGGTGATGGTTTGTTATTTAAGGTTTAGCCACAGAGGACACAGAGAAGTTTTGGGGGCCTGCTTCTTTCCATTTTGCATTTTTCATTAATTAATAATCATTCTTCTGAAGCAGCACGAATGAGTAGTGCAAAATAATTAATGAAGAATGCAAAATGTTGTCTCTGTGTCCTCTGTGACCTCTGTGGCAAAAACTTTCTTCCGTAAAGTTACTCCACCCCTGCCTTGCGTTGCTCGATGCGCTTCACGAAGATCTCCACCATGCGGCGATACAGCTCACCTTTCAGTACCGCGTCTTCACAGCCGGAGTTGAGGTTGGGGTTGTCGTTTACTTCAATGACGTAGAACTTCCCCTCCGATTCCTTCACGTCTACGCCGTACAGCCCGTCGCCGATCAGGTTGGCCGCTTTCAGGGCTACTTGCACCGCTTTGCGGGGCGCGAGTTCCACCGGCAGCGTCTCTAGTTTGCCGTAGCGTGACTGGGTGGGGTTGTCGTGCCGGACGATCTGCCAGTGACCCTTCGCCATATAGTATTTGCAGGCGAACAGCGGTTGCCGGTCGAAGATCCCGATCCGCCAATCGAACGTCGTCGGCAGGTATTCCTGCGCGATGATCAGTTCCGAATCGGCAATGAACTCGCTCAGCTTCTCGTCCAGTTCTCCTTGGTCCTTCACCTTCACGACACCCCGGGAAAACGCGCTATCCGGCTTTTTCAAGACGCAGGGGAAGCCGAACTGTTCGGCCAGTTGATCCATGTTGTCGCGGTGGACGACCATCGTTCGCGGAACAGGAATCTTGTGTCGCAAAAGTAGCTCCGCCAAGTACACCTTGTTGGTGCAGCGGACGATTGATTGCGGGTCGTCGATCACCACCAGCCCCTCGGCCGCGGCACGCCGGGCAAAGCGATAGGTATAGTGGTTGACCGCCGTGGTATCGCGGATGAACAGCGCGTCGAACTCCGGCAGGCTACCGTAGTCGTCTCGCGAAATCGTATCGACCGCCACTCCTTGCGCGGCGGCCGCCTTGGCAAATCGCTGCAAGGCGACGTCGTCCGAAGGGGGCTCCGGGTCGTCCATGTTGCGGAGGATCGCCATATCGAAGCGGGGCCGGTTCTTCGGCTTGCCGAACGCTCTGGGACGCGAGAAATGCTCCACTCCAGTCTCGACGATAAACGGCCAATGGGCGTCCGGGACATCGGCCGCGGAGATCCCGCTCACGCTGGTCAATTGCCAGCGATCCTTTTCCAAAATGAACTTGGCCCGGAGCAGCGGGGCTTGGAACAGGTTGAACAGTTTCCAGGCGAGGCTATCGTACCGCTTGGCCATGTTCTTGCCGAAGTAAACGCTGAGCGTGAAGCGGGTAGACTTGATCGGGGCCAGGCTCTTTAGGATCAGATCGTCCAGGTCTTCGCTGATCAGGCGGATGATCGACCGGGTCTTCCAGTCCTGCATCGCGGCGACACTCGGCACCGGCCGATGCCCCCGCGCCTCGGCCAGCAGCGAGACATAGTACCCCACCGATTGATACCGATACGTCTGGCACAGGTTAAACACCTTGGCCGAACGCAGCTCGCTATACCGAGTCTCGGTAATGTAGTCCTTCGGGTCGACCACCGAAATGGCCGGATGATCACTCGGCCACCGCTGCGGATTGTCGGTCACGATCAGAATGGACATATCGGTTTGGTTATGGGAGGTGAAGTGTTAAAAAGGGGTCAGGACTCTTTTTAACGAAATATAAACCAATTGCGAACGCGCACTTAAAAAGAGTCCTGACCCCTTTTTAACACCCCATTTTGCGACTCGTCCAGCGGTTCAATCACCAGCAGGTTCGAGTCGTAGGTCAAAATGCCCAGCAGGATCGAACAGACCAGGCGGTCGAATTCGACGGCGTAGTGGTGCTCTAGGCCCAGCGGATTAGGCAGGTAGGGGTCGGCGACGTGGACCCGATCTTCTTCTTCGTCCATCCCGCACAGCACGACAAAATGCCCCTGCGGCACACCCCGGATGTCGTCTGGCGTGTTCTTGGGGCCGAACTCGCGCTTGCCGAAGTAGAGATACGTGGCGCTCAGCCCGGTCAGGATCGGCGTGCCGCGATGCAAAAACCGGCTGATGAGCATCGCGTTTAAGTCCCGCATCTTGATCTGCCCGCCCCGTTCGAGGAACTCGATGTAGGCGGACGAGGCGAGCGTCAGCTTGGTGCCCCGTTTGACCGTGAGCTGGGTCCGTAGCCGATCGGCCAAATCAACCGGGCGTTGACCAGGCTCCAGCGGCAAGAACCAGGTGGGGTCGAACACCTTCAGGTTGAAGGTATAGATGGTCGCGGCGAAGCCTCGTTTTAAGGCGTCGATGCCCAGCATGACCGCGAGCGTCCCCCCATCCTGAAGCTGAGGCACCTCGCCAATGAGCTGAGGCAGGTCCAGTTTCAGGCCGTAATGGCGGTAAACCGCTTGCAGGCAGGTGGGGCCGCAGGTGACATCATCCGGCTGCGGCAAGATATCGAAATCGAACGAACTGGCCATCCCCGTGGGGGTTCCTCAAGCGAAGCCGGGCTCGGCCGGGCCTCGTCTCCCCAATGAGCCGTGGCCGCCAACTCCCGCTTGCGCGCCAATTTTAGAGATACCATGGCGAGTTCGACAAGCGGAGATTGCCGTTTTTGCCTCCGCGCGGAAAAAAATCGTGGCCCAAGCAAGGGCGAACGCCATTCGGCAGGTGCTTGAAGAGGCGGTGGAGGATTGAGGGGAGGAAGGTGCTTCGCCTTTTTTGTTTTAGCCACAGGCACAGAGAGAGACGTTTGATTCCGTCGACTAATCGCGATTCGCCGAAGTTCAGCACGAATGCCCGTTTCAATCCGGTCGCTTTTAAGTAGGAACGTGTCTGGGTCACCCTATGCCGTGCCACAATCAAATCAAGCTCTTACCCTTTGATCACCTTACGTTTGTAGATCACCTCAATCGGCACTTGCTGTTCCGCCGGCATTCCGCGCAAGGCAAGTTCATGGCGTAGCGCCTATTCGTATCTCTTCCTATCCGACGTCCAATGATCTAGCAGTGCCAAGCGAGATTGAAACGCAGAGGCGCGGAGATCGCAGAGACGTAATGTTCGCGGGGGGCTCTGCGCTCTCCGCGCCTCTGCGTTTCAAATTCTTAGAATCCGACTGTCGATTCCAGACCTCTTCTCTCTGTGACCTCTGTGCCCTCTGTGGCAAAACTCTTCTTTGCCCCGGCGATCGGCTCCCCACGCCAAAAACTACTCCAACACAACCAGCGCGTTAGGCAGTTGATCGACATAGCTCTCGGTCCGGGGCAAGTCCTTGGCTAATCGCTCGCCGAGCTGCGCGATGGTGTCGCAGAGGGCTTCGGTGGGGGTGCCGCTGTGCAGCAGGGTGGTGAATTTTTCGCAGAGGGCGTCTAGTGGCTCTTGCCCCAAGACATTCAGCACGGTTTGGTCGGCGATGATCGCGGCGCGGTGCTCCAGCAGAGAGACGTATAGCAAGATACCGGAGGCCCCCGTGGTGTGGTGGACTCGAGCGTCGAAGAACATCGCCCTCGCGCGGCGATCGACCTCTTCCGCTTGTTCCGCGGAAGGCGTGAAAAGCCGCCTCAGTAGCGCGATGCGTGCCGCCAATATCGCTCCTACCAAAAACCCGACGACCATCGCGGCGATCAACACCACCAAGTGCCACCAGGGAGAAACTCCGCCCCACTCGCCCGAGTCGACCTGCGGCAACGGATACAGCGTCCAGGCAACGGCCATCGCTACCAGCCCGGTCCAGAGTCCGCAGATATCTTCCGAGCGATCGTACCGCCCAGAACTCCCGGCGATGACCGGGACGATCTCCACGGCGGCCAAGGCCTCGGCTTGCTGCACCGCCTGATCGATCCGCTGGCGGTCTTCGTCGCTGATTTGTGGCATGGTGGTTGAGAGCATGGTTTGCTTCCCGGAAATGTGCTTCGCAAGCGGCGTGGTTCCAGTGTGAAAAAGGGGTCAGGACTCTTTTTAGCCATACATAAACCAATTGTGAATAGTCACTTAAAAAGAGTCCTGACCCCTTTTTCACACCCTACCAACTCCCCGAAGCCCCACCGCCACCGGAAAAGCCACCACCAAAGGAGCCTCCTGAAAAACCTCCGCCACCTGAGCCACGATTGCTGGCCATGTGGTACAAGATCAGACCCAAAACAGTAAACACCGCGCCCCAAAGCAGCCAGGCCCAGCCGCTCGAACCGCGGCGGATGAGCGAGACGACCGTGAAGATTAACAGTCCCCCGAACACCAGCGGGATGATCAAACTTTGCCACTGAAACGGCGGGCTAGGGAGTTCCAAATCGCGGACCATTTTGTCGAGCCCTTCCACGCCGGCCAAGATTCCCGCGGAGTAGTGGTCTTGTTTGAAGTGGGGGAGGATCAGCTCGTCCATGATTTGCTGGGCCTGGACATCTTTATCGCGCCGCCAACCCGCCCCCAGTTCAATCCGAGCCCGGCGGTCGTACTTGGAGACAACCAGCAAGATACCGTAGTTCCAGGCCTGACCCTGAACCTCCGCCGGGCCGACGCCCCATTGGTCGAACAGCAATCGGGCGAAGGTCTCGATCCGGTGGATCCCGGTGCTGTGGTCCGACATGGAGTTGATGGTGACCACAACAATCGGCACTGCTTTATCGGTTAGCAGCTTGTCGGCGAGCTCCTTGATCTTGGCGGTGTCTTCGGCCGTGAGCAAGTTCGCCCCGTCCACGATAAACTCGCGGTCGCCGGGCCGCTCGATGGTGATCGTCCCGACCTCTTGCGCGGCGGTCTGCTCGAGCGGCGACAGCGCTCCGCAACAGGCAATCAGCGCGGAGGCAAGCAGGGTGGCTAGGGAGAAGTGGTTCGGGTGTTTCATGATGGTTTTCTCTTACGACGGATGACACTCACCGGTCAAGCCGCTCGTGGAACCCGAGACGGCGTCCGCAATTCCTGGAGGAGACAGGATTCTCTCTCACTTCTCATGCCCACGTTTGAGGGCGTGGGCATGGCACCCAGCAACCAGAGCCACTCGCAAACTCTGATCGGCGGACTACTAGCCTACGATGCCCCAGCCCGCCACGCCATCCCGGGGGTTCAGCCGAATTGTGGTGCCGAAAACTTCCCCTTCTCGTTATTTTCGGGGAAACTTAAACCTATCGTCGGGGTTTGTATTGTTCGGATGCGATGCAGCCGCCAGGGGGCACTCGCCGCTAGCATCGCCCCCCTACCCTGTTGTTGAACGGACCTTGTAAACGGAAGAGAGAGCGGGATGTTGAAGGCGAAGAGATCACTAGTGGTGTCCTCGTTGCTGGTCGCGGTTGGCGTTGTTTACGTGGGCTTTGGCCATCCGGCACCGCTGGGCACGCCTCAGGCCAGCCTCTATGGCCATCATGAGGACAACCGCTCGTCTGGCCGGGAAGACCGGTCCCGCAGACGGCGTGCCCCTTCCGAGTCCCCCCGCGAGCGATGGTCTCAAGAGCGAGCCGAGCAACAAGCCTTACAGCGGCAAATCTCGCAGCGGTGGCGAAACGAACATGGGCGGCATTGGGCTGGTCGAAAAAACGATCAGGAGGACAAGGATTCCGAGTCCGAGGTGACCACTTCCGAACAAGAGGGTTCCTCCCCTCGAAGCGAATCGCGAGACCGACGCCGCAGGGGCGGTATGAATCGGCCCGGAACGTGGCTCGCGAGTTCCACTCCGCCCCCCACTTGGTACCAAGCCCCTGGGCCATCGCAACTGAGTGGCGAACCGGGCATCTTGATGCCGGAACCGGTCCGCGGCAAGCTCGACCTGGACGCGGCCCAGCATCGCGAACTGGATCAGATTCAGCAGGAAATGGAGGGGCGTCTGCAAGCGGTCCTCACGCCGGAGCAGTTCGCCAAGCTCGAAAAGCTGCGGGAGGAATTCTTGGATCAGGAGTTGGGGACTCGATGAACGTCAGGCGAATGACCGAGGCCGTTTCGTGGCCACGGAAAAATAACTTCCCGCTTTCGCGGCCGATCCGAAATTTATAGTGCTCGGTGGGATTGAAACGCAGAGGCGCGGAGAGCGCAGAGGATTCGCATGCACGTTGCGTCTCCGCGCCCTCCGCGTCTCCGCGTTTCAGACCTGGAGAGCAGTTTTTTCGCCGATTGCGTTTCGTGTCTTTCATCTGTTTCGTGGTCAAAAAAAATGAGCTGCGAGTTTCCATGCCCCAGTGAAAATCATCCGTGAAATCCGTGTAATCCGTGGTTCGATCCTTCTTTTTTTGAACCACGGATTACGCGGATTTCACGGATAAGATTTAGGCGGGCAGAGCGGGTGGCGTCTTTGCCGATTCACCGTGGGTGAGGGTTTTGGTTGTCCGAGCTTGGCTGCTTTGGTGGTTGATGATGAGGGTTGCCGGTGGAAAATTTCTCCCGCCCAAGCATGCCCACGTTGGAGGGCGTGGGCATGGCACCCACCTAACAATACAGCCTGGTTTTGCGTGGGGATTAGGAAAAAATTTCTCTCGCAAAGCCGCGAAGGAGGAATTATTTCTAGATGTCGCCGATTCCTGGCCACCTCACCCGATCGGAACGCCCCCCTAACGCGTCTTCACCGTCTCATAAAGTTGTTTGCCCCGTTCATCAAAGAATGTGAACTCCGCCTTCCCCTTGTTCGACTCAGGATTCGGGGTGATTGTGATCCGCAAAAAACCGCCGGACGGTTTAACCTGAGTGTAAAGCTGCTTGATCTCGGCGTCGGGATCGGTGGACTTTGGGTCGCCCGGGGAACGACCCAGTCGTGAATTGGCGTCGACCAGCGCCCCGGTCGAGAATTCCTCGACCCCACTGGGATCCAAAGAGTGGTATTGCCAGTGGCGGTCGCCGCAGACCACATAGAAACCACTGTTGTGCAGGTTGTTCTCCGTCACCCAGCGGAAGAAGGCGCGGCCCTCATGCCGGAACCCTTTTTGATTCACGTGGTTGTCTGACTTATAACCATCATCCGGGCCGACCATCGGCGTGGGAGAGATCAGCAGTTTGAACTTGGCGTCACTCCCGAGCAAGCTTTGCTTGAGCCAAGCAAGTTGCTCCGCTCCCCAAATGGTTTTCTCCGGTCCATCGGCCATGCGGTTGGGACTGCGATAGTCACGTCCCTCGACCAGCCAAATCTGTAGATCGCGATTGATCCGATGGGTCCGGTACGTCTTCGCCTCGGGCTCATCCGGATCGACAACCGGCACTTGCTCGCGGAAGAGGGCGAGCCCCATCTCGTGGCCTGGCAGCTTATCGCCGGTGGCGTCGGAGTCGTTGTAGCGGTGATCGTGATCGTCCTTTTCCCAGTAGGTGGGCACCTTTTGGAACAACTCGTGGAATCGCGGCTGGGCGAACTGTTCCTGCCATTTGCGCCGCATTTCAGGCAAGGTCTCGGCGGCTTGGTCATGGTCGTAATAGACGTTATCGCCGGTGCCGACGAAGAAATCCAAATCCATTTCGGCCATCACCGCCAAGGCGGGAAAGCCCTCGGCCCGGTCGGGGTTGGGGCCGCGATAGCCACGTTTCAGCCCGTGAAACCGCCCATAGTGCATGCCGGTCACTACGACAAATCGCACCGGTTCGGTCCCCTCGGCACCTGGCAAGGTGCGAAAGGTAGCGGTCGGCCCAATCCGTGCTTCGTCAGGGTTTTCGCCAAAGATGAGTCGGTAGTGATACTGCGTGGCGGGCTTCAAGCCGGTGAGGACTGTTTTGACGATGTAGTCCTGCTCTGGCTTGGCCTCAATCCAATCCGAAGATTGCGAGGGCTCGAAGTCAGCGTTCTCGGCGTACTCAAACCGGGCCACTCCGGCAGCGCCCGGTACTTGCCCCTCGACAATCTGCGGCACCGCCGTCAACCGAGACTGGAGAATCGCCGAGGTCATGGTCACCTCACCCACCATCTCACCTTGAGCCTGGTAAATCTCCGCCCTCGCCGGGGAGGTGAACGACAGCAAGATTCCACAGACAAGCAGGATGATAGTCAGTCGCATGGGGTGAATCTCTCGGGGCGGGATTTTGTGTGGCAGGGATAGGTTCGTTTCTAAGCGGTTTTGATGGCGATTGCAAACGATTGGGGGCGGATGAGCAAACCTTGATTCAAACCAATGGACGCTTGCCACGGTTTAAGTTGATAGCCGCAGAGCACACAGAGGCCACAGAGAGGAAAGAAGGTCAAAGGACTTTCGATTTCGCCGCGTCTTAGTCGGTTCTTACCTCGTCCACCCGAATCGGGAAGATATATTTGCCATTCGAGGTGGCCAAGCCGGAAGACATAATCGTCCGGCCCAGCCAACAGGGCTGCTGCCTCAAAAATCTAACCACCTGTGGCAGCGGCTGGGGTTGTACTCCGTGTTTGTTCCGGAAATGCGAAGGGGGAACCGTCGGAGGCATCCCCAGGGTGAGGAAGTGGCGGGAACTTCACCGAGATGGTCTTAAAGCGATGCATGGATTATCCTTTCGCTTGACTGTTAATTTGATTCTCCAGGTCAGCAAGCGACGTCAGAATCTCATCGAAACTCACCGGCTCGGAAAGGTACATGTCCCGCATCGACTCATAGTCTCGGAGCAACCGAGTCAACCTCTCAGGTGGTGGAACGAGTCGGAAGGTCCCGGGAATTGCTAGTTCATAATTTGCCCACGAACTGCCAAAGAACCGTCCTTTCCACTGAACAACACGAACGCGAAGCTCCTGGTCGTCGACCGCCTTACTGGCCGTATCATGCTTTGCCATTGCCACGGTGTCAGCATAGTGTCGGGAAAACCGATCTGGCATGAGTTTATCTGTCGGCCGGTGAAACTCCGTGTGGAGGATCGTCGCCTTTTCCCAAAAAGTCCGTTCCATTTCGAGAGAAACGACCTCGCATTTCCAGTCTGGGAATGCATCGGGCAACACGTCGGAGATCCACGGCCTTACCTGGTGACGACCGATTGGTTGCTGATCGGTTAGTGAGCCGAATTCCAGCTTCACCGAACGCTTAAGATACTCGAACCCCGCCGGTTGAGTTGAATGGTAATGGAAAAGCAGAACGGGCGAATGCATGCCGGGGTCGGTCAGAAATTCAAACCATGGCTCACCGCGCTGGCCGAGAATTTCCGTTACGGCAGTTTCCAGCACCGGCGCAATCTGGCTTTGCACGGCAAGTCCGCAAGCGGCCTCTGCTCTGGTCATCCACTTGTTCGCTTGGTTACGACTCGTGCCCGCTTCCGGCAACTGAAGGAACGCGGGTGACAACGATAAATCGATATCTTCGGAGAACCGGTCGATGATACCGAAGACTTTCGACAGCGACGTGCCCCCTTTGAACACGAGGTCGCCCGCGAACTCCGATTTGAAAATGATGGAAAGCAGCCAGCAGACCCAGAAATCCTTCTCTAGAATCACCGGCGACAGGCTTCGATGTACCGCCGCTTGTTCGATATATAAACGGCGCTCGTCCTCGGGCAGTGCCAGGAAGTGAAGCTTCATGTTTCCTCCTCAGCAAGTTCCCGAAAGATGGGATGCATCCAAGCCGGGGCAAATCGAATGTCCTTCATCAGTTCTCGCCGCTTGTCGGCGGGAATCGTTCGTTTCAGATGGGAAAGCCGCGCCGGGGTCACGTGATCCTGACCCAACTCGCGCAGCGCCTGAATCAGCAGGCCACTGAGGCGTCCCGCCGTTTCCATATTTTTGGGCGTCGTTCGGCGAAGCTGGATGGTGGTTGGCCCGATCTTGACCGTTCGCGCGGGGCCATCGGTTAGGAACACCACTTTGGCGGGAACCTGCTCGGAAAGTCCCAGGGCATTCGCCGCGTAGGCACCCGTCGGTTGAAGCCGGGTGCGATCGCGTCCGGCCATCGCTCGGGCGATATCCTCCGCGGAAGGCTGCAGTTGACCAAGAACCGGATGCTCCTTGGGGAATTCGTAGATTCCCCTTGCCAAACGGCGGATCGTCCCTCGGTGAACGAGCCGATGCAGAGCAACGTCCACCGCCTCGCGGCTGCCAATATCCAGAAAGTCGACCGGAACAAAAATCGCCCCCCGGCCGCGACGACGGATCGCCGCAACAATTTTGGAGTCAATCGATGTGGGTGATTTCGCTCTTTTGCTCATGTAAGGAATAATAGGCTACTTTTCTTACAGAAGCAAGGAGCGATTTGCGGTGAATTCTACCGCAAATCGCACTTCACATCAGCACGTCGTAGCCACGCTCGCGTGGAGCGTGGGGGGAAGTGCCAATTCCGCTGTGCCCCTGAAGCTGACAACGCGGCGCGAATCTCGCCGCGCCGCGTTAACCGCCGCCTCAAACCGGAAACGGATTCCGTTCCTTAAACCCCACCTGATGCCAATAGGGATAGGCCTTGGTCACTTCGCTCGCCTCGTCGAGCTTGGCGACTTGCTCCGGGGTGAGGTTCCAGCCGACGGCGTCCAGGTTTTGCCGCAGTTGTTCCTCGTTCCGCGCTCCGATGATCACGCTCGAAACTGAGGGGCGTCGCAGCAGCCAGTTGAGCGCGATTTGAGGAACCGTTTTGTTGGTCTCTTCCGCCACTGCGTCCAAGGCATCGACCACATTGAACAGGTGCTCGTCCGGGACCGGCGGGCCCATGTTGTTTGAGGCCTCGCTGGTGCGGCGGCTATCTTTGGGCAAGGGCTGACCGCGGCGGATTTTGCCGGTCAAACGGCCCCAACCCAATGGACTCCAAACCACCGCCCCCACTTTTTGGTCCAGGGCCAGCGGCATCAGCTCCCACTCGTAGTCGCGACTCACCAGCGAGTAATACGCCTGGTGTGCCACATACCGCGACCAACCATACTTCTCCGAGACCGCCAGCGATTTCATCAGGTGCCAGCCGGAGAAGTTGGAGCAGCCGATATAGCGGATCTTCCCCGCCTTAACGAAGTCGTCAAGCGTGGCCAGCACTTCTTCCACCGGGGTGACGGCGTCGAACCCGTGCAGTTGGTAGAGGTCGATATGATCGACTTGCAGCCGTTTCAAACTCCCCTCGATCGCTTTGGTCAGATGGTACCGCGACGACCCGGCGTCATTCGGTCCCTCACCCATCCGAAAGGTCCCCTTGGTCGAGATCAGTACCTCATCGCGTCGCCCCTTGATTGCTTGGCCCAAAATTTCCTCGGCGGCCCCGGCCGAATAGATATCGGCAGAGTCGAACATATTGAGCCCCGCTTCGAGGCAGATGTCGATCAACCGCGACGCACCCTTCACATCGGTATCGCCCCACGCCTTGAACAGCTCACCGCCACCACCAAAGGTCCCGGTCCCGAGACTCAACACCGGTACCTTCAAACCCGACCCACCTAGTTGCCGATATTCCATGGTCGCCACTCCTTCGATTTAATTCTTGGTTTGCTAAAGAGCCCCCCAGTCGTAGCCTGTTATCAAGCTAACAAACTCGGATGCCGAAGACCATCGGCGGGTTACAACGAGTGGAACCGGCGGCCTTTCTAAAAAAAGGATTTTGCCACAGAGGGCACAGAGACAACATTTTGCATTCTTCATTAATCAATATTCATTCTACTGAAACAGCACGAATGAGTAATACAAAATGAAAAATGAAGAATGCAAAACAGAAAGACGAAAGCCCACCAAAATCTCTCTGTGATCTCGGTGCCCTCTGTGGCTAAAAACTGAAGCTGGCACAAGCTGCCATTTTTCGAATCAAGGTCCGGTTGAAGCTCCGCGGCCAAGCAAAAAGTCGGGCCGGCGGCGGGGAACTTCCCACCTCCGGCCCGACTTATCTTCACTTTCCAACCGAGAGTTCATTGGCGGCGAACTTTTAGGTCGATCGATGCACTTCGGCGCTAGGGCGGCTTACCAAATCAGGCCGGTTCCGACCGAGAAACCGGCTAGGGTCATGTCGGTTCCCGTGGCGGTGGCGGTGGCCAATGCGGTTGAGGTCCCGGCCCCGGCGTTCGACTCGGTAAAGGCGACCGCGTCGCCGCTGCCGTGCCACCATTGGAACTCGCCCGCGACTCGCACAAACGCGGTGGCGGGGAAACACTCCAGGCGTCGCTCCCACTGGAGACCGGCGGTAATCTCACCAATGAATACCGCTTCGTCACTGCTGGCGATCGCGGAATCGAAACTCGCGCCGAACGCTCCTCCGTCGGAACCGACCGTCGTCCCGGAAGAGGCTCTGGCGGTGTCATCTCCCCAGAGGACCGAACCTCGGCCGCCAGTGAACAGGTACCAGTTGCAGCAAGGGTGAAGCGGCCTCGTGTCCCATCCGCCAAAGGTCAGCCCGGTGCCGCGAAACGTCGAGGAGGAACTCGCAAAGGCGCTGATCACCTCATCATCCAGCACGATCGATGTGCTAAAGGCCCCGCCACTTTCCATCTCGGCATGACGCACGCCCAACGAGAGCACGGTTCGTCCACCGTTGCACCGGAGGAATTGCCGTGTCAGTTCCAGGTCGATAGTAAAGGCCTTGGCTCGTTCGGAGGCAATCACGGCCGGCTCGCCCGGCGTATCGGATGGCAGCGCGGTGCCGTTGGAGTCGCTAAGGTACCAGAACCGTGTCATCACGCCCCATTTTTCACCCTGTTTGCCCAGGAAAATACGGGGCGCGTAGGTGAAGCCGTCGAACGCATCCGGGCCGCTGAGCTGCGCGAGCGAGTCGGCGATGCCAGTGTTTTCGTAAGAAATCCCGGTGTTGCCATCGCCGTGAAATTGGGGGCTGAGGAACGTCACTTCCGTCCCGATGACCCAGACCGGCGGGCGACAAGTCGCTTCGTAGGCAGAGTCCTGATAGACAGGCTCGGCGGCATGGCTGGTCTGCTCCACGCTATGCATCGCCAGGCTGTAGTCGCTCAGCGGCAAGGGGCGCGGAGCAATCACCGGCGTCTCGGCCCAATCCGGGGAATTGCCCCAGTGGCTTACCATGGACCAGTTGTCCTGGCCGCTGTAGTCCGCGCCCAACGGCCAATGATCGTCGCCGTATGCCGAGCTACCGGCAAGTGCGGTCGAACCAACTAGCCCTAACAGGGCCGCCACCGAAAGAATCCAGTTTGTTCGCATGAGAGTTCTGTCGCTCCATCTATTTTGGTGTTGCGGGCAATCCGCCTTGATTGCTCGCTCCGCGTGTGGATGCCGACACCCATCCCAACCAGGGCGACGTCGGTGACTTTGAACTACTTGGCCTGCGGGCCAACCGTTACCCCGCATTGGGTAATTCAATTCCTATCATCCCCATTTCGACGGACGATAGTCATAAGTCACAAAGAATTCGTTTTGTACGCTGCATTGGCTGCAACCGTTAGGCTTTGCCCGAGCGGTAGCGTTGAGGCATGGGAGTCGCCCCTTGCCCCTCATCGCAGAGGGGATTCGGCTCGCTGGTGATCGAGTTGGTCGCCGATAACGGTTGGGCAACTCACGAGACTCCAATTCGGAAAAACCGGCCCATCTTGCCCAGCGGGCAATCCTTTCCCGCCTGCCACTAACGGCAATCTCCACCGATCTATCATTTCCAGAATCGGGAGAACTCCACATGATGGGCGGTACGCGAACAACCGAAGAACCACTTACGCTGGTTCGTCCGGAAGCAACGGATGCTCCATCGCCATGCACGCCTTTTGAAATGGAGTCGAAGACCGTGCTTGGCCGCCGTGTACCATGCTTTGATTGACCGGAGGTCGACAAGAGTTATGGGACTTGTGGCGATCACCACCCCTCATACACCGTGTCTGGACGTGGCCTACTCCGGAGCATCTTCGCTGCGGAGCCCACAACCTGGAGAACGTCATGGATCGACGAGAGAAAGCGGACAGTCGGACAGGTCGCCCCTTGCGGTTGACGTTGGCTCGGATCGCCAATCTACGTGGCACAATGTTGACCGGTGCCTTGCTGGCTTCAACGCTCACGCCTGGCTTGGCCTCGGCCCAGTACCCACGGACTCCCGTCGCGGAGCAAGCCCCGCTAATGACGAGTACTTCAACTCAATACGCTCGTTTGTCGCGCTACTCCGAGTCGACGCGGCCGAGAGAGACAGAGCTAGTCGGCTTTGAGCGTCCTTCGGGGCCAACCGTGCAGTTCGCCCGGCAGCCGACGCCACCCGTTACCATCCCGGAAAACATCCTCCGGGTTGATCCGGATCAGATTGAGCAGCCCAAGGTCGCTGAACCGTCTCCCAGCGACTACTTCGAATATGTCGACCTGGATGCGATGGTTCCGCCCAAGCCGTCGGCCAATCCGCAGCCATGGCAACATCCGCGTGAGGGGCAGCCGCTGGAAAATCCGCATCCGGTCGCCACCGCTCCCGCGATAGCGCCTGCTCCGCCGATTCCGACGCCCAATCCTCTGCCGTTGAGCATTCAGTCACGCGACCGGGAGTTGATGAAGAACGCCTCCTGGTTCAACCAAGAGGACGTCCAAGGGAATTTGGCCCCTGATCAAACCTTGGGCGAGCAACCACCAGAGTCTCCCAATACCTTGCAGTTTTTACGCCAGCAAACACCGCTCAACGCCGCGGGCCAATGGCAGTTTGATATTGGGTTTGCATATAGCATATTCGATTTCGAGACCCCGGTCGCCATTCTCAACAACGCGGATGAAGTGATTGGTGTCGCCCAGGCCCAGTCGCGGCAACGGCTGCTGACCATGCCGATGGAACTGCGTTATGGGGTAACCGACGGCCTGCAAGCGTTTGTCGGGATGCCGATTGGCTACTCTGACTCGGAGATATCGCTGCTCGGGAACGAATCGCACGAGGAAGTCGCCGGAATCGGTGATGTTTACGCCGGGTTCAATCACATGCTGTATCAGGGTGGGGAAGGTCAACCCGATATCATTGGGACGCTCTCCTTCGCCGCACCGACCGGAGACCCAGGCAACCCACTGCTCCAGGGTCTCAACCCGGCGGCGAGGTTGGGCGAAGGTTTTTGGAGTCTGTCGGTCGGGGCCTTGGTAATTCATCAGTACGACCCGATCGTGGTGTTCTGGGGTGGTGGCTATCGCCATCGCTTTGAGAACGACATCAATGGTTTCACATTTCAGCCGGGCGAAGAGTTCAACTACCAGTTGGGCGTCGGGTTCGCGGTCAATCCGGAAGTCACCCTCAGTACTTCGTTCCTGGGGGCCTACATGGGCAAGTGGGAAGTGGAAGGCGAGGAGATTGGGGGTAGCGTGATCGAACCGCAGCGGCTCCGATTCGCGGCCACGATTCTCAAGTGCAATAAAATCGTGGAACCGTTCGCTGAAGTCGGGATGACCACGGACGCTCCCTCGGGTCGCGTCGGCGTGACCTGGACCTACTAACCGCCACGCCTCAACAGGGAGCAGACTCATGCGAAGAATGATGAGGATTCCAGGGCGAATTTGCCTAGCAGCAATGCTTTGCCTCGCTGCGGTTACCGCCTGGGCCGAGGTTCCCTGTAGGGTGCCGGTCCGCGATTCGACGCGTCAGATTAGCAAGTATCCACACAGTTGGACGGAGATCAAACAGCGGCATGTCGTGATGCAGGAGCGGGATTATTCCTGCGGCGCGGCGGCGCTGGCAACGATCGCCCGCTATTACTGGGGCGACCAAGTCACCGAAGAGACGTTTTTGAAGCTGGTCGATGAGGTGCTGACTCAAGAGCAAATTCTAGATCGCATCGAGAATGGCCTGACCATGGCCGACCTGGAAAAGGTCGCCGTCAAGGCGGGTTACGATTCGGTGGTGGGGATCCTCGATTTCCCGAAACTGACCGAGTCAAAGATCCCGCTAGTCGTCGGCATCACGGTCAACGACTTTCGCCACTTTGTCGTGTATCGCGGGTTCGATGGCTACTATGTCTATCTGGCCGACCCGATCCGAGGCAATGTGCGCCTGCCGGCCGAGGAGTTTGTCCAGCAGTGGCAAAAGGGGGCGGCTTTGGTGATCGCCCAGCGTGGCGCGGAACCCAAGGCCTGGGCCCCGCTGATGGTCTCGGCCCGGGAAGCGGCCCTCGGGGCGAGCAACACGCAGGTCATTCGAACCGCGCCCAACCGGCAAGCGGTGACGTTGCCGTACCCGTTTTTCCGGTAGAAGAGGAGATTCATGTCCCTCGAATCGGCACTAGCAACACAAAAAACCCTGGACTCGTCTTGCGAGATCCAGGGTTTTTTTAATGGGCGTTGATCCGGAAATCGACTAGCGAGCGTAAGCGAATGCGCTACCGCCGCCGAAGGCAGTGACCTGGATGCCACCGTACAGGTTAAACGATCCGGTGCTGAAGCTGAGACCACCGGAGCCCAGGTTAAAGTTGCTGTACGAACCGCCGATTTCGCCGCCAATCGAAAGTCCGGAAGTTGACTGGGAATTGCCCTTCGCCAGGGCCCTGTGCTGGTCGCTGCTTGCGGTGTATTTGTTGAAGTTGTGCTCTCGCACACTGCCCAATGCCGCAGAACTGAAGCTATAGCCGCTGACCGAGGCATAACCCATGCCGCGTACTTGCTCGGCCTGGGCCGGGGTGGCGACCTTCATGCCGGAAAGGCCGAACTTCGAGAGGCTGTCTTGCGAGACGGCACCCGGTTCTCCGGCGAAGGTGGTGGAAGCACTCAGCAAGATGGTCGCAACCGCGAGGGTAGCAATCGTTTTCATAGAAGTCACTCCAAATCCGATGTAGATAAACGTGGAAACACTTGACGCGTAGAATCGTGGCTTGGACCGCCTGAAGATTGTTACCGTCTTGGTTCCAATCCACCTTGCCCGATCCAATCCAAGGTTCCCTCCAGGCACGCGAAATCACGACTTCCGTCGCTCTCTTGGCATCGCGTCCGTGGATGCAACGGATTGCCTATAAAAGGCACTCATCCGCTCGGCCATAAGTGTCTGCAGCACTTGCCATCAATGTGCTCGGATGATCCACGATTGTCAATTACTTAATCGGAGAATCCCCCATAATTGGCAATACCGGACCTTGCCAATTTACGGGCACTCTTCCCTAACGCGTTACCAATTAACGATTTGTGACCCGGCTTGGTAATCCGCAAAATTCCCTTAATTCACCCCGTCTCACTAGCAGGTTGATGCGATTTTGCCACGTTTCTAAAAAGTGCTGCTTGGTGCTGCTTCATGGCAATCCAGAAATTCAGTCACAGAGCACGCTCAATAAATCGCCTTCCATTGATGGATGAATCCCGCAAGGTCCCAGCGCGGCCTTTGGCCGCAACCAAAATCAGATACTTGCGACGAGGGCAATCCGCGTGATCCGCCTGGCTGAGCGGGTGTGGGTTCAACCACGGTCATTCGGCGGTTCTAAGAAAGGATTTCTCTCGCCAAGCCGCCAAGGCGCAAAGAGGAGAGTCGATCAGGATGGCAGGTTTTTTGGTCATATTCATCGCCTGGAATCGCCAAAAAACATCAGGACTTGGGTAATTTAACCCCTTTGCGTCTTGGCGGCTTTGCGAGAGAAATTTTTTCCTAATCCCCACGCAAAACCAGGCTGTAATGTTAGGTGGGTGCCATGCCCACGCCCGTAAGCGTGGGCATGCTTGGGCGGGAGAAATTTTCCACCGGCAACCCTCATCATCAACCACCAAACCGGCCAAGCACGGACAACCAAAACTCTCACCCACGGTGAACCGGCGAAGACTCCAGCCGCTCTGCCTGCTTCTGTCTTATCCGAGAAATTCGCGTAATCCGTGGTTAGATTCTTCTTTGTTTTTAACCACGGATTACGCGGATTTCACGGATGGTTTTCACCGGGGCAAGCCAACTCGCGGTTCATTTTTTTCAACCACGAAACAGACGAAAGACACGAAAAGCAACCCGCGAAACAGGTCGCTATACAGGTTTGAAACGCAGAGCCGCTGAGTGCGCAGAGGGACGTTCCCCACGCTAGTTGCGTCTCTGCGATCTCCGCGCCTCTGCGTTTCAATCCCGTCGGGCACTGCCGAGTCACCAAACTTCGCGATCCTTTCCGCGTAACGAGCGAGCACCAAAGACCTTAAGCAACTCGCCGCGTAAAATCTTCGCGAGCGGAGAAGAAAACGATCGTTAGTAGCACAAAAAAACGTCCGGGGCTTCCTCTCGGAGGCCCCGGGCGTTTGACGTTTTGCTGAGGGTGTGTGTTATCCCTCGGGGCCATCGATGACACTGACCATCCACCCCAGACCGAACTTATCCGTCAGCATCCCAAAGCAAGGGGACCAGAAGGTTTTATCCAGTGGCATATCGACCTGGCCCCCCTCGGCCAAGGCGGAGAACGCTCGCTTCGTTTCTGCTTCGGTGGGCAAGGTTAATGCGATGCGAAAGCCTTTAAAACTTTCATTGGAATCGCACCCGTCAGAGGCCATGATTGGCGATCCGCCGATACTCAGCGAGGCATGCATCACCTTGTTTTCGAAGCCGGCTTCCAGCATGCCTTCCGGTGGTTGGTCGGGGCTGTCGCTGAACCGCATCAGCATCGTTACTTCGGCCCCGATGGTCGACTTGTAGAACTCGATCGCCTCTTCGCAGCGACCACTGAAAAATAGATAAGGTTGGACGTTGGTCATGGTGGTTTGGGCTCTCTAAAGGTTTCCAAGGGACGTTGTGAAAGAGAAACTATTTCGCGGCGGGGGAAGCGGCGGCTGTTTGATTGGTCGCCTCGCGCAAGCCGCTGGTGTCGAAGACCGGGCGGATCTCCACGGTCCCCTTCTTCGCGGGCGGAAGCCGGCTCGCAATTTGCATCGCCTCATCCAGGTTGTCGACATCAATGATGTAGTAGCCACCCAGTTGTTCGGTGGTTTCGGCGTAGGGCCCATCCGTGATCACCTTTTTTCCAGCGCGAACTTGCAGACAAGTGGCGGTGGAAACGGGGTGCAGTGGGTCGGCGGAGATAAACTTCCCCTGGGCGGCCAGTTCGTCGCAGATGGCCATCGACTCGGTCATGCACGCTTCCCGTTCCGCTTCGGTCCAAGAGTCCTCAGTGCCATAGATCAGCAGCATGTATTTCATCGTGGTTTCCTTTGGTTATCGCATTACATCCGCGAGAGAGATTTTCCCGCGGCCAAACGAAAAATCTCAGGCCGCCGCAGGGCGAGCCCCACCCACATCACCACGCCGATCAACGGTGGCATGAAGAATGGGTCGTCAATCCGCACGTGCGTCACTGTCGCTCCGCCCAGGTACGCGGTCAACAAAATCGCCGCCAGGAACGAGGTGCGTGGCACCAGCAGCAACAGGGCCAACACCACTTCCAAAATGCCAATCTTCCACATCAACTCGGTGGTAAAGCCCATGGCCGCGAACATCTCCTCCTTCCCTTCCCACTCGGCGAACTTACCGCCGGCGCTGGGGACGAGCAGAAAGAACGCCACCACCCCGGTGATCACCCACGCGGCGATCCGCATTCCCTTGGTGGGAACTGGCACGGTTTGCACCGAAGGTGTCTCTATTCCAACTTCCGCCATGATTCTCTAGCTCCGTGATTGTGCGTTAGAAACGAGGGAATGGTTCTCGCCCGGCATATTGGTCAGTTCCACCAACTGCCGCACCTCGGTCGTGCCACGGCGAGTACCGGGAATTTTAGCGGCGATCTCGATCGCCGCTTCCCGGCTTCCCGCCTCGACCATGAAGTAGCCGGCAAGCTGTTCCTTGGTTTCGGCGAACGGCCCATCCGAGACAAGCGTTTGCCCCTCGCGGACCTGAACCTGCGCGGCGGTGGCCGCTGGTTGCAGCGGCGCGGCATGGACGTACCGCCCCTGCTCATGCAGCGTGTGGCACAGCTCGATCGATTCCGCGAGTGCCACTTGATGCTCTTCCGGCTGCCAGGCATTTTCTTGGGAATAGATTAACAGGAGATATTTCATAGTCCGGTTCCTCCAAGCTTTCAATTGTTCGAAACGTAACCAGTCCACGCCCAGCCAGCCGCTACGCCCGGCGGTTTTCCGAGGTCATAATCCTGACCCAGGTACCATCCGCGACTTGCATCTCGCCAAAGAACCGCCAATGGTCCTTGTCGATGATTTCGATGGTATCGCGATACTTGGCCATCCCTTCCACGCCATCAAACCGAGGCCCCTCGCTGTCCAGCGGCAATCGCTTGCCAGAGTCGTCCAAGGCACCACTGTACGGCCACAGATGCGTCATCACCGAGGCGATGAAGTTTCCGACATATTTTCCCTTAACCGGATCGTAGCCCAGGGTAATGATGCTTGTCATCGGTTCCCCCTCGGGCATGTCGCCGGTACCTTCGGCGATCAACCATAACCCACCCAGCATCCGACAGCTCATCCGCCCGCTGCTCTTTTCCGGCGGCGCATCGGGGCCCATTTGGCACTCCGACTCGCTGACCCAGTCCCCCACCAGTTGCGACAGCCAATTATGTTCCGATTGTGGTTTCTCAAACATGGTTTCAATCTTCCTTTATGCGTTTTAGGTCTTGGGTGGTACTGGCGGCTTGCCCGCCAGTGAGAGGTTTAAAATGATCTCCCTTTAGCAACTCGGTTCCGCCAGAAAGACCTTGCCGCGCTGCTCGATCAGCCGATTGGCCTCCTCATCCGCCGGTCGAATTTCAAACGGTCCAAATCGAACGCCCGGGTGCTTAGACATCAGGGCGACGGCATGGGGCATGTCGTCCGCTTCCAAGATCAAGATGCCACCCAGTTGCTCCTTCGTCTCGGCGAAAGGGCCGTCGGTCACGGTCAGGCTGCCGTTGGTTCGGCGAAGCGTGACCGCTTGATGGGCCCACTGGAGCGCCTCGCCACCCAGGAAGTGTCCGCCGCGGCGGAGCTCGTCGTCGTAGGCGAAACATTCCTCCATCCAGGCCTCTTGCTGGCCCGGCGGCAACTCGCTCCACTTTTCGGGATCGGCGTAGCCCAGGCAAATGAATTTCATCGGTTGATTTCCTAATCCTAAAGGTACGAAGCGTGTTCCTAAATGTTTGCCCCCGGCGTGGCAAACTAGCCGGCGTAGGCCTGTTCGAGCTTCGCGATGTCGAGCTTGTCCATTTGCAGCATCGCGTCCATGACCGCCTCTTCGGCCTGTTGGTCGTACCAGAGAAACGTGGTGATCTTCTGACGGGGCATGGGCAAACTCCTGACTGCAAGGACTCATCCGTGAGATTTACCCAGTAGTCGATTGGCCTAGCGGCCAATCGACATCCCGCGGAAACATTTTGCGGAAATTGAAACAGACAACCCCGGATCGTGGGCCGTTGCGGCTATTAAGTCATTGGCTTGGTAGAAGTTACGACAGACAACCGACCAGAGATGCGCCCAGCGTAATATCCCCGGTTGGCCCGTGCGGCGTCGCCGTTGGAGCCCCTTGAGCAACGCCACCGAAAGAATGTTTCGCAGCGTGCCCCGGCACAGGACTGGTGGGCTTTTTTGGCCGCGTCGCATTGCCCGAGCAATGATCGCCGAATCCTTAAAAATATGAAACGCAGAGACGCAAGGACGCAGAGGGAGTCCTCCGCGCTCTCCGCGTTTCAAAACGCTTCCTCATGAGCCCCTGAGGAGCATTGCGGCCGAGTGGCCCGGTAATTCACCTCTTGCCATAATGGATCTCGGGCATATCCTGCGCGAGGGCTCATCCCTTGCTCAAACTGCAAATCCCACGCACCCACCCGGAAGCCAGTGGCACACCTCGGAACCGGTGGACAGTGCCACCTCAGGGAAAGCGTATCTAAAGTTCCGGCAATAAATCTCGATAGTCGCCTCTGTCCTGGATTAGGGCCGTTACCCGCCGCCTAGAAGATATCCGTTAACGTCGTAGAAACTTGTGAAATGGCAACACCTTCGTAGGTCATAAGAAAATTTCTCTTGACGCCATCTCCATACTGTAATAGAACTGTGTACACCTGACTCACACACTTTTCCTGGCGGTTTTTATGTACGTCCGTGTCGAAAAAGGGGTTTCCGCACCGATCTCTCGGCAGATTGCCGAGCAGGTTAAGGCCCAGTGCCTGGCCGGGATTCTCAAGCCGGGAGACTGCCTCCCTTCGGTCCGGCAACTCGCCAAGGAGCTGGCGGTCAACGTCAACACAGTGGTGAGGGTTTACGAGCGGCTGACCGCCGAAGGCTTTCTGGAGATGAGGCATGGCGAGGGGACGTTCGTCGCCCCGCCATCCGTAGCGACCCAAGCCGCCGCGGAACTGAAAGAGCAGCGGGAGCAGTTTGCCCGTGAGTTCGAGGCGTTGGTTCGCCGCGGGCTAATGCTCGGCCTGACTCCCCCGGAACTGCGGAAGATGCTCACCACCGCCGCCGCCGATGCCAAGACCGGCATCTCTCAACGTACCACCGCGAAACATCACCCCGTTGGAGAATCGCCATGAGCGACCAAGGAATTTCGATTCAGCACCTCGCCAAGTCGTACGGGGCCAACCAAGTGCTGCGGGATGTCTCGCTGGAGATTCCCGCGGGGCAGACCTTCGCCCTGCTAGGACGCAACGGAGCTGGCAAAACCACTACCATTCGCATCTTGTTGGGTTTGATTCCAGCCGATTCCGGCAGGGTCACCCTCGATGGTCTCGACCCGGCCCAAGACGCGCTCGCGGTCCGTCGCCGGACCGGTTACTTGGCCGAAGACCAGACAATGTACCCCTGGATGACCGCCAGCGAGTTGTGCCGTTTCCTGGCACCGTTCTACCCCACCTGGGACATGGCCTGGGCCCACGATTACTTGGCGCGGTTCGAGATTCCGCTGCATACCCGGATCGGTCGGCTCTCCAAAGGGCAAAGCGTCAAACTGGGTGTGGCGGTCGCCTTGGCCCACCGGCCACCACTGGTCATCCTGGACGACCCAGCGATGGGCTTGGATCCGATCGCCCGGAAAGAATTCAACCGAGACTTGGTCGAACACCTCCAAACCTCCGGCAGCACGGTCCTCTACAGCAGCCACCTGCTGGACGAAGTGGAAGCGGTGGCGGATGCCGTCGCGATCCTCGACCAAGGAACAATCGTCCGCCATGGCGCGACGGAATCCCTCCGAGATGAGGTCAAGCAAATCCTACTCCCGGTCAGCGGCCTAACCGCCCGTACCCGCCCCGCCCAACTCCTGGATGTCCGCCGTCACGGAGACCGCCTGGCGATCATTGTGGACGAAGCACCCACCTACCTGCGGCGACTGCTGGAGGAAGGAATTGAGCACGAGGTGGTCGACCTGCGGCTGGACGAAATCTTCGAGGCGTACGTCATCGGCCGAACCGATGATTGGCCCGATATGCCGGTGACGGAAACCGTAGCGACGGTGAATTAGCCCTTAGAACCGAGGCTTGGCGATGATTCAATTGATCTGGAAAGCGTGGCGGGAGCAGTGGCAGGGGTTCGCGGCGATTCTTGTTATCGCGACCCTCGTGATCCTCTGGGCCTGGATCTCTATCCCCTATCACATATTGGTCCCCAATCAAATGATTGTGGAGCTTGTGATGGGAATGACCTTGTTCTACTCAATAGTGGCGTCGATTGCGTTTGCCATGGGGACCGCGTGCGGCGAACGGGAGATGGGATCGCTGTGGTATACCGTCTCGCTGCCGGTTTCCACGCGGTATTTTGCCGCGGTGAGGCTGCTGATGGGGCTGGCGATGTTGCTTCTCCCGATCAGTTTGTTTGTCCTCTATGCCCTCGTCGTTGTTTCTATCAACTGGTCGTCGGTGACAATGGATCCTTTTCCTCAAGAGCCCGAGACGCTGTCCGAAGTGCAAATGCGACTCGGTGTCGCAACGATGATTGGCATGCTGGGGACCTCGGCGTTTTACTTGCCGCTGTGTGTGATCGGTTGTTGGCTACGCACCAAAGCCAAGGTGCTGTTCATGGGGGCGGTTCTCACCCTGTTGTTCTTGTTCTCGATCTTTATCTTGAATGGGGTCGGCGTCACCCACCATTGGCTGCAAACCGGGCTGCTGAATGTCCTGTTTCCGCAATCTATTTTCATGAATGATCAAATGCCGGGACCGCAGCTCCCATCGAACACCCCGATGGCAATACTTTATTTGGCGGTTACCTTGGCCTGGCAGCTCACCTTAGGATTTCTCTTTGCCAAGTTCTACGGCCGAGAGCCGGAGCCGATGGCTGAAGTTCGGTCGCGTTGGTGGTTGCTTTCGGTTCCGCCGGTGCTCTCAAAACTTGCAGTGCCGATTCGTGGTCCGCGGTCCGCCATGCTGTGGTTGGAACTACGGCAAGCGGGACCGTTGGTCCTGTTCGGGATGACCTTGGTTTTGATGCTGGCCGGACTCATGGCGATGGTAAATGCACCCGCCGGTCAAGAGAGTCGCTGGTTTGGCAACCTTCAATCGAGGCTGCCGGAGATCACCCTGTTCTTCGCGATGGTCTGGGCGGCAGCGGTCGGCACTTCGCTGTATGTTGCCGATTTCAATCGCCAGCTTGGCGGCTTCTGGCGATCCCGGCCGATCTCGCCCCAGGGATGGTTCTGGTGCAAATACGTTGTCGGCCTCGCCGCGATGCTGTTGGTGATGGACGGTACGGCCCTGGTCGTCGGCTGGAGTTTGATAAGCGACCCGAGCGGAAGGCCCACCGAAATGAGATGGGCTCATTTCGCCTGTTTCCCTTTACTTCATGCCTTGATCTACACGTTGGCCGTTTTGGGAGTCAGCGGCACGCGCCGCGCAAGTGGTGGAATCCTTTGCAGCTTTCTGTTCTGGGTTGTCACCTTGGCAGCCTCTCCCTTTCTGGCCCTTCGTCCCTATTCTCCCCTCTATATTTTCAGCGAACTAGTAACCGCCGAACGCCAAGGCCAACTCGACCTTGTCCAGCACCATTACCCGCTGGTGTACGGCGGCATTGTGCTGGCGATTATGCTGTTGGCTTTTGGGGCCTCGCGATTCGCCGCGCCACTAGAGCCGGGGTGGACAAGGCTGTGGCTCAAGATGGCCCGAGGGTGAATCAAGCGAAATGCTACTCTCTCGGGATACCGATGGCCCCGTTGGCGACCAAAATATTGAACACCCCGATGCCGAACACGATCGCCATGATCGCCCAGCGATACCGAGGATAGCGGTAGGCGATGCTCGCAATCATCGCGAAGTAGGCGAAACAGACGCAACTGGCCAAAACGACCTCTGGCCAGGTCAACTCCCACGATCGCCCAGCCAAACCAAACGGCGCGGCAATCACTGCGAATATTGGTGCGACTGGGACGATAAGCGGTAAAATCCAGGTCGCGGAATTGTTTCCTTCAATCACATATAAGTGCGAACCACTCCCCAGCAGCAGATACCCAGCAAACAGCCCCAGCCAATCCCCAAACCGCGAAACCTCCACGGCCCGGCGGCGGCCGATGGTTTCCACCAGATACCCACCCACGCCAATCGACAAAACCGCCAACCAGGGAAACTCCCAGATCATCAGCAGGCTGAGCGCCAGCGCGAAGACGGCCGTCCAGGTCAGGATTTCCTGGAGGGAGAATTGCAGCCGGGCTGAGGTGGAATCGTTCATACAGACGGCTGCTAGTTGTGGCAAACTGCTACAATCAATCCAATTCGAAATCAATGCGCGAACGATGCTCGTAGAATATCTCAATTCAACTCATTTACCAACCTCGTTGCCCCTGGATTCGCGGCGATCCCTGTGGCAAAAAGGAATAGCCACAGAGCACTCAGAGGTCACAGAGAGATACGTCTGATGCCGTCCACTAATCGTGATTCGCCGAAGTTCAACAAGAGCGCCCATTTCAATCCGGTCGACTTCAAGTAGGAAAGCGTCTGAGCCAACGCGACTTCCGGTAATTTCGATACCGACTTGAGCTCAACGACGACCTGCTCTGCCACAATCAGATCAAGCTCCTGCCCTTTGATCACCTTACCCTTGTAGATCACGTCGATCCGCACTTGCTGCTCCGCCGAAATTCCGCGTAAAGAAAGTTCATGGCACAGAGCCTCTTCGTAAATCGATTCAAGCAAACCAGGGCCGAGAATTCGATGAACTTCGATGGCCGCTCCAATGATTGCCTCGGTCAACGGATCGCTCATTCCATCTCCAATTCAATTTCACGGCCAAAGGACAACAATTCTAGATTAGTCCACCGCATCCCTCTCTGTGCCCTCGGTGGCCTCTGTGGCTAAAAAATCCAAGCCCCCTCAATCCTCCTCCCAAGGATTCTCCCAGTCGCCCCAGCCTTCCAGGTAGGTTTTGTAGATGGGGATCTCTTCTGATTTTCTCTCTAGCCACTCTTTGGTGTCGTTTAAGATTTCCTGTTCTCGCTTGAGGGTGATGTTGCCTAGGACGACTGCCGTGCGGAGGAAGACGAAGTAGGTGTCTAGGACGTCGCAGCGGCAGTATTCGTTGATCTCTTTGAGCTTCCCCTCGTGGTACAGGTCTTGCACCATGTGCCCTTCGATTTCCATTTTGCCGGGCTTGCCCAGCAGGTTGGCGGCCAGGTTTAGGCCGCCGGTGAAGCGGCTCGCTCCGTAGTTGGTCAGGATGTCGTACAGGTCGAAGTGGGCTGCGGTGTTGTAGCGGTTTCTAGCCTGTTCGAAGCTCTTCGCATGCAGGTTGAACCAATCGGGCACACTCAGGCCGTAGCGGAAGGCGGCTAGTTCCATGACCGGCACATCGAACGAGCGACCGTTGAAGGTGACCAGCGTCGGCTTGCGGTACCCCTTCCAGCCCCGCCAAAAGTTCTCGGCAATCACCGCCGGGCGGAACTCCGGTTCGTCCAGCAGCACCTGGTCGATCAGGTTGTATTGGCCGTCGACCTTGGCGATCGCCACCGAGACCGGCACTTGGTAGGTGTAGGGGACGAAGTCGGACCCGTTTTTCTCCATCAGCTCGGCCCGGAACCGGTCGACCGCTTCCTGGGGCGATAAATTATCGCCGGGGTACTTGAGCCGCGAGACCAAGTCGCCATCGGCCACGGTTTCGATATCGAACACAAAATAGCGGCAGTCCCCCATGACGGCCCTTTCGTAACGCGAGAAGTAGGAAACGCGAAGCCCTCGCCCCACGGCGAAACGAAATACGCCCCGCCCCGATAAGCTACCACAACTAGCAGGCCGTTTCACAGCGGGAGGGCTTTTTGATGGGGCGTTTTGAAAGGAAGGAGGTTAGCCACAGAGCACACAGAGGTCACAGAGAGAAGAGGGAGCGAGATTCAGGTCATCTGCGCGGGTACGCAATTCAATGCGTGGGATGATTTCGAAGTGATATGTTTAGCTCGACGATGCCGCAGCGCGATTAGGGTACGCTTGCCAGCAAAATCTCTCTGTGACCTCTGTGTCCTCTGTGTCCTCTGTGGCTAAAAACTGAAGCTGTGAAAAGCTCCCATTTTGTACGTAGCCACGCTTGCCAAAAGCGCGGGAGAAGTGCGAAAACGGCTGGCACTTGGGGTGGATGGGCTGGCTAAAGGGAGAACCGGCTGGCGCTTCCCCCACGCTCTACGCGAGCGTGGCTACGACGGGCGGGACATCGGCTTCGTAGCCACGCTTGCCAAAAGCGTGGGAGAAGTGCGAAAGCGGCTGGCACTTGGGGTGGATGGGCTGGCTAAAGGGAGAACCGGCTGGCGCTTCC
>JBBDIM010000207.1:0-18765 GCA_040880405.1 Pirellulaceae bacterium | reverse complement strand
CGGCTGGCACTTGGGGTGGATGGGCTGGCTAAAGGGAGAACCGGCTGGCGCTTCCCCCACGCTCTACGCGAGCGTGGCTACGAGTGGTATCATGAAGGGTGGAGAATTGGCCACTATTGGGCTTTGCGAATCTCACGTGCAAAAGGTTGTGGATGGACACCGCCGGGAACGCCGAAATTGTTGAGCTGCGGTCGCAGCGGGTCGCTCTGCAAGGGCGATTGGCGGGGATGTCGCGGAAGCAGGTGTTCGCCGCGCTCCGCGACGCGGGGGCAATCCCGGTGGAAAAGCTGGACGATCGGGTCGACATTATCGTCTTTGGCGAAGATGAAGTGGCGAGTGTCGCCACCTGCGAGATCGACCCCGCCTTGCAACTTCGCGCGGCGGAGGGGCAGCTTCGCTTCATAACCGAGACCACCCTGTGGCAGTGGCTGGGGCTGATCGAGCCGCGGCAAAAGCTGCACCGGATGTACACGCCCGCGATGCTGGCCGAGGTGCTGGGTGTCTCGAAGTCGATTGTCCGGCGGTGGCATCGGCGGGGGCTGATCGTTCCGGCTCGGGAAGTGCGGAACCTTCCTTACTTCGATTACCACGAAGTGGCCACCGCGCGGAGCCTGGCCCAGATGCTCGCTTCCGGGATGTCGCCGGAACGGATCGAGCGGCAGCTCTCGGCCATTTCGCAGTACTTGCCAGATGTCCAGCGGCCGCTGGCCCAGCTCTCGATTATCGTCCAAGGACGCGAGATCTTGCTGCGGCAAGGGGAAGGCTTGGTTGAGCCAGGCGGGCAAATGCGGTTCGACTTCGACGCGGTCGACGACCTGCCGGAGATCTTTGCCCTTGATGATGAAACCGAAGACGACCAGCGAAGCCCGCAAGCTTGGATCGACCGAGCCGCCGACCACGAGGATGCGGGGGAGCTGGACGAGGCGATCGATTGCCTCCGCTCGGCGTTTGCCGGGGGGGGGTTAACGGCGGCTCGGAACTTTCAACTGGCGGAGCTGTTGTACCGGCAGGGAAGCCTGGCCGCGGCGGTCGAGCGGTATCATGTGACGTTGGAACTCGATCCCCACTGGATCGAAGCCCGGTGTAACTTGGGCTGCGTGCTGATGGAGATGGATCGGCCGCACGAGGCGATGGCGGCCCTGGAAGCGGCCTTGGAATACTACCCCGATTACTGCGACGCCCACTACCACCTGGCCGACCTGCTAGACCAACTCGGCTACCGCAAACGAGCTCGAAAGCACTGGGAACAATGCCTGGCCCTCGGCCCCGACATGCCCTGGGCGGACGAAGCCGCCGCGCGGCTAGAGGCAGGCTGAGGGGGTGCGATCCGTCGAGTACGCGCTGGATGCCATCGGAGTCACCGGGGGTTTTCGATTGCCGAACTGCCTCCTGCCCTGTAGCACATGGGAACGGCGGGGTTGAACCCCGCCGCTCGTGTGGCGAATGAACGACCACGGCAACTCAACATTTCAACATTTCAGTACCATGCAACTTCCTCAACTTTTTCGACTTCGTCAAACCTTTGCTCGACCGGTGGTCGAGGACATTCCCGCGACCGTTGAGGCGGAGCTGGCGAAGCTGAATCTGCGGCAGATCGTGAAACCGGGCGAAACCGTCGCGGTGACCGCCGGGAGCCGGGGGATCGCGAATATCAAAGTGATCATCAAGGGGATAATCGATCACCTCAAGTCGATCGGGGCGAAGCCGTTTATTGTGCCGGCGATGGGTAGCCATGGCGGCGGCACGGCCGAGGGACAGGTCGGCGTGTTGGCCTCGTACGGGATCACTGAGGAGTATTGCGGCTGCCCGATCAAGGCGAGCATGGAGACGATTGTCGTTTGCCAGGCCCCGGAAGGGTTTCCGGTGCATTTCGATAAGCTCGCTTCCGAGGCGGATCATGTGTTGGTCTGCGGCCGGGTAAAGGCCCATACCGATTTCGTCGGCGAGATCCAAAGCGGGCTGATGAAGATGATGCTGATCGGCCTGGGCAAGCATGAAGGGGCCAAAATCTATCACCGCGCGATCAGGGCTCATAGTTTCCCGCAAATCGTCCGGAGCGTGGCTCGGGAAGTTTTGAGCAAGTGCAACATCTTGTGCGGGCTGGCGATCATCGAAAACGGCTACGACGAAACGGCCCAGATCACGGCGGTCGCGGCGAGCGAGATTGAAGAGCGAGAAAAAGAGCTGCTGGTCATCGCCAACCGGCTCCTGCCGAGTTTGCCGTTCGACCATGCCGACGTACTGATCATCGACCGGATCGGCAAAAACATCAGCGGGGCCGGGATGGACACGAACATTGTGGGACGCAAGTTCAACGACCATAGCGCCACCGGCGAGGAGACGCCCCGGATTACGCGGATCGTGATCCGCGGGCTGACCGAGGAGACCCATGGCAACGCCTGTGGGATTGGGATGTCGGAGTTTTGTTTGACCCGTGCGCTGGATCAGATGGACCGCGATATCACCAATATCAACGCGGTAACCTCGGGGCATACCACCGCCGGGATGATCCCGCTGTACTATGATACGGATCGCGAGATCCTCCAGCACACGATGCAAACCATCGGCCTGACCGAACCACCCGACGCCAAAATCATGTGGATCCCCCACACGCTGAAAATCGACGAAGTCGTCTGCTCCGCCGCCTACCTGGAGATGGCCAAGCTGCTACCGAGCGCCGAGATTGTGAGCGGGCTGCATGACATTCCGTTTGATGAAAATGAGATGCTGCCGGAGGTGGAGGATTGGGTGTGTCGGGGGTTAGCCACGATTGACAAGACTTGAAGCTGTCCAGCGAGAAGGTAAAAACGAGAAACATGTCCGACACTCCCCCAGACGCCGATCGGCCGGAACACGCGCCAGCCCCTCCCCCTAAACGAAAGTTTCGCACGATGTGGATCCTCCTCATCACCTTGTTGGTATTGGTGCTCGGTGGCGCGGGCGTGATGGCCCTGTATGTCGATGACTGGTCGCGCGATTTGACGCAAAACCATGCGGCGACCGCTCCGGACCATGCGGACCCGCGGTTGCGGCCGATCGTAACCGAGCGCTCGATCGACGAGGCGACCAACGCGGTGATCGAAGGGATTGGGACACTCGCGAACTGGGGTGTCGTCAAGTTCGAATCGACCGCCGATCGGTCGGTGATCTTGGCGACGCGGACCACCGGATTGATGAAATTTGTGGATGACATCACCGTGACGATCCTGAAAAAGGAGGGTCAGGTGGTGATCGACGCCGAGAGTAAATCGCGGGTCGGCAAGGCCGATTTCGGGCAGAACCCGCGGAACCTGCGCGAGCTGACCCAAGCGGTCGAGGCTCGGCTTGGTTCCGAGTAAGCCGCAACCATGGGTTGCCAAGGGGCGATTCTCGTCCTAAGAAGTAAAGTAGGCTTTTCATGCTCGACAACTCTACCTGCCCCCTGCCCCGCCCTTCAAACACCTCATTTGCGAGCCATTCCCCATGATAGATTCCCACGCTTTCCGAACGACTGCTCTGCTTACACTCCTGCTGGGACTATTTGTGCTAGGGTCTTCTCTACCGGCGGAGGAACCCCACTCCGCTTGGCGGCCATTGGCCGAACCGGGGCAGGCGACCGATTGGCCACAGTGGCGTGGTCCGGCCGGGGATGGAACGAGCCAGCAAACCGACTTGCCGACCGAGTGGGGCCCCACCCAAAACATCCACTGGAAGCGGGAGCTTGAGAGTTGGGGTGATTCCACGCCGGTGGTTCAGGGGGACACGATCTACGTCACCGCCCAAACCGACGAGGGTGGCTTGCGGCTTTACTTGCTCGATCGGGCCAGCGGCAACATGCGGAAGCAGGTCGATTTTGGACCTGCGGAGACACCCCGCGAGGCGGCCAAGCGGAGCACCCAGAAATTCCACCGACTGCACAACCTGGCGAGCCCCTCGCCGGTTGCCTGGGAAGACGGCGTGGTGGTTCATTATGGCAATGGACTGTTGGCCTGTCTGAATCGGGACGGCGAAGAACTCTGGAATCGGAATTTACAGGAAGAGTACGGGGCGTATTCGATTTGGTGGGGGCACGCCAATAGCCCGGTGGTTTTTGAGGACTTGGTGATTTCCGTCTGCATGCAAGATCCGCTGGATGACGTTCGCGACGAAGCGGTGGAAAGTTATCTGGTGGCCCACGACCTGAAGTCGGGCGAGCTCCGCTGGAAGTCGAGCCGCATGACCGGGGCACCGGCGGAACAAGCGGACGCCTACACCACGCCGATCTTCGTCACCAATGGCAAGCAAATCCAGATGCTGGTGATGGGTGGCAATCAGTTGGACGCCTACGATCCCCAAACCGGTAAACAGCTTTGGTACCTCCCAGGTCTGGAAGGTGGACGAACCGTGACTGGGCCGGTCGCCGGAGATGGCATGGTGTTCACTACCCGCGGAATGCGCGGCCCGCTGCTAGGGATTGAACTGGGAGCTCACCAGGGAGAGGTCTCCGCCAAGGCGATCCGCTGGGAAGTCGACCGCGGCACGCCGGATACTCCGTCGCCGGTATTGGCTGGCGGCCTGCTCTTCACCGTCACCGACGACGGCATCGCCCACTGCTACGACGCGAAGTCCGGCGAGCTGCACTGGCGCGAGCGACTCGGGGGCAACTTCAAAGCGTCCCCGATCGCAGCCGATGGGCATATTTACTTCATGAGCACCGACAGCAAATGCCATGTCGTCCAAGTGGCCGACACCTTCGAGCGCGTCGCCGAGAATGAGCTGGGGGACGAAACTCTTTCGTCGATTGCCATCACCGGCAATCAATTGCTGATTCGAGGAAAGCAGGCGATTTACTGTGTTGGTGAGTAATTGAGGGTCTCCTTCACCTGCTCATCGGTCAAAATACCCGACGGCGGAATCACCCGGCGAACCGCCGTTTGCGTTTCCGGGTCGACCAGGATGATCTCGCCGGTGAAGTCTTGTTTGTGGTAAGCCAGGGCTGTGAGGCGGCCGAGGAATTGGGCCCCCGCTTTCATGAAACCGGTGAGGGTGCCGTCACGCCGGACGTCGTACTGAGCGGTGCCGCAGGTTCCGCAAAAGCCGTCGCCGCGGTCGGTCTCCGGAATCCAGCAGCGGTTTTTGATTGCGTAACCATCTTGCAGCAGCCAGACGCACAGCTCGCTGTCGTCCCCCGATTCGGTATCAAACACGGCCAGCACCACTGGCTCGTACGGCAACGTCAATTGGCTCGCCTCGGCTTTGAGCAGGTTCCGCACGTATTGCAGTTGCCGCTCGAACACCCCGGTCGTGCGATCGCGCTGGTCGGCCAGTGACTGGCGAATCCGCGCGACGCTATCTTCCGGTTCCTCTTCGCTGGGGTAAACAATTGCCGAAGGGTAAACGGCGATTGAGGAATCATCGTCTGGCCCCGCCACCACAATTCGCCACAGAGGAGCCTGGGCGGCCAGCATCTCGCGGAGGCGCTCCAGCGTGGCGGTGGTCAACAACTCGAAATCGAGGAAAGTTACTCCGGCGGTCCGGTCGTCAAAGCCGAGCGAGTAGCTGATCGCTCGGTCGGGATGCTGGAGCGAGGAGTTCAACTCCTCCAGCAGGTCGGCGATGGCGTCCACTTCGAGATGGCCCGGATGACCCAGGCCAGGTTCGGTAAAGAGATATTGGTCGGGATCTTGAGGGTCTCGGGGATCGTCCAAGGTCTCCGGGTCGACGTTGTAGAATCCCTTAAATTCGGAATATCGCGGCGTGGTTTTCATGGTTCACTTCTCCTTGATCGTGACCGTTACCATTGCTTGATTATCGTGCAAATGCGCCGGGTTTTCATTAATTTTCAGGTATAAAGTTCCGGTTTGTTGCGGAGTGATCTCACGCGCCAAGCCCAACGGCTGGGGGAACGCCAAAGGGGATTGCCCAAAGGCATCGGGATTCTCCGGGCGGATCGCTCCCAAAAGAATGCCCAGCGGCTGGCCGCGATAATATTCGAGAGTGACCCCTCCCGGCTCCGCCTGCCAGGCGGGTGGCCCCTGTTTGATTTGAAATTGCCCCTCGGCGGTAATCTGATATGTCGTGCCCGCGGTCAACTCCACTTCACTCGATTGCCAACCCTTCTCAGCCGAAAGCGTGAACGTCCCTTCACCTCCGGCAAGCGGCTGGCCGGGCCGGTAGTCGATCGCGCTTTCCTCAAACCGGTAGCCGTAATCCAAGTCGGTGATGAAAATCTGCCACTGCTCCGAGACCTTCGGCCAAACGTCTCCCAGTTCGTTGGTCAACCGCTCGCTGAAACCACCGGTCATCCGCGTATGCGTACGGAGCTTGCGGAAGGCCTGTTGCGTTTGCGGGTGCTGGTCCAGGAAAGCGACCGCACCCCACGACCAACCGTAGGGCCGATTCTGGAGGAACTCCTCGTGGTTGTAGCGAATGATATCGAAGAGCCCTCTTCCTTCGCCGGCCGCGAGGTCGTCTCGGATGATCTTGATCCGGCCCCACATGGGCGAATCCTCTTTGGTTTGCGGGATGACCCTTGTCGTCAGGTTTTGGCCATCCCAAGTGTGGGTGCCGAAGTATTCCGCCATCCCCTCCATGTACCAAGGTGGCCCCGCGCCACCGAGCATCGTGAGCATGAATCCGTGCGTCCCCTCATGCAGCACCAGGTGCCGACGATAAAAGTCGCTCGGCTGCTCCCACACCCAAAACGTATCGCCACGGAAAAAGCCGTTATGAAACGGGGCCAAATCGTCCGGCAGCAGCCCTAATTTCCGCATCTTGTCGCCATCCTTCATCACGACGCCGTTGATGCTCCAGTCTGCATTCTTCTCAGCATCGACCTCAAAATACGCGCACCACTGCGGAAAGATGGCGTCGAACACCTGGGGCAATTCGTCAATCGCCTGGCTGGAGGGAAGATCGGTGTAGATACGGACATGCCTGCCCTCCAGGATGCGGATGCCCTGCTCCTTGAGGAATGCGTCGTCGACACTCAGCTCCGCATGCATCTCGACGCGGGCCGGTTTGAACCGGTCCGGCGACTGGTCCGCCCCCATGAACGAATCGGCCAATCGATCGACATCCGCGGTCCGAGACCGCGCGCCTGCCTGGGCGGTCCGAACTCGGGAGGGAGTTTTTTGGGGAGCTTCCGCCGCGGGCCGTGTGGCGGCAGCTTGCGACGGGGCGACGGCTTGAGGCTCGGGCGCTGCGGTGTTGGTCGCGGGGGTGTTGGTCGCTGGGGGAGTCGCGGCGGAATCTGTGCAGCCGCACATGCCAAGCAGGACCAGCAGGGGCCACGATTGCCGCGTGATGGCGAATATCGAATGAAAATCGGGCATCCATTGGCTCCGAGCGTAATTTCGTGCGAACGAGTGGCGTAATCCCTCGCGGTAGATGTTATTCTAAACCGAGATGGCAAAACATGCGTAGCAATGCATGAGTGAAAAAGGGGTCAGGAAACTTTTTCGCGATACGCTCTCCAATGGAACACGCCGGATGAAAAAGAGTCCTGACCCCTTTTTCACGGCCATACCACTCAATTTTAGCCTCCCCGCCAGCCCATGACCGAGGAAAACCAAACCCCGAGACTCCCCCTCTCACACGCTATCGCCGGTGCGATCGCTACCGGTGGGGCCTTGGTCACTTTGGTGGACATGCCGGTTACCGAACCGCACCGCGCGGCTCTCTGGGTTCCCGCGATGGCGTATTGGGGGATCGCCATGGCCTTTCAACTATTGGTTGCGGCGGGGCATCTGCGAACCGCCATTCTCGACCGGCAGCACTTGGTCGGATCTCCCAGCTTCGAGCGCCGCGGTGCCTGGAATTGGATTGTGACGCATGTCTTGGTTTTAGGGATGGTGGGGATGTTTTACCTTCAGGCCCACGATTCCCTGCCGCTGTTGACCGGACAGGCCAGTACCTTGGTGGCGCTGCTAGTGACCAATCTCTCCTCATTGGCGGTCTGGGGCGTTCGCATCGCCACCAGTCAAACCGCCCGGCGGGCGGAACTGACCGATTGAGCGATGCTTTAGGGGCCTGTCCAGCGAGAGTTTACAAGTGACGTCCGGGTGCCATGCCCACGCCCTCCAACGTGGGCATGCTTGGGCGGGAAAATTCTCTAGCGGCAACACGCATCATCAACTACCCAAACCCTCACCCACGGTGAATCGGCGAAGACTCCACCCGCTCTGCCCCCTTCTGTCTTATCCGTGAAATCCGCTTAATCCGTGGTTAGATCCTGCTTTGTTTTTAACCACGGATGACATTCACTGGGGCAAGGCAACTCGCAGCTCATTTTTTCAACCACGAAACAGACGAATGACACGAAAAGCAACCCGCGAAAACGCCGCTTTCCAGGTTGGAAACGCAGAGCCGCGGAGAGCGCAGAGATCGAACATGCACGCGGGTCCTCTGCGATCTCCGCGCCTCTGCGTTTCAAAAACAGACTTCGAGTAGATTAATGCTGCTCGATTAAATTGTGTCGGCCCTTTGGGCCTGGGTGAATTGGGGATGGTCACGTATCGGCTCATTCAGGCGCAGAACGCGGATTGCACCCTTTTAGAAGTGAATTCAGGAGTCTTTTTAGAAACAAGAAATCGCGGCCCCTTCTTCCCACGATGGAGAAAAGAGCCCTGATCCCATTTTTACTCCACGCGGCCGGTGAGAGGAATAAAATCACCCCTTTGAAAACCTTTCTCAAGACCGAATTTTTTGACCGCCCAGGCTAAGCCGGTTTGATCCGAGCCACTAGACGACTTGCGAACCACCCGTGCGGCATCTGGGAGGTGGCAAGTGAAGTGCAAATCCCCAAGGGCCAAATTACCGAGCGGAGGGTACTTCGATATCCTGGGTCGATTTTTCCGAGGAAAGGTCGGCCAGAATCCGGTATTCAGAGAAAAGCGAACGACCCTGGGTAAGCTCGCTATCGGGTTCGACCTGCCCATCGAATCCAATCACCGTGATCTCGTGGGGACCACCAACGGTTCCTCGTCCGTCTTTTGCGGTGTCGTACTTGCCATCTTTGATCTGTGCAAAACCGGCCGGGCCGCTGTTGCCTTTTGAAGCATCCGGCACGAAGCGCACGGTACCGACCGGGACCGGCTCTCCGTTAAATTTTACCGTGCCGGAGACATCAAACCGCTCTGGTCCATCCACCGCTCGAGTGCAGCCCATGGTCAGGCAAACCAACAGTCCTGCAAAGAGCACACTTTGTCCCACCGGGGCGCTGAGGCGCGAGTAGAAATTTCCGCTTGTCATTATCGACGCTTTCAAAGGCGTTACTACTCTACCACCCTAGGTTCACCACCATCTCGGCTGGCGGTGGCTAGGTAGATGGCGTGATCCACGTTCTCCGTTACGAATTTCACCGAGCCATCGCACCTCAGAAATTGCGCTCCGCCGGGATGGTGACTGCCGAACGCGACATCGTTCCACGGACTGGCAATCTCCGAGTTGATCGGGTTCGCGGAGACATTCTTACAGCCTACGACCAAGGTTCCGTGGCTATCGGTGAAATAACCGCGAATCCAGCCGCGGTATTTATCATTCCGGTTCCACGAAATTTCTCCCACAAAAAGCGTATTGGAGGTTCCGTCCGTAACCGACCGAAAGCTGATCTTACTATTGTCGAACAGCATCCCTTGCCGCGCGATGCCACCATGAGAGGGCGGAGACCCCGGCTCGACGATGTACGGGTTATTTGTCATCGGATTGGTCCCACTGGGGCCCGAGATCCCGTAGTAATGCGTTGTGAACGTTCGAACGCCGCCTACTTCATCCGAACTATGTGCGCCCCGGTCCACTGTTCCACTCGGGCAGAGATATCCGGGGATGTTGTTTAGCGCGGCCGGCATTTTCGAGTGGTACGTTCCTTGGTTGAAATTGATGCTCTGGTGCAGGGCCGACTGCTCCAAAAACGGCAATATCGAAACGTGCCAACTAAGCTGATTGGAAATATAACCTCCGGCGGGAAACACCTGGTGCGTATCGTGGTAATTGTGCAGTGCTAGTCCCAATTGCTTCAGGTTATTGGAGCACTGCATGCGGCGAGCGGCCTCCCGGGCCTGCTGGACGGCGGGCAGCAGCAAGGCCACCAAAACACCGATGATCGCAATTACCACCAGCAGTTCGACGAGGGTAAACGCAGAATGACGCCGCGCAATACCCGGCTTGGGAAGAAGTGTTTGCATGATTCGTCTCGGATGAGGGGCAGAAAATGAGTAAGGGGCACCTTAATTGCCATCTAAAAGATGGTGGTTAAGAAATTAAGGCACCTCCTATTTCTATAATGAGAAATTTCTAGGTCAAGAGGGAACAAAAGATGAATTTTACGTCAACTTATCACTTGACAACCCAACCGCCCCCTACGCCCACTCCCTTTGCGGACGAGCCCTCAGCAAATTCGCCTCCACATCATCCACAAACGTCTCCGTTTTCGGATCGAGCGTCAACTTCCGCCCTAGAATCCAGGCCGTGGCCGCCGCGTGGCAGGCGATGTGGGAATTTCGCATCACATCCGGGCCGGCGGCTGGTTGCTCGCGGCTGCGGATGCAGTCGAAGAAGTCGCGGGCATGGGCGGAAACGTCCAGACCGCGAACACGTCGCGAGGCATCCGGCAGTTCCGCTTTTAGCGAAGCGGACGAGACCACAATCTCACCTTCATCGCCCGTTTCGACGGAACCCTCGTCGCCGACAAACCGCACAGGACAGGTTCCCAGCCGGGTAATGTACTGCGGAGAACGATCGTCAAACGGCTGCTTGAGGAAATCGAGCACCAGCTTCACGCCGTTCTCGTAACGACAGACGATGCCCTCCTCGGTTGGTTCGTACTCCAGCGGCATCGTGTCGTCCGCCTGATTCGCCCATTGGCACAGATCAAGCGTATGGGCACCCCAGTCCAACAGTCGGGCCCCGGAATCGAAGTCCCACTGACCCCGCCAACCCCCATCGACATACTTCTGATTGAAGGGCCGCCAAGGGGCCGGGCCGAGCCACAGATTCCAATCGACAACTTCCGGCGCGGGGGCCTTCTCGGCCGGGAGCCAGCTATTATCGAGGACCGGGATATAAACCGAGGCGTGCAGGGTGTGCAACTTGCCAAGCTTGCCGCTGTGAGCCAACTGCACCGCTTGCTGAAAATTCGGCACGCTGCGGCGCTGGGTCCCCGCCTGGAAGACGCGTTTCTCGCGGTGCATCGTATCGGCCAGCCGCTGGCAATCGGCGATCGTAATGCCGCACGGCTTTTCGCTATAGACATCCTTGCCCGCCTCGGCCGCCAGGATGGAAGCAGCGGCGTGCCAGCGATCACCGGTCGCGACCAACACCGCGTCGATATCCTTCCGGTCCAACAACTCACGGAAGTCACGCGTCACCTTGCAATCCGAATTGCTGTAATGCTCGTCGACCAAAGCCTTGCCCGCCTTGCGGCGCTTGGCCTGGACCTCGGCGATTTCAACGCACCGCATATCCTTAAACTGGAGCATCGACTTGAGGTCGTAGGTGCAGCGAGGCCCGATCCCCACCACCCCCAGGTTGATCCGCTCACTCGGAGGCGTCGCCCCTTCCAGCCCCAGCACATGGGCGGGAACGATGGTGGCCATGGAGATCGCGGCCGAGGCCTTGGCGGTATTCAGGAGAAACTCACGGCGGGTTGGTTCGGCTTTCGCAGGCTGAGATGGAGACATGGGGGACACTCGCGGCATGGGGGGAAGACATGGGATGGGCACTGAAAGATCCTAGTTTACCACAAACGGCGCGGGAAAACCAAAAACGTACGACCAAGTTCTTGGGCGTCTGAGCGTCTCGATAGTAGGTGGGAAATATTGGTCTGACGGAGGGGTGTTGAGTTTTTTCTCTACAGGGCAGCGTCAACTTCAGTGACTTTTTTTAACCACGAATCACACGAATCACACGAATCACACGAATCACACGAATAACACGAATAACACGAATAACACGAATCGCAAGCGGCGAAAACGCCGCTCTTGAGGTTTCAAAATTCACTGGTGAATTTGGCGAGAGATAATAGTAGTTCGAGAAATCGACCCACCCTAAAACCCTCTTCTATTCGTGTGATTCGTGGTTGGTATTTGAACTTTGCACGGTCCAGCCAAGCTGGATTTAAAGCATTTAAAACGCAGAGACGCCGAGGCGCTGAGACGCAGGGGGACTGCTCTGCGTCTCTGCGCCTTGGCGTTTCAATCCCGTCAAACTTGGAAGTTCTCAAAAAGCCTCCACGAGATCACGCAATCGATCCTCGGACCGGCCTTGGTGGCTTGGGGCTTGGTGGCTTTTCGCTAGATCTTGATAGCGGGAAAAGCTCTCGCCAAGGGGGAAATCGGAAAGTTATTGTGCCGCTGTCCCTAAAATTTACCTACCAATGGGACGTCCACCCCCTGGGACCGCCGACGTCTCGTCGGCAAGCCCCGCGAGAAAATCGCCCCCACCACCAACCAATGCGCACGGAAAACAGAAAATCCCCGCGCTACGTCTCCGCCCACCCCAAAAAATGCCGACGAGACGTCGGCGATCCCAGGAGGAGCACCCTACCCTTCCGCCATTTCCCGGGCGTGGTAGCTGCTGCGGACGAACGGGCCGCTTGCGACTTTGCTGAAGCCGAGTTGCTTGGCCTTTTCGCCAAGCTGGTCAAACTCTTCCGGGTGGAGATACCGGACGACCGGCAGGTACTTCTTTTCGTCCGGCTGGAGGTATTGGCCCAGGGTTAGGAAGTCGCAGTCGACACCACGCAGGTCCGCCAACACCGCCAACACTTCTTCCTCAGTCTCGCCCAAACCGAGCATCAGCCCGCTCTTGGTTTTCACGTCAGGGGCGATTTCTTTGACGCGGCGGAGCAGTTCCAGCGTCCAGGCATATTCCGACTTTGGGCCACGGACTCGGCGATAAAGCCGGGGGATGGTTTCGGTGTTGTGGTTGAAGACCTCCGGTTTGGCTTCCAGAACCCGCGTAAGGGCCTCTTTGCTGTCGATGAAGTCGGGTGTGAGCACCTCGACCGTGGCCCCGGTTCGCTCGCGAACTGCCAAAATGCAGCGATAATAATGGTCCGCGCCGCCATCGGGCAGGTCGTCTCGCGTGACCGAGGTAATCACCACATGGGCCAAACCCAGCCGAGCCGCCGCTTCCGCCAGACGCTCTGGTTCGTCATCGGACAGGGGTTCGGGGGCACCGCGGGAAACGGAGCAAAACCCGCAGGCCCGGGTGCAGATGTTCCCCAAAATCATGAACGTGGCGGTTTGCTGCGAGTAGCATTCCATCCGGTTGGGACAGCGGGCATTCTCGCAAACGGTCTCCAGCCCCAGCTCTTCCAGCAAATTGGTGGTGCTATGACCGGCGTTTCCCTTGGGGACGTTTCGTTTCAGCCAGCGGGGCAGGCGACTCTTCGAAGAAGGGATCGCCGCATGAGAGCTACAGCCACCGCTGCCGCACTCGCCGGAGGAACAATCTCCGGCGGCGGAGGTGACGATCGGCAATTCAACTGGCTTGGCTGTGTCGCTCTTGGCGGTGTCGCTCACTGGCTTGCTTCACTATCTCGGGAAATAACGGATGGCTGAGGTTCCATCGCGCCTCACGCGCATTGAACCGATGGGCCAACCGACTGGCAACCCGACGCGAAACCTCTTCCATCCCCATTGTAGGCTCGCCGTCCGTTTCTTCCAGGAGGCTGCTCATGGTGGGCAAATCCCCCGGAGTAGCCATTTCGCAGGGGTTGGTGTCGACCAGCCGCTGATCGACCAGCGGGCAATTGACGTTCAAAAACGCCCCGTGGCTGGTAATCCAGTTATGCACCGCCACGCCAAAGGCCGCCAACATGCCGGATCGTCCCCAAATCCCAAACCGGCCAGGCCGCGTGTAACCGGGAACCCCCAGCCCACTCACTGTGTCTAGCAAGGCGGCCTGGAGTCGCTCCAGATAAACCCCGACGCTGAGCCCATGACGCTGGAGGGGGAAAATCGGGTAAATTGCCAATTGGCCAGGGCTGTGCAGCACGCAGGTACCGCCGCGGCCGATCCACCGCAGTTCCAACCGTTGCCGGCGAAGCTGTTCCGGGCTGAAGCGGACATGTCCGCGAGAGCCGGCGCGGCCGACGCTGACAATGGGGGGGTGTTCGCACAACAGGCAGGCGAACCGCCCGCCATCCTCGCCGCCACATTCGTACACCAGTCGCCTTTGCAGGGCGACGGCGTGGTCGAAGTCGACGATGCCAAGATAATGAAAGTCAATCGAGGTTCGAGGAAGGGAACCTGTGACGGCCGATATTGTAGAGGAAGTTTCCACGCGCTAACTTCACCAAACCTTCGGGGATGCGATTGCCAAGTTGAAGCGCGGAGGTTAACAAGAGACTAAGAACCAGCAAAGATCAGACTCAAAAAAAGCACGCCCCGCGATAGCAGCACTGTCGATAGCAACTCTGTCGATCTAAACCCCGCGCGGCGCAACTTACGACAACGAACGAACAACAAAGAACAAAGCACGAAGAACAAAAAAAGACAGGCACCCCGTGAGCAAGAAGGCGAAGAAAACCGAGGACAAAAACGAAAAGTCGATCGCTGAAAACCGCAAGGCGCGGCACGACTACGAGATCCTCGACCACCTGGAATGCGGCATCGTCCTGACCGGCAGCGAAGTAAAAAGCCTCCGCGACGGCAAACTATCGCTGCAAGAGGCGTACGCGCGGATCGCGGGGGGCGAGGTCTACCTAGTCAACGCGGAGATCCAAGCCTACCGCAACGCGAGCGACTTCCTGAACCACGAACCAAAACGCCTCCGCAAACTACTGCTGCACAAAAGCGAAATCGCCAAATTCGCCACCAAAGCGGACGACCGAGGCATGTCTTTGGTCCCCCTGAAAATGTATTTCAAACGCGGCAAAGCAAAAGTTTTGCTAGGCATCGGCAAGGGGCGCAAGTCGCACGACAAGCGGGAGAAATTGAAGTCGGATACGGCGAAGCGTGAGATTCAACGGGTGATGCGGCATGGGTAGGTTTGGAGTGAGGGCTAGTGAGTTTTCGACGCCAAGCAGATGCTGAGCTCAAGCGGGTAACCCATAAACGAGTGCGGTGACGTTCACGGCTGTTTAAGTTGATCGCTCCCCAACAAAGGATCTTGGGATTTGAAGATGCGTCCTACCCTTCCAAAATGTGACTTCCTAGGACCTCCTGGCCCGGATAACGACGAGCGCTGCACCTTTCCGACAGATTGGAACGGCGATCCATTTGCGTACCTTCCGGAAGAGTACAAACTTTCCGATGAAGAGATGCTTCTAGCGGAACAATACCTCCGTGGTGATTTTTCTGGCGGATACGGTTGTTCTCAAATCGCGTTCTTTCGTGCACCCAAATCCGCGGTCGAACATAAAAGACGCCGCAGGCACCTTGATTCTGTACAGTCGCAAGCGGATACGAGCGGGGTTTCACTGCCTGCCAATTTTCAGCTATTAGCGGTGCGAGACGATTACGTTGACCGTATCCGTCACAATACCATCTGGTTTGATCCATTCCCTTCACTCGTTGACTTCCCCTCGGCCCCTGAATGCAAATTGCTTCAGTGTTTCCGTGAAGGGCAAGGTTGCGATCACTGGTCCCTGCTGCTGATCCCCGATGGGTCCCATCTCGTGGTTTACCACAGCGAGTCGCTCGATATCCAAGGCAATTTCCCAGGCAATGGATGGAAACCGGACATCGCGACATTCGAGTTTTTTGAATGCGCGAGCTCGTTCGATGAATGGCTTGCGGTATACTTTTTGGACTGCATCAGAGGGGATCAACACTACGACGAGATGTTAGAGAAATATCCCGGAATGTAGCCTCCGCGTGATGCGTCATGGGTAGGTGAACGAGCGTCGCGGGGATTCACCCGACACCCTTTTCGGTTTGGAAACCGGGCGGTTCGCAGCGGTGAAGTCCAACCGATTCCTGCCGACGATGTGATGGCTGCGGCGAGGTCAGCGATGGGTGAACGCTAAATAATCATCCACCGAACCCCGAAACGCCTGCTCTAACTCCGTCTCGGTGGCCGCCTGGAACGTAATCACATCTCGGGTGTTAATCACTTCGCCGTGGAAGATGCTGGCCTGGTCGTCGAACTCGACTTTGCCCAGGTAACCCTTGTACTCGATCATGGTACACCCGCCTTTTAAGAAAATGTCGCATCGAGCGTATCTCACGCCGCTTCATGCTTCTATTCTATCACGGCGCAACCCCAACCGTCTCCACCGGCCGCACCATTTGCTCCAGCAAATTCACCCGATGTTCCAGCGAAGCGAGCCGGGCCTGGGTGGTTTCGCTTTCTTGGACGTGGACGGTTCGGGTGCCGAGGCCGAGACTGAGGCAACCTGAGCTGGTGAGCAGTGTGCCTACGGTAAAAAGCAACAAAAACGAGGGTCGGTAACGCATCTGCAAGCCTTTCCGGCAGTACCCACTCGAAATAGGGGAATTAATCCAGGGTGGATAATCTCAACGCACCTCGAAATGGTCAATGCCATTCGCTGGAACGACCGACCGGCATTATCGCAACACAATTGCAGGTGCATTGCCTCTTGCAAAATTGGTTCCGAGCCGCGATGATCGTAGGGTGCGGTCTTCCGTGCTGGACTTTGAGGCCAGCCCCCTGCTTAATGGGATGTTGGCCTGACCGCCGCGTGTCGAGATCCGCCCCCCTTTCGCCCACCAGAGCAGCCTATGATCCTGCGTTTGGAAAACATCGTCAAATCGTTTCAGGAGCCCAGTGGGGCCCGGATTACGATTTTGGATATCCCGGAGTTCTCTGTCGCCACCGCCGAGCAGATGGTGATTGTCGGACGCTCCGGCTGTGGCAAGTCGACCATGCTGCACCTGATTGCCGGGATTACCACCGCCGATAGCGGGAAGGTGATTGTCGATAACCTGGAGCTGGGTCGCCTTTCCGAGGAAGGCCGCGATCGTCTGCGGGCAGAGAAAATCGGCTATGTCTTCCAAACCTTCAACTTGCTGCCGGCCTTCTCCGCCTATGAAAATGTCCTGCTGGGGATGACCTTCTCGCAGGGCAAGGCGGATCCGACGCGGGCCAAGGACCTGCTCCAGCGGGTTGGCCTGGGACATCGGCTGCATCATTCACCCCGGACGATGTCGGTCGGGGAACAGCAACGCGTGGCGGTGGCTCGGGCCTTGGCCAATCGGCCGAAACTGCTGCTCGCGGACGAACCGACCGCGAATGTCGACCCGGCCAATCAACAATCGATCATCGACCTGATCCGCGAGTGCTGCCAGCAGGAGGAGATCGCCATGGTGATGGTGACCCACGCGGCGGAAGTGGCCGAGCAGTTTCAGCGGGTCGAACCGCTCCAAAAAATCAACAAAGCGATGCAATCTGAGGTGGCCCACTCATGAGTATTTGGCGGATCGCGTGGCGGAATGTCACGCAGCGGGGTTTGGCCTCGGCCTTGACGGCGTTTTCGATGGCCTTGGGTGTCGCGTTGGTCACCTCGGTGCTGATCATCCATGGGGTGGTTTCGCGGTCGTTCATGGATAACTCGAACCTCGGTTACGACCTGATTGGCGGGGCCAAGGGTGGCAAACTGCAATTGGTGCTCAACACCACCTTCTACTTGAGCGAACCAATCGAGGCGATTCCGTACAGCTTTTACCAGGAGTTTCTCTCTGCAGAGCAGCAACGGACCGAACTGGCCCGGATGAACTCCGACACCCTTAACGAACTTACCGATGGTGAGTTTCACAGCAACATCCACTTCGCGATCCCGGTCTGTCTCGGCGATTACCTGGGGCCGTTTCGGGTGGTCGGTACATTGCCCAAGTTCTTTGAGCTGTTCCCCGAAGATTATGGCGAAGGGCTGAAATACAAATTCCGTGCAGGCCAAAACATGCGCCCCTGGTCGGAAGACCATGGCTACTATGAGGCGGTCATCGGCTCGGTGGTGGCTAAGCGAATGGGAATTGAGGTGGGAGATCAAATCACACCCTCCCATGGCGGTGACCCGAACGATGTTCACAATGAATCCCCCTTCACGGTGGTCGGCATTTTGGAACACTCCGGCACGCCCAACGACCGGGCCGTGTTTATCAACATGGAGGGGTTTTACCTGATGGACGGTCACGCCAAGATCGACCCGGAAGATCCCTCGATGACGGCCCCCACCGGAGAAGGTGGCATCCACCGGGCTCCGCTGCAGCTCAAGCAGCGGGAAATCACGGCGGTGCTGATCCGGTCCAACGGGGCGATCGATTCACGCATCTTGAATCGCCGCATCAATAAGGGGACGGTCGCACAGGCGGCTCGGCCGATCATGGAGATCACCCGGCTGTTCGAGCTGTTCGTCTACCCGATCCAATCGCTGCTGTTGGTGCTTACCTTTTTGATTTGCATCGTCTCCGGAATCTCTGTGCTGGTCAGCATTTACAACTCGATGAATGATCGGCGGCGGGAAATCGGGGTGATGCGGGCCTTGGGTGCGCGGCGGCGGACGGTGATGGGGGTGATTTTGCTGGAATCGATTATTTTGTCGGTCGGGGGAGGTTTGGCGGGTTGGCTTGGTGGTCACCTAATTTTGGCGGCCGCGAGCCCGGCGATCGAAGAGCGGACCGGAGTCGCGATTGGCCCGTTTGATTTGGCTCCTTTGCCGAGAACGCTTGAAGTTAAGGTGCCAGAGGTGATAATAGAGAGTGCTTTGGGTGGACTGCTCAGCCTGGAATTGGTGATTATTCCCGCCCTGCTGCTGTTGGCGGTCATCGTCGGTTTCCTACCTGCCTACACCGCTTATCGAACCGATGTGGCGGAGGCCCTCAGCAATAGTCCGTAAACTAG
>JBBDIM010000206.1:0-10367 GCA_040880405.1 Pirellulaceae bacterium | reverse complement strand
CTCTCTTAGACTCTGTATTACCAACTGGGCTGTCGTGAAACGCCCCTTTGGGGCTCAGGACTCCCGATTAACGTTATTTCGGGTAGTATAGATCACATCCCGGGTGGCTCTCACCAGCTTGCCCTCGAAGACGAAGTCTTCGAAAACTTCTCACCCCCCCGCATTGCAAGTACTTAAGTCGCACCGGCCAACCCACCACGAATTCACCGCCAATCCGGCTCGCGTTTCTCAACAAACGCGGCTAAACCTTCTTTGGCCGCGGCGGTCGTTCGGCTGGTTGCGCTGGCGGCTGCGCCGGCGGAGAGGTGCATTTCTAACTGTTCGCCGACCATCTCGTTGAGGGTCCGCTTGGTAAGCTGGATCGCCTCCGGGGCGGTCGCGCCAATCTCTTGGGCGATTTCCATCGACCGGGCCCACAGCTTATCGCTCTCGATCAGCTCGTCGTAAATTCCCATCTCCACCGCCCGCTGCGCATGGGCCGGTGCAGCGGTTAGCAGCAGCCGCGCGGCGTGACGGCCCCCGGCTCGGAAATGCAAGAGCGGGGCGCACAGCCCGGAGACGACGCCTCGTTTCGGTTCCGGGAACCCGAAGCTCGCCTCCTCGCAGCCGACCGCGATGTCGCTGGCCAGCACCAGCCCGGCGCCCAGGCCCATCGCGGGGCCATTCACGGCGGCGATGATCGGTTTGGGGAACCGCAGCATGGTCAGCAGCAAATCGCGGAGCGCGCTTGTATCGTGGTGCCACCGCTGCAAGGAATCATCCTCTTGCAGAATCGCGTGCAGCTCTTCCAGGCACAGCCCCGCACAAAACGCCTTGCCGGCCCCCATCAGGATCACGGCCCTCACGCTTTTCTCGCCGTGGAGATCTCGAAAGGCCTGTTCCAACTGAGAGATCATCTCCCGGGAAAGCGCGTTCCGTTTGTCGGGGCGGTTGATGATGATGGTCCCCGCAGGGACATGCTTTTTGACCTGAATTAAGGGTTCCGCCATTTTGATCACAACAACCGGCCTGGTTTGGGGGGAAACACGGGGGCGACCCGCTTGGAGCCGCTCAAATCATCGTAGCATTTTTGCCACGTTTGATCCAAACCTTGAACCACAAAACAGTTGCATCCCGCCGCCGGACTGATTAAGGGGCTCTTTCCCCGGCCAAACGCTCCCCACGAGACGATCTCCGCGGAAATCCAGGGATTCAGGGGGAACCAGGGGAACCAACCGACCGCACAATCCATCTAAACCGACTTACCCATCATGGGCGCGCTGCGCGCTTTTTTGGGTCGGCCGGCCGACGTGGTGAGAGGAGGACGAAATAGTCCTCTCGAAGATGCATTTGAGCAACGTACCAAGCGTCTCGTTAAAGACCGGCAAATACAACTTAACTCGATAGCCACTAAGGAGATGGAACTCGAAAGGGCCACCCCGAAAACGTTTCGGCACGTGGTCTGCAAATGGGTCGTACGTCGCCCGAATGTGCTCGGCACGTTCGCAAAGTCTAACGCCCCAAAGGAGTACGCACCCATGACTCGCTCCCATGAAGTCTTCACCAGTGATGATGAGTTTGTCGATGCCGGAATCAACTGCCTGACGGTCGTCGTAGACGACCACATCGACGAGGCGGATGAGCCCGCCGACGAAACCAGCCAAGTCGACGACCCGGTTCGCATGTATCTCATGCAGATGGGCGAAATCCCGATGCTTTCTCGGGACGAGGAGATCGGCGCGGCGACCGATATCGACGCCTGGCGCTCCAAATTCCGCCACGCCCTCCTCTCCAACGACCTGCTCCTGCGGCACGCCTACGAGCAACTCGACAAGGTCCGCCACGGCAAGCTGCGGCTTGACCGGACCGTGGAGGTCTCGGTCACCAACACGAAAGAGAAGAAGCTGATCATGAAGCGGATCGGGCCCAACCTCGATACGCTCAAGCAAATGCTGGCCGCCAACGATGCCGACTACCGTGTGGCCGTCAATCGAAACGCCGACGACGCAGAGCGTTCCCTTGCCTGGAAACGGCTGACCCGACGCCGCAGCAAGGCGGTTCGTCTGATTGAGGAGCTGAACCTTCGGACCAACAAGATCACCAGCCTGCTCGACAAGATCCGGGAAGTCTCGCACCGGATGGACAGCCTGTTGGATCAGATCTCCCAGGCGCAGTCGCAAGGTGGCATCCACAACGGCCAAACCGTCGAGGAACTTCGCCGTGAACTCCGGGCCCTGATGCGGATCACCCTCGAAACGCCCCACACCTTGCGACGGCGAATCCACCGGATCGGTGAGTTCCAGCAGGAATACGACGCCGCCAAACGTCGGCTCTCGGCCGGTAACCTTCGCCTGGTGGTCTCGATCGCCAAAAAGTACCGCAACCGCGGGCTCAGCTTTCTCGACCTGATCCAGGAAGGGAACACCGGGCTGATGCGGGCGGTCGACAAGTTCGAGCACGAGCGGGGCTACAAATTCTCGACCTATGCCACTTGGTGGATTCGCCAGGCAATCACCCGGGCGATCGCCGATCAAAGCCGCACCATCCGCGTGCCGGTTCACATGATCGACACGATGGGCAAGGTCCGCACCGTGACTCGGGAATTGGTCCAGGAACTGGGCCGTGAGCCAACGGCCGACGAGATCGCCCACCGGCTGGGCCTCTCGCTGGAAGACGCCAAGTGCATCGTCAAGATGAACCGCAATCCCCTCTCGCTCGACCAGCCGGTGGGTGACCACGACGACAGTTTCTTCGGCGAATTCCTAGAGGATCACCGCCAGGAAGATCCGTTGTACGAGACCCACCAAGAAGCCCTCAAGGAGCGGCTGTGCGAGGTGATGCAGGCCCTGAATCATCGCGAGCGGGAAATCATCCGCCTGCGATACGGCCTGACCGATGGCTATTCCTACACCTTGGAAGAGGTGGGCAAAATCTTCTCGGTCACGCGCGAACGGGTTCGTCAGATCGAATCCAAAGCGGTCCGCAAACTCCAGCAGCCCTACCGCTGCCGCGAACTGGCCAGCTTCCTGGAGGGAACCGAAGACTTCCTGGCGAGCGAGGCGGAGACGATGTAACGACGGCGACGCGAGGATGACAACACGAATTGGGTGCTCGACGGGGCGGAACTTGTGGCGACAAAACAGTTCCGTCCCGTCGGCTTTTCTTGGTAGGAAATACGTCGTAGCCACGCTTCCAAAAGCGTGGGTGAAGTGCGAACCCGCGTCGCCTTTAGTGTTCCGTCCGACGAGAGTTCACCAGTGCCGCGCATGGAATAGATCATCGGGTGCCATGCCCACGCCCTCCAACGTGGGCATGTTTTGGCGTGAGAATCATCCACCGCCAACTCTTAGCCCCAACGGGACTCAAGATCATGTGCAACCCGAGACGGCGTCCAGACTTCCCAGAAAAGACTTGATCATCTCTCACTTCTCATGCCCACGTTGGAGGGCGTGGGCATGGCACCCAGATACGCCCCGAGGGCCAATGCAACCCGCAGTTCCCCCACGGTCTACGCGACCGTGGCTACGACCGCAAGCCACCCGCTACACATGAATCTCCGCCGAGGTCGCTTCGATTTCTGGGTAGCGCTCGCGGATTGGTTCAACGACATTGGCGATGAACTCGTCCACCTGTTCCGGGGCGCGGCCGACGTATTTGCGGGGGTCCAGAATGGTGGCGGCGTCGAATGGCGGGAAGGCCGGATCGGCGGTCAGCCGGTCGAGCAGATCGTTCGGCATTCCCTCTTGTTTGATCCGAGCGCCGGCGGCCCGGGAATGCTCGCGGATCTTCTCGTGCAGTTCCTGTCGATCGCCCCCGGCGGAAACGCCCGCCATCATCAGGTTTTCGGTCGCCATGAAGGGAAGCTCCTCCATCAGGTTCCGGCCGATGATTGCCGGGTAGACGACCAATCCGGAGGTCACATTGCGGAGCAAAATCAAGATCGCGTCGATCCCCAAAAACGACTGCGGCAGGCTTAACCGGCGGTTGGCGCTGTCGTCCAGGGTTCGCTCCATCCACTGCGTGGCCAGCGTGTTCGCCCCGTTCGCCTGATTGCTGATCACGAACCGCGCCAGCCCACAAATCCGTTCGCTTCGCATTGGGTTGCGTTTGTACGGCATGGCGGACGAGCCGATTTGCTTCTCCTCGATCGGCTCCTCCACCTCGCGGCGGTGGGCCAAAATCCGCAGATCGGTGGCGATCTTGTGGGCACTCTGGGCCACGCCGCTCAAACAGTCGAGCACCTGCGAATCGATCTTCCGCGAATAGGTTTGTCCGGTGACGGCGTAGACGCTTTTGAAACCCATCTTCTCGGCCACCCGTTTCTCCAAGTGCCGCACCTTGGCGTGATCCCCTTTAAACAGCTCCAAAAAGCTCGCTTGGGTGCCGGTGGTACCCTTGATACTCCGGGCCTTCAGGGCAGTCAGCCGATGTTCAACTTCCTCCAAATCGAGGACCAGATCGTAGGCCCACAAACAGGCCCGGCGGCCAACGGTGGTTGGTTGGGCCGACTGTAGGTGCGTGAACCCCAGGCAGGGCAATTCGCGATATTGCTCGGCGAAATCAGCCATCTGGTTGATCACGCGGACGAGGTTATCGCGAACCAAGCGGAGCGATTCCCGCAGGAGGATGATGTCGGTGTTGTCGGTCACATAGCAACTGGTTGCGCCCAGGTGAATGATTGGCTTGGCCTGCGGGCAGAGCTCGCCATAGGTCTCGACATGGGCCATCACATCGTGCCGACGGATTTTCTCGTGCTTGGCGGCGACGTCGAAATCGATGTCGTCCAGGTGGGCCTTTAGTTGGTCGAGCTGCTCATTGGAAATCGGCAGCCCCAGTTCCTGCTCCGCCTCAGCCAAGGCCAACCAGAGCCGTCGCCAAGTGGAAAACTTCTTCTGGGGGCTCCACAAAAAGCTCATCTCGCGGGAACAGTAACGTGAGATTAGCGGGTTTTCGTACTGATCGTGCGACACGCGGCCCATTCCTTCGCGAGAGACATTGAATATTTCGGCCCTGATTTTAGCGGGAAAACCGCCCAGAGGGCAGGTGGGGGAATCGCGAGTGCGCCACTTACGCGTCCCACGATGACGCACCCCCGCAAAGCGCGTCGTAGCCACGCTTGCCAAAAGCGTGGGGGAAGTGCGAACCCGCTTCGCCCCAGGCACAAACCCAACCCGCCATACACCCACGGTCTTTGCGAGCGTGGCTACGGGAGATGAACTACATATTCGTCAGATCATCCACCGCCAAATCCCCTACCAAACCGTCGAGCGCCGCGGCGAGTGGGGCGACGTGGGTGGTGTCTTCCGCGTAGATCCGGCAGATCAGCCGGCTGAGCGGCAACGAGCGGAAGATTTTGTCGGTCGTGAGCTGCTTGATCTTGTCCTGGGCGGAGTCGTACAGGAAATTCTGGTGATCGCTCGGGCCTTGCGTATGCGGTCGGAACACGGTTCGGCAAAGGGAGACCTTCAGTGGGATCTCGCGCAGGTGGCTCGGCAACTCTTCTCGCAGGGCCGCCAGCGCGATTTGCTCGCTCCGGAAGACGGTCGCTTGCTGGCTGTCCTCTTCCCCGAAGCGGAGGGACCGCTCGCACACAAACCGCCACCGGACGTCGCGGCGTAGAAGCTTACCCCAGTCCTCACCCAGTCGCCGCTGCTCAGGGTTTTCGCTGTGGGGCCAGCGGCCGACATCGACCAATAGCGAGAACTCCGTCAGACCCTGGTATCGGGGTAAATCGTGCAGGGGGTTTTCCGGCAGCAGGTACGGTTTGCTGTCCCGAAATAGATCTTCCAAGGTCTTGTCGATCGCCATCACCTCGCGGTGGAAGTAGATCGTCTGGAACAGCTCTGCCCGCACGTTCATAAAGCGGATCAAGGCGGACAGGCCTCGGTCGTGGATGGTGAGGCCCCGCTCGCTGAAAAAGCTGTACCGCAGCAGCCGATCCAAATCGAACGACCGCTGGCTGTAGCCGCTCATATAAGCGTCGCGGAGGACGAAGTCCATGTTGTCGATCGTGTAAATCCCACTCAGCAGGCTCCGCAAGAAAATCAGCCAGCGGGGCCGCTCCTCCCCTTCCCCTTTGGGCCGCTGAATCAGCCATGCCAACTGGCTCGCGTCCAATTGCTCTTCCGGCAAGAGTGCGGTGTTCGGGTTTCGGCGAATCCCTTGCAGCAGCGGGGCTAAATCCCGCTCGATGATTTCCGCCCCCAAGATCTCGTGCGTCAGCCCAAAGCTTTTTAGGTAATGGTCGTCGAAAAAGTGTCCGAACGGCCCATGTCCCACGTCGTGCAGCAGCCCCGCCATTCGCATCAACGTTTCGACATACCCCAGGCTGGGGACGTCGGGGCAAACCTCCTTCAAACTGGGGTAAAGGTGGGTCACCACGCGGCTGGCCAGATGCATTACCCCCAAGACATGCTGAAACCGGGTATGTTCGGCCGTCGGAAAGACCCACCAGGCGGTCTGGAGCTGATGGATTTGCCGCAATCGTTGCACCCACGGATGATCGATAATCGCGCGTTCGGTCACTTCTCCTTCCCCGGCCATTGACTCGGGCGCGGTGGATACAAAGGAGATATATCCGTGGATCGGATCGAAACAGAGGCTCTCGGTCGACATCTTGTCCATAAGCCGGGGGTCATTCCTCCGCTAACGCGGATGTTTGGGTAATTTCGGCAGGCTGAGGTTGCGGGATCGCTGCGAACCCCTCAGAATCAATAAACTGTTTTATCGCTAAATCCCGAACGCTCCCACTAGGGTTTTGCGTAAACAGGGATCACGGCCGGTCGTTCGAGTTCTCGGAATTGGAAGAGACGTGCCGATAGTAAAGGGACAACGGACCATCGCAGGTCGGGAATCACCCCCTCGCGCGGTCGTCCTGACAATTTGCAGGCGGAGGATCATGCACGTGCGACAGCGAACATCTCCAGGCAAACGGATTTCATCAGGCAACCTTGGCATGCTCGGACTTCTGGTGGCATCGCTGCTGCCAGGCTCCCTCCTGTCGGCGGCTCCACCCGCCGCGACGCTGTTGCCGGCCACCACCAAAAGCTATCTCTCCATCCCCGACTACGAACAGGCCAAGGCCAATTTCGAGCAAACCCAACTGGGGAAACTGCTCGAAGATGAGGCGATGGAGCCGTTCATGGAGGATCTGAAAAAGCAGATCCAGTCCAAACTGGTCGCCGGCGGGATCCAAATGGGGATTGAGCTCCGCGACCTGCAAGGGGTGTACGGCGGCGAGATCTGTGTCGCCGCGATCAAACCGCGAGTTGAGCCCTCCGACGCGGTTGCCCTCTTGGTTGATGTAACCGGCAAACTGGGACCGGCCCAGGCCCTGCTCCGCAAGATCACCGCCCACCAAATCGAACAAGGGGCCCAGCAAAGCGATGTCAAAATCGCCGGCTTGACCGTCAAGCGGTTTCAATTCCCCTTGGAAGCGGGCCAGATGGTCGCCGACCAGGCCCTTTACATCATCCATCAAGACCTCCTGATCGCCAGCGATGATCCTACCGTCATCGCCTACATCCTGGGCGGATTGGATCAGACACCCGAGGACAGCTTGGCCCAGCACGCGGCGTTTGTCGCGGTGAAGGAGCGAGTCGACGGCCATGCCCAGGACGCCCCCTACGATTTCCGTTGGTGGGTCGAGCCACTGGGGCACGCCGAAGTGGCTCGTTCGCAAGCGGGCGGACGCCGCCGCCGGGGCAAGGACTACCTGGCCCTGATGCGAAACCAAGGATTCGACGCCATTCAAGGGATCGGCGGCGCGGTCCGGTTCTCCGCCGGTGAGGTGGGTGCCGAGGATCGCCGCGAGATGGAGCACCGCACCTACATCTTCGCCCCCGCCGATCCGAAAGCGGAGGAAGGGGAGCGGTTCCGCCTGGGTGCGAGGGTCCTCGATTTTCCTAACGTCGACTCCTTTGATCCCCCATCCTGGGTTCCCAGCGACCTAGCGACCTACCTGAACTTCCGCTGGAAGATGAAAGAGGCGTTTTTCCATAGCGAGTCGATTGTGAACGACTACGCCGACGACGAAATCTTCTACGAACTGATCGAGAGTCTGAAGATCGATCCGGCCGGTCCCCGCGTCGATATCGTGGAGGAGATCGTCAATCACCTAGGGGAAGAGGTCGTCCTGCTAACCGACCACGAACTGCCGATCCATCCCCAGTCGGAACGTCGCCTGATCGCGGTTAAGCTGCGGACCCCGGACCGGGTCAAAGTAGCGGTCGATCGCGTTCTCCGGAACGACCCCAACGCGCGGCCGCACAAGATCGGCGAGCATGATGCGTGGGAGATCAGCGAAGAAGAGGAAGAGATCCCGACGTTGATGATCGTCGGCCCCGGCTACCCCGAACCGGTCGCCCAAAACCAACCGGGCGACAACGAGCAGGTAAACATCCCCAACGCGGCGGTTTCGGTCGCCGGAGAGTGGCTCTACTTCTCCAACAACATGGACCTCCTAAAGTTGGTTCTGACTCCCAAGGATGACACCGAGGATCTGCTGGAAAACAGCGACGACTTCAAACGCGTCGCCACCCATCTAGAGCAACTAGGGGCCGGCAGCGACAGTTTCCGGCAGTTCGCGCGAGGGGATAAGGCAGTCCGCGTAACGTACGAACTAATGCGTCAAAACAAGATGCCGGAAGCGGAATCGCTGCTGGGCCGGATGCTCACCGAGCTGTGGACCGAGGGAGAGGAAGGGGCCGCCCGGCGCGATCAAGAGATCGACGCGAGCAAACTGCCCCCCTTCGAAGCGATCGAAGAATACCTCGGCCCCGCCGGCCTCTACAGCCGCTCGGAAGAGGATGGCTGGTTGATCGTGGGTGGAACCTTAGCGAAAGAGTGAGGAGGAGGTAGACCCACCCTTGCCCAGGGATGATCGTTCGTCCTTAAAACAACGGATCACCCGGCATTTCCGCCGCCTGCTTGATCCAGGCCACCACCTGCTTCTCATCCAGCTCTTCATTTTCATGGATGTGGAAGTATCGCGAGTTGGGATCCTTCGATGCGACGGGGGGCAGCGGACTCAGGGACGATCCGCGGAGCAGCGCCACCTTGATGTATTTCGTGAAGCAATGGTAACTGAGAAACCAACCTTGCCCCTCGATCCCATATAAAGGTGAGTTCCACCGGATCGCCTTACGAACCGTGGGAACCGTCCGCGTGATGAGCTCGTCCAGGCGGCGTCCCACCCCCTGCTTCCAGTCCGGCATCGCCGCGATATACGCCTGCACCGGACCATCGCCATCCCCCTTCTCGATCTGGGGATTCCCGCCGGAAAGCAGTTTCGGCTGGGAAGCCTTTTTTTTCGCCATCGACTTTGCCTTGGGTTGGGTTACTTGTTTCAACTTACCGTTCCGCCGATGATTTCTCAGCGGTTTTGTAAACCTCCAACGGAGACTTCCCCGCTCGGGCTCGGATCCAGTTGGCGGCACTTAGAATTGGGCCGCGGCGGATCAGCCAGCGTTCCATTCGGCGTTTACCGGGGAAGTCTAGAAACATGATACCGACGAGGATAGTCAACAGCCCCTGGCCCGGCAGCACCAGCATCGCGATCCCGGCGAGCACGAGGATCACCCCCAGTAGATTTTTGACGATCACCAGCCCCAGATGCACCGCCGGATGCCGGCCTGGCCAATCTCGGACGGGGCGGCGGATGAAATAGTCGGCCGGCAAGCGAGTCAGCAGCCACGGAATTGCGATCAACGTCGCAAGGAACATGAACACACCGATGGCGGTGAGGGACCAGAGTAAGGTTTCATGCTCCTCCAGCCAAGAAAATAGCTTATCCATTCGTGAGATTCGAATTACCTTGTCCGGCCACCGCGGTGAGATCGTTGTTCATGATGTTTACAATTTTATCCACCACCAGGCCGATCAACTAGCGGCCATCCACGTTTCACGCAACTCCTACGTAGCCACGCTCGCGTAGAGCGTGGGAGACAACTCCTACGTAGCCACGGTCGCGTAGACCGTGGGAGACGTGCGGGTTGGGTTGACCCCTAGGGCGAAACGCGTTAGCAGTTTTCCTGAAAAAGGGGATGAGTTCAATTGCAAAGTAAGCGGCGGTCTGCCCCGCGTCCGAGGCACCCGTATTTGAACTTATCCCCTTTTAAACGTTCCATTTTCAACACCATAGTTTCGTGCCAATCAAGCTGGGGCACCGTTTGGCCTGCGTGCCGAATGAACGGGGATAAGGTCAATTACGGGAGCCGCGGCTAAAACTTCATTGCCGCCGACTCTTTGTAATTGAACTCATCCCCTAATGGCCCGCGTCCTCATTGACGCCAGAATCGATTGCCATAGCGGAACATGCAGGCGAAGCGGGTTGGATCGGGATAGGGAGGAGCCTTGCGGCTCCTTCCCTCCCACACCACCGGGCATAC
>JBBDIM010000205.1:0-10374 GCA_040880405.1 Pirellulaceae bacterium | reverse complement strand
CTACACTTTCGAGGCATCCCCTGTTTCTTTTGACTCTGTATTACCAACTGGGCTAACTTGAAACGCCCCGTTGGGGCTAAGAGCGCAAGACTGTTCTCCAAGTGGAGAATTCAAACTGGATGCTCTACAAAACACTTCCCAAAGGTTGATTTTGCGATGTTCACTGGCTTAGTGGAAACGATGGGAGAGGTGGTCTCGATCGAGGACGATCCGCCTGGGGTGCGGCTCACCTTGCGAAGTGAGTTGATCGCGCACTCCGCCCAACTGGGAGACAGCATTTCCGTGAATGGTTGCTGCTTGACCGTCGTGGCGGTGCAGGGTGAGGATGTCGCGTTCGAAGCGGGTGAAGAGACGCTTCGACGGACCAACCTGGGGGAACTCAAGGCAGGATCACGCGTGAACCTGGAGCGGTCGCTGCAGGTGGGAGATCGCCTCGGCGGTCACCTGGTCACCGGGCACATCGACACCACCGCCACCGTCGACCAGCGGTCCAACGATGGGCAATGGGCGACGTTTTGGTTCAAGGTTCCCCCGCGGTACACCCGGCAGATGGCGGCGAAGGGTTCGGTCGCGATCGACGGCATCAGTTTGACGCTGGTGGAGGTTGAAGCGGACCGATTCAGCGTCGCCCTGATTCCCCACACCTTGGACGCCACCACGCTCGGCGGGCGTCAGATGGGAGATACGGTCAACATCGAGACCGATCTATTGGCGAAATACGTCGAGCGGCAACTGGCGGGCGGCGCGATTCCGCAGGGTTCACCCCAACCGTAGCCACGCTTGCAAAAGCGTGGGGGAAGTGCTCGCTTGCGTTGCACCCAGGGGCAGCCCGAACCCGCAAAGTCCCCACGGTCTGCGCGACCGTGGCTACGACGGGGGGAGAAATTCGCGGGAAACGCCCAAGCCCTAGCGGGAAACAGGCCGTATCGGTAGGCTGGTGCGGTATTTTCATGTTTTTTCAATGTCCCGCCTGTCTGGCGACGGACGGTTTCTGGCGGTGAATTGGAATGGTCGAGTTTCGCAATCAGACGGTTACTTACCTGAAACGAAAGTTTCGGGACATTGGCATTCGCCCCGTCTCGAAGCATGGGCAGAACTTTCTGATCGATATGAACATCCTCGACCTGTTGGTCCGCTCGGCCGAGATCGGGCCGGAGGATGTGGTTCTGGAGATCGGAACCGGGACCGGGACGTTGTCGACCCGGTTGGCGAGTCTGGCGGCCCATGTGGTGACGGTCGAAATTGACCCCCACATGGTGGCCTTGGCTCAGGAAGAGCTGGACGGGTTTGAAAATGTCACCCTGCTTCAAACGGATGCCCTGCGGAACAAGAATCACTTCCAGCCGATTTTGATGGAGACCATTCGCGACGTGATGGAGCGAACAGGGGCGAAGCGTTATCGCCTGGCGGCCAATCTTCCTTATAACGTCGCCACCCCGATTCTCTCGAACCTGCTGAGGGCTGAACTCACCCCTGCCTCGATGACGGTCACCATTCAAAAGGAAATGGCCGATCGACTGGTCGCGGTACCAAGTACCAAAGACTACGGGGCGATCAGCGTTTGGATGCAAAGCCAGTGCGATGTCGAACTGGTCCGCGTGATGCCCCCCAGCGTCTTTTGGCCGAAGCCGAAGGTCGATTCGGCGATCGTGCATCTGCAACTCGATCCCGAGCGACGAGCACGCATTCCGGATCGGGAATTTTTCCACGAGTTTACGCGGTCGGTCTTTTTCCACCGCCGCAAATACCTCCGCAGCGTCCTTCATAGCGCGTTTAAGAATCGCCTGGAAAAGAGTGAGGTCGACCAGGTGATGCGAACCCATGGCATTCGGGAGGATGCGCGAGCGGAGACGTTTGCCGTTGAGGAGATCTTCCAAATGGGGGAACGGTTCCGCGAGGCCTTGGCCCAAAAAGGGGATATCGCGACGCCTTAGCGTGCCGTAACTCCTGAAATGCCAAAGATTTTGCGCGAATCATTCGGGTTTCGTCGGGCGCTCTCGCTGCTCCGGTTGTTTGAGTTATGATAGTGGGTTTATTCGGTATCTTTCTTCCAACCCACTCGGAACCTTTTGCGGTGCCTCCCACTACGCAAGCGAATGTCGAACATGCAATTCATTGAAATGACAGGCAAGCAGTTGCTGGCCGCGGTCAACCAGGACGAGTTTTCGCCGGAGGAGTTCGAAAAGGCGAACATCCGGGAAGACTCGATCGTGCGAATCAATCGCCAAGGGGATATCGAGGTCCGACGGCCCGCTGGCTGGGATTTGGTGGGTGGCCTAATCGGCGAGTTTGAAAAGCGGATCCAACATGCTAGCGGTCATGACTGGGCATGAACTCACCGATCGCGCGCCCCAAACGACCGATATTCACGCTCGGGAAAATGACGGTATAGGTTCCCAGCGATGGTGATTGCTGGTTCCTTGAAGGCCAAGATGCGGTCATTTCTGGCAACTTTAGCGATCGCGCAAAATTTAGCGGGGCAAATTCGACGTTCTCATTGCTTAATGTGCGAGCCGCGGGGGTGTTCCGCTGGCTTGCGTCCCTAAAATTCGTCGATAAGAAAAAGCCCCTTTATCGTCGTTAATCGTGTGTTACCGGGAGGTTATCCCCTCGTGCAGTCAGACATTACAGGTTCGTTCTCCCCCCCCTCGACGACCATCGTCGATCGACTTCGGTATCGCGCCGAACATCAAGGGCCGCAAACAGCCTATACGTTTTTGGTCGATGGCGAAGACGAAAAGCTCGAGATGTCGTACGAGCAGATCGATCAATCGGCCAAGGCGATTGCCGCCGAGCTGCAAAAACACAATCTAGGCGGCGAACGAGCTCTGCTGCTGTTTCCGCCGGGGCTGGAGTTCATCACCGCATTCTTCGGCTGCCTGTACGCCGGTGTGGTGGCAGTTCCGGCCTATCCGCCTCGCCGCAACCGAAACATGGTCCGGATCCAGGCGATCGCCGAGGATGCCCAGGCTAAGGTCGCCCTGACGACCGCGACGGTCAGCGATCGCATCATTCCGATGCTGGATGAGACCCCACTACTGAAGAAAATCCGCTGGATCAGCACTGATCTCGTGCCACTAAAAACCTACGAGAATTGGCACGAGCCGGAAATTTCCAGTGAGACGTTGGCCTTCTTGCAATACACGTCTGGCTCGACCGGGACACCCAAGGGGGTGATGCTCAGCCATTCCAACATGATCCACAACTCCGCGCTGATCTCCTACGCGTTTGAGCATACGCGGAGCGGTAAGGCGGTGTTCTGGTTGCCGATGTACCACGACATGGGGCTGATCGGCGGGATGCTCCAGCCGATGCAGATCGGGCACCCCAACATCAGCATGTCGCCGATGGCCTTTTTGCAGCAGCCGTACCGCTGGCTGCGGGCGATCAGCAAGCACCAAGGGACAATCAGCGGCGGGCCAAACTTCGCGTACGAGCTATGCGTGCAGAAGGTGACTCAGGAGCAAGTCGAGAAGCTCGACCTGAGCAGTTGGGAGCTCGCCTTCAACGGGGCCGAACCGGTTCGACCGGAAACGATCGATCGCTTCGTCAAAAAGTTCGAACCGTGCGGTTTTCGCCGCGAGGCGTTTTATCCCTGCTACGGGATGGCCGAGGCGACCTTGATTATCACCGGTGGGATGAAGAAAAGCCCCCCGGTGGTTCGCGCGGTCGATGGGGTTTCGCTCGATCAAAACCAGGTGGTGGACGTCGCCCCGGATGACGACGACGCGCGGTTGATTGTGGGCTGCGGGAATTGCCTGCCCGACCAAGCAATGCTGATTGTCGAACCGGAGACTCTCCGCGTTTGTGCCCCGGATCAAGTCGGGGAAATCTGGGTCATGGGCCCCAGTATCGCCAAAGGGTACTGGCGGAACGACGAGGCCACCGAGACCTACTTCAAGGCCTACACCAGCGATACGAAAGAAGGCCCCTACCTGCGAACCGGGGACCTGGGCTTCTTCAAGGATGGCGAGCTGTTCGTCACCGGACGGTTGAAGGACATGATTATCGTGCGGGGCGTGAATCGTTACCCGCAGGATATCGAAGGGACCGTCGGCCAATGCCACGAACTGATGGAAGGGATGACCGTAGCGGCGGTAACGGCCGAGATCGCCGGCCGGGAACGGTTGATCGTGGTGGCCGAGGCCCCGCGGCTCAAACGGAAGCAGTACGAGGAGGTCATCACCGCAATCCGCAAGGATGTCTCGCTCGAGCATGAATTGGCGGTCGACGCGGTCGCTTTGATTCGCCGCGGCTCGATCCCCAAGACCTCCAGCGGTAAGATCCAGCGGCACGCGTGTCGCGAGCATTTCCTGAACCACTCGCTCGCCGTTTTGGATCGGTGGGTCTCGTGGGACGAGGTGGAAGTTTCCGAGGAACTGCAACGTGTGCGGATGCGCAGGGCCCAGCTCGAAGCGGCCCGAGCCGATGCCGAGGGGATGGCGGTCTCCGACCCAGTGGCGCGGGACCAGACGGTCCAACTGGTAATGGAAAAAATCCGCGGCGTGGCGGGCGAACCGGCGCGGGAGCTCGATTTGAGCACCGATATTCTCCAATTGGATCTCGATTCGTTAGAGCGAATGGAAATCATCGCTTCGATCGAAGACGAGTACGGAGCAAGATTCCCGGACGACGTGTTGCCCTCGATGCGGACGGTGCTGCAGGTGGTTGACGCGGTCGAGTTTTACCTGGGGAGCGACTCTCGCCGGACGTTCGGCCTGGGAGAAATCCCGCAAGAGATGTTCGGCTTCTCGGCCTTGCCGGAATATCGGCAAGTTGTACAGATGTCCGAGCACCTGGATGAGTTGGGCTTGCCTAATCCTTACTTTCAAATTCACGATACGGTCACCGGGGCGACCGCCCAGTTGGAAGGCCGCGAGGTCATCAATTTCGCCGGTTACAACTACCTCGGCTTCGCGGGGCACCCCGAAGTCAACCAAGCGGCCAAGGACGCGATCGACCAGTTTGGGACGAGTGTCTCGGGGAGTCGCCTAAGCACCGGCGAGCGGTTGATTCACCGTGAGTTGGAAGCGGAGATCGCGGCGCTGATCGGCACCGACGACGCCGTGGTGATGTCGGGTGGCCACGCCGCCAACGAGACCACGATCGGGCATCTTCTCCGGACGGGTGACTTAATCCTGCACGACGCGTTGGCCCATAGCAGCATCATCCAAGGGGCGAACCTCTCCGGCGCGAGACGCCGACCCTTCCCGCACAACGACTGGCGAGAACTGGACCAGATTCTTGAGGACATCCGCGACGATTACCGCCGCGTGCTGATCGTCGTGGAAGGCGTATACAACATGGAAGGGGACATCGCTCCCTTGCCGGAACTGATCGAAATCCGCCGCCGCCACAAGGTGTGGCTGATGGTCGACGAGGCGCACTCGATCGGCATGTTGGGAAAGACAGGCCGCGGTGCCCGCGAGCACTTCGAGATCCAACCGAGCGACGTCGACATCTGGATGGGCACGCTCAGCAAGAGTCTCGCCTCCAATGGTGGTTTCATCGCCGGCAGTCACGAGCTGGTGGAGTACCTCCGTTACACGGCCCCGGGGTTTGTTTACTCGGCCGGGCTCTCGCCCGCGAGCGCCGGGGCGGCCATCGCGGCGATCCGGCTGTTGCGCGAGAATCCGCAATTGGTCGAACAGCTCCGCCGCAACTCCGAGCTGTTTTTGGAACTCGCGCGGAAATCGGGCCTGAACACAGGGCACAGCGAAGCAACCGCGATCATCCCGGTGATTGTCGGCGATTCGATGGCGACCATGATCCTGGCCCAGAAGCTGCTCGGAGATGGCGTCAACGTCCGTCCGCTGACCTACCCCGCGGTGGAAGAGTCCGCGTCGCGGCTCCGCTTCTTCATCAACGCCAACCACACCTCCGCCCAGATCCGCGAAGTGGTGAACAAAGTCGCCAGCCTCTGGAGCAAGGTGAAGCAAGAGAACTACTCGGCTCGGGTGTAGAGGGACAGCAACAAGGTTCGCCGAACACGGGTGGCCGTGACAAAGGGGTCAGGACTCTTTTTCATCAGGCGTGTTCCATGGGAGAACGCATCGCGAAAAAGAGTCCTGACCCCTTTGTCACTCGCGATTCGGCTGGTTGAACTTCCCGTCACGTCCCGATGCGATACACGGCCTTATCGGTACGCAGGATGATTGTGCCATCCAGGAAGATCGGGGTGGCCATGATCTGCTCGTGAAGATCATTCTCGGCCAGGACTTTGTATTGGTCGCCCGGCTGGAGAACGGTGGTTTTGCCATCTTCATCGCTGAAGTAAAGGCGTCCCTCGGCCAGCGTGGGGCTGGTGCTGTGGTTGCCGCCCAGGCGCTCGACCCACACGGACTCACCCGTTTTGATATCGACACAGGTGGCGACCCCTCGGTCGGAAACCATGTAGAGCCGATCGTCCACCAAAATCGGCGAAGGTTTTGTGGGCACTTGGCGATTCATCCGCCAGAGCTCGTGGGTTTCGGTGACGTCCCCATCTCCGTCAATTCGCACCGCGACCAGTTCCGGCCGGGTGAAGCCGGTGCTGATGAACACCACCCCATCCTTCTGAACCGGCGTGGGGACATTCGAAAAACCCTCGCCATGGTCGAACCGCCAAAGCTCCTCGCCGGTGCTGGGATCGTAACCGCAGAGCCACTGGGCACCCAGGATGATCACTTGAGAACGCTCAGGCGAACGCACCATCAGCGGCGTGGTGTAGGCCTTGCGGCGATCCCCATCTTCGTTGCGATGCTCTGGACGTTCGGTCCGCCAGACGGTCTTACCGGTCTCTTTATCGAGGGCCGCGACATACTGGAGGTCGACCCCGTCGCACGCCAATATCAGGTGTTCACCCTCCAAAATGGGCGAACTCCCCGGGCCGACGTTGTGCTGCAAGCGGTGCTCCTCATTCGTCCAGAGGACCTTGCCGCTGGCCGGATCGACACAAACGGTCCCGTAAGTGCCGAAGTGGCAGTAAAGCCGCGAGCCGTCGGTGACCGGGGTCGGGGAGGCGTACGAGTTGGTGGCGTGGACCGGATCGGGATCGGTCACCTCAAACAGCTCGACCACCTTCCCCAGCTCTCCGGTCGCCAGATCGACCTCGACCGTCTTGAGCACTACCCGAGAGGCGAGCGCCGAGGTTCGCTGCGCGAAGGGAGGGGCATCGGCCAGCTTCTTCTCGAACTGCTCTTTGGTCGCATCTTCCACTTCGGAGGTGGTCATCCAAATTTTGTCTCCCACCAAGATCGGGGAAGACCAACCGGTGCCGGGGATCTCGGTCCGCCACGCGATGTTTTCCGTCGTGCTCCAGTGCAGCGGAGCATCTTTCACTTCCGCCACACCATCGCCACGAGGACCGCGAAACTGGGGCCACTCGGCTTGCAGGTTCGTGGACATCAGCAAAACCGCGGCAGTCACCGACAGACCGATCGCCGCGTGAAACGAGGGGGCAGGATGCATGATGGGGTGCTCTCCACTTTGAGTGAAAAAGGGGTCAGGACTCTTTTTCGCGATACGTTCTCAAATGGAACACGTCTGATGAAAAAGAGTCCTGACCCCTTTTTCACGGCCACCCGGGCTTGGGTTACCCCGATCGACATGACTTGGCATTGTCCGGTCTTTAGGTTCCGAGGCGCAAGACTCCCTTTTCCGTGCGGACGATAATCGTGCCGTCCAGGAAGATCGGGCTTGCTTTGATTTTCTCCTTGAGATCGTTCTCGGCCAACACCTTGTACTGGTCGCCAGGCTCGATCACGGTGGTGCGGCCATCCTCGCCGAAGAAGTAGATCCGCCCCTCGGCCAGCGTGGGGCTGGCGCTGAAGTTGCCTCCGAGACGCTCGACCCAGAGGGAATCGCCCGTCTTCAGGTCGACACAGGTGGCAACACCCCGATCGGAAACCATATAGAGTCGGCCGGCAGCCAAGACCGGTGAAGGAGTGGTCGGGACCTGGCGGTTCATTCGCCAGACCTCGCCGGTCTCGGATAAATCTCCTTTCCCGTCGATCCGCACCGCCACCAGATCTGCCCTGTCGAACCCGGTACTGATGTAGATCACGCCATCCTGATAAACAGGGCGGGGGACATTGGAATATCCATCCCCAAAGTCGAATCGCCAAAGCTCCTCGCCGGTGGCGGGATCGTATCCGCACACCCACTGGGCCCCAACAATAATCACTTGGGTATTCCCGTTGACCTGGGTTACCAGCGGGGTGGAGTGAGCCTTCCGCCGGTTGCGGTGCTCTGGTCGGTCGGTTCGCCAGACGGTTTCGCCCGTTTCTTTGTCGAGCGCCGCGACGTATTGGACGTCGAGACCATCGCAAGGGAAGATCAAATGCTCACCCACCAAGACGGGCGAACTCCCCGGGCCGGTATCGTGATCGAGCCTGTGTTCTTGGTTCCGCCATACAACCTTCCCCGTGGCGGTATCGACACAGCAGGTGCCGTAGGTCCCGAAGTGACAATAAAGACGAGAGCCGTCGGTCACCGGGGTCGGTGAGGCGTTTGAATTGGTCGTATGCAAGGCGACCGGCTCGACGATCTGAAACAGCTCGACAATTTTCCCCAGTTCGCCGGAAGCCAGATCGACCTCGACCGCCTTGAGCACCACCGGCCCTTTGCCTTCGACCTCGGAGGTCGTCAGCCAGATTTTGTCCCCCACCAAGATCGGAGAGGACCAGCCGCTGCCAGGCACATCCGACCGCCAAACGACGTTTTCTTGGGCGCTCCATCGCAGGGGGACGTTTTTGGCTTCCACCACGCCATCCCCCCGGGGACCTCGGAACTGTGGCCACTCCGCCCGCAGGGCCGAGTGCATCAACAAGCTGGCGGCGCAGAGCGTCAGGCACAGCAATAGTCGGGGGGATCTCATGGTGGTCTCTGCTCAGTGTGAGGAGGCGGGAGGGCTCAGGAGGGACGGAGGCCCAGTAGGGTTAGGTGTTAATCCATGTGACATTGGCCGCCGCCACATTGGGGCAGACCGCAGCCCATCGGGCCCGCGCCGGCGGAGATGGGCAACTGCGACGATTTCCCACCGGAATGAGCCGCCGGAACGCTCCAGGCCTTCTCCAGTTTTGCGGAACCACAGGTAGGACAAGCGGGGGTCTCGCTGCCGCGGATCAACAGTTCAAACGCTCCGCTACATTCTTCGCAAGTGTACTCGAAGATTGGCATGAATGCCTCCTTTTCATGTATAACGATTTAAGAGGGCCGCCGGTGGGATATCCCGTCGTCGAGCCGGAAAGTCAGGTTGACCATGACAATCCATTGTAGATCATTTCCCACGAAAGGGGACCAGATGACCGAGCGGATCCTGCTTGGCCGTGACCAATCGCGCAAGGTCGATCAACTGGCCCTCGAAAAATATGGGATGACCGGCCTGGTCCTCATGGAAAACGCTGGCCGGGGCTGTGCGGAGCTGTTGCTGCGGCATGGGCCCAAAAAGGTGGTCATCCTGTGTGGCGGCGGCAATAACGGCGGCGATGGTCTGGTGATCGCCCGGCATTTGGACCGCCACCATATTCCGCTGGAAGTGGTGTTACTGAAACACCCGGAGCAGTTGCGGGGAGATGCTTTGGAGAATTTCAAGATCGTCCACCTCGCGGGTATCCCTTACCGGTACTTCGGCCCGGATGACGACTTGAGCGAGCTTTTGCCGGTCTGGCAGGGGGCGGATTGGGTGGTGGACGCCATGCTCGGCACCGGAGCGACCGGCGATCCCCGGCCACCGGTCTCACAGCTCATTCAGTTCATCAACCAACATGCGATCCACAAGCTGGCGATCGATATCCCCAGCGGTTTGGACTGCGAGACCGGCATCCCCGGCAATCCGACCATTCGCGCCACCATCACCGCGACGATGGTCTCCTGGAAGACCGGTTTCGCCCAGCCAGAGGCGAAGTCGTGTCTGGGGGAGGTGGATGTGATTGATATTGGCGTCCCGAGGGCGCTGCTCGAAAAGGTTTTTGCCGAGGCGGAGAAGGCGGGCGGCTAGTGGTTCGCCCAAACAGGGTTTGCGGGTGGATCTCGCCGGATAGCTTATCGGGTGCCATGCCCACGCCCGGAAAGCGCTGAGAGTCCTCTGCGATCTCCGCGCCTTTGCGTTTCAAAACTGCGATTCGAATCTCTCGCAGGATGATTTTTTTAACCACGAATGACACGAATCACACGAATAGCAACCAAGAATTGAAAGCACTCCCAAAACCTCTCCCCGTATTCGTGTGATTCGTGGTCATCTTTTAAACCTTTGGGTAGCTCTCACTTACGGACAAGCCGGCAGGAGGAACGAGAGAGGGCGTCCGGACTTCCTGGAAGAGACGGCATCCTCTCGCACCTCACCGGGCAGCTCGCGCTGCTCCGCTACTATTGAATTTGTAATTGAAAAATGAC
>JBBDIM010000204.1:0-10514 GCA_040880405.1 Pirellulaceae bacterium | reverse complement strand
CATCAAGACTTACTTTTTTTGAACATAAAAGGGTTAACGGCGTAGAGTGCCACCCAGCCGGATTAACACGGATAAGAGAGGTCGCGGCGACGGGTACGAGAGGAGGGAATAACCACGAAATACACGAACGACACAAAAGGGAAAACTCGCCTAAGGAGCGATTGATTTCTCGGCCGCCATCAATCAACCCGAGGGATATTCGCCCAGTTTGAAACCTGGAGAGTGGCCAGTTTCGTGGTTGAGAAAGAGAGCTGCCCGTTGCCTTTCCTGCCAGCACAAAGACCGCTTCCCCTCGTTTCCCAAAAAAACTACTTGCCCCTCCCCGGTGCATCAAATAGCCTGGGGGGGTTGGCTTGCCTGGTCTGGGTGGGCATGGATTGTGGGTGTGGTGAGTACAAGGAATTGGGCCAATGCCGATTCAAGTGAAATGTCCCGCGTGCGCGGTGACGCTGAAGGTCTCGGAGAAGCTCGCCGGGAAGCAAGGCAAGTGTCCTAAGTGCGCGGCGCGGGTCACCATTCCCGGGGTCGATTCCGTCGAGCCGCTCGCACCACAAGGCCGGATGGCAACGGCCGCCACGCTCGCCCCGCCACCGGTCGAACAGCCTCCGCGGACCACGCCGCCGCTTCGAGCGGGACAACCCGCCGGTCCCGTCGCGCCGCAGATAAAACAGCCCGATCCGCAGCGGGTTCGGCAGCGGATCGATCAGTTGTTTCAGGGTGAGATCAAACCGGTCCGCACCACGCTGGGCTACAAGGTGGGCATCCTGCTGGTCACCGGGGTGATGATTGCCTTGCCGCTGATCTACCTCACGTTTGTGGGCTTGGTCGCCTACGGCGTCTTATACCACGCCAACTACCATGTTGGCATGCTCAGCTATGGTCACGGCCGGGGTGCCATCTTTGTCTTTCTGGCCTACTTGGCCCCGATGGTGATCGGCCCGATCTCGATCCTATTCATGATCAAACCGATCTTCGCCCGGCCTGGCCGCCAGATCACCGGGCGTTCGCTCACACCCCAGGGAGAACCGATCCTGTTCGCGTTTGTCGAGCGGCTGTGCCGGATAGTGGGTGCCCCGATGCCGAGCCGGATCGACGTCGATTACGACCTCAACGCCTCCGCTAGTTTTCGCCGCGGCATACTTAGCTTTTTCGGCTCGGACCTGGTCTTAACCATCGGCATCCCCTTGGCGGCCGGGCTTAGCCTGCGGCAGTTCACCGGCGTGTTGGCCCACGAGTTCGGGCACTTCAGCCAAGGGGTCGGTATGCGGCTCACCTATGTCGCCCGGAGCATCAACGCCTGGTTTGCCCGCGTGGTGTACGAGCGCGACGAGTGGGATGAGTTTCTGGAAGAGACCGCCTCCGAGATCGATATCCGCATCGGCTGGATCTTGCTGCTTTGCCAATTGTTCATCGGCATCTCGCGCGGATTGTTGTGGATCTTGATGATGATTGGCCACAGCATTAGCGGCTACATGCTGCGGCAAATGGAATACGATGCCGACCGCTACGAGGCCCGCGTGGCCGGGTCGGAAACCTTCGCGGAAACCTCCCTTCGGATGCGCGAGCTGGCCGCCGCCTACGGCGAAACCCAGATGACTATCATCAACAACATCCAGCGCGGCACCTTCCCCGATAACCTCCCGGCCCTGCTCCTTCAGCAAGCGGAGCGGCTCCCGGCGCAAACAAAGATGGAGATCCGCAATTCCGTTGCGAAAGACAAAACGGGTCTGTTCGACTCCCACCCGGCGGACAAAGACCGCATCGCCAGCGCCAAAAAGGAAAACACCCCCGGCATCTTCGACTCTGGTGCGCCCGCGAAATCGCTGTTCCGCGACTTCGAAACCCTCTCGAAAAACGTCACCTGGGACATCTACCGCTCGCTCGGGGCCGAAGTCAAACCACAAGACATGACCCCTATCAGCAAACTTTCCGGCCCCGAGCCCACCTACAACACCCAAGGCCGGGCAAACTACGACAGCTCTCCGCTGCCGCTGGATTGAGAATTTCGCTATCGGTGCAGAGAGACTCAAGCCGCCCCCCTGGGACCGGCAGGGTGGCAGTGCCAGCCAGCCGGCCGTTCGCAAAGCGAAAAGCCGGACGCTGCAGCGGCGGCGGAAGCAACTGGGTGATTTGGGGAGGTCAGCCTACTTTGCTGCTGGCAAATGCTCCAGCGATTCAAGATACCCCAGCAAGTCGGCCAGTTCCTTTTGGGAGAGCGCTTTGTGGACATCGGCTGGCATCGTCGAGACATCGCTGGCTCGGATTTCCTCGATTGACTCGTGGGGAATTCGCTTGGAATTTTCCTGGTCGACGCCAAGGTGGAGTGTGTCCGAGCCTTCACCCAGGATGATGCCGGAGTAGACCTGGCCATCCTCGGTGGCGACCACATAGGGGGCGAACCCGCGGGCAAAGGTGGCGCTGGGGTAGACGATTGATTCGAGCAGGTCGGCCCGCGAGCGACTCCGGCCAATCGTCGTCAGATCAGGCCCGACCCGGCCGCCCAGGCCTGCCACTTGGTGGCATTTGCTACAGGCGGCCTTCTCCGAGTAGAAGAGGCGTTTGCCCGCGTCAACATTCCCCTCGGATAGTTCCTCTCGCATCGCAATGAGCGTCTCACGCTGCGCGTCGGTGAGCGGTTGACCGAGCGAAGGGGCGGGGATTTCCAGCCATTGTAGATCTTCCGGCTTGACCTGGGGACGCAGCACCTGTTCCAGTGCGATCGCCGCTCCGCTCGCAACTTTTGGCCGAGGGTCCAAGATCGCCTGGCGAAGTTCGTCACGTTGCCCACTCCGGATCAGCGCGAGAATCATCGCGTGTTCCGTCGGTCGGTCGTTATCCTCGTTGGCGAGGGCGTTCAACATGACAGGAGGCATGATGGCTGGATTGCTGAGTTCCCAGTGGGCCAGCACCGAGGCGGCCACCCGGCGCTGGCCGGGAGTGCCTTCACTCACCATTTGGTGCAGCGTCGGTATGTATTGGCGGACCTTGTTGGAAAGGGGCCAGTCCAGCAAGGCTCTGGCCGCGGTTTGGCGAACGGTAGGATCCAGCGATGTTAAGTATTGGGCGAGTTCCGTCAGCGAGGCGTCCGTCGCTTCCCGCCGCAGCTTCCAAATGTTTTGTTGGTGGGCCAAGCGGGAGTCCACCAGTGGTTCCGCGGCTTCCTCGGTTTCCACCTTGCGAATCCGATAGATCGCCCCGCGAATGTGCGACTTGGCGACATCCGACTGCGGGCAACCGATCCGGAACCAGCCGCCGGTATCGATCACCAATAGCGAACCATCCGGGGCCTGCAAAACATCGGTGGGGCGGAAGTCCTTATTCGTGGAGACAGCAAAGTCTTCTAGTTGATCGACTTCATAGGTCGAGCCCTTTGGCTTGAGCGTCATCCGCGAGATGCGGTTCGTGTTGAACTGGGTAATGAACAGCGAGCCCTCCATTTCCCGGCCCCACCGGTTCCCTTCGTAACGGCAAAGGCCGGAGACGGCGACGTGTCCGAAGTTGTGGACCTCTGGCAGGAGGTCGCCGGTGCGGACGAATTCACTTTGCAGGCTTTCGGCGAAATCGGCCCGAGGGTAGACGCCACCATATTGCCAGTGGACGAGGCAGTCTCCTCGGGGTTGGGCGTACATCAAGTTGACGGTCCCCAGGATTTCCCCTTCCGGCGTGAAGACAATCTCGACCGGATTGTCCATTCCACCGGTGGCGAAGGTCTGCACGTCAGTGCCATCAGGGCGGCAGGAAAAGATCCGCGCCGCCTTCCCCTTGCTTACCAGATTTCCTTCGGCATCGTAAATCTCATGGCCATGGCGACCCTCGCACCAATAGATCCGACCCTCCGGCCCAAGGAACGGGCCGTGGATATCGGCCGCGTTGCCGGTGTAACCGAAGTCGCCGACCAGCTTGACGCGCTCATCGGCGATGCCGTCATCGTCGGTATCGGTCAGTTTCCAAATCGCGCCGCTCGACGCGACGTAGAGCGAGCCCTCATGCCAGAGGCAACCTTGCGGGAAGGTCATCTTGTCGGCGAACATCGTCGCCTTATCGAAGACGCCGTCGCCGTTGGTATCTTCCAGTCGCTGGACGAAATTGGGAAGCTGTTTTTCCAGTTCCGCCCGGGGCAGGTTTTCCCCCGCATTGGCGGCCACGTAAAGTCTTCCCTGCTCATCAAAATCCCCCATCAGCGGATGCGCCACCAAGGGTGGTGCAGCGGCCAGTTCCACGGTGTAACCATCGGGAACTTGCAGGGGGATTGGCTGAAAATCTTCGGCGTTTGCCGAGAAAGTACCCCCGCAGGTCAGAGCGACAACAACTGCGTACATGGCAATCATCTTGCGATTGAACATTATCTGTTTCCACAACAGTGAGTTTTCATAGCCCCGGAAGGGGCGACAGGTAATAGCCAGGGGCGTAAGCCCCTGGAGCCCTGGGGCATCGGACAATGATCGCTGCCCCTTTTTCAAATTTGGTTGGTGTTAACCCAAAATAGCCCGGTCGAACAAGTTCCGCGTGATTTGTTGCACTCGGGCATCGGGGCCGTGGGGCCGGCTCCAGTGCGACCACGGTAACACGTGACCCGGTGGGCTGCTGAGTCCCTGGGCCCAGAAGATGGTGGCGGCGTTGAAGACGAAGTTGTTTTTGGGGCCAGGGTAGATCGTCGCGGTCCATTGCTGTGGGTTCACGCCACCTTGCCAGGCGGTGCCGGTGGCGACCACTTCCAGACCGGGGATATCGGCCGGTTGGCCATGGTATTCCCAGCCAATCAGGCCGGGGATATGATCGCCCGCTTTGACTCCGGCACCGGCGTAGATCCAGTGGTCGGGCTGGGTGATCGTCCAGTCGCCACCTCCATTGACGGGGCGAACGTTCCGCGCACCCATCAACAGCCCTTCGTCAGGACCATGATGCGGAAAGGGGCCAAGTTGCTTTGCGCGTTCTTGGGCGTAATCGTTCTCCCCGCCGTACGGTCCACCGCGGAAGATAATACGGTTGGCGACCCCCGAACTATTTTCCCGGAACGGCGTTACCCAGCAAACGCTATTGGCGGAAAGGAATAGCAAGTTCCCCCCCTCGTCGCGCAGTTTTTCGACCGCGCGGAACTGGCGGATGTCCCAGTACTCGTCGTGCCCGATGCTGACGAACGCCTTGCACTTGAGGCCCCGATCTGGGGTGAGCATGTCGCTGTTGGAACAGTAGGTGACGTCGTAGCCGTGCTGTTCGAGCCAGTAGGCAAGTGGAAACTCAAACGGCAGGAACTCGCCGGAGCCTACGGTGCGGGGATCATCCACCACCCCCCGAAACTGCGCCTCCCGGGCATACGGCCGATCAAAGCTGACATCGGCCCAAGGCCCTTGTCCTCCTTTAGGATGCGAGTAAAGCGAATAGTTATTGGGCCACAGATTGTAGGCCTGCCAGGTGTTGTCGCTCACCTGGAACAAAATATCGGCGGGGCGATCGTCTCGCACCACAAACACAAGATGGCTCTGCCAATATGCCTCGGTCCCTTCGGGGATGGTGGTGAGCCGGCCGATGTACACGCCGCTGGGCCAATCGTCTTGGATGGTGATCTTGAGCGAGGGCTCCCATTGGCACTCATGCAGCGCCTTCTCGGCCGGCTCCGGGGTGGGCTGGGTGACACCTTCGATCGGCCCCCAAGTCTTTACCAACCGGGCACCCTTGCCGCCGTAGTATCCCATCCGAAACAGTTCCAACCGAAACGACCGGGCCGGGTCGGTCGAGACCATCACCTCAATCGATTCCCCCGCCGCGACACTTTGCCGTGAGCAATATCCTTCGATCCAAGGACTCCGGAAGCCGGCACCATCGACCCGGACGCGCGTCAACTGCCAATCATCGGCCCCTGGCCGTTGGTTTTCCTGGGCGATGAGATTGGCCTGCGTCGTTTGAGGAGCAGCAACCGTGGTTTGCTGCTTCGCGAGGGCACCAGAAAGCGCGGTCGAGGCAATCGCCCCTTTTAGGAACGCACGCCGGGGAACCTTGGAGGGTGAATCATCACTCATCGTGGTGGGCCATTTAGCAGGAGAGATACGAGGCGGGGCAATTACTTTATATTAGCATAGCCGAATGTCAAGTTAGCTTATGAATTAAAATCGCAAATTTAATTGACTGGCGCATGAGGTAAGCTTAAAAAGGGAGGTACATTGGTGCCTCCATGATTTTGGGGGGCCACGATGCCACCTCGAATGAGACGCTCCGTAGCCCGAGAATTTCAGGCCTCATACCTTTTAAGGCCTATCTCCACTCACTTTGGGAACCCCTCCTCATGCGCCATTTGCCCCCCACTTTTCGTCGCCTGTTTCGTAGGCGGCTCGCCGCGTTTACTCTGGTTGAATTGCTGGTCGTCATTGCCATTATCGGGGTCTTGGTCGCACTGCTATTGCCGGCCGTCCAGCAGGCTCGCGAATCGGCCCGGCGAATGCAATGCACCAATCGCATGAAGCAGGTGGGGCTGGCACTTCATAACTACCACGATACCTACCTCGCCTTTCCGGCGATGCAGTTGCAAGTGACACAGTCGCATCCCAGCGGATTTGTTTCCTTGCTGCCGTATATTGAGCAATCGGCGGTCTGGGAAGCGGTCACCAATGCAAATCCACCTTACGGTTCGAATTGGAACCCGGCTCAGCAGAACACACTCATTTCCGAACTCGCCTGTCCGTCCGATCCGAATTGGTCCTCGCGGGCCGGGGTCGCCGGTCGCAAACCCCGGAACTACCATTTCTCGGTGGGTGACAGTATCCGCAATAACCACCTCAGCAGTTCCAGTCGACGCGGAATGTTTGTCGCGCAGCACAATCACCGGTTCAGTGATCTGACCGATGGTACCAGCAATACGGTCGCCTTATCGGAGGTGGTGGTGGGTCCCAATAGCATCACCCGTTTTTTGAAAGGAAACGTGGCGGTTACTCCAGGCATTAACTCTAATCCTTCGAGTCCCGCCGACTGCTGGGCTGCCAGGGGGACGATGGGGACGGTAGATCCGGGCGTCGAGGTGACCGCCGAGTCGTATGTCCATCGCGCACCGGGTAGCCGTTGGGCCGAAGGTCGGGTCTTCTTTAGTGGGTTCAGCACCGTCCTGCCTCCCAACGCCCCCCGCTGTACCATCGCGCACAACGATACCGTTTGGGGCGTGTGGACACCCAGTAGTTATCATCCGGGAGGCGTCAATGTCGGCCGTGCCGACGGCTCGACGCAGTTTGTCTCCGAAACGATCGACAGCGGTGACCCGACCTCCGTCGAGGCCCTTACGGGGGTGAGTTCCTTTGGCGTTTGGGGGGCGATGGGTTCAATTAACGGCGGTGAATCGTGGGGCGGATAATCCGAGTCCCTTTCACCAATCGCACTTTAAGAGAATTCCCATGCTTCGATTCAATTTCGCGGTCGGCTTATTATTTGTTGGAATCCTTGGTTGCGGCGCTGCGGTGGACGATGATCGTCCCCACATGGTGCCGGTAACGGCGGTTGTGACCTATGAAGGCAAGCCAATTCAAGGGGCCAGCGTCACCTTTGCGTCGTCGGATTCCCGCGGCGCGGTGGGCCGAACGGACAAGAACGGTGCCGCCGTGATGTGGACCTTTGAGGCGGGGGATGGCGTGATCCCCGGCGACTACGAAGTATCCATCCGCAAACTGGAAGTCTTGGCGCTCCCCGATCCGGAGACAGTTAGCCCAGAAGAATACAACAGGATCTCAAGAGAGATGAATGCCGCGTTGGCGGGAGACCCCAAACACTTGATTCCCAAACGCTACAGCACCGCGAGAGAGAGCGGCCTGGTTGCCAATATCAAGGACCAAGGCAAGCAGGAATTCACGTTTGACTTGGTGGAATAGCTTGACCCCTTGGATGAGGAAACGGTTGTCCATTAAGAGCCACAAGAAAAACAACTTCCCGACTCGGGGCATAAGGCAAAAGCCAACCAGGAAGCGGCACACGCGGGAAGGCGTTCTTCCTTTGCGGCTTGGTGGCTTGGCGATTAAGTAGGAAATATTCTCGCAAAGCCGCAAAGGGGGAATTGAAGGGGAGGGAAGATTACGCATCGTCCGCGAAATGACGGTCGGATTTTAAGAATTAGAAACGCGGAGAGCGCAGAGGGAAACGTTAACGGGGGAACCCTCTGCGATCTCCGCTCTGCGTTTCAGTCCGATAAACACTGCTGGAACCATAAATTTCGGATAGGCCGCGCCGCGAATCGGACATTCAACGAGCGGTCCTTAAGCAGAGGTCGCGGCGAAAACGAAAAGTTATTTCTTTGCCGATCCAAAGACTGGTTTTCCTGGATAACGAAGGCCCGAGTGCAACCCATTCAAAACAAGGGAGCGCATCCGGCACGGCCAAATCCACGGAGAAACCCATCCGCGCCGATCTGGGTTAATCCGCGGCCCAACCTGACTTATTTTTGGCCGCGGATTAACGCGGATTTTCGCGGATGAAGAGGAGGTGGATTTGGCGTCCTCGGCGTCGCCCCGTTGAGGGGCATCCGTGCCCATCCGTGGCTAATAAATGAAGGCAGAAAGCCACGGATATTCACTGATAAGCAAGACCCAGGCATCAACCCATTTGAAATCCGTGGCCCCCTCAGAGCATTAAGCCGCGGCGTGCGTGGACATCGTTTCGATCACCGAGAGGGTGGCTGGCCAGGCGGGCTCCGGCGGTTCGGTCCATGAGGATCTTTCATGCCAGGGTGAGATGGCGGGCCAATCCCCTTCACAATACAAACACCCATCCCATGCCCGACCTCAGCGGAGGCTCAACAGACGTGAAAATTAAGCCCGACTTCATTGGACGACGCCCCATGCGAATTGCTCTGACCCTCTTACTGCTTTTGCTCGTGCCGCAAATTGCCCTGTCCGCGGAGATTACTCGAATCTGGCTGACCCATAAGACCAACGATCCGAGTCGGATCGTCGTGAATTGGATGACCGAAGTGCCGGGCGATTCTGTCGTTCGCTTCGGCCCGACGGCGGAATACGGGGAGACGGTAAGGATCGAGGAACACACGACGCTCCACCACGTCGAGATTCCACTGACCAAGAAGGACACGAACTACCACTACGCGGTCAGCAGCGGTGAACAGCGCTCAAAAGACGCCACATTCAAGGCGTATCCGACCGACGTGTTACGGGTCGCCGTCGTCGCCGACTGGCAGGGCAAGCCGGACCTTTCCGCCATCGTCAAAGACGATGTGCATCTGCTTCTGACGGCAGGCGATAACATCGCCAGCATTTGGCAGACCTGCGGCGAGAATCAGAAGGACTGCGTGAAGCCGTACGCGGCCCTGATTGACGCTTACCCCGAGTTGTTCCGGTCCACACCGTTCATGCCCAGCTTGGGGAACCATGACCGGGAGATTCGCCCTCGGGGAAGCGAGCCGCCAAGTGAGCCGGTCTACGATGTGGGTGCCACCGCGTTCCGCCGATTTTTCGAGCTTCCGGACGACGAGTGGAAGTGGCACTTTGACCTACCTGAGTTTGATCTGAGGCTGGTGGCCCTTGACTTCAACCACATCTCCGATTTCGGCACGACCTGGCAGACCTGCCATGCCTTCAATGAGAATTCCGAGCAGTTCCGCTGGTACTCCAAGCTGATGGAGCAGCCCCCTGGCTTGGTCGTGACCCTCTACAACGAGCGGAACGCCAGCATCCGCAACCAGGCCCAAAAGCAATGGCATGACCTGTTCCGCCGAGGCACCTGCTGTATCACCGGGTTTGGGTACTTTGCCGAACGAGCCGAAGTCGATGGATTTCCGTACTACAACACGTCGCTAAGCGGAAAAGGCAACCAGTACCCCGATCCCGAGTCCAAGTTTCTCGCCGGTGAAGACAGCTACATTCTGCTGACGGTGAAGCGTGGCGGAAATCTGACCGTCGAAATCAAGAGCCTGAAAAACAAGGTCCTGGATTAAAAAGTGAACGATACAAACATGGGGGATAGGGAAGTGATGCTTCACGTCCGACGCGAACGATCGAAGGCGACGGTGCTTTCGTCCAACTCGATATGTTTCCCGAGGTCGACTTCGATCCGAACCGGTGAACGGATAGCGTCTGCCCCTACTAGGCTGACCGACCACCGATCGAGCAAGTGATCCACATTCCAGCAGAGGCTCTTGCCAGTAGCCGGTCGCAGATCGCCGCGGCCCACAAGGTTGCCTGATAGCCTTCCAGATCGCCTTTGATGGAGTCGGTGCCACAGAATGGGATGGCCGAACCCCCTGGATACCCTCCTCAAGCGTTCTGGGCGGCCGCAGACGCCAGCTTGGCTCAATAAGGTGAACACTTTGGCCCGATATCGACCGCAGGCCGTCTGGGGCGACCTGAGAGAGAAGTGGAGAAATTAATCCCGGCTAAAGAATTGCAACCGGAATTACTTTTTAACGGACCACGCTTACCGGCCCATTTTTCGTTGTTGTAAGTCCTTGTTGTGATTAACTTTACAAGTGGAGCTGAAGGGATTCGAACCCTCGACCTCTGCATTGCGAACGCAGCGCTCTCCCAACTGAG
>JBBDIM010000203.1:0-1820 GCA_040880405.1 Pirellulaceae bacterium | reverse complement strand
TTCTTGTTTCTGAAAAGACTCCTGACCCCTATTTAACTCCCGACTCTTGAATTCATGTCCAAAATTTCTCGCAAAACTTGCGCAAATAAAAACCGCCACAAGACCGAATTTTTGACAGCCCAGGCTTGCGCCGTGACGCTTTTATTTTTGTTCCGCTACCGCGTCGCGCGATACAATGGGGGACCCAGCGTCACGCATTGCCATCGCAACCTTTCCCTTAAAGAGAGAATATCCCCATGACCAGTCCTCTCCAGTCGCTGATTCAATCCGGGACCAAACTCTGGCTCGATTCGATTGACCCGGAGCTTGTGCAATCGAACTTCAAGCTGGGAGCAACCGGCGCGACTTCTAATCCGGTGATCGTCTCGGACCTGATTAAGACCGGTCGGTTTGACGATCAGATCGAAGAGCTGGCGGCCGAGGGGCACGATACCGAAGAGATCGCCTGGCAACTGACCGACCGTCTGGTTCGACAGGCCCAGGAGGTCTTTTTGCCGGTTTGGGAGCGAACCGGCGGTGACGATGGTTACGTCAGTTTTGAGCTGGACGCGCTGATCGAATCGACCGAGCGGAACATGCCGCATCAGCAGCGCGTCGACGCGTACATCGCCCTGGGCAAGCAGTGGGCCGAGGGGCACAAAAACCGGATGATCAAGGTTCCCAACACGGCCGCAGGGCTCGAATCCTTGGAGGAATTGGCCGCCGCCGGGGTGACGCTGAACGTCACGCTCACCTTCACGAGCCGGCAGTATCAAGCGGCCCGCGAAGCGATTTGGCGGGGTGCCCAGCGGCTGAAAGACCGTAGCCAATTCAAAAGTGTCTACTCGATCTTTGTTTCTCGCGTGGACGTCTACACGGAGGAGCACCTGCCTCAGCTTTCCGAGCAGGCCCAGGGCCAACTGGGAATCGTCAACGCGAAGCGGATCTGGCGTGAGAACCAGGAATTTTGGCAAGACAAAGGACTGCCGCTGCAGCAGGAGATCATCTTCGCCTCGACCGGGACCAAGAAGCCGGAGGATCCCCAGTGGAAGTATGTCGCGGCCTTCGCCGGTAGCGACATCGAGACCAACCCACCCAAAACCAACGACAAGGTGGAGGAGAGCGGCAAACAATTTACCCGGCAGGTCGACGAAATGCCTTCGGAAGAAGTCCTCAAAGAATTGGACGCCGCCGTCGATTATCAGCACTTGGAAAAGGTGCTGATGGAAGAAGGGCTTGAGAAATTCGCGAAACCGCAGCAGGCGTTATTGGATTTGATTGACGAAAAGAAAAAGTAGCAATGCCGCTCGGCTATCGAACTTCCTTACCTTCCTGGTCGAAATTGTCTTTCAGATCCTCGACCAACACGCCGCGGACGTCGCCGGGATCGTCGAATTGCCAAATCTTCACGTTGGCGAACGAGACCTGGGAGGTCTGCCAATCGGCTGGGCCGGCCCAGTCGGGTAACCAAATTCCGAGGTTCAATTGGGCCGCCATCGCGGGAACGAAGAGCCTGTTTTCCGCCACTTTTTTCCCATCGATCCAGTGAGTTGCCTTAGCGCCCCAATAGACCGAGTAATCGTCCGGGCCATGCTTTTTGAGCGGGTTGCCCAGGTAGTCCGCAAAGGGCACCTCCTTGTCGTGAATCCAATGGTACCCCACGTGTTCGACCACTTGCGCATCACGGACTTCCGGTAGTTTCTTAAGCGTGGTTCGCCAGTCGGTGGTATAGGTGTGGTACTGGCCATCATCGGCACCCTGCATGTCGTTCATGGTGGGGTGGTGGCGATTTTGGCAGAAGGTGTTGTACATCGCCTCGTGGAACTTGCCATCCTTGCCAT
>JBBDIM010000202.1:0-10704 GCA_040880405.1 Pirellulaceae bacterium | reverse complement strand
GCAGGAGCCTGTACGTGACGATTGACAAAAGCCTGAAGATTAAACGTGGTGGAATCTCGACCCGCAGTGTCCTGAAACGGGGCGAACGCGTCGCCCAGCTTCGCGCTCAAGGCAAGTTCGACGCGGAGAACGATTCGCCGATCGGTTTGCCCAAGACCCGCGTGATCAAGATCTCGATGAAAAAGAAGAAGAAGGTCAAAGGCGCGGACGAGAAGTAAGCGTCCGCCCCTTTCGATTCAAACTGATTTCAGTTGCCCCCGGCGCACGCCCCCGTCAATCGCGCTGGCGCGTGGCACTGGAATCAACGCAAACCGCCCCGGCAGATGTCGGGGCGGTTTTTTTTGGCATAATAGGTCTGGGCATAATGGGAATGTCACAGGCCCCCTGTTCTCAAACTCCGTTCCCCCAGAACCGCCATGCATGTTGAACTCGCGTACGGTCGTACCGGCCTGGAAGTCGCGCTGCCGGAGGACATGGAGATTCATACTCTGGTGTACAAGGATGTCCCGCCGCTGGACGATCCAGACAGCGCACTGCTGAAGGTCCTGCATCATCCCACCGGAACACCGCCACTAGCAGAGCTCGCCCAAGGCCGCCGCGACGCCTGCATCGTAATCTGCGATATTACGCGGCCGGTCCCCAACGAGATGATCCTAGAGCCGATGCTCGACATCCTGGAGGAGGCGGGCATCCCGCGGGAGCGGATCACGATCCTCAACGCGACTGGGCTGCATCGTCCGAACCATCGGGACGAGTTGATCGAGATGGTGGGAGAGTACATCGTCGATCACTACCACGTCGAGAACCACTTCGGCCAGCGGCGGGACGAGCACACCTATTTGGGCGAAAGCCCCGGCGGTGTCCCGATCTGGATCGACACGCGTTATGTCGAGGCCGACTTGAAAATCACCGTTGGCCTGATCGAGCCGCATTTCATGGCGGGCTTTTCCGGCGGGCGCAAGTTGATCTGCCCTGGGATCGCCTCGATCGACACCATCCGGGCCTGGCACAGTCCGAAGTTCCTGGAAGACCCCAAAGCGACCAGCGGCAGCCTGATCGGCAATCCGGTACATGAGGAGAACACTTGGATCGCCCAGCATACCGGCTGCGATTTCATCGTGAACGTGGTGATCGACGCCCAGCGGAATCCCTTGAAATTCGTGGCGGGAGATATGATCGAGGCGTTTGAGCAAGGGGTGGAGTTTGTGCGGAAGGTGGTCGTTTCGACCGTCGATGAGCCGGTCGATATCGTAGTGACCAGCAGCGCGGGCTACCCTTTGGACACCACTTTCTATCAGGCGGTGAAGGCAATGGTGACCGCCTCGGCCGTGGTGAAGCAAGGTGGCACGATCATCGTGGCGGCCAGTTTGAGCGAAGGGATCGGCAGCGCGGAGTTCGACTCGCTGTTCGACGCCCACGCCGACTTGGAGAGTTTTACCGCGGCGATCCAAGACCCCAACTACTTTGTGATGGATCAGTGGCAGTTAGAGGAGATGGCCAAAGCGGCGCGGAAGGGTGAGATCGTGGTGGTTTCTGATGGCCTCACGCCGGACGTCCTGGAGCGGCTGTTCGTCCGTTCGGCCCCGACCGTGGAACAGGCGGTGGCGGATGCCCTCAAAAAGCATGGCCCGGACGCTAAGTTAGCGGTGATTCCTAAGGGACCCTACGTGCTTTCTACGGTGAAGGATCCGGCGTGAGCCGCCAGCGGAGCGTCGCCTGCTGGCCATATTCGCGCATCAAGTCGTCACCATCCTGGTACGCGCGATCCGGCACGACCCGGGCGGCAATTGAGAGGTCAATGGTATCTTGCCGCCACGGCCATGGTCGGGCTCCGATGGTCTGGACAGCATCACTAGCCGGAACCTTATGTTCCCGCGGCAGCAGGGTCAGCTCATGATGGTCCGGAGTCTCCGGGAATTGGTACTCCTCGTCTCGATCTGCCAGGCAGAGCCACAGGCTGAACCAATCGAAAAATCGTAGCTGCCGCAGGGCCAGCTCGACATCTCCTTCGCTGACCCCTTGAGCCGCCGCTGATTCCCACCACTGGGCCAGCCAGACATCACAGTCCGCGTCGAGTTGGTCGAGAAACTCGCTTCCCACCGAGGTATCGGCCGAGCTACTGTGCTCGCGCAAAATCAAAAAATGCTTGGCCACCAGGTACTGAGCCAGCGGCCCGAACTCCGCGCAGCGCCGGACCCCACCCATCCACACGCGGTGCGAATCTTCCGCCGAAGTGTTCAAAAAGCTTTGCGGACGGCCCGACTCCGCGTCAATCTTGGGAGCCTTCTCCCAAGCGTCCCAGCCATCATCGTGATGCAAAATGGCCGGCATCGTGAACTCAGGCAGCGCGATCCCAGCAAACGGCTCACCACCCCAAGCCGCCGCCAAATCACGCGAGAGAGCCGCGTGATCGGTTTGACGGATCAGGAGTAAGGAGCCCGCGTATTGTCCTGATTGGGGTTTGCGAACGATCATGGAAAATTTGGAAATCTTCCCCTCGGTGTTTGTTGGTTTTCAGATGGCCCTACGTAATGACACTCCATTCTTGACTATTTCCGTTTACTTAACCAGCACATCGGAATCATGGATAAACCGTCTCCCGTATTCAACGCCACCTCCCCCTCAACGATTAGCCTAATCGCTAGGAAGCAGCCAGTTAATCTTCACTCTCGTCCAGTTCACCCCTTTGCGGCTTTGCGCCTTTGCGAGAGCTTTTCCTACTTTTATCGCAAAGGCGCAAAGCCGCAAAGGGAGAATGCATTCCCGCTTGCGCCGTTTCCTCGTTGGCTCCTATTCTCTCCCCCGAGTCGGGAGGTTATTTTTCTCGCGATCCAAAATTGTTATGATTGCCTATGAATTACCCGCCCCCCGTTATTTCTCAGGCGTGGCTCGATGAAGAGAGGTGAACCTAGTGAAACCAACGCGTGCCGACTTTGACTACGTTCCCGTCCTGGGCGGTGGTGACTCCGCGCGGTTCCTCCGATCCGATTTGGAGCGGACCGAAGCACAATCTCCTGAATCTGCTCTCGAATTGCGGATTTCCAGGCTCTGGGAATTGCATCCAGCCATTAGGGAAGATCTGCCGGAATTGGTAGAAATCTTCGCCTCGGATGAAGCCACGCAGCAAGCGATCTTAGCAACCCTGCAGCAGCGACTCGGTTTGACATCCTAATCCGCGTCAGGAGGCTCATCCCTCCAGCTTCACCCGACGAGTTGCCGTCTTTACTTCCGGCTCCTCTTTGACTTGAGCCGCCTTGGGGCCTTCTAGTTCAAGCATCGAAAAGCCGCTGGTGAAGGTGCGGTCCGCTTCGGCGACCTTTTCGGTCAGGGTGGTTTCGTAGGTGAAGACCAAAGAGTACCGCCGCCCGGTGTCGTCCGACATCAGGTAGTAGACCCAGGTGATCGGCAGTTTCTCGGCCGTGCCGACCGCTGTGATTCGCAGTTCTCGCAGGCCCTCTGAGGTGACCCGCTCGGCGGCGTCCATCACTTGACCTAGGCGTTCCCCTAGGGCCGAGCTCACATTCGCCTGAAAGCCTTCCAGGGTGGTCTGCTCGCCCGCTTTGAGATTTGTCATCCGCGAGATGTTGCATTGGGCGAGTAGTTCTCCTTCGCGAATCAACCGAAACACGGTTGCTTTGCCGGTTTCGCCCATCGCGTGCCAATCGCGAGGGTGCATGAAGCGGCAGCCGATCTCCCGGCCGTCGAACAGCAGCATCTGTTGCCCCATGTCCGGCTCCAAGTTGAGCTGGGCGATCGCCGAATCGGAAAGCTTGGCGACCTCGTCGATCGGCTCCATCTGGGTGCGAACCACTGCCTTGATCGTGAAACCGGGATGGGCGTGGCCGATCGACCGCTCTTCGGAGATCTGGGCCGCGAACCAGGTGATGGTATTCGCTTCCAGATCGAAGTTGATTTTTCCCCGTAGCTCGACATCGGTAGCCACGCCACCCACCGCGCCGGCCACCTTGCCATCGAGCTCGATGGTGGCGACCTGACCTTCAACTTTGGTCAACTTGCCGGTGACTTCGTTCTTGCTGATTGCGTCGAGGTTTAGAACGCCGACCAGGCCCGCGTCGAGGACCTCCCAGGTTTGCCCAATCGTTACCGGATCGTTTGGTAGCAGCAGCGAGGTGGCCAAACTGTTGCCGGGGATGGTGACAAGCTCCAATTCTTCTCGGGTAAGAGAGAACTCCGGACAAAAAATCACCGCTTGAGGTCCGCCGGTGAAATCGTTGACGATAAGTTTCTTAACCGGATCGATACCAGCTTCCCCAGGCTGCCCGCTCGCCTGCGTTTTGGTATGTGCTTTGCTGTAATAACGGATGGTCCGCTTGAGCAGCGGCTTTGGCATGAGGCGTTCGTCGTATTCGTATTGTCCGCTTAAGGACATCGGAAACTCACGCACCTTCTTGCCATCCGGGTTGACTCGGACCTTTCCCTCGACGTCGAGCGTGGCCCTCACCTTGCGAAAGGTGGGCATGCTGTCGTTCAGGCGATACTGGGTGCCCTGGTCGGCGAACGCCCGCTGTGGTTCCCCGAAGAACGATCCGGCGAAGCCCAAGGAGAGGGTTGCGAGGACGAATTGACGACGTTGGATCCGCGAATTGTTTGGTTGATCGGAAGGAATCAATGAATCGTTCGTTGACATATTGGCATCAAACATCGGGAATCTCGCCTGCGCGGGGAAACTTAAGTGACGGACTCAGGCCGGTGTGGCGTGGCTATTCGGAAGAATCGTCACAATCGGCCAACCGGGTTGAAGGAAACCGGGCATTCTGGTTCAGGCGAGCGAAGTGGAATTTGACGGCATGGACAAGTTCGCTACGGCTTCGGGTATCCGAAGCTGGGGCACCTAAACACACACAAGACACTACCGGACAACGAGTTGCGACCATGACAATTCCCTTCCGAAGTGGACACTTCGGACTTTTTCATCAAAATCCTGAACAAATGAGCAACTAATCCGGTCCTTTTTTCGTATATATCACTGAGATGATTTGGTTTGCAAGCTAACGGTCCCAAGGGCGAAGTAATAAGAGCCTTGCGACGTACGGCACAATGCAAAGCAGTCAACACAAGCAATCGACAGAGTCAAGCGCTCGCCTTGGTGGCGGGTCGCTGTCCCACTGCTTGAGTGATGACGGCTCGGGAAGAGCGGTCTCTCCAAGAATGATCCTGGTTTGGGCGATTGGAAATCGCAGGGAACACCAGCCAGCGGTCGAGAGCACTGAGTGAGGGACATCATGAATACGAGTTATAAAACGGAGGGATTGCGGCAACTGCGAGACCAGCAGGTCCGTTATGCCCCTCGAGATAAAAAGGTGGATCAAGCCAATCGAGCCGAACGTCTGATTAACGAGCTCGAATTGGACAAGCAATACCCCTTGGATTACCTCCTTTACCGGATCACCGATTTCCGGCCGGAACACTCCGCCTTCACGGCGTTGTTGGCCGGAAAGGATGCTCGGCACGATCTCCGCCTGATGGTGGAAGACCTGTCCGACGCCGCCGACATGCCGGCCGACGCCGCCTCGGAGGAGGTGATGACGGTCGAACAGCTTAGTGGCCGGTTCAACGTCTCGACCAAAACCATTTCCCGCTGGCGGAAACAGGGGCTGGTCAGTCGCCGGTTCCTCTTCGACGGTCGGAAACGGGTTGGCTTTTTGAAGTCGAGTGTCGACCGATTCGTCCGCGAGAACCCCGACCGGATCGAACGGGGTCGACATTTCAGCCAATTGACTGAACCGGAGAAGGCGGAAATCGTCGACCGGGCCCGGCGCCTGGCCGCGGTGGGTGGCACCCCTTCGGAGGTCGCCAAACGGGTCGCCGCGAAGATGGCGCGGAGCGTCGAGACCATCCGCTACACCTTGAAGCACTACGACGAGATGCACCCCGATTCGGCGATCTTCCCCCGCGGCACCGGGCCGTTGTCGGAGTCCGCCAAGCAGGTCATCTGCAACGAGTACCGGAGCGGCGTTTCGGTCGAACGGTTATCGGAGAAGCATGGCCGAACGAGGGCCAGCATCTACCGCGTGATCAACGAGATCCGCTACCAGTCGATCATGGAACTCCCGCTGGACTTCATCGACCACGAGAGCTTCCGTGATTCGAAAATGCGGGAAGAGATTTTGAGCCCGATGCCGGAAGCGGATCGCACCGTCCGCAAGACCCGGACCCCGTCCGGCTTGCCGACCTACCTGGCTTCGCTGTACGACGTGCCGCTGTTGACGCGTGAGCAGGAATACCACCTGTTCCGCCGGTTCAACTACCTGAAGCACGAGGCGATTTTGATCCGTGACTCGCTCAACCCGGAAAATCCGAAGGCGAGCGACATGGACGAGATCGAACGCCTGTACGACCTGGCCAGCGATACGAAGAACCTGATCGTGCAATCCAACCTGCGGCTGGTGGTTTCGATCGCCAAGCGGCATGTCGGGGCGACCGACGACTTCTTCGAGTTGGTTAGCGACGGCAACATTTCGCTGATGCGGGCCGCCGAGAAGTTCGACTTCTCGCGTGGTAACAAGTTCAGCACCTATTGCAGTTGGGCCGTGATGAAGAACTTTGCCCGGACCATTCCGGTCGAGTTCCGTCATCGCGACCGGTTCCGCACCAGTTTGGACGAGTACTTCATGACTCGGGTCGACGATCGAACCGACCTGTACGAGCAGGAAGTCGCCCAACAGCAGCGGCAACGCCAGATCGGCAAAATCCTGAATCGCCTGGACGAACGAGAACAAAAGATCATCGTCCGCCGGTTCGGCCTAGACCACTCCCGCGAACCGCAAACCTTGAAAGAGGTGGGTGAGGAACTGGGCGTGACCAAAGAACGAATCCGCCAAATCGAAGCCCGAGCCCTCAGCAAACTCAAGCTGGCGGCCCAGGAGTTCAAGTTCGAACTGCCCGAGGTGAACTAGTAAACCAGCGATACGTCGCGCATCGTTTGACCCCGGAGAGGAAAATTCTCTCCGGGGTTTTTTCGTGGGCCGGCAGTGCTGAATTGTTGCCCTGCCTGTTGTCACCCGGTACGGTAATTCTTAGTCGGTTTGCGGGAGTCAGGCACTCTCTGGATGGGGTGGCGCTATGCTGGGTCGGTTTTCTGTTGGTTTGGCGTTGTTGGAGTTGGCGGTTCTCATTTCTGCGGGAGATTGCTTGGCCGATGGGCCGGTTCGGAGTAATAAACCGACCAACGTCTCCGGCCGCGTGCAAGAGATTGAGGACCAGATTGATCCGCCGCAGCGCTACTCGGTAGGGGACCTGATTTACGATCGACACGGCAAGCTCGACCTGGGTGGATTGGTTCATACGATCCGGCAGATCACCGACGAAAATTCGTGGGACAACCTCGGCGGCTCAGGTCGGATCGGTTACTACGACGAGCAATTGTTCATCCTACATACCGATGTTGTCCACGCCAAAATCGAGACCTTGCTGCGGACACTGCGTAAGGCCAAACAGGCCCAACAAGAAATTGGTGAGAACGGTGCCCCGACTACTTCCGTCTTGATCGATCCGGAGCATCGTTCCGGAAATCGTCGGCGACTTAGGGAGTACCATCGGCTCTACCCGGTTGCCGATCTGGTTACCGGTGGCCGCCCCGTCGCTGATTTCAACCTCAACCCGTGGCATCTGGATGCCGCGAAAACGGCCGCAGGCGGGCCGCTTTCCAACCATCTCACCGACCACACCGCACAACATTACCAAAACCTGCTCTCGATGTTGGCGGAGTGTGTCGCGCCAAGTTCTTGGGAGACCAGCGGGGGCCCAGCGCGTGGTTGGGGGCTACCGGGTGCCGATAGCATTGTGGTTTATCAGTCCGCGGAGAATCACGAGTTAATTGAAGCCTTGCTGGCGGATATCCGGGCCGTCCGCCCCACAGAAACCGTTCCGGCCGAGCCGACCGACGAGCCCGCTTCCCCGTATGTCATCCGGACCTACTATCCCACGCGACTGGGCATCGGGCGCGAAGTGACTCGCGACTACCTGGAAGCGGTCGGTCGGCGGATCCGGCAATCGCTGAAAATGGAAAGCTGGGATGAAAGCCCCGCTTTTCTGGACGTGTACGAGGGACGGATCGTGGTCTGTCAGCGGGCGGACCGGCAGGCTCGGATTCAGCGCCTGATTCAGGTGTGCGGGATCATCGGTCCCGACATTCCGTCCGAGTTCCCGTGACCTCGCTTTTCCGCTTAATTCACTTTTCCGAGGAGTCTGTTCGATGGTTTCGCGCTTGCTACGGGGTTCGGTCCTGGGAATCGGTTTTCTACTTTTCGCCTCCGCCGCAGTGGCCGTGATGGGGCAAGAGGAAGCGAGCCGCACAATCGCCGTGCCCACGAGGGAAGTGATCGAAACCAAAATCATGGATCAGCGAATTACCCTTCAGGTTTTCGATAGCCCCTTGAAGGAAGTCGCCGAGCAACTGTCCGAGCTGCTGGAGGTGCCGATTCGGATCGATTCCCGGGCCCTGGACGATGTCGGCCTGACGACCGATGCCCCGGTGACACTTCAGGCGATTGATGTTCGGGCCCAAGGCGTGTTGCGGCGGATGCTGAAGGAACTTGATCTGACGTACCGCATCGACCAACACGGCGTGGAATTCACCACCCCGGAAGAGGCCGAAAACGACATGGGACCACCCCGCTACTATTCGCTCGGCGACCTGGTGTACGACGAGGAAGACCAAGTCCACGCCGACGCCATGATCGAGCTGATAACCACCACCATCGTGCCTGAGTCGTGGGAAGAGCTGGGCGGCCCCGGCTCGCTTGCCTTCTACGGAGGTGGCCTGGTCATTACCCAAACTGAAGAGATCCACCGGCTTGTCAGCCGGTTGTTCCGTGGCCTCCGCGTGGCGCGAAAGAGAGACCGGGAAAATCCCCTGGATCCAATCGCCCTGGAAAGCCACCTGGGTGACTTTCATACGGTCGTTCAGCGCATCCGAGAAACCACGGTGGATTTGCCAAACGAGCAGTATCCGCTTGAAAAGTTAGGGGAAGAGCTCTCAAAGGTGACCGGACTGACGATCTGGATCGACACCCGGGCCTTGGACGATGTGGGGCTAGCCACAGACACGGCAACCCAAGGTCCCTGGCAGCAAGTTTCCGTGGAACGAGTGCTCGATGACCTCAAACAACTCGATTTAGACTGGATGGCGATTGAAGGGATTGTCATCATCACCACCCCGGAAGAGGCGGAATCGGAACTTTTGGTGCGGATTTACCCGGTGGCGGACCTGATCGCCGCCGAGGTGCAGGCTTCTCAAACCGGGTTCAACCCTTGGCATACCGACTCCGCGAAGGCGAAGAAGGCGACGGGCGATCCCACCGGCGTCCTCAGCGGTTCCTACGCCGGGTACGACCCATTGATCGAAATGCTGACCACCACGGTGGTTCCCGAATCGTGGGAAGAGCTGGGTGGCCCTGGGACGCTGTCTCCTTACCCGTTGGCCAATTGCCTGGTCGTGGCGCAAACCAGGCAGATTCACCAAGAGATCGATCAGCTATTAGGCCAGATCCGAGCCAACCAACCGCCACGTTCGGAAAAGGAAGAGAACGAGGGAGCCGGGCAAGAAGCAGCGGAGGAGCAAGAGGAGGCTCCAAAGCAAACCGAAAAAACCGACCCGCCGATGGTCGTCCGCAACTACTTCATCACCCAGCCCGGGTCCGGCAAGGATGGCGAGCGGGAAGACCTGGAGAAAGTCCGCACGCGGATCATGAAAACCATCGATCCCCAGGCCTGGGAAAACGAAGAGGCGTACATCGACCTCTACCAAGGCCGAATCGTTATCCACCAAAGGGCCGACATCCAACACCGCATCCGCAGCTTCCTCGAAGCGACCGGCTTCTACGGCCCCCACTACCACGGCTCCTTGCCCCAGCCCCACTCGCCCCAAGGCGGAATGGGCGGGGCCAGCGGCGGCGGCGGTGGAGGTGGAGGAATATTTTCGGTTCTGAGTGCGAAGGTGAGGTAAGTTCAACAACGTGGCTGGCGACCGACTGCTGATCCGCCAAAGTCCGGTAGTGCATCAAGAGATTGGGGAGTCGGCGTTTGTTGATTGAGCGGTATTGTCCCCGAACCGAACGCATTATGTCCGGGATGATTTGCGGAAAGGGACCTTCAAGATTTAGGGCCAGTTTCGACAACGCTCTGCGACCGTGATGTTAAAGCTCTCACGCTCTACCCCACTGCGAAGCTTAGGGTCATTCTCGAGTTTGCGGTGAATGACGTCGAGGAAGTTCCTGGTAGTTTTGTTTGCGTTGTCTTTCACTCTGTTGGCCATTGAGCAATGTATTTTAATGGGCCTGCCTCGACGCACCTTTTTCGGTCAATCGCGGCATCGATCTTCGCTGGGATCCGATTTGTTCGGACGAATTCAGGCGGACCGAGAGCAAAAGAGTCCGCCTGATATGAGAAATGCGGGAAATTCCGAGCGGTTCTCGCGGCTGATCCCCTGTTCGCCGCCGCCTAGGGGCACTATCGTGTGGAGCACGGATCAAACCGCATTGGGCAAGGCCTTTTCAGGTTGGATAAGCAGAGACCGGGGCGAACTTTACATCACCTGGGGTGTCCGATAGAGAAGACCTTTGGGCGTGGGGCAGGCAGGGTAAATGGGGCCGGTTTTTTGGTCGTTTTTTTTACCCTCAGCTTTGCGTTCTCGCCTTGCGGGGAAAACCGGAGTCGTTATATTTATTGGTTTTCCATAAAGCC
>JBBDIM010000201.1:0-10753 GCA_040880405.1 Pirellulaceae bacterium | reverse complement strand
CGACCCGTGCTAGAAAATAGCGTGCCGAACAGGATTGGACTTTTCCCCTTTTTCAGTTTTGGCGTGAGAGGAAGTGAAAACCATCGTGCCGGGTCGCTCGTAGGCGAACTGCTATTCGCCGTGACTACAGGAAATCCCACGCAATGGTGAACCTGTTCAGGTAGTAACTCGAAAGATTGTTGGTGACAAGGAAAAAGGGGAAAAGTCCAATTTATCCTTCCGCACTCGGTCGAGCTTCTGAGCAGCCGTTCGATTGACAAATTGGACTCCTCCCCTTTTTCTCCCCAGGCCGTTCAATGAGACCTGGGACTTCATCCCACGCCTGATATGTAATCGGGCCGTTGGCCCTTTGTTGGTTGATCCATTCCAACCAAGCATACCTTCGCTTACAGGCGTGGGCATGGCACCCAGGAATCAGTGTCTGGATGGATCGGCAGGGCGTAACGGTCCTTCGGGCCTGGCGAATCGGGGATGACCCCGCAGCGGCTAAGCTAGGCGGATCGCGAGGGTCGCACCTGTCGCGCTCTTCTGATTTTGGTTTCGGCTAATGGCCGTGCTAGGTGGTTCGTGGTTTTCGTGGTCAGAAAAGTCGTTACAGTGGATACTGCCCCCTTTCGACTGCCACTCCTCATGCACCCGATAAACAAGCTCCGCGCGGACCAAGGTTGCCCGCGGCTTGGCAATCAAGCTAGAATCCGTGCGTGACAATCGCGCAACTGCAACAGGGTGATGCAATGGGAATCGAGTGGCGAACCAGCCGCGTGGCCTGGTTGATGATTTTGGTGGCCTCGCTTGGCTCCGCGCTCGGCTGCTTTCGCGGCGGCGGTGGCGGGGCGGGGGAGACCGGGTCCACCTTGATCTACGGCCGGGGTGGCGATGCCAACGGGCTCGACCCGATCCACACTGATATTGGCGAATCGGTGAAGGTGATCGTTAATCTGTTCGATACCTTGGTCGCCTACGACGACGACACCCTCGATCTGGTCCCTTCGCTTGCCGAGGCGTGGAAAACCAGCGCCGACGGCAAGTTGTGGACCTTCCAGCTTCGCCCGGGCGTCAAATTTCATGATGGCAACCCACTCACTGCCGAGGCGGTGGTCTTTACGTTTGAGCGGATCCTCGATAGCGACCATCCCCACGTGTACAGCAACGTGATTCCGTACTACTCCAACTTCGCGGTGATCGAGCGCGTGGAAGCGGTGGATGACCTGACGGTCGCGTTCCACCTGAAGGAGCCGCAGGCGATGTTCCTCGCCCACATGGCGATGTTTCCCGCGGCGATCGTCAGCCCGGAAGCGGTAAAGGCCTCCGGTTCCGGCTTTACGCGGAATCCGGTTGGGACCGGGCCGTTTCGATTTGTTCGCTGGAAGACCGATCAGGAGATCGTGCTCGACCGATTCGATGAGCATTGGCGGGGGCCCGCGGGGGTTGAGCGGTTGATCTTTCTGCCGATCAACGAAAGCTCGATAAGGGTGCAGCAGCTGCAGCGAGGGGAGATCCACTTCGCGGACAACCTGCCACCCTCGGAGGTCAATCAGTTGGTGGGCCAACCTGGGATCGAGGTCCAGGACACGCCCGGTGTGAACGTTGCCTTCCTGACAATGCAAAACGAGAAACCGCCGCTCGATAGCAAAGAACTCCGCCAGGCGATCTGGCACGCGATCGACCGGGAGCATCTGGTGGAAATCGCCTACTCCGGCCAAGCCAAGGTCACCGATACGATGGTGCCGCCCACCATCTGGGGCCATCACGATGGGTTGCCGAAGCGGGATTTCGACCCTGAGCGGGCACGGGAATTGGTCGAGCAAGTGGCCCAAAAGAGGGATCTGAAGTTGCCGATCAAGCTGGAGCTGTTCGTGATGGACCAGCCTCGGCCCTACATGCAGCAGCCGCGGCAAACGGCGATCTACCTGAAAGACGCGCTGGAGAAGGTTGGCTTTGAGATTGAGATTGTCACCAACGACATCCGGCAGCATTTTTTTCGGATGACTCGGGGGGAGCATCAGCTGGGGTTGGCGGGTTGGACGGCCGACGTGATCGACCCGGACAACTTCCTGTACACGCTGTTGGATCAGGACAACATCAACGACGACGGCGGCAACAACCACAGTCGCTACCGCAACCAGGAGGTCCACGACCTGCTGATCGCGGCGCAAACGGAGCTCGACCAAGACCGCCGGATCGAGCTGTACCGCGAAGCGCAAGAAAAAATCTTCGAGGATGCCCCGGTGGTGCCGCTGGTCAATACGAACGTGCGGATGGCCCTGCGGCAAGAGCTGAAAGGGTACCGGCTTCATCCTTCCGCCCTGATGCGGCTGCGTCAGGCCCATTTTGGGAAAGAATAGACGTGGGGCGATATTTACTGGGGAGAATCCTCCAGGCCGCGTTGACCATTTTGGTGGCCGTGGTCGCGGTGTTCATCGCGGTTCGCGTCTTGCCGGGCAATCCGGTCCTGGCCCAGTTCGGCCAACATGCGGTGCCGGAGAAGGTGCAAATGGAGTTGGAAGAGCAGGGCTGGAACAAACCGCTGCCGGTCCAGTTGTTCGATTTTTTGGGGCAACTGCTGCAAGGGGATTGGGGCGTCTCGTTCGAACGGCCCGGCGAGCGGATCGCCGATCGCCTGCTCGAAGCGATCCCCGCCACGCTGGAACTCGCCGGGGCCGCGCTGTTGATTGCGATCCCGCTGGGAATCTTGCTGGGCGTGTTGGCGGCCGTTTATCGGGGGCGTTGGCCCGATCATGCGGCGATGACGTTGTCTCTCGTCGGTATCAGCATCCCGGTGTTTTTTCTGGGGATCTGCCTCGTCGCCACCTTTCCCGGCATGCCGTCCGGTTTTCGCCTCCCCCCGGGGACTTTTCATGATCTGAGTACCGACTTCTACCTGACCGAGGCAATCCTGCGAGGCGAGTGGAGCCTGGCGGGCAAGGCGCTGCGGCATATCACGTTGCCGGCGATCGCGCTCTCCTCGATTCCGCTGGCGGTCGTTTCTCGCGTTACGCGGAACAGCATGTTGGAGGTCCTCTCGACCGATTACCTGCGGACCGCGCGGGTCAAAGGGGCGAGCATGACGCGCGTCGTCTGGCGACACGCTTTTCCCAACGCGGCGATCCCGATCGCCAACATCGTCGGCTTCCAGATGGGGATGCTGCTGACCGGCGCGGTGTTGACGGAGACCGTGTTCAACTGGCCGGGCCTGGGGCGATACCTCGTCGCGGCGATCCAAGGCTACGACTACGCCGTGGTCCAGGCCGGGGCGATCTTGATCGCCACGCTGTATGTCAGCTTGAACCTGCTGCTAGACTTGGTGTTCGCGCTGCTCGATCCGAAACTGCGGGAGGAACACGCCCAGTGAACGCGGTTCCCAACACCCGCAAACCGCTCTGGCGGAAGGTGATCCGCAACCCGGCGATCATCGTCGGGGCCTGCATCATCGGCGGCTTTTTGCTGACCGCGCTGCTGGCACCCTGGATCGCCCCGCATCCGCCCGATTTCCGGGATGGCCAAAATCTGCCCCCCTCCGCCACGCACTGGCTGGGGACCGACTCGCACGAAAAAGATGTCCTCACGCGGGTCATCTACGGGGCGCGGCTCTCGCTGCTCGCGGGCACGGCGTCGATTACCGTGGCGATCCTGCTGGGCGTGCCGCTAGGGCTGTGGGCCGGGTATCGCCGCGGTTGGGTCGATATCTGGATCATGCGAGGGGTCGACGTCTGGCTCGCGTTCCCGAGCCTGCTGATCGCCTTTCTGGTGATCGCCGCCTTGCGGCCTGGCTGGCTTCCGGTGATTTTGGCGGTGGGGCTGATTAATCTGCCGGTCTTCGTGCGGCAGGTCCGCGCGGTGGTGATCACGCTCCGCCAGCAGGCGTATGTCGAAGCGGCCGTCGCTTCTGGGGCCACTCCCTGGTATGTCGTGACGCGTGTGCTGTTCCCCGGCACCTGGGGCACCATCCTGGTGCTCACCACCCTCGGCCTGGGTCATGCAATCCTGGAAGTCGCGGGGCTATCGTTTCTAGGCATTGCGGGCGACCCGTCCAGCCCTGACTGGGGTGGGATGCTGGTCGAGGCCAAATCGTACCTGCACACGACCCTCTGGCCGGCGATCGCCCCGGGAATTGCGATTTCCGCGACAATTCTGGGATTTAACTTGCTCGGCGATGGTCTGCGAGACCTGTTTGATACCCGGCTCAAAACGTGAGGCGTTCGCCGGCGACTTCCCCTGCGGCAGGCTAAAACCATGGATCAACTTGGATCGGATGCTATAATTGGCGGGTGTTAAGTATCGGCATGTTGCTTGGCAGGCATATTGCTTGGCGGACATATTACTTGACATGGGGGGATTGAGAAGGTTAACTAAGAGATTACCCCACCCCAACCACCTTCCCCCGCTGCCGCCCACCTCACTGATTGTGGCTCCCGATGTGGATTGAGCCCATGGTGCGAAATACCCGTTCGGAGCAGTGGAATCGTTTTGTCAATTTTGGAGAGTCTGAGGATGAAAAAGCTAGGGTTGTGTTTATTACTTGGTGTTTGCGCGAGTGCGTTTTCCGCCGATAGCGCGTTTGCAATCAAGCCGTTTTCGGACGCGTTTGTCGTGCGCTACAAGGTCGCGGAACCGTCGACCGATACGGAAAAGGCCTTGGCCGCCGGCGTAGCGACCGCGAAGTGCAACTTGTGCCACGTCGATGGAGAGAACAAGAAGGTCCGTAACGAATACGGCGAGCAACTCTCGAAACTGCTCGACAAGACGAACTACAGCGTCAAGCGTCGCAAGGCAGAGCCGGATGTGGTCGAGGCGGAAATCGTGGCCGCCCTGCTGAAGGTTGAAGCCGAAATGAGCAAAAGCGGCGAGGCTTTTGGCGACAAAATCAAAGCCGGCAAGCTTCCCGCCGAAGAATAAGGGGCCCCAGGCCCACCAGGCGTTTAATTCCACCAATCGAAAAGCCACGTTCCCCGGTGCGGAACGTGGCTTTTTTTGTGGAGTGCTGGCTGAACCCCGCGGCACGACCCTGCGATCATGATTAAACTTGAGCTTGGCGCTGGCGGCTTGGCCGGTGTGTGCGAATCGCCCGAAACGAAAAAGCATCTTATGACCGCCAGCGATCTGATCCGCCGACTTCATACGCATCGCCAATGGGTCAACCACCGGTTACGAGAGGCGGTGCGTCCCCTCAACCCCGAGCAGCTTCGGCGGCCGCTTGCGATTGGCCAAGGTTCCGTCTGGAAGACTCTCACTCATTTGCTGGCCGCGGAGTACGTCTGGCTGGAGGCCCTACTTGGCAATCCTTCTCCTACCATGCCGGGAGACCTACCGGGCCGTCTCCCGGGTAATCAGGAAGGGGAGGGGGCCCTGCAAACGCTGGAGGAACTCGCTACCGCCTGGCAGGAGCTCGATGCCCGGTGGAATCAGTACCTTGGTGGGCTTACCGACGACGCACTGGAGGAAATCGTTCACAAAACCAGCACCAGTTCCCAGCCTGGGCAGCGGCACGGAGTGAAACGCTCCGATATCCTGCTGCACGTCTGCACCCACGCCCAGTACACCACCGCCCAACTCACCAACATGCTCCGGCAACTCGGCGTGACGCCGCTCCCCGACGTCATGCTCATCACCCTGGCCCGGCAAGAGGCGAACCGTTGAATCCAATCACAAGCATCATCTATTGTCAGCAGGGATATTGGAGTAGACCCACTTATCTGCCGCCCGATTGTTACAACTCCTCGCTGATGATGGCAAAGTCGTGCGTCGTCTCTCCCGCGGGAAGATCGATTTCGGTCTCGTAATTTTTAATCAGGATCTGGATATTGCCGGGCACCGAGGGATCGGCCAATTGAGGATCGGGTGCCTCGCCGCGGTACCCTTCGATCCGGACCCGATGCGGTCCGCCGATGATGCCTCGCCCGCCCGGACTGTTGGTGTCAAAGCGACCCTCGTGGATCGGCGCGATGCCTTGTGGGCCGGTATTTCCCTTGTTGAAGTCAGGTTCAAACGAAATCATGCCGTTGGGAATGGGCTGTCCGTCGAGAGTCACGGTCCCTGAGACACGATTTCGCCCGTTGCCATCCACCCCACCGCAGCCCACGCACATAGCGATCGCGGCCAGGCACAGGAGTGAGGCAATCGCCGAGTAGCGGGGCGGACGCGGACGTTGAGAACAGTCCGCGTGCGAATTCAAATCCACCATGGGGGCATTCTTTCGTAAAGAAAAATCATGGCCGTGATATCTTTTGTCGTTTACTCGGTCGTGAGCGTCTCGCCACCATCGCGGCTCGCCATGGCGCGATACGCCGTCATCGCGATATTTTCCGAAACAGTCCGCACGGACCCATCACCAAGCAGAAACAGGGCGATTCCTGGATGCTGACTGCCAAAACTCGCATCGTTCCAGTTCGTCGCCGCAGCGGTGTAAGCGACCGCATTGATGGCGTGGAAAACATTCTTGGCGGAAGCGGAGTGTACTCCGCCATCCTGTAGCTCGCCGCCACGGGCCCAGGGTCGAAAACAGCCGGCATCCTTCCAACTCATTTCACCGATGGCCAAGGTGTTGCTGGTGCCATCCGTAATATCGGCGAACCGCATTTTCTTCTTCCATTGAAAGAATCCCTGCAACGACGCGCCACCCTGACCGCCAAGGGTGTCGAGCTGATAGTCGTTCCCCGTCTGAATGTTTTGCCCCTTAGGGCCTAACACGCCATAGTAGTGCATGGTATATCGGTCGCCTTGGCCGCTATATGTCGAAAACTGAACGACTCCGCTGGGGCACAACAGCCCATCAATGCGGTTCACGGTACGCACATCGTTTGTCGTGGTGATTTGCAAATTGCCGGATGCGTCGCGTGGGAATTGATCGTAAAGGTTGTTCTGTTCCATGAAAGGTAGGAGGTGGACGACATAGCTGATATTAGGGTTCCCGGCGCTGAAGGTCGGAAATTGTTGGTGAGTATCGTGGTGATTGTGAAGCGCTAGTCCTAACTGTTTGAGATTATTGGAGCACTGCATCCGCCGGGCCGCTTCCCGCGCCTGCTGGACCGCCGGCAGCAAGAGGGCAACCAGGACTCCGATAATTGCGATCACAACCAGGAGCTCGACCAGCGTGAAGCCTGTGGGTCGGCGAGAGAATCTTTGAAACATGCGAAAATCCTTTTAGAAAATTATGGAATAGGTAAACGGAAGAGAAATCGATGGTCGCGTCCCATCCGCGTGCAATCCGAGGTACGGACTGACGCGCCGTGGGTTGATTTACGTCTGTATTAACTGGTGACCGATGGCAGCTCAAAACCTGCTCGGTAGGTTCCACCCCGGAGCTGGTTCGCCTCGGGGTGATTGACAATCGTCTCGGCCGTCGCATCGAACTGGAGCGTGGGACCGAGCCGATAGGAAGCGTTCGATAAATTCAAGCCGGCGGCGTCGACCAGATGTTTTTTCATCTCTTCAAAGGATTCCTGGGCCAACGGGCTCTTTGAGAGTTCATCCGGTGGATCGCCAAAGGAAGTCTCTTCCCCTAGGCGATACGAAATATTTCCCAGGTGAGCCACGACCGCCGTGCGATGCCCATCCAAGACATCCGAGTTGAGATCCTCGGGCCGTCGACTCCGCACACAGTCAATAAAATTCTGGAAGTGGTCCCGCGCGTAATTTTCGGGCAGCCCACTGGGTGGCGCTCCCTCGATCACTTCCCCCGCGGATTTGCCGGTCGGATAAAATCTTCCCTCTTTGATCAGCCCCTCATCGGTCTGAAAGTCGATGCTCATCCTGAGTTTCTTGTCAAAGTGAAGCCCCCGTTGTTGGCATAGGACTTTCGTGTCGCCGTAGTCATACAGCGTCAACTGCGTATTAGGCGTCTCCCCTTGGTCTTCGTAGCCAAACCGGCCACCGAGACTAATTGCGCTGCGTGGATTGGCATCCTCCGGCATCGCCCAGCGGGCCATTTCAATCTCATGGGCCCCCAGGTTTCCGATCTCACCATTGCCGTAGTCCCAAATCCAGTGCCAACGGTAGTGGACTAGATTGGTTCGGAAAGGATTCCGCGGGGCAGGGCCGGTCCACAGGTTGTAGTCCAATTCCCGCGGCGGGTTGACCGGACTTTTGACGCCGATGCTCTCGCGAGGGCGGAAGATCTGAATGTTGGTTGTTTGCAGTTTTCCGTATTTGCCGTTGCGAATATCGGCCGTGTACGCCTTCCACTGAGGATCGGATCGCCACTGCGTGCCATGTTGCACAACCCGGTCATACTTTTGGGCCGCCTCGACCATGCGGCGGCCTTCGACCATGTTGTGACTGCAAGGCTTCTCGACGTAAACGTCCTTGCCCGCCTGACAGGACCAAATGGTCATCAGGGCGTGCCAGTGATTGGGGGTCGCGATCGAAACCGCATCGACCGTCGGGTCGTCCAGCGCCGCACGGATGTCTTGCACGCACTTCGGCTTTTTCCCCGTCTGCCGCTCGACCGCGGCGGAGCGCGCCAAAAACAGCCGACTGTCCGGGTCGACAAGATGCGAAATTTCCACGTTCTTCATGCCGCCGAAGACACTCATGTGGATTCGTCCCCGGCCATTGATTCCGGCGATCGCAACGCGAACCTTATCGTTCGCGCCGATGACCTGGCCGGAGGATTTGGTCCCGGAAATCGTGAACGAGGCAGCCATTCCACTGGCTGCCACATGCTTCAGGAAATTACGGCGAGAAGGTCGATGCATGATGGATTCTTGGGGGAGGGGTAGCCAGGTCGTTAATAACGGTATTGGTAAAAAATGATTAAGCCACAGAGGACACAGAGGTCACAGAGAGTTTTTCTTCAAGCGTTCACTTCAAGTGAGTTACGAGTAATTCATCACAATTGATTAAATGAACATCACGTACTCTGTGATCTCTGTGGCCTCTGTGGCTAAAAAAAATACGTCAACTCCACTCCTCAAGGGTCGCGCCTTTGGGGAGTGTTTCTTCTCGTCCTTGGTTCTCGCCTTAGGCGGGCTCGTTCAAATCGGGTTTTACTTCTTTCAGATAGGGAGCCAAGGCCTCAAACCGCTTCTCCGCCTCGGCGATTTGCTCGTCACTCGGCTTGAACTCCACGACTTTTGGAGTGGCAGGGGTCGACTTTCCCGGGCCATATTCTCGAGAAACCAGGTTCTTAAACACGCCTCGTTTCTTCCAGATGTAGAGGTTCATGCCGCGGAGATGGCCCGGCTTTACCTTGACCATCTGGATGAACTTTCCGAAGACATCTTTGAGCGTGTCGGGATCCTCGCCACTTTCCTGCAATTCCCAAATCCGGGTCAACACGTCGGCGTAGGCCGCCCGTTCGGTGATCACCCCTTCGGAGCCGAGCCGCGATTCCTCAACCCAATGAAAGCCCCCCCGAGCGCTGAACACTCGGCGGACCGGCGGCCGCGCCGCGAGCGTGGCTTTCATCCGGCCAAAGACGTCGCCCGCTTCCTCTTTGATGTACCCGAAGTGCGGAAACTCTTTTGCCAAGTCGATCATGAGTTCCGGCGAGGGGAGTGGCCCCTTGTAGGCAACCCCTCCGGTCGTTTGCAGAATCACCGGGCGCGTGGCGACCGCGGCGAGGGCTTTCCAGTATTGCCGCAGGTCTTCTTCCGTCTTGCCGGAGTCGGGGGGCCGCGAGATGATCGCTTCCGGGTTCAGCTTTTCGGCATGCTCGGCAAAGGCGAGCATCTCCTGCGTGTCCTTCCCTTGGACTCCCAGGCAGAGCGAGGCGGGGAGATCGCGGGTCGTCTGGGCCAGCACCTCCATCCCCTTCATCTTCTCGTCCATGGTCAACAGATCGATGGCGTCCCCTGCTTGGGGCCAGATCATACCAGGACATCCTCCCCAGGACACAAACCGAGCCTGCTTCGCCAACGTGTCGTAATCGACTTCGCCCGACTCGGTGAAAGGGGTCGACAAGATAGGAAATGGCCCGCGGACCTTGGGATCGGTCGGAATTGTGGTTTCATTCGGGGCTGCGCGCAGCGGTTTTCCCGGCAAGAATAACCCGGCAACCGCAGTGGAAAAGCCGGCCACGGCGGCCTTGATTACGGCCCTACGGGAAATGTGCTGCTTAACGGCCATGTCGCTCCTTGGTATTCAGGGGTCAGATTGCATATTGCATATTACAGTAGCACGAGCGGACCAAAGGGGCAAGCGAACGCAAGAAAAATCGAGGAAAATTAGGAGACATTCCACGGGGGGGGAGGTCCACATGAAGTCCTGGGCTTGTCCTTCCGCCACAACTCTACGATTCAACAAGAGCAAAAGGGGAAAAAAGCGAGAGTGGTTGGGGTGCCACGCCCCATCCCCTCAAACGTGGGCCTGTTTGGGCGAGAAAGATCGCCACCGCTGGCACCGCATCCAGCCCTGAATCCCATCCGTGGTTAGAAACTTTCTTTTTTGAACCACGGATGACACCGATCGCACGGATAAAGGTTGGTTGGCGGGCGCGATCCCATCTGCTAATCATCCCGTCAGCAAGTGGAAACGCAAAGGCGCAGTGACGCAAAGACGCAGAGAGCTGTCTCTGCGTCTTTGCGCCTCTGCGTTTCAAAACCTTCAAATCCAATGGGCTCTTCCCGCGCAAAACCGCCAAGAGACCGTGGCTGAACCCACAAGGCGGTGCAACGCCACTTGAAAGGCCCGAAGGGTCGGCACAACCTTTGCCGGTGGTGTAAGCCCTCGGTTACCTGGCCACCTCAAATCCTGAGGCCTGGAGGGGAGGAAACGGGGATGAGTACCATTAGAAAATCAGCGGCGGCCCCGAACC
>JBBDIM010000200.1:0-10867 GCA_040880405.1 Pirellulaceae bacterium | reverse complement strand
TTTGCGAACTGCTTGGTAGAATGGGGGTGGTTCTTTGAAAATTTGGGGCATGCGGCACTGTGCAAACGTTCACAAAAGTGCAAACGCAAAGGATCTCGTGTGGGATCCACAAGCCCTTGGCCGCGCGGCCAAGGAAAAAACACCAAAATGGGGGTGCCTTAGGTCGTGGTGTTTTCCCTTGTTGGCCGTGAGAGCTGATTAAGGGAAGCGGGTCTCGGCTGCGGTTTTAAAATTCTCGGCCGCTTGGCCGCGCGTTTCCCCAATCGGGGGTCCACAAGATACAGCGCTCACAGGGCCAAAAACGGGCCGGACACCACAACCGGCACGGCCCCCGAATGGGCCAACCACCTGGCCGAGGGGCGGCCAAGAAAAAGCCAGAAGAGGGGTAAAAGAGTCTCAATGGGGCGGCCCGGCAGGGGGAGAAAAGTATCGCAACTTGAGCCTTCCCTCAAAGCCCAAATACCGCGGGTATCGTCCGCTTGCCGGTCCACTATAATGCCGCAGAGACCGCCTGCCGGTCTGGACTGAGAACCACGTTGGAAGAATGAGCGGATGATCGTCACAATTGATGGCCCTGCCGGGGCGGGAAAGAGCACCCTCTCTCGGCAATTAGCCGCCGAGTTGGGGTATGTCTTCCTCGACACCGGCGCAATGTACCGGGCCATTGCCCTCAAGGCAGCGCGTCTCGGGATCGATTGGGAGGCCCCGCAAGACCTCGCTGAGATGGCGACCCGAACCTCGATTAGCTTCGAAGTAGACCGTGTCCTCCTGGACGGTGAAGACGTGACCACCGACATTCGCACTCCGCAAGTCACCGCGGTCACTCGACACGCCGCGAACAATGTGCGCGTCCGCGAGTACTTGGTTTCCCTCCAACGCCAGTTCGCCCAGGGACGCGACCTGGTTACCGAGGGACGTGACCAAGGTTCGCTAGTCTTTCCGGATGCCGAGTGCAAGATATTCCTGACGGCCTCGCCCGAGGAACGGGCACGACGAAGAGTCCGGGATTTGCAGGAACGGGGGGAAGCGATCGGCTGGGAAGAGGTTTTGGCTCAGCAAACTCGCCGCGACCTGGAGGACCAACAGCGTGAGTATGGTGGGCTTCGCCAAGGAGAGGATGCTATCACATTACTCACCGACGGCCTTACACCGCAGCAGGTCCTTGCCCGGATGCTGGAAATCGTCCGCAGCCGCCAAACCCCCGCTTGAAGCAAACATAAAATTCACCACCATCGCGGCCATGTCACCCACACCCCGGCACAGTCTCGGCAAACGGCTAATCTACGACTTTTTACGTGTCGTTTGCCGTTTGATCGGCGTGTTGTTCTACCGCGTCCGGGTCCGCGGCCGTGAACACTGGCCCCAAACCGAAGGGGCATTGGTCTGCGCGAATCACCAAAGTTTCATCGACCCGATTCTCGTGGGATTGTGCTGCGAGCGGCGCATGAACTACCTGGCTCGCAAGTCGCTTTTCAAGGTGACGGCGTTCCGTTGGCTGATTGAGTTGCTCGACGCGATCCCGGTTGATCTGGAGGGCTCTGGCTTGGCCGGCTTAAAAGAGACGCTGAAGCGGCTCAAGTGGGGTGAGTTCGTCCTGATCTTTCCGGAAGGGACCCGAACGACAGATGGAGAGCTCAGCCCGCTACGTCCCGGTTTTCTGGCGGTGGCGCGAAAAGCGAAGGTTCCGTTGGTACCGGTGCTATTCGATGGACTTTATCAGGCTTGGCCTCGGTCGCAAGTTTTGCCTGGCTGGGGAACCGTGCATGTGGAAATTGGCGAGCCGATCGGTCTGGAGCGGATCGCCCAACTAGGCGACGAGGAGCTTTTGGCTGAGATGGAAAATCGCATGCGATCGCTGCTAGCCCGGGTCCGTCGAGAGCGTGCCCACGCCGTGGGTCTGAGCTCTCATTGACCATCGATCCGGGCTAGCTGCTTTGAACGGCTTCATGAACGGAACTCGCGCCAAAGTTGCCTCGCATCCCGCAGCTTGCCAGAATGAATTACTTTCTACCCAATTCCAACAAATCACTTAACGGTTCCCCCCTGTATGTGGTTGTACAGAATTCTGGAATTTGCTAGTTTTACGGGTTCTCGCCAAAATCAAGCTTACTACTGAAGGGTGAATATGTTTTCGCCCGCGCGATTTGGTCTCCCTTTTTACACCTCGATATCGAGTTACCTGGTCGTGGTTTACTGCCGGAAATGCTTCAAATGAAGGCATTTTTGGTCGGACCGCTTCTTCCGAATTCGGTGTCCGGTTCCCCTTGGTTTCACTTCAAAATATGGTCAATCGTAACCTCATTCGTACCCTGGAAAATGACGATACCCTCGTCGCACAAATCGACGAACTTGTATCCGGCACTGAAGATAGCTGGATCGACCCGATCGAACTCGAAGAAACCGTCGAAATCAATCGGATTGTGGAGGGTCGTATCCTCCGAGTCGATGAAGAGTTCGTTTTGATTGATGTCGGCGGAAAAAGTGAAGGCACCGTCCCCGTAGAAGAGTGGGAAGAGGACGAAGATCCTCCCACCGTAGGCACGATTGTCCGGGTCCTCGTCGAGGACGTCGAGGACGAATTCGGCCGCACCGACGATCCTCACGGAATGGTTTCGCTAAGCAAGCGAAAAGCCCGGAAGATCGACGACTGGGAACGGACCATGGAGTCGATTGCCGAGGGCGAAGTCGTCACCGGCGAGGTCATTCGCAAGATCAAGGGTGGTTTGCTGGTCGATATCGGCGTGAACGTCTTCCTACCCGCCAGCCAAGTCGACATCCGCCGTCCTTCCGATATCGCCGATTACATCGGCAAGACGGTCGATTGCGAAGTGCTCAAAATCGATGGCGAGCGCCGCAACATCGTGGTCAGCCGTCGTTCGCTGATTGAGCGGAAACGGAAAGCGGATCGCGAAGGCCTGCTCAAGGAATTGGAAGTCGGCCAACGCCGTAAGGGTGTGGTCAAAAACATCGCCGACTTCGGTGCCTTTGTCGACCTGGGCGGCATCGACGGCCTGCTCCACATCACCGACATGAGCTGGGGCCGAATCGGTCATCCCTCGGAGATGGTCACCATCGACGATGAAGTTGAGGTGCAGATCCTCAATATCGACCACGAACGAGAAAAGATCGCCCTCGGTCTGAAGCAAATGACACCTAGCCCATGGGACGGTGTTGAAGAGAAGTACCCTGTTGGTTCGAGCGTGAAGGGCTCGGTTGTCAACGTGATGAGCTATGGGGCATTCGTCAAGCTGGAAGAAGGAATTGAGGGTTTGGTCCACATCAGCGAGATGTCTTGGACCAAACGGATCAGCCATCCCAGCGAAATGGTCAACATCAACGACGAGATCGAAGTGATGGTCCTTGGGATCAACAAGGAAAAGCAGGAGATCTCGCTCGGCATGAAGCAGACCCAGGCCAACCCCTGGGAAAACATCAAGGATCGTTATCCGGTCGACTCCGTGGTCGAAGGTCGCGTCCGCAACCTCACCAATTATGGTGCGTTTGTCGAGCTGGAAGAGGGCATCGACGGCCTCTTGCACGTCTCGGACATGTCTTGGACCCGCAAAATCGGGCACCCAAGCGAAATGCTGGAAAAGGGTCAGGAACTGCGGTGCAAAGTCCTCAATATCGACGAGGATCGACGCCGGATTGCCCTCGGCCTAAAGCAGTTGGACGACGATCCGTGGGCAACCACCATTCCGGAGAAATATCAGCCCAACCAGTTGGTAACCGGCAAGGTGACCAAAATCACCAATTTTGGCGTTTTCGTCGGACTAGAGGATGGCCTGGAAGGGTTGCTCCACATCTCCGAACTATCGGACGAGAAAGTCGAGAACCCGGAGAATGTTGTGAAGGTTGGCGAAGAAATCGAAGTGAAAATCCTTCGCGTGGACACGGACGATCGCAAAATCGGGCTCTCCCGCAAGCGAGTCCAATGGGCAGAGGACGATGTCACGGCCGATCAGAGCCCATCTTCCTCGCAAGGTTCGCAGCAGGAACAGAAGGATCCCTCCGACCTCAAGGGTGGTCTCGGTTCTTCCGGCCCGCTCTTTAACCCGGACTTGGCGTCTGGCGGCGACAACTAAGCCCGCCCATGGGGCTTTCGAGCCCACGCAATCGCGATATTCCTCACGACCCCGACACGATGTGTCGGGGTCGTTTTGTCGCGCACAAGCGGAATCACTAGTAAATTCCGTGTGACAAGGTGTGTTTCGCTATCTGTTACAGAAACCGACCTGCAAGCGACGATAGCAAGGGTGTGCAAGCACTGGATTCTCCCCCCTTCGATATCGCGAACCAGCAGATTTGAATATGGCGACCAAAACCAAAACCCGGGAAACCCAATACGATGATGGCGAGTCGGTCCAAAGTCCGCTCGAGACCTATCTTCGTGAGATCAACGAAACCGCGCTGCTCTCCGCGAAAGAGGAACGCGAGTTGGCCACCAAGATCGGGCAAGGGGACGTGGCCGCTCGTGACCGGATGGTGAGGGCCAACCTTCGCCTAGTCGTCAACATCGCCCGAGGCTACACCGGTAAAGGCCTCGGCCTGCAGGATTTGATCGAAGAGGGCAATCTTGGCCTGCTCCGGGCAGTCGAAGGCTTTGACCCGGCGATGGGCACACGATTCAGCACCTATGCCAGCTACTGGATCAAGCAGTCGATCAAACGGGCCCTCATCAATTGCGCCAAGACCATCCGCATTCCGGCCTACATGGTTGAATTGCTGTCCAAATGGCGGCGGGCCACCAATCGCTTGACCGAGGAACTGGGACGCACTCCGACCCCTGAAGAAATCGCTCGAGTTCTGGGATTGGCCAAAAAGAAGCTGCCAATCATCAAAAAGGCGATCCGCATCTACAATTCCACGCCCCAAACCGATCAGGCCGATAGTGGTTGGTCGCTGGGCGAGATGGTCACCGACGAGCGGCTCCGCAATCCAGAGGACGAACTGGTCGAGCATGACGACCTGAAGCACGTCCGCGAGATGCTCCATACGATGGATCCCCGCGAATCGAACGTGCTCCGGATGCGGTTTGGCCTGGAAGGGGAGGATCCGCACACTCTCAAGGAAATCGGCGAAAAACTGGGCCTCACGCGGGAACGGGTCCGCCAGATCGAAACCGAAGCCCTCAACCGCTTGGCCGAAGGGTTGCAGGATCCGAAGGAGCGGCTACTGGAAGGTCCCTATCGGCGGCGGACGGTTCGGCGATAGGCAGTCGCCCCAAGGGGACGGTTCTTTCACCCACGTGGAAATCCCCTTATATTTGCCACCTGGAGAAAGACGTTCCATTGTCTCGCCAGCTCACTTCGGGGACCCCACATTCGATGGCTGAACTCAACCTGCAAGACTACATCCGCGACATCCCCGATTTTCCCAAGCCGGGCATTTTGTTCCGCGATATCACGCCGCTGTTGGCCAATCCCCAAGCCTTCGGCGCGGCGATTGATCGGATGGCGGAACATTACGCGGACGCCAAGGTCGATGCGATTGTGGCGGCTGAGGCTCGGGGCTTTATCTTTGCCGCTCCGCTGGCGCTGCGGCTGAACTGCGGGTTTGTCCCGGTTCGCAAGCCGGGCAAGCTGCCGTTTGATACGCACGCCTTTCATTATGAGCTGGAGTATGGCACGGACACCCTGGAGATGCATATCGATGGCGTCTCCCCAGGTCAAAACGTCCTCATGGTCGACGACCTCTTGGCGACCGGCGGCACGATGAAGGCCTGCTGCAATCTGGTCGAGAAGGTCGGTGCCAATGTTGTTGGCTGCTGCTTTCTGATCCATCTCCTCGCCTTGGAAGGGGAACAGAGGATCAAGCCCTTCCAGTCGTTCAGTCTGATCCAGTACTAGTCGCCCGTTTGAGAATCTTTGATACCTCTCTCGGGCGGGGCAGGTTGAGATTCTTTTACCCCCCGATTTGTGAAAATGCTGGCCGCCCCTCGGCCGGGCTACTGGCCCATTCTGGGGGCGTACAGGTTGTGGTGTATGGGGAAAAGTGTTCACAAACCCCACTACATTTTGTGGTCCCCCCGAGTGGCGGTAAAGGCGGCCAGGCGGCCAGAAATTTTAATTGCTCGGCCGAACCACTCTTCCCTTAGCAGGGCCTGAGGATAAATAAGGGAAAACAACCGCGCCGTGAATACCCCCATTTTGGTTTTTATTTCTTGGCCGGGCGGCCAAGGTATTGCGAGATACCACACGAGATCCTTTGCGCCGGGACTTTTGTGAACGTTTGCACACTGCCGCCCTCCTCAAATTTTCAAAGAACCACCCCTATTCTACCCGCAGGTTTACGAACCCCGCGATCCCCCTGGGACCGCCGACGCGTGCGTCGGCAACGCTGCGGTATGCGATGGATTTCATAGAACGGGATAACCACGAAATACACGAAAGGGAGAGTTGGTTCGAGGGGCTATCAATTTCTCGACCGCCACCGATGAACCGGATGGAAAATCGCTCGGTTTGAAACCTGGAGAGATGCCTTTCGCGGGTTGCCTTTCGTGTCCTTCGTGTATTTCGTGGTTAAAAAAATGGGTTGGAAAGAGAGCCGCGGATGGTCTCGGATGAACACGGATAATCCCCACGCAGGCAACCCAGGCCGGGCCCGGCATCCCGGATGTTCCCATTCGGCCGGGGTGAGCCCATGTGGACGATCACCAAGCGGGAACAACCGGGCCACCCGCCGGGTTGAGACTTTCGTTATTGATGAGACAGGGAACGCAGTACTCTAAAATCGCAGTACTCTGGTGTCACATCACCCGGCACTGTCCAGTTAGGTATCACCCAGACGTTTAATCCAGGTGAAATTCCAAGCCTTCGTTCGCCTGGGGCAGAATCTCGCATTCCATCTTGCTTGCCTCGTTGTACTTGGCGGGAATGTACTGCTCTTCGCCGCGATGCAGGCTTTCATCCTCGTCTTCCACCGGCGAAGCGGGACGGTTCGCTTGGATGGAGACCCGCTTTGCCCCGGCCGTGGCTTTTCCCGCGAAGGCACCGTCGACGATCTTCATGCCCGCTTCCGCGCCGCCTCCTCGTTGGGTAGGAAAGAAGACGATCATTCCGTTCTCGATGGGTTGCCCTTGATAGGTAACGGTTCCCTGGACAGGATACTTGAGGGGGCCATCATAAGCGGGTCCACATCCGGCGAGAGCCAGGATCGCCAAGCCGGTTACGAGGGGCAGGTGGGCCAATCTTCGGCCCGATATTCTACTGGGAATCATAGACGGTTCTTCCATCGGATGAACAAGGTTAGGCAACATGGAAATCGACTGCGACGAAGAAACTTCCTTGCTCGCATTTAGAACTCATCGAGAATTTCGCCACCGGCGCGGGTGGATAGTCCCTGCCAAATCGGGTTGTCGATCGTTTCCGGAACAAAACGGACCGAGGCATCGGCCAAGGTCATTACCACGCCGCCGGGATGATAGCTGCGAGCCAGCAAACGATAAGAAGGGTAGGTATTATTGCAGGGAGCGGGTTCGAAGTCTGTGGTACAATGCCCTCCTTGCACCTGGTCCGGCAAGGATGTGTTCGGATTGTATATAGCGGAAACCGAGACATTGCACGCGTTCGAAACCAGCCAGTAAGCACCGCGGCGATCCGTCTTCGCACTGGCCGAGGTGCCCGGGGCGAGTCTGATTTCGCTCAGCATCGAGGTATTCGTGGTTCCGTCCGTAATGTCCCGGAACTTGGTTTTGGAAAAGGTGTAGAACATGCCAGGCAGATTCCTCCCATGGTCATCTCCTACTCCTTCATTTCCGCTGACGACGAGATAATTGCCCGCGAAACTGTGATCTGTCCCGTTTGGGAACTCCGCGATTCTGCCGCTGTTCGGGTCGGATGGGCACGTGAAAACCTCCACCTTTACTAAACTGGCCTCCGTCGCATAGGGCGTTTTTCCTGAAGGGCGATAGACCTCGTTGTAGAACGACTCATAGAGGGCTTTTTGCTCCACGAATGGTAAGAGAACGGACATCCAGGAATAGCGAATACGCCCGCCCTGCTGCTCGTTTTTCTCGTTTGCATTGCCCCGGTTCGAGAACGTCCCCGGCGGAAACCTGAGATGCGTGTCGTGATAGTTGTGCAGGGCCAGCCCGATTTGCTTTTGATGGTTGGTACACTGCATCCGCCGCGCCGCTTCCCGGGCCTGTTGTACCGCCGGTAGCAGCAGCGCCACCAAGACACCGATGATGGCGATCACCACCAACAATTCCACCAGCGTGAACCCACGGCGTTTTGCAGCGGACGATCTCATCTGTCTTTGCATCGAACTTTCTCTCTCTAGCTTGACCCCTCGCCAGCGGAGCGCGTAAAGAAAGTTTCCGCGAAGGCGAATCGAAATGATGACAGGCCCGAACCGTTCCGAACCATAAGCGGCATCTTATCGCATCAAGATGAAGACATGGAGAATAAAAAGTTAATATTTTGGTTCTTCACTAGAATCAGTGGGTAAATCGCTGAGTCCTTGATGAGGCAACGGTTGGATTTTCAAGGCATGGCTCGGGCGTTCCATGGAATTGCGAGAGCTTCCCTGGCGAGATATTTCGCCAGGGAAGCCTTGTCGGCCCGTTACGAACCTTCAGAGTGGAGTGCCCCGAAACTGATTATGGCGGCGCGGAAATCGCCGGGCCACCCTGCCTGCTGGAAACATGCTTTCGCGGGTGGCACCGGTTGCTCGCAACCGGTGCGGCGAAGCCGTGAGAGGCCCCTTTGAAACGTGTCCTTCGTCTGTTTCGTGGTCATTCTTCAAATTGGAATTTGTCGCGGTCCAGTCGAGTGAACTCCCGGCGGTACTTCTTGTGTCTCGCGATCTTACCGCTCCTGACTCTTGATCCACTCTTGGATTTCTCGTTCCAGGACTGGCAGCGGCAAGGCTCCCTGGTCGAGCAGGGCGTTGTGGAACCGGCGGATGTTGAACTTTTCTCCCAGCTTTTGCTCCGCCTCTTTCCGCAGAGCCTTGATCTGCAGCTCGCCGATTTTGTAGGCGAGGGCTTGGCCCGGCCAGACGATGTAGCGGTCCACCTCGACCGCGATCTCCAGATCGCTTTTGCCACTGTTTTCCTTGAAGAACCGGATCGCCTGTTCGCGGCTCCAGCCCAAGGAGTGGATGCCGGTGTCGATGACCAGGCGGCAGGCGCGCCACATCTCGTAGGTGAGTTGGCCGAACTTGGAATAAGGATCGGCGTAGAAGCCCATCTCTTCCCCCAGCGACTCGGCGTAGAGGGCCCAGCCTTCGATGTAGGCGGTGTTGCCGCCGTAGCGGCGGAAGTTGGGTAGGCCTTCTAGTTCCTGTGCCCGGGCGATTTGCAGGTGATGGCCGGGGACCGCTTCGTGCAGGGTGAGGGCCTCCATTTCGTACTTCGGTCGGCTATCGAGCTGGTAGGTGTTGGCCATGAAGTAGCCGGGGCGGGAGCCGTCGGCCGCCCCGCGATAATACCGGGCCCCAGCCTGGTTAGGGGCCTCATAGTCCGGGAAGGCCCGCACGCCGTACGGCAGGCGAGGCAAGGTGGCGAACAGCGGCGGGAGCTGGGCGTCGGCTCGTTTGGCGATGTCGCGGTACCCCTTGAGCAGCTCTTCGGCGTCGTCGTAGTAGAACTGCGGGTCGTTCTGGATGAAGTCCAGGAACGCCTTGAAATCTCCTTCGAAGCCGGAGTCCTTGATCACCTTTTCCATCTCGGCCCGGATCCGTTTGACTTCGGAGAGGCCGATCTCGTGGATCTCCTGGGCGGTCAGGTCGATGGTGGTAGAGCGGCGAATGCGGTACTGGTAGTACTTCCGACCATCGGGAAGTCCGACCGCACCGATCGTCTCCGCCCCATTGGGGAGATACGTTTTCTCCAGGAACTCGCGGAATTCGATCAAAGCGGGAAAGACTGCCTCGCGGATGGCGGCGGTGAGCTCTTTGGTCAGGCGCGCGCGATCTTCTTCGGAAAACGATTCGGGGAATTTGGTCGCCGGTTTGAATAGCGGGCTATCCTCTGCCTGGGCGAACAGTTGCCCTTGAATCTGGCTGCCGATGCCGCGGAGCTGCTCGGCCGGTTGAACCCAGCGACGCTCGATTCCTTCCTTGAGCAGGTCGGTCAATTGGCCCAGGTAGGGCTGAAAGCCACGCAGCCGCGCAATATACGCCTCATAGTCCGCCACGGTCGCCAACGGCATCACTTCAGCGACCTGCCCCAGTTCCAACTGCGGGCCGTTGAGCTGATCGACCGCCAACAGTTCGGTGGGAAAGGCCTGCCCCTCGATGTTGAGTTTCACCTCGTACAGGAACAGGTCGTAGTTGAGCTGGTCCTCGGCGGGGAGTTCGTCTCGGGAGATTGCCTCAAGCCGCCGCAGCAAATCGTGCGGGTGCTCTTTCCGCTTGTCGATCGCCGCGCGGGACATGTCTTCCCAGCGATCCAAACCGCGGCGGTCCCCCAGATACGTGGCCCAGGTGGGGTAGTTGTCCATCCGCCATTGCCAGTCGTCGTCCAGGAGTTTTTCCAACGACTGGGAAGCCTCATTCTTGGCCTCTTCGGCCAAAGTAATCGCAGTTTGGGAAACTCCCAGGAGCAGGACGAGCGTACCAAGGCAGACCTTCAGGACCATCTTCATCGTGCCATTCCCAGTGCGAATTGAGCTATGTGCAATTGACGAACTTCGATTCTTGAAGCTACGGCGGTGCGATGCAAGCCCCCTGGGACCGCCGACGCGTGCGTCGGCAAGCCTCGCGAGAAGATCAACAACTCCCAACCAACAAAAGCCCCCGAAAATGATAGTCCCCGAGAGAAACACTCCGCGCACAAAAAAAATGCCGACGAGACGTCGGCGGTCCCAGGGGATGAGTTCAATTACAAAGAGTCGGCGGCATAGAACCCGAATCCGCGGCA
>JBBDIM010000199.1:0-10905 GCA_040880405.1 Pirellulaceae bacterium | reverse complement strand
TTCTTTTGACTCTCTTAGACTCTGTATTACCAACTGGGCTATCGTGAGACGCCCCGTTGGGGCTAAGAGAACATGCGACGGTTTCTCGCGGCTCGCTCGGACGCTGTTTCAAGTTCCACCGGCGCGGTGTTGCCGGTGGAAAGCCTGTGAGCCAAAGCATGCCCACGTTTGAGGGCGTGGGCACGGCACCCGAGGATTTTTGCACGGCACCCCGCCTTTTCCGACTCTACCGCACGCGGCATTGGAAGCGGATGACGCCTCCTTCGCCCACTTCCAGCGGATCGGTGATTTCCCACCGCAGGACCAGCGAGTCTTTTTCGTTGGGTTGGGTCAGGAACTCGGCGTCGACCGAGCATTGGGCAGAGCCTTCGATCAGTTCTAACCGCGGGGTCAGGTTGTCGACGATCGTCACGTTGCCGATCTTTTGATCCCCTACGTTGTCGAACCGGAGCGTGAACTCGATGATTTCGCCCACCTTGGCATCGCCGGTTGAAGCGACCTTGACGACCCGCAAGCGAGGCTTGCCGGGTGGGAGGTCGTAATGGACCGTTTGCTGCGGCGAGGCTTCTGATTTGGCTTCCACGGCTGTCAGACCGTCGATGGTGACTTGGGCCGCTAGGTTATGTTCCCAGACGATCGCGTTTTGCACGCCATTGGCCAAGCGAAGTTTCTCGCCGGCGTCGTATTGACCCAGTTTGATGATCGCGAGGTCCTCGTACGCTTTGAAGTCCAACTGGAACTCACGCAGTTGCTGGCGATTGTCCAGGCCGACGCCTCGTTGGCGTTCTTCTAGGGTGTTGAGGCCGTTGGAGCCGACATCACGCCCCAATTGCAGCGGCTGGTTGGCGGTCGAAGCGATCAGATTCGTGTCTTGGCTCTGAATCCGCAGCAGGGCCTCGCTGCCGATCGCCGGAATGTTGTGTCGGTTCTGTTCCAGGCCATAAACTTTTCGGACCGCGGCGAAGCGGGGTGCGTAAACACAAACCCGATTGCTGGGGACCACCTCACGGCGTCCGTCCAAGGTATCGAAGTGACCGACTGTATCTTCGGTATGCAGACCGTACAGCCCGAATTCCGGATCGACCAGCACTTTGCTATCCCGATCGCCACCATCAAACAGGTATTCATCCTCGGGCCAACAGGGAGGCAGGTATTCGGCATAACCACCGCCATATCCACCAGGGCCGGGGTAGGGGGGGCAGCCGCCTGGTCCGCACATCGATGGGTTCATTCCAGGCGGGCAAGAAGCGGCTTGAGGATGTCCGTGCGGCATCCGATGACGCGGGAAACCAACCATCTGAGCCTGCCCTTGAGCTTGGCCTGGGGCGGGTCCGGCATGCGATGGATTTTCCACCGGCTCCTCGCCCGAAGTTTGCCGCACCGGATATTGACCCGCCGTTTGAGGATTGGCGGCTTGATGATTCGCAACTGGCGCGGTTCCGCCGGTCGACGGGGCAGGGGATGCCTGAGGGTTCGGCCGCTGAGTCGGCGGTTTGGCAGGACCGGTGGGATTCTGGCCACCGGTCATCGCGCAGGCGGGGACTAACGTCACCAGGCAGAGCAGGGCGACCACTTGAAACCGGTACTGGGAGGCGGATTGATTCATCGTGTCCATCGGTGCTCGTGGTTATCGTCGCGCTGGTGGCTGAGCCGAGTTCTGGGTTGCCGGCTGTCGCTCGGAGACCCAGGTTTGCCGGTCGGAGTTCCAATTTCCCTCAACTGCTTGCCGCTGGGTGTTTAAGCCTTCGGGCAACACGGCCTGGGTCTCGAGTGCGGCTTGATGGGCCGACTCGCTGGAGTACAGCATGATTGGAGGTGAAAAGCTAAAGCCCGGTTCGGGGTCGTCCAAAATCGGGGCCCTTGAACCGATTCGCAAAATGGCGACCGGACGGCCCAGGTCATCGGCGACTTGGATCGGATCGGCACCGGCGGCGACCTCGAAATATGGAAGCACCTCACGTTCCTGCTGAATTGGCAGGGCGTCTCTGGGTGGTTCCAGATAGATGACTCGGGTGACAAACTTGCCATCCAGGGCTAGGGCCATCTCTTCCGCGGTCAGGTGGACCGGTATCGGATGCTTCAGTTCGAGACCGGCCGGCGGATAGAGCCGATCGATGACCTCGACACTAGGGAATAGTTCGCGGCCTTCCTGAAGCGGAATCCCAGAGACTCGGAATCGATATACTCCGCCAATCAGGCAACCAAATTTCACCGGGGCGGGTTCATCCGCGCCGAACTGGCCATCTACCACCAGCGAGATCTGAACGCCTTCGGGGGCGATAATTTCCACCGGCTGAAAGTACCCGGTGATCCCGCGTCCCTTCATGTGTTGCAGATGTCCGATCGCGCCGGGCGGAAGATTCTCGTGGTAGAGCGGAACGCTTCCCTGTTGAGCTTTGGCCGAAGAGGCCGAGATACCCACGCTGGCCAGGCAGCCCAAAGCGAGCAGCGAGGCGACGATTCGTCGGCGGTATCGCAATCGATTCACGATGATTCATCTTCCTTGATAAATGCCGCTTCCAATGCGGGGCAGGGCAGGGGACCCAATCCCAGGGACCCAGTCCAGCGGACGAGATCCATACTCACGTCTCCACGGAAAACAGGGTCGAGGGTTTTTCCCCGCGACCCTGTTTCCAGCATGAAGGTTGTCGACTACCGGAGTTCCGGTGGGCAGTACTCGCCGCCAGCACCACCTTGGTTGCCGATGTACTGGTGCTTGTCGGCGTGCGGCTGACGAGCGTTCGGCACGTGGTGGTTATTTTCCTCCACGACCCAGGCCCGATTCGGCGGAGCCGGATAGCTGACGCCGGGACGCTGTTTGACGTTTAGCACCACCTTGGAGGTCGGATTCGGGATATGCGTGTGCGTGTGGTTTTTGATCACATGCTTCTGCAATCCGGCCGGTCCTCCCAGCGGAATGTGGGGCGGTCCGGGCAGTCCGATCGGGGTTCCGGTTTGCGGCATCCCATACTGCGGGACGGTCATTCCGGCTACGAAAGGCATCATGGGAGCCTGAGGATGGCCCATGCCAGCATATGGCATCATGCCTCCCTGCATCATCCCTTCGTCGCCGTACTCGTCTCCGGGTACTTCCAGGTCTTTGTTACCAACTCGCAGGATCGCCATGATCGTGCCGCGACGGTCCGCTTCGACGATCGGGTCGACGCCTGGATCAAGCCGTGTGGAAACCAAGGTCTCGACACCGGCCAGAGCCAACTCTTGATAGTTGGGGTAAGGCAGGTAGATCACCTTGGTCACAAAGTTGCCGCTGCGAACTTGGGCAAAGTCGTCTTCGGTGAACTGGATCGGAATCGCGTTGTGAGCGAGGAAGGCCTCGGTTCGCGGCGTGGCCGGTCCCACTTCCAGGGTCGGGTACAGTTCGACGCCCGGTTGTCCCTCGATGTTCATCAGCTTCAGCCGATAAATCCCACCCTGCGGGAAATTCTTTGAGAAGGGGACCACCTTGGGAGTGGAGTCGTACATGCCGACGCCACCGACATCCCAGGCCAGTTGCATCCCTTCCGGGCTGACAAACAGGATCTGGCTGGAGGCCATTGCACCCGGCATGCCGGGCATCGGTCCACCAGGGCCGATCGGCATATTAGCCGAGGCCTGCTGGATGCGAGGCGGGTGAAGTACTCCGGGACCCGGTCCATCGACTCCGGGCCCGGGGTGACGCAACATCTGGGCGGGCGGCAGATTATGGCCACCCACCGGTTTCCCATCCAGGGCATGGCAGCCGAGGCTGGTCGCCGCGGTCAGGCTCAAGATGGTCCAAGTCCACAAAGTCGTTTTCATGATTTCCCCCTCACGTGACCCTTGCTGCCGCCAACCTCAGCGGCTGTGAATGCGGCAAGAGCCGGAGTTTTATCCGTCGGATGCGATACAGGCAGTTAAAGTGTGACTTCACTTTGGGTAAGTTCACTCGGGACCGATTGGCCGGCGATTGACGTGGACCCAAACCGGCGGGAAGCCTTACAATCGCGATCTTCGCCCGAGAACGAAAATTTGCCGCGCAAGACGACCCCCTTGGCATTATTGTTCGGCGCTGTGGGATAGGAATCTTTCGGAAAATCGTCAAAACCGTGCCATGAAAAGTAATCCGCTCAAATTAACACCCTGGATCGGCGCGATCTGTTTGATTGCGGTGGTGGCGTTTTGGGCAGTTCGGCGTGGCGGGAATGGAGACCAGGGACCGGAAAACCGCCTCGGGTATACGGTCTCTCCCGATAGCACCGCCAGCACCGATATTGACGCGGACCATCTGCTGGAGCAGGTCGTTCAGCAACTCGAAGAGCGGCAAAGCGTCTCGGCCGAAATCCGGTTCCAGACGACCATGCTGGGCCAGTTGGTCACCGGCAAAGGTGGCTATCAACAATTGGGCGCCGGGGCCGCGCGGATGTACCGGCTGTGGCTTGATGGCTCCGAGGAGGGTTCGCCAATGTGGATGTCGCAGTCGGTCTCGGACCAAGGCCAATTCCTTTGGAGTCAATCGGAGCTACCGCTGGGAAAGGTCTTTCAGGTGGTTGATCTCGACAAAGTCCGCCACGCAATTCGGCAGACCGCGTCGACAGGCAGCGCAGGCACCCGTCCCGGAAACACGGGGCAGGGGAGTGGCGGCCTGATGCCGACACCGCTGGGCGCGTTATCGGAAGTGATTGAAAACCTCTGCGGTCAGTTTGAATTCGCCCCAGTGGAAGAACTGGCCCTCGCCGACAACCGTTTCTGGGTTGTCCGGGGGCAACTCTCTACCGAGCGGCTGAAAAAACTACTACCCGAGGAGGTGGATTCGATTGACGCCGGTTCGTTCGATCGCTGGCACCTGCTCCCGGAAAACCAACCCCACACTTTGATCCTGCTGATCGGTGCCGAGAGTCTCTTCCCGCACCGTCTGATGCTCCAGCGGTATGGACAGGAAAAGCATGAGGGAACAACCCGCGTCACGCCCCCCCGCTCATTCATGCTGGTCGACCTGCACGATGTCCAACTCGACGGTTCCATCGATCCCCGCCATTTCGAACCCTTGGCTGATCGGAAAGACGCCCTGGACGTAACGCAAAAGTATTTGGAGCGTTATGCGGTGGCGAAACATTGAGCCGGATTCCCCCTTTCTTCTGAATTCCCCGCAACCAGGCAGGCCCACGGATAGATAATCTCTCGGCGAACGACTCTTGGTTCGTTCCATTTCTTCCTTCGCGGTTTTTGGGAGATCGTCATGCGTCCGCAAGACAAGCAGGTTTTTCTGGAAGCGACTCACACTCTGGGCCTTTGGATTCTCGTGCGGCGGACCAACCCCGCCTCTCTACGGTACATCGGACTGCCGGGCTACCAGCCCAAACCGCTCGACTGCAAGCCGAAGACGGCGGATCGCGATATCGGTAGTGCCCGCCTGGCGGGATTGGTGGTCGATCCGGTCCTTTGTCCCCAGGCCTTTTCGGCCACGAAGTTAGTCGATGCCACCGACAAGTGGAAACGCTATAGCCCCGCGATGCACCGCTCGGGTCGTTATTCGGTCGACAACAAGGATCCCCGCTCACCCACCTACGGTCTGCTCCGTCTCGGCCGAGATGCCTTGCATGGCGACTACGACTTGTACGACATCATCGACCCTGCGCAGGCCCAGCGGAACTTAGCCGCGGTGGAAACCTTGCTCGGGCAACCTCATCGCCGTGGAGCGTTTTTCACGAAAGTGCAAAGTTTCGTCAACACCCGGATCGGTGTGCCGATGATCCAGCACGGCGGCGAGATGCAATACGCCGACCACTCCGAGCAATCAATTGATGCCTTCGGCCCGGCTGGCGAAGATGTCACGATCCTCAACCAGTTCAGCGTCCGGGCGTGGTACAAAGACAAGTTCGCAGGCCGCGTGGCTTTGGGGTAGGTTGGCCCCGTCTTGCGAGCGGGCCCCGCAGCGATGAGGACTCACCGGGTGGCATTAGGTCCACCTGAAATGCCAGGGCCAGTGGTGAGGAGTGGGCAGTGCCCTTATAATCGGCCAAATAGTCCCCGTCCGCCGCGCTTCGTTTCTCGCTAACCCTGGCCGCCGACCCGTGACCCTAATCTTTCGCACGCTCGCCTTGATCGCCATTGTTTTACTCGGGGCGAATCTGATTCTGGGATTGGCAATCGGCGACTACAACGGCCAGTTTGCCGAGATCCTAAAGTTTGCCAAGCAGTCCAAAGAGGCGGAGCGGCAAAGTGAGGCCGAGGACCGGGCAGGGCAGGGGGGCTCACTCGCTGAGCTGAACGAGGCCCACGCCGCCTTCCAACCGATCAATCGCCGGGCCAACTTTCACACCTTGCTCGGGATGATCGCGGCCCTAACGACCGTGTTGGTCAGTAGTGTTTCGGTCACCTACTTCGTGGGCACCAGTCGCTGGTGCAAAGAGGTGGTCGGGGCGTACGGTTTGGACCCGGAGTTGGCCGAGCGGAGCAACCAACTCAAACGGCGCTCGTTTCCACTATCGGTCGTCAGTATGTTAGCGATGATGCTCTTAGTGGCGACCGGCGGACTGGTGGCGAGTCCTGATACATTCCGCGAGATCGCGGCTTCCGTGGTGCCGGCCCATCAAATTCTAGCCTTTACCGCCACCGCCTTTGTGGCCTTTGCCTTTGTCCAACAGATGAGGCTGGTGGGTGCCAACTACGCGGTCATTCAGGCGATCACCGACCAAGCCCAGGCGGTGAAGGCGAAGATGGGTGATGCTCGCGAAGCCCCATTAAATGCGGAGTAATGGATCATGCGGGGCGTGGTGCAGCGAGTATCCGAGGCTCACGTTTCGGTCGATGGCAAGATAGTCGGGCGGATCGATCGGGGTTTGGTCGTGCTGCTGGGAGTCGCGCCGGAGGATGGCCCGGAAGATGTTCGCTACCTAGTCGACAAAACGGTCGGGCTACGGATCTTCGAGGACGACCAAGAGAGAATGAATCTCTCAATCCGCGAGATTGGCGGGGCGATCTTGGCGATCAGCCAATTCACACTATTGGGCGACTGCCGGAAGGGGAGACGTCCCGGCTTCGTGGCAGCCGCGCCGCCTGAGCAGGCCAATCAACTTTATGAGCGGTATATCGCGGAAGTTCGTGAACAAGGCATCGTAGTGGAAACCGGAACGTTTCGGGCCATGATGCAGGTTCACCTCGTCAACGATGGCCCTGTGACGATGCTGCTGGATAGCCGCAAGGCGTTTTAACGAAAAATGCTCTGAATCTGCTCGGTGGCGATCTGGTTGATTTCGTTTTTTGGGTGGTGGCCGAAGTGTTCCATCAATAGCGGATCACCGACCGCAGCCATGATCAAAATGATCAGCTTGGCATAGGTCGAAACATTCGACCACAGGCTGCGTGGATTCCAAAACTTAATGGCGGTTCCAAACGACTTTTTGAATTTGGGTGTGCCCCCCTGCCACTCGACGCTCCAAATTTCGTCGAGGATCAGGTGTACCATGAACCCGACGAACACCGCGCCCGCTTTGAACAGTCGCACATCAAGGACTTCTCCGGAAACGATCAAAAAAGCCGCGAGCGTGCAACAAAACGCGGCCGGGATGCTGTGCCACATACCACGATGAACCGTGTACTTGCGGAACAGTTCAGCGACGCCAAATCGAACGACGATATAGGTGATGGCTCCGGCTAATGCGATCGCCTCAGCATTCATGCCCAGGTGTTGGAACCGATCGATCATCAGCATCGGGACGATGGCGGCAAGGATGGCGGTTGTTTCCCGAAACGGTCTGCCTGAGCCGCTATCGAGATCGGGAAGCGTCCCGGCGACACTACATAGTCCCGCGGCGATCATGCAGGTGGTCTCGGGCAAATCGAAGATCAGATAGCCGGCCGTGCCCATGCCGATTCCTGCCACGGTGCTGGCCGATATATGTGTATTGAAATCTGCCATGAAAGAATACTTTGTGATAGTGCGTGGTGCGGTTTAAACCGTTTCATTCCGAGGGCGAGTTTTAACGAAAACGGCCGACCCGACACCAGAGCAGATCCTGGAAAGCATTCTTCCGAAAGTGCTAGCGTCGCGCGCAAAAACTGGTATTCGGATGCACCCTGCCAGGCCGTATACTCTGCCGCTTCGCGGCAGTGACTGATTGTCGCCCCCCTGCCTTGATTATCGAATAATTTTTGTCCGAATTAGGTTCGTCCGATGGGTAACGCTTACGACCTCCTCATGCTCGCGATCCTCGTGACGGCCGCGGTCTGGGGATACTTTAAAGGCATGGCCTGGCAACTGGCCTCGATTCTTTCAATCTTCGTAAGCTACTTCGTGGCGGTTCAGGCCCGAGAGACTGTTTCCAACGCCTTGGGGCTCGATCCGGCCTGGGGCAAGCTGGCGGCCATGATTGGCATCTATCTGGCCACTTCGCTCGTTATCTGGTTCGGCTTCTCGTTGGTGCGGAAGTCCTTGGAAACGATGGAGCTCAAGGACTGGGACCATCAGGTGGGAGCCGGCCTCGGGTTTGTGAAGGGATTGGCGTTCTGCGTGCTCGTGACGATGTGTGCCGTGGCGCTGACTAAGGACCAGCGGCGTCAGGAGATTGTCGGTTCTCGCTCGGGCTATTTCATCTCCCGCGTTATCCACAACACCCACGCCGTCATGCCGGAAGAAGCAAGCAAGGCGGTGGAACCATACATCATCCGATACCAGCAGCGAGTCAGCGGCGAGAACCCGGATTGGTTCGAAGATGTCGATGGTCAGCGGCTCGACCCAGGCTTCATGGAAGACTTCGAAGGACGGGTCATGCGAAAAGCCCAGGACGCAGTTCAGGACGCGGTGGAGAATCCGGAGTCGACCCAGCCATGGCTGAAGCATTTCGCGGACCAATTTCTGCGTCAGCCGGAGGAGCAGGTGAGTGGCTTTCCACCACCGACCAACATTCCGGCACCGCCAGCAGATTAGCGAGCCTGAGTCAGGCCAGGTCGGGCCCGATCCCCCGACGCCGCCGCCGAGCCGATTCTCCGAAGCCCACGCCCATCCTCTTTTCGCAGGGCAGTTGCCGCCAATCCGCCGTTCTGGCGAAACTGGGGCTCTAAGCGAACATAACAAACATTATCGGACGTTGGGTTGGGCGAAAGGGGCCTGGGTGCTGGGGCTCTGCCCTGGCCCTTTGAGCTGAGATCTCTAGCTGGAATCGCGTCGGGCTTCAGGGTGCCTTCCAAGATCCCGCCGCAGAAAAAAACTCGCCGAGCGTCCGTTGCTCCGCGAGTTTGGGATTGCGGTGGAGAGTTTGTTCCACGGCTGGAGTTTCGCTCACTCGGCTGTCGGTTCGAGTTCGCGTTCCAGGAAATTTCCCATGTCGCGGAATTTGCGATAGCGATCTTCCAGGAGTTGGTCGAGGTCGCGCGAGGCCAAGTCGTTCAGGGTCTTGTTCAGGTACATTTTGAGACGCGCGGCCATTTGGTGGTGGTCTCGATGGGCTCCGCCGAGCGGCTCCTCGATCACATCATCCACGATCCCGAATTGAGGCAAATGCTTTGAGGTGAACTTCAGCGCCTCGGCCGCCTGTTCCTTAAACTGGTGGCTTTTCCACAAAATTCCGGCGCAACCCTCCGGGCTGATCACAGAGTAGTACGAGTGCTGCAACATCGCGATTCGGTCCCCCACGCCGATTCCCAGCGCGCCACCGGATCCTCCTTCGCCAATGACAACGCAGATGATCGGTGTCCTGAGTCGCGACATCGCGAACATTGCGTCCGCGATGGCCATGGCCTGGCCTCGTTCTTCGGCGCCAACGCCTGGGTAGGCACCTGGGGTGTCGATGAAGGTCACGATTGGCAGCTTGTACTTGGCCGCCAATTGCATCTTCTCAATCGATTTGCGGTAGCCTTCCGGATGGGCGCAACCAAAGTAGCACTCGCTTCGCTCTTTGAGGTCCCGGCCTTTGAAGTGTCCAGCGAAGAGCACCTTGTGTCGGTCGATCTTGGCGAATCCGGTCCGCAGGGCCCGGTCGTCGCCGAACTTACGATCGCCATGGAGTTCCACAAATTCCTCGAAGACCAAGTTCAGGTAATCCGCGGATTGGGGTCGCTTTTGATGGCGGGCAACCTCGACGGTTTGCCAGGGGCGGAGATTGCCGTAGATCTCGCGCGTCGTGTCGATCAATTGCTTGCGCAACTCTCGGATCTCTTCCTGGATCTCGGCGGAGTTCTGTTTCTGGACCTCTAGCTCCGCCAAGCGACGCTCTAGTGCCTCGATTGGAGCTTCAAAATCCAAATAGATAGGGGCAATCATTGTGTATTCCTGGTAGCGGTGGACCGACGATTGAAACGAGCCACTTATAGGGTACTCGCTTGTTTATTGTGTTGAATCTCTTTTGGGTGAAGATATGGCTCCTGGCTTCCCGTCTGTTGTTGACGGGTCTTCACCTTGCAAGGCAAGTTGCCGCTCGCGCTCGAGTAGGGACTTCGGCTTCTTGGGGGGAATTCGAAAGACCCTCACTTGGCGAAAGTGTCGCAGGAAGTCATCCATGGTCTCAGGGCGTTTTTCAGGAGCCTTTGCCATCATGCGTTCCACCAAATTGGAGAACTCGTCGGTGACATTCCCATTCGCCGCTTTGAGGGTTGGAATGGGAGCTCGCAAATGCTTATCGAGCAAATGGTCCGGGCTCGTCGCGGTGAATGGCATCTTGCCGCCCACCAATTCATACAGGAGGCAACCGTAGCTGTAGATATCCGCGCGATCGTCTAAGTTTTTGCCACGGATCTGTTCCGGCGACATGTAGCTTCGGGTCCCTTGGACAGTCGAACCGCCGCCAAACCATTTGCCTAGTCCAGTCTTTTTCTTTTCCGCGATGGAAAAGTCAATGAGCTTAATGTTGCCCTCATGGTCCAGTAGGAAATTGTCCGGCTTCACGTCCCGATGGATCCAGCCCTGCTTGTGAATGTAGCCGAGCCCTTCCG
>JBBDIM010000198.1:0-10925 GCA_040880405.1 Pirellulaceae bacterium | reverse complement strand
GGGAACGAGTGATTTCCTTCCCGCTTGTTCCAACCGTAGTTGCCACCCTTGGTGACGATGTTGATCTCTTCCCACAAATCCTGCCCGACATCGGCGGCCCAGAGATCGCCCGTCTTGCGATCAAACGTCAACCGCCAGATGTTGCGGATGCCGTAGGCATAAATCTCCGGCCGGGTCAGCGGACTTTCGGTGAATGGATTGTCCGCGGGGATCGCGTAGTTTTTACCGGAATCTTGTTTGTCGACATCGATCCGCAGGACCGAGCCCAACAGCGTCGATAGTTTCTGCCCGTTGCCGTGCGGGTCGTTGGCACTGCCGCCATCTCCCAGCCCAATGTACAAGTATCCGTCCGGGCCAAATTCGATCGAACCACCATTGTGGTTCCAGTAAGGCTGTGGAATGGTCATGAGCACCACTTCCGATTCCGGATCCGCCTTATCGGGGTCGTCCTTGGAAACAGTGAACCGAGAGATCACGGAAAGATTCGGCTCGCGGCGGGTGGTGTAGTAGACGTAAAAGTGACCCTTGTTTTTGTAGTCGGGATGAAAGGCGAGTCCTAGAAATCCCTCTTCGTTCTGGCGGGGGTTGAAGTGAACTTCCCCCTCGATGTCGAGAAACACCTTGGTCTCTTCCACTTCCGGATCGTTCGGCAACACATGGATCACCCCTTGCTGCTCGGCGATGAACATCCGGTTGCTCCCGTCCCCCGCGTTGGTAAGGCAAATCGGTCGCCGAATCCGCAGATTGAGGAAGGTCTTCTTGAGGTTGACGTCGAGCACCGGATCGTTGGGGATCGGCGGCCCCGGTTCGGCTGGCTTCTTCGGGGGTTGTGCGGAAAGGGTCGCCGCAAATCCGATTAAAAGTAAGAATGAGATCGCTGATTTCAATAGACGGCTCATAGGTGCAATACTCGCTAGGGGTGTGATTTGAGGAATTTGGCTTTGATAAGCGGGGCGGTGATGCTTTTCCGAGGGCAGATCCGGGGACAGTACTGGATCGCGCCCAATGGAAAATGCCCCCGATTCACGCGCTGTATTGTACTTCCCAAAACCCTAGCCCGCCACGCTTTCCGAGCTTCTTAGGGAAAGTTGTCCCGCCAGACGAACCGCGTGCAGCATGCTGCTCACGCTGGCCAACCCCTGCCAGGCGATATCAAAGGCCGTGCCATGGTCGACCGAGGTGCGGATGATCGGCAGCCCCAGGGTGATGTTGACCGCTTCATCGAACGCAAGGGCCTTGAGCGGGATGTGCCCTTGATCGTGGTACATGCAGATTACGCAGTCATACTGAGGACGTCGACTCGCCAAAAACGCGGTATCGGGGGGGACTGGACCTTCGATCTGAATCCCCTTGGACCGAGCGGCATGAATGGCCGGCTCGATGATTCGCTCCTCCTCCCGCTGGCCAAACAGGCCATGTTCTCCGGCATGTGGATTGAGGCCACAGACCAGCAGTTTCGGTTCTCGACCGCGGATTTTCCGCATCGCCGCGACAGACAGGTCGATCACCTCCTCGATTCGCGCGGTGGTCAGCAGCTCCGGCACTTCATGGTAGCCGACATGGGTGGTTACGAATCCGCAGGTCAGCTCGGCGCTGGTCAGCATCATGCAGCCCTGGTTGGTGCCGGTTCGCTCGATGAAGATTTCCGTGTGTCCCGGATAAAAATGACCGGCCGCGTGCAGCGCCTCTTTGTTGATCGGGCCGGTCGTTATTCCATCGACCTGGTCCGCCAGCGCCAATCGGATTGCCGCCTCGATGTACTGATAAGCGGCCTCACCCGCGGCGGCGCTCACCACGCCAGGCTGGAAATCGCGCATATCGACCAATCCGAAATCGATGATCGCCGGCTGGGTCAGGGATCGCCAATCGAGCGATTCCGAAAATGGAATGACCGGAGCCTGACAGGGCAGATCGCAGCGGCTAGCCACTTCTCGCAGGATCGCGGCATCGCCCAAGATCAGTGGGATCGTTCCGGGAACTTGTTCCCGAGCGGCCAGCAGCTTCAAGCAAACCTCGGGTCCAACCCCGGCGGGGTCTCCCATGGTGACGGCGATACGAGGCGGGTTGGTCATGACAAATCGTTAAAATTCCTGATGGTTTTGAATTAGGCACCGGCAAAAAAACGAAGGGAGCCACAGATTAACGTGGTTATCTCCACCGCGTTTCAAATTCTTTAAATCCGAGCGTCATTTCCCAAGTGATGCTTCGTGCCTTAACGTGATTGAAAGCCGCTCTTTAAATCTCTCGCAAAGCCGCAAAGACGCAAAGGGGTTTAATTGCCCAGATCTTGATATTTTCCGTCGCTTCCAGGCAATGATCTAACCAGAAAACCTACCCCCCCGAGCAACGCTCCTCTTTGCGGCTTTGCGCCTTTGCGAGAGAAATTCTTTTCTTAAGACCGATGCCAAACCGCCAAGCCGCCGTGATGGAACGCGGCTCCCCCTCGTCACGTACTTCTGATTTTGGTTGCGGCCAATGGCCACGCTGGGTCGTTCGTGTGTTTCGTGGTTAAAAAAGTAGTCGACGTTGGCGTTGTATACGCTGTCCTGCGAATTGTCTTACCCTTTTTCTGCGCTTCATCCGCATCCATCCGCGGCTTCCTTCCTCACTTTGAGCTAGATACTCGGCATGGGACATGCGGCATCGCCCGCGCGGCGGCCTTTGGTTCATGATACCGATTGTGGCCTTGTTATTCAGTGGGGCGGTGGTGCGGCAAGACGATGGCGGACTATTCTTCCGGGGGAAGAAGTGCGTCGGAGATCGGCAGGGTGACACGGATCTCGGTCCCGCCGCCAAGTTCCGTGTCGATGATCTCTGAGCCTCCCAGCAGGCGGGCTCGCTCGTGAATTCCCTGCAGGCCATAGCGGCGTTTCTTAGTCACTTTCGGATCGAACCCGCAGCCGTCGTCACGAATGGAAATGTAAATGTAGGTCCACTGCTGAGTGATACTCACCCAGATGTTCCCCCCGCCGCTATGCTGCCGAGCATTGTTCACCCCTTCCTGCACGATTCGGTAGATCGCCATCTCGATCGGCGGGGCGAGTCGGTCGAAATGAACGGAATGTGTCCACTTGATATCGAGCGGACCAAGCTCATTACTCTCCTCGACTAAGTTTTCCACTGCGGCGATGATTCCCGCCTCTTCCAGCACGGGGGGACGCAGTCCGTCGATGATCCGCCGGGCCTCGTCGACACCATCCCGCAAAAGTTGACACGCTTTGGTCAATTCCGCGATTTCGGTCCCTTCGGTCAGGAGTTGATGGCTGGCCGACTCCAGGAACATAAGCGAGCCACTCATGTGCTGGACCACGCCATCATGGATCTCATACGCGATGAGCTGGCGGTCGCGTTCGTTTAAATCGAGCAAACGCCGGAGCAGGCGACGATCCTTGAGCAGGGCTTCCTCCGCGGCTTTCCACGCGGTCGTATCGAGAAAACACGCCAACAGCGCCTGCTGTCCATTGTAGGTGATGGTACGGTTATAAACGGCGGCCCAAAGCGGCGTTCCATCGGCACGTTTCAATTGGATCTCCGCCCCGTTGACCAACCCTTCGGCCCGCATCCGGGCGACCAACTCTTCGCGCTGCTCGGGATGCAGATAGAAATCGGTGGTTGTCTGTTCAGTTAACGTTTCGTAGGGGGTGCGGAACATTTCCGCAAGGCGGTGATTGCCATAGAACACCTGACCCGTTTCCGGATCGGAGATCACCACCGGGACCGGACTCCCTTCGGCCATGGTACGGAACCGTTCTTCGCTTTCGCGAAGTTGCGACTCGACCTCTTCCCGTCGCTGGATATCGGAGTACAAGCGATCGTTGATGGTGGCCAATTGGGAGGTTCGCTCGGCGACCCGCCGTTCTAGTTCGTCCCGTTGCTGGGTCAACTCCGCCTGAAGTTTCTTGTGCTCTGTGATGTCGCGGCTGTTGGCGACGGCTAGAACCACGTTTCCGTTTCGATAGATCGGCTTGAAATGCGATTCATACAGTCGACCATCTTGGATACCGGTGCCCTCACAGAGAACGGTTTCACCCCGCTCGAAGACCCGCCGAAGCTGCTGCTCGAACAGAGGCATGTCGTCCGAGACGACGACGTCGCTCAGGTGAACTCCGACCATCGAATCAGGGTAGTCGTCGGTTTGTTGGTTGACGTAGGTGAACCTCAAATCGGGACCGATCGTCACGACATATTCCGGCACGCTCTCCAGAACCTGCCGATAAAATCCCGCCTGTTCACGTTCCGATTCCAGTTCAGCCTGCAATTCCGCGACCTGGGCGCGCAGGGCAGCCAGTGGGCCCTCGGGCTGATTCGCCGCTGATTCCTGGGGATTTGACACGGGTGGGATGATCGCTTGAATATCAAGAGCGCAAAAAAATAGCGGATCGGCCCAAAAGGACCGATCCGCTGTACTATACCAAGACTCTCAACGGGGGGGCAACCGCCAACCCGACAGGGACCAACCTAGATGTACCGGTTCAGCAGGTTCTCTAGCATCTCCTGGCGGCCGCTTTCATTGGGAGCGATCTCCCCTTTTTCCAGCATGTAGGCCTCTAGCGACTTGAAGTCCTGCTTGCCCGCTTCGATCTCGGCCCCGATGCCGCTGTCCCAACTGCGGTATCGCTCTTTGAGCAGCCGGTCGAATTCCCCTTCGGCCCGGATCGCCGCGGCGATTTTCAAACCCTTTGCAAACGCGTCCATGCCGCCGATGTGGGCGTAGAACAGATCGAGCGGTTCGAAGCTTTCGCGGCGGACCTTGGCGTCGAAATTGACGCCACCGGTGCCCAATCCACCGAACTTCAGAATCGACAGCATGCACTCGGTGGTCAGGTAGTAGTTGGTCGGGAACTGGTCAGTATCCCAGCCTAATAGCAGGTCGCCGGTATTGGCGTCGATCGACCCGAGGATCCCATTGTTCCCGGCGTACTCCAATTCATGCTGCATGCTGTGGGCGGCCAAGGTGGCGTGGTTGGTCTCCAGGTTCAGCTTGAAGTGTTGGTCCAGGTCGTACTTCTGCAGGAAGGCGTGGCAAGTGGCCGCGTCGAAGTCGTACTGGTGCTTGGTTGGCTCTTTCGGTTTCGGCTCGATCAGGAACTGCCCTTCGTAGCCAATCTCCTTGGCATAGTCCACCGCCAGGTGGAAGAACTTGCCCAGGTGATCGAGTTCCCGCTGCATGTCGGTGTTGAGCAGGTTTTGGTATCCTTCCCGGCCGCCCCAAAAGACATACCCTTCGCCACCGAGTTCCTTCGTGACTTCCAGGCACTTTTTCACGGAGCAGGCCGCATAGGCGAAAACATCCGCGTTGCAGCTCGTCGCCGCACCATGCATGAAGCGGGGGTTGCTAAACATGTTGGCGGTGCCCCAGAGCAGCTTAATGCCGGTTCGCTCCTGCTCACCTTTGAGGGCCGCGGCGACCTGATCAAAGTTTTTGTAGGTCTCCGCCAGATTTTTTCCTTCGGGGGAAACGTCCCGGTCGTGGAACGCGTAATACGGCGCGCCGAGTTTCTCGATAAATTCAAAGGCCACTTTCACCCGGTTCACCGCGTTCTCGACCGAATCGCTCCCGTCATCCCAGGGCCGAACGGCGGTACCCGGTCCGAAGGGATCGGCCCCGCTGCCTCGGAAGGTGTGCCAATAGACGACGCTGAACCGCAAGTGGTCCCTCATCGTTTTCCCTTCCACCACCTCGTCCGGGTTGTACCAGCGGAAGGCCAGGGGATTCTTTGAATCAGGACCTTCGTACTGAACCTTATCGACTTCGGGGAACGCGCTCATGGATGACTTTCAATTCCAAAAAACAGGGGGCAACATGATGGGATGGGAAAGCGAATTACAGTTCCAACTGCGAGTCGGCGAATTTCATTTCCGCTTTGTGTTTTTTTACTTCGTCCAGCATCTCGGCGATCACGTCCGGATGATCTTTTGCGACATCATATTTTTCGCTCGGATCATGCTCTAGGTGGTAGAGGATCGGCGGATCATGCGACTTTGGTTGGTTGGGTCCGTAGGCGTTTTGCGTGATCAAATGCATCTTCCAGGGCCCTTTGCGGACCGCCATCAGACGATAACCGCGGTAGTAGAAGAAGGTCTCGCGGTCGCATTTTCCTTCGCCGGTCAACAGGTCGGTCATGTCGTACGAGTCGAGGGTTCGATCCGCTGGCAGCTCCGCCCCCGCCAAGTGGCAGAAGGTGGCCAACAGGTCCATCGAACTGGTCAGGTCGGTTTTGACCGTGGCGGCCGGAACCTTGCCAGGCCACCAGGCGACGGTTGGTACCCGCATGCCCCCTTCCCAAGTACTCCCCTTCCCTTCCCGCAACAGCCCAGCCGAACCTCCCTGCTGATCGTAGGTAAGCCAGGGGCCATTGTCGCTGGTGAAGATGACAAGGGTGTTGTCATCAAGCTCCAGATCGCGGAGCTTTTGCAAAACCTGCCCGACGCTCCAGTCGATCTCTTCGATCACGTCGCCATACAGTCCACGGAGACTATGTCCTTGAAACTCCTCTGAGGTAAACAGCGGCACATGCGGCAACGAGTGGGGCATGTACAGTAGGAACGGTTCGTCCTTCTTGTCGTCGATGAACTTGAGGGCCTCTTCCGTATACCGCTTGGTGATCGTCGTTTGATCGGCGGGTCGTTCGATGATTTCCTTGCCTCGCATTAGCGGGACATTCCAGTATTCGGTTTTCGGTTTTAAAAACGCGGCTCGGCCGCCCGGCGCGTCGTTCACACGGTCCATGTCGTTGGAGTAAGGGATGCCGTAGTAGTAATCGAAGCCATGTTCGGTCGGCAGAAACTCCGGCAAGTGCCCCAAGTGCCATTTGCCGATACATACGGTAGCGTAGTTCTTGGATTTGAGGGCTTTGGCGAAGGTGATCTCGCTCGCAGGCAGGCCCCCCTTGGAATTGGGAAACAGCACGCGGCGGCGGTCGCTGCACATCCCGTTTCGGGCCGGTAGGCGACCGGTCAATAGCGCCGCTCGGCTGGGCGTGCAAACCGACGAGCCGACATAAAACTGCGTCAGCTTCATCCCCTCACGCGCCATCCGGTCGAGATGCGGTGTGGCGATTGTGGGATGCCCGAAACAACCGAGGTCGCCATATCCCATGTCGTCGCAAAAGATGACCACAAAATTGGGAGTGCGGTCCTGAGCATGAGCCTGACCGGCGGCCAGCGTTACCGCGACAATCATCATCAGCGGCGAAACATTGAATTGCCGGCGGGTTCGTGGGGACATCGCCAATTCTCCGGAAAAGATAATAGGTGGGGTGGGAGGCCTTATGATAAGAGGAGAGCGGGGTGGATTCAACCAAGCTCGTACGTCCTCCCCACACGTTTGGGGCGGAACCTCATTTCGATGTGAATTTTCTCAACAGCCAATCGCCCCACGCCGGACTAAGCTGAGCAATCGAGAAGAGCACGCGAGCCTTCCAAGGCGCGACGATCTCCGCTTGCCGCCGCTGGCACGCCTCGAGCACTCGGCCGGCCAGCCAGACCGGATCGATTGTTTTCACCTTCACCCCGGCACCCGGCAACCGCGCCTCCTCCGGCAGATCGGCCGCTTGGTCGGTGTAACGGTCCTGGGTACCTTCCCGCGTAATCGGCCCTGGGCAGACCAACAGGACGTGAACCCCGTCCGCTTCCAGTTCCAACCGCAACTGATGGGTCAGCCCGGCCAGCGCGAATTTGGAGGTGGCGTAGGGCCCAATCCATTTCGAGGCGCTTTTCGAGGCCAGCGAACCGATGTTGACCACATGCCCCTTCGATTGCCGCAGCAAATCGACCGCCTGCCGTGTGGTCCGGACGACCGACAGGACGTTCAAGTCGAACGAACAAAGATAGTCGTCGATCGATGTTTCCAGAGCCTCACCCCGAGCAGAAACCCCGGCGACGTTGAACAGACCATCCAGCCTGCCATACCGTTGCCGTACCTCGGCAAAAAGTTCGGCTACGCTGTCGTCGTCGGTCAGGTCGGTCGGAATCGAAACCGCCTGCCCCGGAAGATCGGCCAATTCGTCACACGCGTGCTTGAGGGCCTCCGGATCGCGCGCGGCCAGGACACAGGTCGCCCCGCCTGTCGCCAAGGCCCTCGTCAGGGCCTTGCCAAATCCACGCGAACCGCCGGTGATGACCACCACTTTCCCTTGCCAATACTGCGTCATACCTGAATCGTCCAGGGAGGAACCTTGATCGCCTATCGGCTGGGAACGGTTGGATTAGAACGTGAGGCTTTTTCGCGGCCCCGACATTATTACACAAAAAAGTTCGGGGAGAATCGGGGCAAACCGGGGCTCGACGAGATGTTTTGCCTGAAAATTCATGTCACGATCTCTTGTCTTTGAACGGTTTCGTGTCAACTTTCCCGCTGCCCAGGAATCGATTCTCCCTTAAACCGCGCGCTACTTTGTTCGTCTCTCTGGTTCAGCCTCGGTTCAGGGGGGGGCACATGGAAGCGCGGTTCTACTCGCTTTCCGGTACTCAGGCTGAGGGAGTTGGGAGCAAGGTTCTTCACAAATTCATACATTTGCATCGCAGGGGGGATGCAGAGGCATTTTCTAGATGACTCCGGGAAGATGAGTCCCCCTTGAAGTTGGCCTCCACCTAACAATGGCACCTTTCATGCCATTAATCCAATTTTACGTCGCATTCGCTCGCATTCTCTCGATTCCCGCGTGGAGCATGGCATTATCGCGCAAAAATTAGCCCACCTGGCCATCAATGGAAACCTATATTTGCCCACATCACCTAGCGAAACAGCCCCTATCGTCAACGATTGGATCATCTACTAGAGTGACGTGGATCACCGCTGGAAAAGCGTGTGGATCCGCATACCGAACTACGGGAATTCAGGGGAGGCACGGCCCGCTGGGCTTGAGTGCCCCTCAATAATAATCAACCCGCGGGCAGGATCCCTCGCATCATCTCACGGTGATCGCCGGCCTGTCACTGGAGGCTATTGTGGCTCAAACTTCATGTGACGAATTCACATCGGTGTCTCTCAGCGTGCCCAGGGACATCCATTCAGCCGATCCGACGATGGATCCTGCTTCGTCGCGGATTGAGTCGAGAACCGCCCAGGGCGTGCCTGATGGAAAGAGACGACCTATGTCCGCCGCCCGCTTGTTCCCTAACCGCGCTCGCACCAAAATTGTCGCCACGGTCGGTCCCGCCTGCCGTACCCCGGAGAAACTCGAGGAGTTGGTCCTCGCCGGAGTCGATGTCTTCCGACTCAATCTCGCCCACGGCGATCTGAGCGACCATAGCGAAGTGGTGCGAAACATTCGCGAGATCAGCGAGCGGCTGGATCGACCGATCGCCGCTTTGGCCGATCTATCCGGGCCCAAGATCCGCCTGGGACAATTGCATGAAGACCCCACCCATTGTTACGAAGACCACATCTTCCACTTCGTGCGGGGAGACAAGTCCGAAGGCCCGCACGAATTGACCAGCAATTACACGCCCCTGGTTGACGAACTGGAAGTCGGCAACGACGTGATGCTGGCCGATGGAACCGTCAGCATGACGGTGATCGAAAAGCATGAGAATCATGTTGTCTGCAAGGTGGTCCAGGGTGGGCCAATCCGTAGCCGCCAAGGGATCAACTTGCCGGGTGCTAAACTGAGCGTCGACGCGATCACCCCGCAAGACAAAGAGCACATCAAGTGGGCCGCCGAGAACGATCTGGACTACGTTAGCCTCAGCTTTGTCCGCAAAGCCGACGACATCCGCCAACTGCGCGATCTGTTGGGTGCCCATGAATCGCGGGCCTTTGTGATCGCCAAAATTGAAAAACGAGAGGCCCTCGATAACCTGGACGAGATCGTGCAGGAGTCGAACGGGGTAATGGTCGCCCGGGGAGACCTGGGGGTGGAGATCGACGTGGCGGAAGTCGCCGCGGCCCAGAAATTCATCGTGAAGACTTGCTCGCGGATTGGCCGCCCGGTGATCGTGGCGACCCAGATGCTCGACAGCATGACCACCTCGAACCGACCGACCCGAGCCGAAGCGACCGACGTGGCCAACGCCATTCTCGATGGTGCCGACGCCTGCATGCTTTCCGGCGAAACAGCCGTCGGTGTGCATCCGGTGGCGGTTGTCAAAATGATGAACCGGATCATGCTGTCCACGGAAAAAATGTGGATGGAAGAACGGAATCTCAATCGCAAATCGGACCTCCGCACGGCGATGGTTCATCCGGTGACCCATGCCGTGGTGTATGGTGCTTCAATCACCGCCGAACATTTGCACGCCAAGCTCGTGGTCACCGCGACCCGGACCGGTGGTACCGCGCTGACCAAAGCCAAGTTGCGAGACGCTATCCCCACAATCGGCGTGAGCGACTCGATGGCCGCCTTGCGGCGGATGTGCCTTTACTGGGGCGTGACGCCAATTAGCCGGGCCCCGGTCCACAACGGCATCCAACTCCGCCGTTTCATCGATCAATGGGGCCTGGAAAACGGCTATCTAGAAGAAGGGGACCGAGTGGTGTTCATCACCGGCGGCGGCATCATGCAGTCGGCCGAGTACATCGTGGTGGTCCACCGCGTTGAGGAAAAGGGGCAGGATTCGAATCAGGATTGATTCGGTGGCGACCTGACTTCCCAAAGAAGACACAATCTTCTCGCACTTCACCGGGCAGCTCGCGCTGCTCCGCTATGATTGAATTTGTAATTGAAAAATGACAAATGAAAATTGCAAAATAAAAGCGGAAGGGCGCGCCTGGGCTGTCAAGAATTCGTCGTAGCCACGCTTGCAAAAGCGTGGGGGAAGTGGCAACTCGCTTCGCCCCAGGGGCACAACCAACCCGCGATTCTCCCACGGTCTTGCGACCGTAGCTACCTCAAGAATTCGCCGTAGCCACGCTTGCAAAAGCGTGGGGGAAGTGCCAACTCGCTTCGCCTCAGGGGCACAACCAACCCGCGATTCTCCCACGG
>JBBDIM010000197.1:0-10957 GCA_040880405.1 Pirellulaceae bacterium | reverse complement strand
ACAGTCGGCACTTCGATTATGTGGAGGGTCCGCCGATTGGGCCGGAGGGGGAACGCCAGCGGTTTGCGTTTGTCTTTGATACCGCCAGCCTGCAGGTCGATCGAAACCAGCTTTACACGGTCGCAGATCCCGGCAACGTGCTCCGCTTCGATCCACTCGTCGGTTGGTTCCGCGTGCGGGGCCCCGCGCCACACGAGGCGTTTACCTTCACGTTGATCGCAACCAAGGTCGCCCCCCACAACGCGGCGGCTGAAATGCGAGTGATGGACGATGTTTACCGCGCGGTTCGAGACGATTCCCGCGGTGAGGATGATACGATTTTGGCCGGTGGGTTTTCCGGCGATGAGGCCGATCTGGCCAGCCTGCGGGCGATTCCCGGGATGCGGGGTGTGATCGACTCCGGCACCTCCAATGTCCGCGGTACCGCCCTGACGAGTAATCTAATGTTCCAGCGTCACGCCACCGTTGAATACACCGGTCGGAGCGATGTCTTGGACTTCGTAAGGGTGATGAACCTGTCGCTGGAAGAGGCCCTGGAGATCTCAGACCATTTACCGGTGTGGGCCGAATTCCGAATCCATGAAGGGGGCCGGCTGGGTGCCTTGTCCGCCAGCCGAGCGGAGCCGCCGCGGTGACGGATAGAGGCAATCCCCAGCAGAGACCAGGTGGCCTTGAAAAAGGGGTCAGGACTCTTTTTCATCTGCCGCCGACCAATGGAAAACGGGTTAGGAAAAAGAGTCCTGACCCCTTTTTCACTCCTGTCACTCTTCTTTCCGATACGGCTGCAAGGCTTGATTGAGGAGATTGAACTCTTCCTGGATAGGTTTCACCAGGTCGCGCACCGCGGCCGGTTTGTTTTCCCGCGCTGCTTTTTCCATTTCGCCCGCGATGCGTGAGGCGGGGTCTCCGCCGACACTTCCCGCCAAGCCTTTGAGTGAGTGGGCGATCCGCTCCAGGGTTTCCAGATCGCCGGTTGCCAATTGTTCGGGAATCTGGCGGAGCAGTGGGGGCACATCCTCATCGAAGTACCCGATGAATTCAGTGTACAGGTCTTGGTCGCCGCCGAGCCGCCGGAGCGTGGCCGTTACGTCCAGAACCTCCTTCTCCGGCACGATCGCCGGGAACGCGGGCGCGGGGCTAGGGGTGCCATCTTCCACGAGACTCTCCAGGGTATGTAGAAGGTTGTCGATATCGATCGGCTTGGTCACGTATGCGTCCATCCCGGCGCGGAGACATTTCTCGCGGTCCCCTTGCATGGCGTGCGCCGTCATGGCGACGATCGGGGTGGGCTCCAGGTCTTCGTCCAGCTCGATTTGCCGGATCGCGGCGGTGGTTTGCAGGCCATCCATGATCGGCATCTGCACGTCCATCAGGATGATGTCGAAGGTTCCTTCCTCAAACTGGTTGATCGCCTCGCGGCCGTTATGCGCCTCGATCACCTGATGCCCCCGTTTTTTGAGCAGACTGGTCACCAGCTTGCGGTTGGCCGGAGTATCCTCTACCAGCAACACCTTGAGGGCCTGGAAGGCGGAGACCTTCTCCAGCCGCCGCGTCGGCGGTGCGAAATGAGAGGATATGGCGAGGGCTTCGACCAGCGCGTCGTGCAGCGACGAGGCGGTAATCGGCTTGTCGAGGGTCGCCTTGAGGTGCAGGTCCCGTTCGCGTTCGCGGAACTGTTGGCGATCGTTCGGGGCGGCCATCAAAATCAGAGGTGGCGGATTATCAGCGGATAATTTGATGATTTGGCGGCACAGTTCATAGCCATCAATGCCCGGCATCAGGGCATCGATCAGGGCCAGGTCGAATCGTTGATTGCGATCGATGCGTTCCTGATAGGCTCGGAAAGCATCCTCGGCGGTCGGTACCGCGATCGGCTTGAGATTCCACGCGGCCAGCAATTCGCATAGGATTTTGCGGTTGGTTTCGTTGTCGTCCGCCACCAACACCTCAATACCGGCAAACCGTGGTGGCAAAACCGCTTGGACCTGTCGTCCACGGGAGTTGGGGGTCTTGGGGAACTGCAAGGTGAATGAGAACTGGCTTCCCACGCCCGGCTTGCTCGACATTTCGAGTCGGCTGCCCATCAACTGCAGGAGCTCGTGGCAGATCGTCAAGCCGAGGCCGCTGCCGCCATGTAGCCGCGTGGCGGAGCTATCGACCTGGGTGAATGGCTCGAACATCCGCGGTTGGTCCTCCGGCGCGATTCCGACCCCGGTATCCCGTATGAAAAAGCGAATCCGCGCCTCTTCCGGCCAATCACGGCGGAGCTGGGCGGAGATCAGGATTTCTCCCTTGTCCGTGAATTTGATGGCGTTGCTAACTAGGTTGGTCACAATTTGGCGGACACGGATGGCATCGCCGATTAACTCGTCCGGGATGCGGTAATCGTAGTCGATGGCAACCTCCAAGCCTTTCTCGTAGGCGCGCGAGGAAAGCGATCTGAGGGTTTCGTCGATAACCTGCCGCAGGTTGAACGGTTCGTTGTCGATCGTGAACTTGCCGGACTCGATTTTGGAGAAATCGAGAATATCGTTAAGCAGGCTCAAGAGGGTATGGGCGGAAGAGTTGGCGGTTTCGATGTAGCTGCCAATCTCTTCAGGGATTTCGTCCTCAGCCAGGGCCAACTGGGTCATACCGATGATCGCGTTCATCGGGGTGCGGATTTCATGGCTGACGTTGGCGATGAATTCCGACCGGGTTTTGTTGGCCATTTCGGCGGTCGCCTTGGCCTTTTCGAGTTCCGCCTCGGCCTGTTTCAACTCGGTAACGTCTCGCTCGATGGTGGAGGAACCGATGATCCGCCCGCTGGTATCGACGATGGGGGAAAGAGTCAGTGAGATCGGGATCACACGACCACTTTTTTGTCGCCGCTGGGTCTCGAATTGGCTCAGCCGATCGCCAGTCCGGAGTGCCTCGCGGATCTCTTCCTCTTCTTGCTTCATCCCCTCGGGAAAGAGGATCGAGACTGGTTTGCCGAGCACTTCCTCGGTGGTGTAGCCATACACCGATTCCGCCCCGGCGTTCCAACTGATGATGTTGCCGCGTCGGTCCTTGCCGATAATCGCCTCGTAAGAGGAATCGACAATCTGAGCCAGGCGATGATACGCCTCCTCGCGGTTCCAGCATTTCGCCAGCAGGGAAAGCTGCTCCATAATTTGCCGAGCCAGCAGCGGGATGTCGTCTTCTCGAAGCACGTCCGGATCACCGAAGAACTCAACCGCCATCACCGCCTTGCCACGCGAGATGACCGGGATCACAAGGATGAGCAGCCGATCCTCATCCTCCATATTGTCGGAGACCAAGGGGGCGAAGATCGGGACCATCTTCTCCAAGGCCTCGGAGACGATGTGCGAGGTTTTCTCCAAGGTCTTCCGTGGGTAGGCTTTGCGCAAACGCTCATAAACATCATCGCAATCAATCGAATCTTCGGGATGCCAGAACTGCGATGTGGTAACTTGAGGGTCGTCGGAATCAAGCGAGCTGACACAGGAGAAGCGACCGTTGAGCGCTTTGCATAATTCAGGCACCAGCCGCCGAGCGGAGTCGAGTAGCGAGCTCCCTTCGGCGAATGCGGCCAAGACTTTCAAGGCCAAGCTCTCGTAATCGTCATTTTCGCCCTGCTGCTGATTCACGACAGCCTCTCGCTCCTTAATGTCTACTCGTACGTGCAATGCTCGCTTCAGCCACAAAAATCGTGGTCGCTCTCTCAGCCAACCAGGCTATGGGTCGGTTAAGGAACCGCATCGCCCGCCTTTCGGCACGCGGGATGCATTAGAACGCCCTAAGGCAATTTTCTGAACCCCCATTTGAAAAGGTTTAACCGATGACATTCTTGGAAATCCTGTTGCTGCTCTTGATTGCGTGTATCTGTGGTTCCATAGCTCAAGCACTAGTGGGTTATTCCAGCGGGGGGTGCTTGATGTCGATTGTACTCGGCTTCATCGGAGCCTTAATCGGTGCCTGGTTGGCGCGGCAACTTGGCATGCCGGAATTGCTACCCATTCGAATAGGAGAAACGACCTTCCCCATCATCTGGTCGGTCATCGGGGGTGCGCTCTTTGTTGCGCTGCTGTCGCTCATCAGCGGTCGCAGGCGGCGGGCTCCTTTGGAATAGTTTTCACCTAGTCCGATCGAGCCGTGACGCCCAACGAAGGCTATTTCCCAATTGGAGGGGCATGTCGGGCGATTTACTGTGCCGCGAATGGCGCGCCAAAGCGTGATTTCGGATTGGATTTGTAACCATGCGGCGGTCAATTTGTGGTCACCCGCGTCGATCGCGTCGTAGTAACCAGTTTTTCCATCACTTCAATTCCCCCAGTGGACCGACTCGCCTGAGTGAGAGGGCGTCAACTTGGCCGGGAAACGATCATTCCGGCGGCCCCATTTGCGATTCTTCCCGTCTTTGTAATTCCTTGGTATGAAAAAGCTTAGCAATGTTTGCCCGCGATTGGCACGCAAGATGCAACTACGTTCGTGGGTTACGCGGTCGATTTTTCCTGCATTTGGCGGGGATCAGCCCCTGGGGGCTGAAACGTTCGTGTGTCGAACCCACACAGAGGAGAATCAAGAGATGAGTCGAAATCAGAATCGCACCGGGGGGACCGTCGCGGTTGTCTTGGCAAGCCTGTTTGTGTTGTTGCTTGTGGTCGGCGGGGCCATTTTCGTGTTCGGCTACGCGAGGGTGGAACAATCGCCCGGTCGCACCACCGTGGAAATCGATACCGAGCAACTGGACAAGGATACTCGGAAGGCGGTCGACGATGCTCGGCAATCCATTCAGCAAGGTGCCGAGAGTGTCGAGGAGAGTTTGGATACGGACGATGACGGGGTGATCGAGCAGGATGATGAGGAGGACTTGCCGCAGGCAGTGGAGACCACGCCTGATCCGGAAGATCCGCCTCGTGAAGTTCCGGACGACGCAATTTAAACACGCGATTTCAAAAGTGTCTTCTGCCTGGGATTATGCGAGACCCTTTGGATTTGCATGATCCGAAAATTGGAACGGCGCTCACGCGGCGTGGGGTATCTGGCCTGGTACCTCACGCCTTTTTTGTGCGCGCCCAGCGACGAGCCGCGCCGGCAATCTCGTCTGATGGAACCGGAGAGGGCGTCCGGACTTTCAGGAAAAGACATTACATCCTCGCACGTCTCATGCCCACGCTTTCCGGGCGTGGGCATGGCACCCCGCATCCGGCTTCAAGTGCTCATTCCGTAGCCAGGCTGTGCCGCATTAGGGCCTCGTTCCTGCGCGGCATCGCATTCCCGATTCCACCGTGCCGATGGGTCGTTTCCAAGCAGGTGGTTTCGCAACAAGCAGGGCGATAGCGGTCCGACCAGCAATGGCCACAGGTTCCGTGGAAATCCGGGGTGCCACGCGAGCGAAATCATCGGTGGTGAAAAATTCCTGTTCTGTAAGAACTGTCTGAGTGAGCACTTAGAGGGAAATCGGTGAAGCGGTTTGGTCGTTTGGCACACCACCTGCACTATCAATAAATCAACTTCCAGCGATTCGCAGTAATCGAGTCGCTCCATCGCATAAACCTGTGCTTGGAAAAGTCCCACTACTAAGAATACAAGGAGTTGAATCATGTTAGGCTGGGCTCTAACGTTCTTCGTGATCGCTTTGATCGCTGCCGCTTTGGGTTTTGGTGGACTCGCGGGTACCGCCGCAACGATCGGACAGTTTCTGTTTGTGGTGTTTTTGATCCTGTTTGTGGTCACACTGCTCACGGGCTCGTTCCGACGACCCACAGTTTAGGCTCGCCGGTGTCGCAAGGCACTGGCTGAAAACCAGGCGACCTCGTGTGAGAGGTCGCCCCGCCACGGAACATCGGAAGTGGCCACATGGAAGACCAGGGCTGGTTACTACCGCATCCGTGTGGCAATGCATTATCGATGTTTTTTAAGACAACCAGGAGATCGTCATGGCTAATACATTACACGATCTAGATCCGGATACCATCAAAACGCTGCAGGATTTGACGCGTGTGCTCCACGATAGTCAAAATGCCCTGACGGATGCCGGAGCACAAGTCTCTGATCCGCAAGCGGCCCAGTTGTTTTACGACTTGGGAACGAAGCGGGCCAAGATGGAACATGAGCTACGTCAGTTCATTGAAACCAATCAGGATGAAGCCCCCAGTGGCGGCACGATGATGGGTAACTTGCAGACGATGTGGATGGAGTTGCGGACATCGCTCAGCGGTGGAGACGCAACGGTGGTCCTCAACGAGATGGAACGCTTGGAAGACTTCATCGTCGCTGAATACAAACGACTATTACCGAAGGTGGCGGGCTCGCCCCTCACCTCGTTATTAAATAGTCAGTTCGCGGAAGTTAAAGAAGGGCACGACCGTGTCCGTGATCTCCGCGACCTGAAACGGGAACAATCAAGCTAGTGTGGGCTGGCCGTGCGTGCCGCGGCGTGGGTGTTGATTCCTTTGACTCCCCCCCGTTGTCAGCCTGTCGTCAACATCCACTGACGCGGTACGTTGCGGCCACACACTAGTTTTAGACGTACCCCCCTGACGAGGCCGTGCGACTCGGAGGTCGGTTGAATCAGAGGCTGGTTGCTACCACTGGATAAAGCGTCATGAGGATTGAAAATTAGGTTGCTTTCTTCGCCGAATCGGTTTTCGATATGCGAGTAAAGTAACCGTCAATCACCAGCGTATCGAGGGTGACAGCAAGTCGAACTATTCCCCAGACCACCAAGTCGCACTTCCCTGAAGCACCCTTACCCCTCACCGGGCAAGGGTGTTTTTTTATGCGCGAGGTGTAATGGCCCTACTCTTTCACAATCTGCTCGATCTTGATCCCCAGGGTCCGCATCTTATGTCGCAGGCTGCCACGCGTGATACCGAGTCGCGCAGCCGCTTTGGACTGATTCCCTTCGGTGACCTGCAGGACATGCGTGAGTAGTCGTTGTTCCATCCAGATGACCGATTGCTCGTACATGTGCTCTGAATCCTGGTCGTCCAGTTCCTGCAGGAACTGCGCGAAGTTGTCTTCGTCGTCGGCGAGCGCGGTGTGAAGGTGCGTCAGCGGTTCGAGCACCTCGGCGTTTTCGATCGGGAACCATTCCGGAACGAGGACCGAAGAGGTCGCCATCAAAATCGATTTCCGCAGCACTCCTTGCAGTTCACGGATGTTGCCGGGCCAAGTATAGCTCCGCAATCGGCCCAGCGCCTCGCTCGAAAGCCCGGAGATCTCTTTCCCCAGTTGTTTGTTGAACCGTTTCAGGAAAAACTGGATCAGGAGTTCGAGGTCGCCGGTTCGATCACGGAGCGGTGGCAGGAAGATTTCGAACGACTTGAGCCGGTGGTAAAGGTCGAGCCGGAACTCACCCTCTTCGATCATCTCTTCCAGGTTACGGTTGGTAGCAGAGATGATCCGCACGTCGGTCTCAATCGTCTCAGTTCCGCCGACCCGCTCGAACCGCTGCTCCTGCAGCAGCCGCAGCACCTTGGCCTGAATCGTGAGGGACATATCCCCCACTTCGTCCAGGAAGATGGTGCCGCCATTGCACTGCTCGAACTTACCAATCCGCCGATTGTGGGCCCCGGTGAACGAACCTTTTTCATGCCCGAACAGCTCGCTTTCGAGCAGAGTTTCGGACAGGGCCGCGCAGTTGACCGCGAGGAAGGGGTGGATACTGCGGTCGCTATGCTGGTAAATCGCGCGAGCGATCAACTCCTTGCCGGTCCCGCTTTCCCCACGGACCAGGACATTGACATTCTGGGCGGCGACGCGGCCGATCTCTTTGTAGACGTTCAGCATTTGGGGGCTGCGACCAACCAGTTGGTCGGCGTCTTCCACCGTCTCGCTCCCTTGCGGGGCGAGGACCACCTGGTCGTGCATCAGGCGGCGATTTTCCACGGCGCGTTCGACGTAGTCCTGGACCTCGGCGATCTCCAACGGCTTGACCAGGTACTCGTACGCACCCAGCTTCATCGCCTCGATCGTGGTGTCGCTATCGTCACGCCCTGAGATGAAGATGATCGGCAGCTTGGAATCGAAGTGGCGTAATTTGCGCGCGATCTCCAGGCCACTGGAGCCGGGCAGCATGATATCAAGCAGCACCACTTCGATCGGAGGCTTGGCCTGCTCGACCATTTGCAGACCATCCTCGGCGGAGCCCGCCGAGAGAACCTCAACCGAGCTGTGTTCGAAGCAACGCTCAATCAGGCGTCGCACCATGCGATCATCATCCACGACCAAAATCGTTGGCATGCGTGGGTTCCGTTCTTCGGAATAGTTGCCGGGGGAAACTTGAAGTTGGTGGCAGAGTGGTCTGGTGCCGTTGTCATGTCGCGCGATTACGCCGCCCCCTGCCCCTCCCCCGAGGTTGAGCGGATGAATCCTCGCAACTTGAGCTCTTGCAACCCGAAGTACGGACCATTGACTGTCCGTCACCCCGCCATATCCTTGCCCGCCGCGTCCCTTTTCTACGGCTTAATATCGCGAAGCGTTCGTCGACGCGAGATTGCATGCGACATTAAGCCACACCGCAACCTCCGAAAGTTGTTTTATCCACGCACGTGTTACCTTAGCATGAGATAAAGCGCACCGACCAACCTAATGTACCTACAACGTGGTGGTTTGGTCTAGTCACGGAACGGCCCAATCCGTACCCGTCGCTCCGGAATCGAAAAGTGAGAGCTAATACCCCTAAACTCACCACTGCGCCCCAACTACCGTGAGCCCTAGCAATCCGCTTGCCCTGCTCGCCCCGCTTGAGCGACAGGGGATGAGTTCAATTACAAAGAGTCGGCGGCATAGAACCCTAATCCGCGGCACCCGTAATTGACCTTATCCCCTTCCAAACGCTCCATCTTGAAAACCGGAATTTCTCTCCCATTGACAGGACAACCCAGCGACGGCGATTGGCACGCCCGCCAAACTCGTACGGGGATAAGGTCAATTACGGGGACCGCGGCCGGAACTTCTGGAGCTCCGGCTCCTTGTAATTGAACTCATCCCCTTATCCGCGCCGGTCCTTTTTTTAGCCACCGAGATCCCGAAGAAGCGCCAGGAAATCGGGAAGTTGTTTTTCGCTCGTTCCTTAGGATGGACAGAATCCCCTCGGTTGGTGCCGAAATCTAGTTGACCCTCGACCTGTTCTGAGAGATGCTAAACAGAGTTCTTGCGAATCGGTGACGCGCCGGTTCGCGGATCGATTCATCTGTACGCTTCATTCATTTGACGAGATTCATCGATGTCTGAGTTTTCCCCACCCTACAGCACGGCCCATCTCAATGGCGATATCTTAGTGCTCACGCCTTTGGTGACGGAGCTCCGCGATTCGGGACTCTGTTATGAGATGCGGGATGAGATGATCAATGCCACGCAGGGCATGCCGCATAAGCGGGTTGTGATCGACATGCGGAATGTTGATTTCGTCAGCAGTATTGGCGTGTTGGTGTTTTTGAACCTCCGCCGAGCGGCCCCGCCGCAGGAAACGAAGATTGTGTTTTGCAATCTGACCGAAAACCTGAAGGGGATGTTTCAAATTTGCAAGCTGATCTCTGAAACGGACGAGCCCGCGACCCCGTTTGAAGCGGTCGACACCCTGGAATCGGCACTCGCCGCCACATCGTGAACCGGACGCCTGAGTGGGTCGGACGCCTGTCCAATGAGGGGCCGGCGGCGGAGTTGCGGACTGGCGGATCGGGCGTTACCTTTACGTGAATGGGGTGTCTACGTTTCGCGGCCCCCAGCCAACCCCATCCCTTCGCCCCTCTTTAGTCAACTCGGACCGATTCCGTATGCCGGATACACAACTAGAGGCTGTCCATCCCGTGTTGCCCGCGGTCGACCTGCCTTCCACCATCGAGTTTTATGTCCAGCAGTTGGGGTTTCAGGTCGCGTTTGAAGACGCCCAGCCACCCCGGTACGTAGGTTTGACTCGGGATCGGGTTGAAATCCATCTCCGGCAAACTTCGCCGGGCGAACAAGTTTCCGGGATGCCCAGCGGCAATGTCGAAGTTCATTTCGCGGTCTGCGATGTCGATCACTTTTTTAACCAGTGCCTGGATGGCGGCGTGATTGACCCGACCGACCAACTCCGCGATACGCCGTGGGGCACCCGGGAGTTCTCCATTGCCGACCCCGAGGGGAATCGCCTGACGTTCTATTCCGACCTGGGTTAGACGTTACCCGCGTACGGGGAAAAGCGGCGCGGAAAGGAGACCGACGATGCCAGACAAGCGGTCTTCACCTGCCCCGACATCCGCCCCCCGGCGTTCCGCCGGACAGCCTCCGGACTCGGAAAGTGGCCGCCCCCTTCCGTCGCATGAGCCCTACACTCCTCATTCGCCGATCAAGCTTGTGACCGGCCCTCAGCGGGCGTTGTATTTGGCGCTAGCGGCATTCTTCTTTGGCCTGGGGTTTCTGGGCGCGTTGCTGCCGATTTTGCCCACCACTCCATTCCTGCTGCTGACCAGCTATTTCCTGATCCGCTCGTTCCCGGCCCTGAACGACAAGCTGCTTCAAGCACCCCTGGTGGGTCAAATCCTCCGGGATTGGCAAGTCCGCCGCGGCGTCCGGCCGCACATTAAGGCTCAGGCGGTGGTGGTTGTTTTACTGGGCTATGGAGGATCGTTCGCCTTCGTGCCGATGCATTGGTCCCTGCGGCTGATGATGACCCTGCTAGTCGCCATCGGCCTCTCGGTCATTTTGCGACTGCCGCGGCCGATCGATGATTTTCCGGAAGAGGAAGAGCGGGACTCGCTCGGTTAATCCGCAAAGCGTGGTTTCGCCGTAGCCACGCTCCCCAAATCTCCCCTTGCGCCAATTACCCCCCTTCCTACGACCGTAAGGCCCGGCTTAGTTGACCACGCTCGATCGTCGGCTTACAGTAGATTTGCACCTCTATCGTTCTCTTTCGAGGACGGTCGCCCAGTGAATTAACTCCTTGTGAAAGGGACGGTTAGCGTCGATGTTGGCTCATCGTGTG
>JBBDIM010000196.1:0-10978 GCA_040880405.1 Pirellulaceae bacterium | reverse complement strand
AGGTGATGCGGCAACTGAAGCTTTCGCCGGAGCAGGTCGCCTACATCGGAGACGACCTACCCGACTTGCAGGTGATCAAAGCGGTCGGGCTGGGTGTCGCCGTGGGAGACGCGGCGGCGGAGGTTCAAGCGGGGGCGGACTATGTCACCACCGCAGCGGGCGGCCGAGGCGCGGTCCGCGAAACGATTGAGTTGATCCTGAAAGCAAAACAAGCCTGGCACGATGTGATCCAGGAATACCAGTAAGCAAGTTATCCAGCCCCGGTAGGGGCGAAATGCAATAGCCAGGGGCGTAAGCCCCTGGTAAGGAGTTATTTAAAAATCCCTAAGCCCCAACGGGGCGACATAAATTGGAAAAATGCACCAATGCCGCCCCTTCGGGGCTCACAAATTTAATGGAGGCCGTTTCCAGGGGCTGACGCCCCTGGCTATTACCTGCCGCCCCTGCCGGGGCTAAGGGTAGCGTCGCGTTCCTCCGATTATCGAAGCACCAGTTCCCCAATAACCAAAAACAACCCTGTCACCCGGGCGGATCGCTGAACAGCATTCAGGCGACAACCCCTTTTGTTGGCCGATCATTGATGTGGAATCAAATTCAACGCGTCTCCATTAGCTTCGCGCTGATGCTCGTCGTGTACTTCGTGTACACCGTGACGCTGGTTCCGATGATCGAACCGACCATCAACCGGAACGGCCGGGGGGCGGGGACCGCTGATAACTTCGATTTCGTGAGCGAGAAAAAGCAGCAGCTCGGACTGCTGTTTCCGCCCGACTCGTGGCAGATGGGCCCCACGAAGGTTTTGGAAAGCAGCAACATCATGCTGCTAATGAAGGACTTTCGCGAGGTGGGCGAGAACCGCCTGCAGCTCGAACCACTGACCATCCTCGCGTTCGATACCGACGAGGGACGCGAGAAGTGGGAAGGCCCCATCATGGTGCTCAACGCCGAACGCGCCGTGCTGGAGTTCACCGAGTTAAACCTCGCCTTTGGGCGAATCGGCGAGCTGGTGGGTGGTAACCTGGTGGGTGAGGTCCGCATCTCGCGCGAAAACCGGGGCGACGCCGATCCGCTGGAGATCGAGACCTCCGATGTCCGCTTGGCGACCGACCGCGTCGAAACCACGCGCCCGGTGAAGTTCCGTCTGGGAGACCATCATGGCAGCGGGCGGCATTTGATTGCTCGGTTCGAGGAAGGACCCCGCAAAGCGGAACAGAAGGGTCCGAATATCTCCGGACTCTCGTCGCTGGAATTGGTGCAGGTCGAACGGATTCTCCTAGCCGCCACCGGGCAGGGTTTGTTCGGCGATGGAAAAGCGAAAGCCGAGCAACCCCAAGCAGCGGGCGAGACACCCAAACCCGCGCCGCCGCGGGGCGGCATGTACGACTCCGCCCCGATCGAGATCCGCAGCCGAGGCCCGTTCCTGTTCGACGGGACCCACCGGATCGCGACGTTTCGGGATCAGGTGGATGTCCGCCGCTTGGTCGACGGGCAACAGCCGGATCGGCTGCGGTCCGACTTGCTCGAAATTCATTTCGAGGCGAGCGCCGCGGAGGCTGGTCCGCTGCCGGAGGACTCCACCGAGTCGATGAAGGGGATGAAGATTTCCCGCGTGGTCGCGGTCGGCAAACCGTTTCGTTTAACCGCGCCAAGTGTCGAGAGCACCGCCACCGGTGCCCAGTTGATTTACGATTTGGGGCGGGATGTGATCGAGGTCCGGGGGAGCCCCTCGGCCGTGTTGACCAAGGGGGACTATCGGATTCAGTCTCCCAATTTGCAGTACGAATTTGCCGAGAGCAGTTCCCGCTTGGGCCGCGTCTGGAGCGCCGGCCCGGGGGTGTTTACCGGCGCGCTGCCCCAGAAAGACGAAACGGCCCAGCCTGATCCGGTCACGATTTCCTGGAGCAGCGAACTGCGGATCGAACAGCAAAACCTGGAGTATATCGCGGCGGTCGTGGGAGACGCCGTGGTGCAAATGGATCGGCAGGGAAGGGTCAACGCCGATCAACTGTTTGTCTGGCTGCGTGACGAAACCCAAGGGGACGACGCCCAAACCTTGGTCCCCGATCGGCTCCGAGCCACCGGCAACGTCCAACTCGATACGCCGCAGGCCACCGGCAGCACGCGTGATCTGAAGGCGTGGTTTCAATACGACAAGCTCAAGCCGCTGCCTGAGGATGAGGGCCCTCCGGGGTTGACCACACCAGGCCAGGTTGCCGGGGGGCCCAACCGGTCGCGCGGGCCAGGCCGTGCCAGCGGGCCGAGTGCGGCGGAAGAGGAACAACCGCTGGAGGGCCGTTACCACATGGATGGCGATCAGGTCCAATTGGTGCTGCGGAACGACGGCGAAGCGACCCACCTGGAAAATGTCACGGTGACCGGCAACGTGAAGCTGTCGGAGATTTTGGCCAGCGATCAAAAGAATCTCGCCCCGATGATGATCCGCGGCAACGCGGTGCAATTGGTCCGCTCACCCAGCCGACATGCGACGATCCATATCGTCGGCAACCCCGGCGTGGTGGAAGGGCGGGGGGTGCAACTGCTCAACAAGCATATCCAAATCGATCAGCGGCAGGGTCGGATTTGGTCGGATGGCAAAGGGGAGTTGGTCTTTCCGCTGGAGCGAGACTTCCAGGGACGCAAACTGGCGGTCCCGGAATTCTTCACCGTGCAGTGGCAAGGTGGAATGGAGATCCAGCGCGACCAGGTGGTGTTTGATCGCGCGGTCCACGTGCAGGGACGGCAGCAGCAGCTCGACACCGCGCGGATGACCATCACGCTAAGTCAGGCGCTCGATTTCGAAAACCCGGGGGAGAATCGCAACATCGCCGCCCGCGCGGTCGAGTGTTCCAATGGGGTGAAAATCTACAACCGTACGGTCGAAGGTCGAGAGATCAAATCGGTCGATCAGTTCGACGCCAAATCGCTCCGGATCGACCAGTTCAGTGGCGATATCTACGCCGCCGGACCAGGGACAGCCAAATCGGTGGTGCGGGGTGGTGGCGCGATGATGCCGGGTGCAAGGCCCGCCGAGCCGCCGGTCGATCAATCCAACCAATTGACCTTTATCCGCGTCGACTTCGTCAGCCACATGAGCGGCAACCTGCACAAGCGGGAGGTGACGTTCCACGGGGTCGATCGCGCGATCTACGGCCCGGTGGCCGATTGGGACAAGGAGATCAACGCCACCTCGGCCGCGAGCCTAGGTCCGGACGATGTGACGCTCCGGAGCGAGAAGTTGACGCTGGTTCAGTTGCCCAATTCCTCCACCGCGGAAAACCAAGGGATGGAACTGATCGCCGCCAACAATGTCGAGGTGCAGGGTCGGTTGTTCACCGCGTGGGCGGACCAAATCTCGTATGCCACCGCCAAGGATCTATTGATCCTGCGGGGCAACGGACGCAACGCCGCCCAACTTTCGCACCAGAAGCATATCGGCGGGAGTCGCCAAACCGTCTCGGCCGGGGTGATCCGTTATTGGCCCAAGCAGCGTGAGCTCAATATGGATGACGGTAAGTTCATCGACATTACAAACCTGCCAGGGATGTCTCCTGAAAGGTCTCCCCTGCGGTAGTGGCGATCTGAATCTTCGGAGATTCAACGCGTTTGCCCCGCAAGGCCACCTGCCAACGACCGAATCGAGCGATCTCTTGCCGCACGACATGCACAATCTCTTTCCGGTCCAACGGCTTGAGCAGGAAGTCGCTCGCTCCGTTCTCGATCGCCTGAGTCACGCGATCCCAACTGGAGTGTCCCGTCAGGAAGATGACCTGGGGCCAGGCGTTTCGGGCCTTGGCCCGCTGGAGCATGGTCATGCCATCCGCCTCCGGCATTTCGATATCGCTGATCAGGATGTCGCAGAAATTGTGATCCAGCCATTCAAGCGCCTGAACCGAGTCGGAGAAGCTGTGGAGCGTCAATTCGCCCTGAAAAGCGTCGTGGAGCACTTTCGTTAGAAGCCGAACGATGCTCGGATCATCATCCACGATCATGGTTTGCAGTTGGCGGATGCTCATCGGATTTTGTGTCTCTCGCTCAGGGGTGGACAGGTTCCGGCCGTTACCACACACGCTGAAAAATAGTGGGCCGGAAACCTGCTTAAGCCTAGAATAGGAAATGCGTAAGGGCCCGCTGGTTGGGTTAATTTTCGGATAGCCGCGGATTCAGTTTCCGCCTCAGGACCGTTGATTCAGGAGATATTGTGATGGATGAAACGAATTTTGTGGTTGTAAGGACGATCCACGACCCGGAAGCGGCGCTGATTATTCGCAACGCTCTATTGGCCGAGGGAATCGAGTGCATCATCGACGGCGAGCTCCAAGGAGGCCTGACGAGCGTCCTGCCGATCAAAATCCGGGTCCCGGAAACCAAAAAAGAAGCCGCCGACGCGTATCTGTCAGAGCATCACGCGGAGTAGAAACGACGCGTCGTAGCCACGCTTGCTAAAAGCGTGGGGGAAGTGCTAACCCGCGATGCCTCAGGGGCAAACTCGACTCACGGTTCCCCCACGGTCTGGCGACCGTGGCTACGTAAAAACCGTGGAGGAGCCCCCATACCGCCAAAATCCCCACATCCCGCGGAAATTCGCGTTGGCGGATGAGGGGGGTTTGCTTTAGAATCTGCGGCACATGGAATGGTTCAGCGGGAAGATTCCGACGCGTCCTTCTCTCCAATACGAATCTTGTGCTCATGAACGGAGTCTGTCTGAGCGGTGATCGCCATCGATCCACTGGGGTCGTTGTCGCGCTTGCTAGCATCGTCGCCTGGTCGGCCGTCTGTCTTTCGACACCAATGGCTACCGCCCAAACCGCCCCCCAATCCACCGATTTCCCCTCCAATTGGTACGCCGACGCGGGGCTCAACCGCGTTCATTTTCTCGACGACCTGCAAGGGTTCGCCATTGGCGATCGAGGGGTGATCTGGCGGACCGGCAATTCCGGCCGGACGTGGGAGCAGCAGCCTTCGGGGACCTCGGCCCAGTTACGGGATATCACCTTTATCGACGACCAGACGGGCTGGATCGTGGGTGGGGATGTCGAGCCGTACAGCCAGGAATCGGTGGGCGTAATCCTCAAGACGACTGACGCGGGGCACACCTGGCAGCGGATACCGATGCAGGCGTTGCCGCTGATCAAGGTGGTCCGCTTCGAGGACCCTAGCCGGGGCTACGCCCTAACCCAACCCTCATCGCTCTATCCCAGCGGTCTGATCGAAACGACCGATGGGGGGCGGAATTGGCGGCCGATGCCGCACATCCAGCCAAGGGCCTACGAGGCGCTGGCGATGTTGACCGAGGGAGAGCTGATTCTCGCCGGGGAGCGAACCTCCATCGCCCTGGCCAACCGGGGCGGAATCCGCAAACCGGGCTACCAGGAAGATCCGCTGCGGGCCCTCCGCGCCGTCGCGCGCGTCGGCCGGGGCCAACTCTTGGCCGTCGGAGATGGCGGGCTGGTGTTGCAATCGGCCGATCGAGGCGGATCGTGGCAACCGGTGGAGGTTCATCCGTCGCTCAAGGTCCAGCAGCAGGTCGACTTCCGCGCGGTCGCCTCGTTTGAACAACACATCTGGATCGCCGGCGACCCCGGTGGCATGGTCTGGCATTCCCGCGACAGCGGCCAAACCTGGGAGCGGCAAACGGTGCCGACCCAACTGCCGCTCCACTCGATCACGTTCATCGACACCCAACAAGGTTTCGCTTGCGGGGCCCTCGGCACGATCCTGGGGACCAGCGATGGCGGCAAGACTTGGCGACGGCTGCATGGGACGCACCAACGCGTCGGGCTGTGGGGCTTGTTTCATCAGCCCACGGCAATTCCGTGGGAGATGGTCAGCTACTACGGCGGCGGCAGCGGCTATTTGACGGTGGTAGAGGTCCTCAACCGATTTGACGCCCCCCGCCGGCCCACTTCCGGGAAGTCTCTGCCGGGAGCCGATGGCCGGGCGATCGTCGACTCACCCATCCACGCCGCGACCCTCATCGCCGGTGGGAGCCACGGCATCCAGAACTGGCGCTTCCCGATGAACAGCCCAGAGCTTCAACTGGAGGGGCGACGTCTGGTCGAGGGCTGGAACGCGGCCTACGACGGGCAAGGGGTCTCCGAAGCCCAGCGTCACCTGGTCCGCCGGATTCGCCAATGGCGACCCTCCGTCATTGTGACCGACTACGCCGATCCCCGCGGAGGCGCACCCCTTCCCTACCTGACAAATCAACTGGTGATCAGCGCGATCGAGAAAGCGGCCGATCCGGAAGAGTACCCCGAGCAAATCTCGGAGCTGGGACTCTCCGCTTGGCGGGCGTCCAAGGCGTTCAGCGCGATCCCGCCGGGCGACCGGGGGGCCATCAGTCTCAACTGCACACAGGTTTCCGCCACGCTCGGGATGTCGATCGCCGAACACGCCGCCGCCCCGCGGGGGATGGTAACCGGCGAGGCCAACGGCGGACCGATGGTCACGGAGTTCAACCTGCTGCGATCCTTGGCCACCGACGAAACCGCCGGACGCGACCTATTTTCCGGGCTCTCAATGCCGCCAGGCACCAGCGGCCGCCGGACCGACCTGGTCCCGCCGCTGATCGATCTGGCGGCCCTGCAGCGGCTTGCGCAAAAGCGTCGGAACTTGGAAGGAATCATCCAAAACGTCTCCGGCAACTCGGTGAGTCAGGCCGCGGCGATGGGACAGGTTGGGCAAATCGCCGAGGAGCTGCCTGGTAATCGTGGAGCGGAGGTCTTGAGCCAAACCGCGACCGGTTTGCAGAGGTCCGGGCAGGCCGCGATGGCCGCCGACCTGCACACGCAATTAATCCAAAACTACCCGCAGAGCCCGCTGGCGTCCCTGTCCGCCAAGTGGCTAATTCGCTACTACGCCAGCCGAGAGTGCCGCGAGCGGTACCTGGCCGATGGCACCGATTCCCCACCGATGGTCGCGCGTCAGTTGGCAGGGCAACCAATGCTGCCAGATTCGGCAGGCTCGCCACCGGTGCAGCAGGCATCGTTCGAGACCGAGACCCATTCCACGCAGTCGACCTCGGCCGCCAACCGTGGCATGGCCGTGGTGAACCAGGCCCAGCGACAATGGCCGTGGTTGTTGTCCGATCCGGCCCTCGCGTTCTCCCTGGAACGCCTGCACACCGACGTCGGACAGAGCCGCCAGGCGGAGTCGTTTTTGGCCCGGATTATCGCCCAGGGTGAGGAGTCTCCGTGGTACGAACGCGTCCAGGCGGAGATGATCATGAACCGAGGGCACGGTCATCACGATTTGCCAGTCGCCTCGTGCCTGACGGCCACCTCGCCACCTCGATTGGATGGCCGACTGGACGATCCGATTTGGCAGGCCGCTCGGCCGATCGACTTAAAAGGTGCTGGCGGCGAAGCGGACACCACCTGGCCCGCGGCCGCGCTGTTTTGTCACGATCCGGAGTTCCTATACGTCGCCATCCGCTGCCGCAACGCGCCCGATTCGACGTACGCCCCACCCCTGGAAACGCCCCGCAGCCGGGACGCCGATATCAGCAAAAACGACCGCGTGGTGCTTCGGCTGGATATCGATCGAGACTACGGCACGTGGTACGAGCTCAGTGTCGACTACCTGGGCCAAACGCACGAGTCCTGCTACGGCGACCCCACCTGGAATCCCACTTGGTACGTCGCCTCGAACCAGCAGGGTGGCGTCTGGACCATCGAAGCGGCAATCCGTCTGGCCGACCTCACCGCGGAACCACCGCCGCTGGGGACGCAGTGGGGCCTGGACGTAGACCGCATCGCGATCGGCACCGGCCTGCAAAGCTGGACCGCCCCACCCAGCCTAGAACCCCGCCCAGAAAATTTTGGCCTGTTGTGGTTCCGGTAAAAGAATGGCGTACCCTCGCAGGGGATGAGTCCGATTATCTAGAAATGGCAGGGCCCGCAGACCCGTGGGCCCAGCGATAATTGGACTTATCCCCCTCGCCGCGCGGAGGTGAGTGCGCGGTTGAGAATGGATCCGCGATTGAGCAAGACTTCACGTAGCCACGGTCGCCAAGACCGTGGGGGAATCGCGAGAACGGCTTGCCCTGCTGGCGGGTTGAAAATAGAGCCGCCCTTGGCCTGTTGCACGAGAAGGGGATAAGTCCCGTGTTGGAGAATCGGCTCGCGGGTTTTCATTTTCTGAAATGAGAAGCGAGGGGACTCATCCCCTGGGAGCTTTCCATTCTCGGCCATCACCCTCCGCCGAACTTGGCTTGGTGAGAAATGCCGGATACGATGGTTGGGTGAAATAGCGCACCTCTGCCCGACCTAAGACTTCCCCTTGCAACGGTAGTCGCTCTCTCGAAAGTTTTCGGTTGCTGTTCCAGCGATTGGGCCAATTGGTCGTTCGGTATCGCGTGGCGATCCTCCTGGTGTGGATTGCCTTGGCGGTGTGCGCGCGGTTTGCGCCTCCCCACTGGGATGACGTCACGCTGGATGGCGACCTCGCTTTTCTGCCGGAAACCGCCCCCAGTGTTGTGGCGGAAAAAGCCCTTGCCGAGGCCTTTCCCGGCAACGAAGGGAAGAGCCAATTCGTGGTGGTGATCGCCCGAGAGGATGCCCCCTTAGCGGATGAGGACCTCAAATTCGCCGATCGCGTGGCCGCCCCGTTTCTGAATCTGCTGGGGCGTGTTTGGCTGGAGAAGGAGAACGCCTCCCCGGTCGCAGCGGAAGATGCACCTACGCCGGCGCAACGGGCCAAGGAAACCTGGGAAGAGGCCGCGCTCTCGGATGCTCGTTTGTGGGAGCCCCTCTGGAACCTTGCCTGGTTGCATCAGGCCGAAGGAGATTCCGTCACAGCGGCCAGGTACCGGCAGCAGGCGATCGCCGTCAATCCGCAACTCGAAGGGACTGAGCCCGCCCTCACTCCGGCCGAGCCGCCTGACTGGAAGTTGATCGATGTCCTGACGCGGCACACCCCGGGCCGCGGCGCGATGCTCAAAAGTCGAGACGGCCACGCCGTGCTGGTGGTCCTGGAAACAGGGCACGAATTCGCCGCGACGGAAAACATCCGCATTGTCCAAGAGTTAACACAAGCGATCGCCCCCTGGCAGCAACAGGCCACTGAGGATGGCCTCGGCCACCTCGACATCGGCCTGACCGGCAACGCCGCCGTCGGTGGCGCGATGCTGTTGGCCGCCCAGGAGAGTATCCGCAACACCGAGGTCTATACGGTGCTGCTGGTGGTCTTGATTCTGTTGGTGATTTACCGCGCACCGATGATGCTCGTCATCCCGCTGGGCTCGATCGCGGTCGCCCTGATTGTTTCCACCTGGCTGGTTGCCCTCCTGACCCAGGTCCATCAAATCCCCGGTCTGGAGGCATGGGATTTTAAGGTCTTCAAAACCTCGAAGATCTTTATTGTGGTCATCCTGTTTGGGGCGGGGACCGACTTTTGTCTGTTCCTGATTGCGCGGTACCGTGAAGAGCTTACGAAAAACTTGAACCACGACTGGGCGGTCGCCAAGGCGGTCTCAGGCGTCGGCGAGGCCCTCACCGCGAGCGCCTTTACCACCGTGATTGGGCTGGGGATGATGTCGTTCGCCCAGTTCGAAAAGTACCGCAACAGCGGCCCGGCGATCGGGCTCTGCCTGCTGGTCACCCTGCTGGCCTGCCTCACCTTGGCCCCGGCCCTGCTCCGGATTTTGGCCCCCCTGCTGTTCTGGCCCTGGCGCGATCCGCATCAAGGTTTCAACGCGCGCGTCGAGGAAGAAGCGAACTCCCCGTATTGGAACGGGATTGCGGCCTTGGTCTGCCGCTACCCGGGCCGGATTTTGGCGGTGTCGCTGATGGTTCTGCTGATCCCCGCCTGGCCCAGTTTATATGCGCGGATCACGACCGGCCGCGCGGTGGAGGTCTCGTACGATCTGTTTGGCGATTTGGACAGTGCGCGGCCCGCGAAGGCGACCGCCCTGCGGATGCGCGAGCATTTCCCCCTCGGTGAGAACAGCCCGTTGACGATCTTGGCCCAACACAGTGAGGCACTCTTCGAACAGCCGGAAGGTCAGGCGATGATCGCCGAGATCTCGCGCGAGATCTTCGCCGCTGATCCCCGCGTGCGGCAAGTGTTCACCAGTCAGCAGCCACTGGGTGCCCCCCCCGCCGCGATGTCGTTCAACCGCCGGGGACAACGCCTTTTGTTTCTCAAGAACCATCACCGCACGAAGGAATTCTTTCTCACGCAGCAGCCGGAGCTGCAAGGCCGCGTCGCCCTGTTTCGCGTGGTGATCGACACCAATCCGTTTTCGGCGGAGGGGATCGCGATTCTGCGGCGGATTGGTGAGAACCTGGAAACCGCGCGGCAGTCTCGGTCGGAATTGTGGCGCGAGACCCACTTCGGGTTCACCGGCACCACCGCCTCGATTCGGGACTTGAAGCAGGTCACCTCAGACGACGCGCGGCGGATTGAACTGGGGGCGGTGATCGCCGTGTTCCTGGTCTTGCTGGCGATCCTTCGCAAGCCATTGGTCTGCGCGTACATGATTCTGAGCGTCCTGTTGAGCTACTACGTGACGCTGGGGATCACGGTCTGGTTTTTCTCGACCTGGTACCCCGACTCGTTTCAGGCGCTCGACTGGAAGGTGCCGCTCTTCTTGTTTGTCATCCTGGTCGCGATCGGGCAGGACTACAACATTTATCTCGCGACGCGCGTGTTCGAGGAACAGCGCCGCAAGGGACTGCGGCGGGGGTTGCCGTTCGCGATCGCCTCGACCGGCGGCATCATCACCAGTTGCGGCCTGATCATGGCGGGCACCTTCGCCTCGATGTGCATGGGAACCTTGCTCGGCGTGGTGGAAATCGGCTTCGCCCTGAGCGTGGGCGTGTTGGTCGACACATTCATCGTCCGCAGCATCCTCTTGCCCTGCTTCCTCGCCCTCCGCGACCGCTGGTTCCACGGTACAAGCATCACGTAGCCACGCTTGCCAAAGCGTGGGAGAAGTGGTTTGCCAGGCATGTTTGACAATTTGAGGGTGAAAGTC
>JBBDIM010000195.1:0-11001 GCA_040880405.1 Pirellulaceae bacterium | reverse complement strand
GGCGTTAAATGATTTCGATTTCCGTCATGGCTGGTTGCCTTTGCTTTTTTAACGCCGAGCGGCGGAGGACCCGCGTGCATGTTCTTCTCTGCGTTTCAAACCTAGAAAGCGGCTGTTTCGCGGGTTGTTTTTCGTGTCATTCGTCTGTTTCGTGGTTAAAAAAAGAACCGCGAGTTGCCTTACCGCAGTGAAAACCATCCGTGAAATCAGTGTAATCCGTGGTTCAAAAAAGAAGAATCTAACCACGGATTACACTGATTTCACGGATAAGATTTAAGCGGGCAGAGTGGGTGGAGTCTTCACCGGTTCAATGTGGGCGAGGGTTTTGGTTTTTCATGCTGGCTGATTTGGTGGTTGATGATGGGGGTTGCCGTTGGGAAATTTTTCCCGCCCAAACATGCCCACGCTTTCCGGGCGTGGGCATGGCACCCACGGAACAGGGCATCCCTGGCTTGGCGTGGGGATTAGGAAAAAATTCTCTCGCCAAGGCGCAAAGACGCAAAGGGGGTTAATCGCCCAGGTCTTTGACGTTTTTCGTCACTTCCAGGCGATGATGTAACCAGAAAACTTACCACCGGAAATCGGTTCTCCCCTTTGCGGCTTTGCGCCTTTGCGAGAGATTTTAAAACGGGAAACCTCGCCAAGCCGCCAAGGGGGAATTGGAGGGGCGAGAAAATGAATCGGCCGATTTGTTTCGCTTCGGGTTTCGGGCCGTTGGATGGCGGTGCCTGCTGATCGACGGGGCTGGCAGTCGGGTGAACCCTCTCCGATTTACCCCGCGACCGACCTTTCCCGGTTTTATTCAGTTGCGATTGAGTACTTGGTCGGAAAAACTTTACAAGTTGTATAGAATCCGCTACTCTGGCGGTTAGTTTCCTCTCGTTGTCCCCCCACGGGTCTCCGACCGTGGACCAACCGGATTTATCGCGTCGACCGTCTCGGCCCTTAAGATTACGAAAAACCGATGGCAAAGAAAAAAACCAAGACCGCGGCCAAGCCCGCGAGCCCTACCGATCGTGTTCCGCGGAAGGAACCTTATAATGGCGAACGGATCGGCAACGTCGTCGAGCGGCTTCGCGATCAGGCGACCAGGCTTTCGCAATTGGCCCGGACCCTGGACGATGCCGAAGTCGACGATGTGGTCGTCGATGGTCACGCGATGCTGCTGCGGGGCCTCAACCAAATCGACAACTTCGCCGATAACGCGGCCCGAGCGGTCCGCGAGGCCCGGACGGCAAAGTTTCAGTAGCGCGAAGTACCAGTAGCACACCTCGCCATGTTGCCACGTCCCGAGAACCGACCCGGCACGGGCCAGCCTCCGGGGCGGCCTGGCTTGGTCTCCGCGCGCAAGCGCGGAGCGGGACGATATCTGACCGTCACCTACGAGGCCCCGTGGGTCGCGCGGATTTGGGCCGGCATTCTGGTGGCCATGCTGGCCCTGCCGCTGCTGCTGATGCTGGTAGGGCAAGCCGCGGCGATTGGGGCGTTTCTCATGCCGATCATGTTCGGCATGGTGCTGGGGTTTCTCGCCTGGTGGATCGCCCTGTCGCGGCAAATCAGCCGCACCGTGCTGGGCATCCTCACCGCGGTTTTGCTCGCCGGGGCGATCTGGTTCAATCAGCAGTTCGGGCTGTATCTCCTGGGCTTGGCCGGCGGCAGCCTGATGTATTGGGCCAGGGCCCGAGTCTACCGCATTTCTTCTTGGTGCTGGGCCAAGGTGATCCGCATGTACCGAGGCTGGAAGATCCGCCGTCGCTGAAGTGGACCTCTGTCTCATGGGCAACGCCGTTTAGGAGAGAGCGGAAAACAACTTCCCGATTTCGTGGCTTCCGGTCGGACGATCAATGGCGTGAGCCCGTAAAGACGCTACGAGAACTTCGAAGTGGAACGGGATAGAAACGCAGAGACGCCAGGGCGCGGGGACGCGAAGAAGTCTCATGGGCACTCTTCGCGTCCTGGCGTCTTTGCGACTTGGCGTTGAATAATTTTGATTTCAGCTGGTTGCCTTTGCTTTTTTAACGCAGAGCAAAAGTTGACAGAGAAAATCCCTCTGAGCTCTCCGCGACTCGGCGTTTCAAACTCTTTAAATTCGACTTGGCCGGACAAAGCCAAGTTCAAATTCCAACCACGAAACACACGAATGACACGAATAGCAACCCGCGAAAAAAGGCTTCTCGCTAGGATTTAAACCGAGCGAATTTCCATCAGATTTCAACGTTGGCGGTCGAAAATTGATAGCCCCACGAACCAACGCTCCTTTCGTGGGATCGCAATTCACCCCGCCAAGCTCGTCACCGTCGCCCCTGGATCCAGGTCTTTCACCTTTTGCAGCATCGCCTCGTGGCAGGTTAGCAGCAGGATTTGCACTCGGGGGTCGAAGTCCAGCAGCACCTTGAGCGTGCCGATTTGCCGCTCGTCGTCGAAGTTGACCAGGATGTCGTCCATCACCAGCGGCAGCGGTTCCGATTGGCCGCAGTAGTCGCGGATGTAGGCGAGGCGAAACGCGAGGTACAGTTGCTCCCGGGCTCCGGTGCTGAGCTGGTCCGCAGTCTTCTCTTGGCCGTGGCGGTCGATGGCGACCATCGTGCCCGCTTCGTCCAGCCGCCGCTCGACCTGGGTGTAGTTGCCCAGGGTGAGGCGCGAAAATAGTTCGCTGATCGAAGCCAACAGCGAGCCCTCGTTTTGCTGGCGGTAATCGGCGATGGCCCGGTCGATCATATTCCGGGCAATCAGCAGGGGGCACAGCTCGTCGACCCGCAGCGCGATCTCGGTTTGCAGCTCCTCGATCCGTCCCTGCAAGGCGATCGCCTGACCGGAATCGTCCGCCCCTTCCAGGTCGATCTGGAGCCGCGCCAGTTGGCGGTTAATATCGATCACCGTCTCGTTCGCTTTGTCGTACCGCTGCTGGGCCTCGGTGAGGTCGATCTCCAATTGATCGGCATCGGCCTGGGCGATCGCCTTCAGAAACTCCCCTTCCTCCTCGCTTTCCCGCGCCTCGGCCAAGCGAACTTCCAGCCCGCGAAGCTCCTCTTCCAGTTGGCTCCGCCGGTTAACCGCGTCGATCCGGGCCGCTAGTTCCGCGTCGTCGGCGACCCCCGCCTGCTTGCGCCAATCGGCCAGCTTGGCCGCGAGTTGTTGCTGTTCGGCGCGATGCTCCGCCAGTTCGGCCGTGGCGGCGTCGACCGACTTGCCCAAGGTTTCGAACTCCCGCCGAGCCTGCTGCGCCTGGTCGAGCGTATCGCTCAGTTGGTGGACCAGTTCCTCGATCGGCACTTCACCCGGCGTTTGCCCCAAGGCGGTGAACACCTGGTTGGCGCGGTCGGTGAACTGGGCCAGCCCACTTCGCATGTCGGCGATTCGCTGGGCCATGCCGAGCGCCGCGGTCTGCTTGTCCCGGGCCTCCTCCACCGCCTGGATTACGCGGTTGGCCAGGTCGAGATTGTCTGCGTCAAGTTCCGCAAACCGCACGAGCAGGGGCTCGGCGGCTGAGCGGATCTCCGCCAGTTCCGCTTCGGCTGCGGCGTGGGCCTTGGCCGCCTCGGCGTGGTCCTCCGCCAAGGTTTCTTGCTTCGAATGGAGCTTTTCGTAGTTCTTCTCGGCGGCCCGGGCCTCGTCAATCGCCTGGGCGATATGGGCAAGGGTCTCGTCGGGCGAACTTGCCGACTCAATCGCTAAGGCTTCCTCCGCCTGCCGAAAAAATTCCTCGATCCGCTGATCGAGCCGCGCAAGCTCTTCCCGAACCGACGCCCGGGCGGTTTGCTCTTGCACCAGTTGCCGCAGGGTGGCGGTCCAGGCCAGCATCTCATCCGGGCTACGGACCTCCACCGCCAAGTCGGTCCACTCGGCTCGCCAAGCCGCTTGCAGTTTGGCCCCTTCCTCCTGAACCTGGGCGAGAGCTTCCACTGCTTGGGCCAAACTCTTTTCGCGAGCGGTGATCTCCCCCACCACCTCATCCCGTCGGGCGATCTGCGTGGCGTCCTGTTGGCGTCGATCCGCCAAACCATCCGCTTCGGTGATCAGCCGCGTTAGCGATTCCGCTTGCTCGACCGTAGTCTCGCTCGGCGCAATCGGCGGCGTCGGCTCGAAGATCGCCGTGCGGATTTCCGCCCAGGTGGTGTCTCGCGCAGTTCGCGCCTGGTCAAGCTCTTCCCGGGTAATCACCCGATGCTGCCGATCGAGCTTTTGCAGTTCATCCTGCTTGAGCTGAAGCTGCGTTTGCTGTTGCCCTACCAGCTGCTCCGCATCACGGAGCCGGGTCGCCTGCCGCTGGAACTCCTGTTGGTGCGTTTTTTGGGTCGCTTCGGCAGGGACCGCCCACTGGCCGATTGCTTCCGTAGGTGCAGGGCAAATCGGGCGGAGCTGGTTCTCCAGTTGCTCACAGGTCCGCTGTCTCGCTTGCAGGTCGAGTTGCCGCTGCTCGCGGGTCTCCCACCAGGTACGGCACTGCGGCAGTTGATCGGCAAGAGCTCTAGGATTTGCCCATGAGCGGCGGGGTTCAACCCCGCCGTCTTGAACCCCGCTGTCTACAAAACGGTGAGGCTGAGCCCCGGCGTCTGCTGAACGCCGGGGTTGAACCCCGCCGCTCGGTGGCGGCAGTTGATTGGCGAGATCGCTTGGGTTTGCCCCCGCGGGGGAGGTCAGCTCCGCCAGTTGCCGCTCGAGCTTCGCCTGATCTCGCGTCGCTTTCTCTAACGCCTTAGCCCGATCTTCCAAACGGATGAGGGCGGCCGATTGCCGCCGAGCCAGCTCTTGAATCTGGTCGCGCTCGGCCAGGCTGAGCCGCAGGTCCGCAAGCTGCTCCAGCGTCCAATCAGGATGAACCCGGGCGATCAACCGCTGGGCGGCTGCCAACTCCCCTTGATGGTCCCGCTCGCGCAGGGGAATATCATGCCGATAACCCCGCACCTGCTCGACCGCCTGCACCAACCCGCGGATCTCGGCCGCTTGCTCTAGCAGCAGCTCGGGGATTTCAATCGCGTCCCGCTGCTCGGTCACCCGACGAAGCTTGGCCTCTTCGGTTTGGATCTCCTTGAGCAGTTGCCGCTCGCGCTCCTTTTCCGCCGCGAAGCCCGCCACAATCTGGCCTGGGCAGTCGATTTTCCCCTGGTCCTGCTCGGTCAGCTTTTTCAATTGCCGCAGCAGTTCTTCCCGTTGGCGGAAGATGGGCAACGCTCGGCGGATGCGTTCCAATCGCCCCTTCCGCCGCGAGGCGGCGTGCTGGTTCGCCTTGGTGGCCGCTTCCTCCTGTTGCAGCCGATCCGCCTCGCGGCGCCATTCGTCGTACTGGGCGGGGCGCAGCGTCGCCTCGCGGAGCTTGGCGTGGCAGTCCTTGACCTCCGTTAGCAACTTATTGATTACCTGGTTCTGACCCCGCGGCTTGAACAGCGTTTCCGCCTGTTGATTGAGCCCGTCGATCCGCTGCTTAAACTCACCCAGCCGACCCAACCCACCACCAAACAGCGCCTCATCCAAACTCGATTGCTTGAGCGTCTCCTCTCCGGCCGTCAGTTCCGCCAGCGAAAACCCAAACACATTCTCATACAGCCGCCGATCCGCCCCGGACAAAAGCTGCTGCCAGGCCGGTTCGTCGAACGCGCCCCCCTCAGCGGAAAAGCTACCGGTAAGGGTCCCCTTGGTCCCGGCGGCCCGTTGGATGTTCGCCTCTCGTCCGTCAGCCAATAGCACCGTCGCCTTGGCCAGCGTCTTCTGCTTCACGCTTCCCTGGGCAAACGGATGCGACCGAGTCGCCCCAAACCCGAACAGCAAGTCCCGAATCATCTGCAGCAAAGTCGACTTGCCCGCCTCATTCGGCCCATGAATCACATGCAACGACCGATCACACAGCGTCAACCGCCGCTCGACATGCACGCCATAATTCTCAATTTCCAGCCGGGTAATTTTCATACAGGAATTTTTCCAGTACGGGAATCGAGTGGGGCGTGACAAAAAGGGGTCAGGACTCTTTTTAACGACCCGTAATCCAATGGTACACGCGCACCTAAAAAGAGTCCTGACCCCTTTTTGTCACTCGGAGCCTCATTATCGCAAGAGATGAAACAGGGAGCCACCCGGCCCGGTTATTTGCGATTGGGGATCGTCCAGGGTAATCCACGACCATCCGCGGCTCTCTTTCCAAGTCTTTTTTCAACCACGAAATACACGAATGACCCAGCGCGGCCTTTGGCCGCAACCAAAATCAGAAGAACGTGACGAGGGCGATCCGCGTTCAATCACGGTCGCTTGTCGGTTTGGCGTCGGTTTTAGGAAAGAATTTCTCTCGCAAAGGCGCAAAGCCGCAAAGAAGAGAGTCGATCGAGATAGCAGGTTTTCTGGCTATATTCTCGCCTGGAAGCGCCGAAATATATCAGGGCCTGAGTAATGAAACCCCTTGGCGGCTTTGCGAGAGATTTAAGCAGCGGCTCTTATTCGCAAACAGACGCGAAACATCGCGCGGGAATTGACGGTCTGAGTTTAAGGATTTGAAACGCAGACGCGGAGAACTTCGACTCAAATTCTTTGCGACACTGCGTCCCGGCGTCCCGGCGTTAAAAAAGCAAAGGTAACCAGCCATGACTGAAATCAAAATCATTCAACGCAAAGACGCAAAGACACCAGGACGCGAAGAGCGCCCATGGGATTTCCTTGCGTCCCTGCGTCCTGGCGTCTCTGCGTTTCAATCTCGTTGGGCATTGCCGGATAACCAACCTCCCCGCTGCGCAAAGAGCGAGCACCAAAGACCTGCCCCGCCCCGTGAACAGGCCGCCTCCCTCGGGAAATTAACTTTTAGAAAAAAATATGGTTGGTGAACTTCTGGGGAGTTGGTACACTGCAACAACATCGAACGGATTTTGCGATCTGAGGCTGCGATGGTCTTGGCCGCAGAAGGTCTCCTCTCCCAGGGTCGTCGATTCCCCATCCTTGATGGCTCTCGTGCTGTCCGTCGGATCGTAGCGCGTTGCTTTCGGATTTCTCCTCTCTATGCCTGGTATCTTGAAAGGGTTTAACATGTCGAAACGACTCAATTATGGTTTCACTCTGGTGGAGCTACTCGTGGTTATCGCCATCATTGGGGTTCTGGTCGCGCTCTTGCTGCCCGCCGTTCAGCAAGCCCGCGAATCGGCTCGAAGAATCTCCTGCAATAATAATCTCAAACAACAAGGGATTGCCCTGCACAACTATCACGACACGCTCGGGTCGCTTCCACCGGGTCATATTCTCGAAGGCACAAACTTGTCCGACCGCATGACGTTCGCCGCTTTTCTCTGGCCGTATATCGAACAAGGTGCGTTGTACGACCAAATTCCGGCCCCTAAGAGTCCAGACTTTGGCGGTTGCGGCAACAGCACGCAGACGGCCGTTATGAGAACGATTGTCAGTGGATTTCAATGCCCTTCCAACGGCGACAGTTTATTCGGACATTCCTGTCGTTCGCGGAACAGTTATGTCAGCAACGCAGGCATCGGCCTGCTGAAAAAGGAGTTGCCCCCCTCGCATACGCGCGGGATCTTCTATCAGAATAGCGGCATGAAGCTGCGTGATCTGACCGATGGCACGTCCAACACGGTCGGCGTCTCGGAGACGGTCTATGTTCCGTATGATCAGCGTGGCGCATACCGCGGTGCTTGGTCGTATGCGGAAGGTTCGCATTACCAGCACGACAACACGCCCAACTCCTCGGTCCCCGATGAGCTTCGCACGTCGATGTGTGATACGAATCTTCCCGAGGATCCGCTGGCTCCCTGCATTGGAACGTATGCTGCGCATAACTCGCGCGCGATCAACATGGCCGCCCGGAGTCGGCATCCCGGCGGAGTCTTGGCGCTGCTGATGGATGGTTCCGTACGGTTCGTCAGTTCGACGGTCGATCTGTCTACCTGGCAAGCCTTGGGAACTCCGCGAGGTCACGAAGTGGTCGGCCCGTTCTGAAGCGCCTGCGTATTCACTCACGGAAATCTAGTCGATCTTTCATGAAACGAGAAATCATGGCAAGTCCCGCTTTGCAATTACGGTTCTGGGGCATGGTAATTATTGCGCTGACGCTCGGTTGTTCGAACGATGATAGTGGGCTATCACGCGTCGACGTGTCAGGCGTCGTCCATGTCAACGGCGAGCCGCTCCCGCAAGGACACATTTCCTTCAAGCCGCAGCCAGGTACACCGGGCCCGTCGGTCGGTGCCGAGGTCGTCCAAGGGAGCTTTCAGATCCCCCAGGACCGCGGCCCCAGCCAAGGGGTGCAACGCGTCGAAATTCGCGCGACGCGTCCGACCGGACGAAAATTGCCGGAAGGCTCGGGAAGTGAGACGCCCGATCGCCTGGTCGAAGAAACCGAGCAGTATGTTCCAGAAAAATACAACCGCAAAAGTACCCTGACAGCCGATCTGAACGCAGCCAAAATCGAAGGACTCGAGTTTCAGCTAGAGATCCCGTAATTCTTCCGAGAATCGGCCCGCCACGTTCTGTAATTCGAACCCGATCCGTAACACTCCCGTCGATTTGCCGCCGCGGTATCGCATGGCATTTCCCTCCACACCGCAAACCGCCAGAAATTAGCCACAGGAACAGACACCATGATAGAGAGATTTCCTCGACTTTTACTTGGCATCGTCGTAGTGGTCGCCGGCTGCGCGATTTTCGACACCCGATGTCAGGCGAGCCAGCTTTACGTCGGTGGTGCTTCAGTAAGCATTACGCCCGATCAACCGGTCGCCCTCTCTGGGCAAAGGCACCTACGAATTGCCACAAAAGTGGTAACTCCTTGCATCGCAACGGCCCTGGCCGTCGAAACGCGCGACGGGGAACGCTCGCTGGAACAAACGATGTTTGTTACATGCGACTTGGTTGCAATTCGTGGGGGCGAATCTTTCTACGACGAAGTCCGAGAGCTTCTCGATGGTAGGGTTCCTGACGAAGTTGTCGAAAACTTGATTATCAATGCAACCCACACCCATACCGGCCCCGTCAGCGAGCCTGGTCGGTACGACATTCCGAAGGAAGGGGTCATTCAGCCTGAGGAGTACCGCGCGTGGCTGATGGCTCGCTTGGCGGACATTGTTACAGAGGCCTGGGAGAAACGCGCACCGGCAAAGATGGCCTGGGGCTTGGGACACGCGGTCCTTGCTCAGAATCGACGGGCCGTATATGCGAATGGAACCGCCAAAATGTATGGTGGGACGAATCAATCGGACTTTCGCGGTCTCGAGGGGAATGAAGATCATGGGGTGGAAATCCTTTATTTTTGGAACATGGAGGATCAACTCATGGCCACCGCGATCAATGTCGCCTGCCCTTCGCAGGAGGTGGGATCGAATCGAACCGTCGATGCGGACTTCTGGCATCCTGTTCGAGAGAGCATCAAATCAAAGTTTGGTCAGGACGTGCAGATCCTGGCTTGGACCGGTGCTGCGGGCGATCAAGCGTCTCGCGAGATGTATCGCAAGGAGGCCGAACAACGAATGCGCCAGCTGCGGGGAATGGATGGCGTTAGCGACTTGGCACGCCGAATCGTCGCGACTTGGGAGGATGTTTATGAAGTGGTGAAGCAGGATCAGCACACCGATGTCGTACACATGCATCACGCCGAGAAGATCCAGTTGCCCTTGCGAGCGGTAACTGAAGACGAGCACGACAACGCACGAGACGCAATTGCCGCCATGTCCCCGAAAGACCCAGCTTTCAAATGGAGTGAGCGCTGGCATGGATCGGTCGTGCAACGCTATCAGCAACAACAAAAAGAACCGATGTTTTTCGAGATGGAGCTACGCTGCGTCCGCCTGGGGGACATCGCGATCGCGACAAATGACTTCGAATTGTTCACTGATTTCGGTGTTCAGATCAAAGCCCGGAGCCCGGCGATCCAGACCTTCGTAATTCAGCTCTGCGGCAGTGGCTCCTACATTCCTACCGTCCGGGGCGTCGCAGGAGGAGGCTACAGTGCTATCGTGGAAAGTTCGGTTGTCGGTCCCGTGGGAGCTCAGGTTCTCGTGAACGAGACGGTCAAATCGCTCGACACGATATGGAAACGCTCGGCCAAGTCGGCGGAGCCCAAGTCGGCAGAGCAGAAATAACAGCCCGGGCAGCATGCCGCGGCATGAAAATTCAGTTTGCCTCCGGACAATGCCGGGTGACGCGGCCGCCGGGGCAAACCGCGGATGACTCGAATCGTCCCAGCGCGGCCAATGGCCGCAACCAAATTTACAAGAGCGTGGCGAGGGCGATTTGCGTGATCCGCCTGGATAAGAACCGAGGCGGTTTGGCGTCGGTTTTAAGAAAGAATTTCTCTCGCAAAGCCGCAAAGAGGAGAGTCGATCGGTGGTGGTAGGTTTTCTGGCTATATCCTCGCCTGGAAGCGCCGAAAAATATCAGGACCTGCGCAATTAAACCCCTTTGTGTCTTTGCGGCTTTGCGAGAGACTTAAAAAGCGGCCCTTATTCGCGAACAGACGCGAAACATCGCGCGGGAATTGACGGTCTGAGTTTAAGGATTTGAAACGCGGAGCGACTGTGTCGCTTGTCAAGTTGATTGTTTCCTCATGCGGGCGGGGTTTCGTCGTGTCATGCCCAATCCAACATCGATTGATCCAGCAGCGCAACCGGGATGGAAACGCAGAGACGCCAGGACGCAGGGACGCAAAGAAATCCCATGGGCGCTCTTCGCGTCCTGGCGGCTTTGCGACTTGGCGTTGAATGATTTCGATTTCGGTCATGGCTGGTTGCCTTTGCTTTTTTAACGCGCCGCAGAGAGCGCGGAGACGCAACCTGCACTGGGGGCCTCTGCGATCTCCGCGCCTCCGCGTTTCAAAAAATGCGCTTCGAGCGGATCGACACGGCGGCAACCAAGACAATAAAACCCAGCCTCCATATCGGCCGATTAACACTGACAAGAAACTTTTCTCCGGCACTGGCCTCCGGCCAGTGGCACACCAAGAGAGTGGGGCCGACAGTGCCACCCAACGCCGTCCGGCTTCTGGGTGAATTTTTTGTTGTAAGCGATTGCTATTGGAGA
>JBBDIM010000194.1:4989-11005 GCA_040880405.1 Pirellulaceae bacterium | reverse complement strand
ATACTCATTAATCATTCAAAGCGGAGCAGCGCGAGCTGCCCGGTGAAGTGCGAGAAGATGCTGTCTTTTCCGAGAAGTTCGGTCGCCGTCTCACATTTCTATCAGGGCGGCGTTGCAGGTGGAGAATCAACCCGCGAAAACATGCCCACGTTGGAGGGCGTGGGCATGGCACCCGGCACATATTTCGACGTCCCCCGAGTACCGTCTTCAACCATCACCCCAACCACCGCGCATCGTGCCCTTGCGATTTTAGCTCGTCCACGAAACCTTTCGGGCCGTGGGTGCAGTAGACGATTTTCGGCTCGACCCGCTCGACCGTTTCCAGGAGTTGGTCGTAGTCGGCGTGGTCGGAGAGGGGGATGAGTTGGTCCATTTGCCACTTGCCAGAAGGTTTGCCACCCATCGCCCAGCCGGTGACGCCGATCCGCCAGCGATGCAAAATCCCGTCCAGCGGCGCCGCCTTTTGGGCCGGGGGTGGTGCCACCACCACGCTTCCGGCGACTGGTTGGCCCTGATAGGGACGGACCCCGGAGAGATCACACCCGGCGGTTTGGTAGACCTCGGTAATCGCGTAAACGTCCGGGTGCTGAAGCACAGGAATCCCCGCGTCGAGCAGGATCTTGCTCACCTCTTGGGCCTTTCCCAGGACGTAGGCATGCACGACCGGCGTCGCTCCGCGGCGGATTGCGGCGCGGACGCCGTCGAGCAGCATTTCGATTGCCACATCTCGGGGTGGCAGCCGATAACGCGGGTGCCCGAAGGTGCATTCCATGATTAGGTAGTCGGCCTGAGGCAACTCGGCCGGCTGGGCGGTCGCCGAGGGGCCGAGGCGAAAGTCGCCGGTGTACAGGATGGTTTCGTCCTGGTCCTCGATTTGTAGCATGGCGGAGCCCAACACGTGCCCCGCGGGGAGCGTCGTGAGCCGCAGCCCGGCGATCTCGCCCGGTTGGCCGTATTTGAGCTCTCGCGCGGTAATTTTCCCTAGCCGATACCGAACCAGCGCAGCGGTCTCCGGGGTACAGAGCGCCAGCTCATGCCGTCCGACATGGTCCATGTGGGCATGCGAAATAAACCCCAACCGCTGCCGCCGCGTGACATCCAGCGCCAACCGAGAAGGCATCAAAAAGATCCCCCGCTCCACCGCGAAGAGCCGAGGAACCGGATTGGCGAGAGTTGGCATGAGGGGAGACTTGGAGGTTGGGGGAAATGGTAATGCGATTTTGTTAAACTGAGGTGCGGTAAATCATTGGTATCCGAGAGCCCGAGTCATTAAAAGGGGATGGTCAAGTGGAACCGTCAAAACAAAAGGCGTTGGAACAGGCGGGTTGGCGAATTGGAGACGCGGCTGATTTTCTGGAGATGAGCCTCGAAGAGCGGCAGCGACTTGACACCCGAGTGGCGAACTTTGGCTTAGGAGGCTCGCCGGGCCAATTGCCAAGAGAGGAGGAGAATTTATAGGACCATGCCGCGGACGAATTTTTTTAGCCACAGAGTGCACAGAGGTCACAGAGAGGACGGAGGTGAGTTCAATTACAAAGCAGGCGGCGGTTTGCCCCGAGTCCGAGGCCCCAGTGTTTGAACTTATCCCCTTCCAAACGCACCATTCTCAGCGGCGGATTTTCCTCGTCAACCAAGGTGGAGCATTGCTTGGCCTGCACGGCGAATGAACGGGGATAAGTTCAATTACAGGGACCGCGGCCGAAACTTCTCAACCGCCGACTCTTTGTAATTGAACTCATCCCCTACTGATGCATCGCGTACAAAATAATATTCGTCGCGATTCGGGCGGCGTCTTGTTTGGTGTAGCCTCGGCATTGCAGGGCGGTGCCGCTTTCCATCGCGCAGCTTAGGTCGTAGGGGGAAAAGACGACTGCCAGGCGGTCGTCGATCCAAAGCCCTTCCAAGGTGGGTGAGACCGAGCGGCGGACGGTGTTGAGGCCTTCCCCTTCGCCGCGGGCCTGGGGGTCGTTCATCTCGACGGTGGTCGTGTCGAAGCCGCCGAACGATTCCGAGTAGAGGGGATGATCCAGCGGTATTTCCTTGAGCTGCGCGTCGGGCAGCATCAAGGCCATCTCGCGGCGGAAGGCGGTGGTGAATTCCGGAGCGGCGCAAATCGAATCGGCGAATAGGAAGCCGCCGCGGTTGAGGTAGGTGGCTAGTTCCGTGCGGTGATTCTGGCTGAGGCGGAAGTCGCGGCGGCCATGCATGAACAAGATCGGATGCTGGTACAGTTCCGAACTGCCGGCGGCGATCATCTTGGTCTTCGATTCGAAACGGAGGTTCAACTGTTCGCCAGCCACCTTCACCATGTTGGCGAGCGCGGCCGGGGCGTCGTCCGAGCCGCCGGAGTGTTGCAGTTTGGGGATCTCCAGGACGTTACGAGCCAGGTTGTCTTGCACGCCGTTGTCGAGGTCGACCTCGACAACTTCCAGCTTATCGCGAAGCTGCCGTCCGGTGGCGTAGGCCAACACGTTCATGCCGACGGTGGTCATCGATTTTACCTTGGCGCGAACCGTTTGCGAGACGCTCGCGTCGGTGAGAAACTGCCGCGTGCGGTTTAGTTCCCAGTAGCAGGAGAGATCTTGCGGGGTGTAGACGATGCTGGTTCGGCAACAAGCGTCCAGGCCCCACAGGGGTGGCGCGTGCTGCGGGTCGACCGGCTGCTCGGCGTACCAAACCGGGTGATCCGGCGGGAGTAGCCGTAATTGGCTTTCGGGGAAGAGCCGTGCCGCGAGCGCGCGGAAATCGCGATCAAAGTCTTCCCCGCCACAACTTGCCTCGGCGAAGATGAACCCACCTTGCTCAATGTACTCGCGGAGCATTTCTTCCTGTCGGGCCGTCAGCCGGAGATTGGACTTGCCGGTAATCCACAGGACCGGGGTTTGCAGCAGTTCCTCCGTCGAGGTGATGGCGGCCGCGTCGATCGTCTGCCAGGTCATCCGCTGTTTCCAGGCATGTTCGGTCGTTCGGACGAGATTCGCCAGATCGTGAGAGTGGGGGTTCCACTGCGTCCCTTCTCCATATTTCAATTTGGAGATCGCCACCGGTCGGCGTCCCTTGCTCAGAAACAGCAGGGCCAGGCTGGTTGAGACGTGGGGGTTTCGCTCTTCGACCACCCCGGTCCCTTTCCAGGTTCCTTCCAAGCTGTCCTGCCAGGTGACCAGTTGTTCGGCCGCTTCACGGTACCAATCTTTTTCGCCAATGAACCGCTGCCCGCTCAGCCGCCCGACGCGTTCGATTCCGTACAGGTAGTACAACAGGTGCATGCTGCTACCGCGCCCTTCGGCCGGATTGGTGCGGAGGCTCATATTGCGGTCCATCCAGGAGTATGCCTTGCGCAGCGCCTGGTTGGGGGTTTCGCCTTGGCAGCATTGCACATCATCGCCATTGATTTTGGCGTCTCCGTCACTCAGTCGCCGGGTGGTGATGATCATGGAGGTGATGCCGGCGCTGGTCATGCTGCCGGTGCCGGGGAGTTGAGGTAGGTAGCCCCAAGAGCCGCTGGCGTTTTGCGAGCCTTCCCAGTGATCAAGCGAACGACGCCAGATTTGCTCGCTCACCTCGGCCCCTTGCTCGGCCGCCTCATCCAGGGCCAAGAGGGCGAATTGGGTATTGGAGTTATCGCCACCAGCCGAACGATCCTCGCCGGAGCCATAGGTCCACATCCCGGAGCGTTCGCCACCCTTCACTTGAAAGGCCTGCAAGGTAGCGGCGTTGGCTTTGATCAGGGCGAGGTCTCGCTCCGGTTCGGCCAGGCAAAACACCATGGTTTGCAGGGCGAGGGCGTAGGTCCGCTTGGGCTGCAAGTCGCCGCTTTGCGAGCGGAGGGCCCGCAGGGCCTTTTGGATCGCCGGATCTTCTACCGGAACGCCCGCTTCCAACATCGCGAGCGTCGCCAGGGCGGTGACACCCCCCAATTGGTCGTTGTATTCCGGCCAGGTCCCGGTGGGGCTTTGCTGCGATTTGAGATAGCGGATACCGCGGTCCAGGGCGTCTCGCACCAGTTGCGGCGTAACTGGGGTGCCCGGTTTGACACCCTGCGGCTGCTGGGCCCGCAATTCCCCTTGGAAATGGCAAATAAATCCGATTAGGAGACTTGCTCCGATTATCCAGATTCGCACGGCACTGACTCCATAATTCGGCCCCGGAGTTCGACGTATGTATTGTAGGACCAAAGTGGGAGAAGGCACAACCAAAGGGTTGTCGCAAGTTGTTTCAAACCAGCAGGCTCCCTACAATCGTCTAACGATCAACATCAACCCCATAAAGGCCCTGGCACGTGTCGAAAACGCGAAACCTCGGAGAGGTTCTTCAAGAGTTCAAACAACAGCGACACGTGATGCAGCAAGAGCTGCAAAAGGTGATCGTCGGCCAGGACGAGGTGATCGAACAACTGTTCGCGGCCATCTTTACCCGGGGGCACTGCCTGCTGGAAGGGGTGCCGGGCCTGGCCAAAACGTTGATGGTCAGCACCTTGGCAAGGGTGTTGGACATGCAGTTCAAACGGGTGCAGTTCACCCCGGACTTGATGCCGTCCGACATCACCGGCACGAACGTCCTGGAAGAGGACGAGAATGGCCGGCGGAGCTTCCGCTTTGTGGAAGGCCCCGTGTTTACCAACATCCTGCTGGCGGACGAAATCAACCGGACGCCCCCCAAAACGCAGGCCGCGCTGCTCCAGGCAATGCAGGAGCATGAGATCTCGGTCGGCCGCGAGACGTACGACCTGCCTGATCCGTTTTTCACGATCGCCACCCAAAACCCGATCGAGCAGGAAGGGACCTACCCGCTGCCCGAAGCGCAGTTGGACCGTTTCATGTTCAACATCATCATCGATTACCCATCCTTGAGCGAAGAGGAAAAAATCCTCAGCAGCACCACGCGGCAAGAGAAGGTGGAGGTGCGAAAAGTTTTTTCCGCGCGGGCGATCCTCAACATTCAAAAGCTGGTGCAGTCGGTTGCCGTCAGTGAATACGTGATTAAATACGTGGCTCGGCTGGTGAGGGCCACGCGGCCGCGAGACGAAGAGACCCCCAAGTTCGTCAAGGAGCTGGTCGACTGGGGCGCGGGTCCCCGGGCCGGTCAAAACCTGATCAACGGCGGCAAGGCGGTCGCCGCGATGGAAGGGCGTTTTTCGGTGGCGATCGAAGATGTAAAGAAGATCGCGATCCCGGTCTTGCGTCACCGGATCGGCACCAATTTCCAAGCCCAAGCGGAAGGGATGACCAACGTCGACATCATCCAGCGGCTCCTCGCGGAAGTCCCCGAACCGAAGATCGAAAAGTTTGAATCCTGAGCGGGGCGAGTGAAAAAGGGGTCAGGACTCTTTTTCGCAAACCGTCCTCAAATGGAACACGTCTGATGAAAAAGAGTCCTGACCCCTTTTTCACGGTCCATCCTAAAAAGTCGATCCCTTGGCCAACACTGCGGAAAGCTACCTCAAGCCGGAAGTCATTCGCCAGATCTCCCGGCTCGATCTGCGCGCCCAGTTTGTGGTCAAAGGTTTTCTGCAGGGGCTGCACGCGAGTCCGTATCATGGGTTCTCCGTGGAGTTCAGCGAACACCGCCGCTACGAGGCGGGGGACGACCCCAAGGATATCGACTGGCTGGTCTTCGCCAAGACCGACCGCTACTACGTCAAGAAGTTCGAGGCAGAAACCAATATCACCGGCTATCTGGCGGTCGACTTGAGTCGCTCCATGGGCTACACCTACCGCCAGGAACTGACCAAGTTCGACTACGCCATCTCACTCGCCGCGGCGCTCTGTTACTTGATGGTCCACCAGCAAGACCCAGTCGGGCTGATCACCTTCGACACCAAAATCCGCGCCAGCTTGCCGCCGAAGTCGAAGCGGAAACAATTGGGGGATATCCTCTCGCTATTGACCAATTTGAAGCCGACCGGCGAGACCGACATCGCCCAGAGTTTGATCCAACTCGCCGCGATGCTCAAGCACCGTAGCGTGGTGATGGTCTTTTCCGATCTGCTGGCCGATCAGGATCAGGTGATGCAGGC
>JBBDIM010000194.1:0-4889 GCA_040880405.1 Pirellulaceae bacterium | reverse complement strand
ACCAGCATGCCGTTCGATAAGGCGTTGACGGAGTACCTCATCAGCCGCCAATCGAGGTTTTAAGCCATGCAGTTCGCCAACTTCGGCCTGCTGCTGGGAGGCCTGTTGATCGCGATTCCGATCGTGCTGCACCTGGTCATGCGGCAGCAGCCTAAACCGTTCGAGTTTCCGGCCCTCCGGTTCGTGCAGCGGCGGAACGTCCAGAACCAGCGCAAACTGCAACTCAAACATTGGATCCTGCTGCTCCTGCGGTGCCTGGTGGTCGCCCTGTTGGTGTTGGCCTTGGCCAGGCCGGGGGTCGCCTCGGCGGCGATCGGCAACTGGATCGCTGTCGGTGGCCTGGGAATCTTGGGCGTCATTTGCGGGCTGATCGCCCTGGCGAGTTGGTTGGCGGGGGATCGCAAACTGCTGGCGTATGTGCTGGCTGGGGCGGCGGTGCTCATGCTGCTGACCTCTGGCGGAATCGCCGCCGTGACGCTCGGCAGCGAAGAGGCCTCGTTCCTGGCGGATCAGGAAGCCCCGGTCGCGGCGGTGTTGGTGTTTGATACGTCTCCGAGGATGCTCTACCGCCACCAAAACCAAACCCGGTTGGAACGCGCCCAAGAGATCGCCGAGTGGCTGATCGGCCAGTTCCCCAGCGAGAGCGAAGTGGCGGTGCTCGATCAGCGGAGTGGCGGTTCGCTGTTTGCTAGTGATGTCGGCGCGGCGCGGCAGGCGGTCCAGCGGTTGGAAAGTTCCGTCGGCGGTGAGTCGCTGGCCGAGCTGATTCCCAGGGCCGTGCAACTGGCCGAGGGGAACGAACTAGCGCGGAAGGAGATTTACCTCTTCAGCGACTTGGCCCGACCCGCGTGGGAGGAACAAGGGATCAATCGGGTCCGCACCGCGCTGGAAGAGGCGGCGCGGATTCCGGCTTACCTGATCAACGTCGGGGTCGACGAGCCACAAAACGGAGCGATCGCGGATTTGGCTCTCTCGCAAGAGAGCATCTCGGAAAACTCCGAGATCATCCTCCAGGCCGAGATCTCCAGCGATGGCGTGGCCAGCTCGCGGACGGTCGAGCTGATGCTCGAAACGCAGGACGATACGCTACCTAGAGTCGAGGATGGTGAACTGATCACCCCGGAATCCTCGCGCCGTAATCGGCAGACGATTGAGCTTGAGCCAGGCGAGTCCAAGATGGTCAGTTTTCGCCTCGGCGGCTTGGCACCCGGCATCCATCATGGCTGGGTCACCTTAGTGGGCGAGGATGGCTTAGAGATCGACAACCAGCGGTGGTTCAGCCTGGAGGTCCGGCCCCCTTGGCCGATGCTGGTGGTCGAAGGCAATGGCGCAACTAGTCGCGATTTGGTCAACGCGCTGGCCCCACCAGCGTTCCGCGAGAGTGGCCGGGCCGCCTTCGATATCGAGGTGATCCCGCAAAGCGAGCTCGACCGCAAAGACCTGGAGCGTTACGACCTGGTCGCCCTGTTGGATCCCGCCAAAATGCCGGAAGCCACTTGGGAAAAGCTGGCTCGGTTCACGCGACAAGGGGGAGGCGTGATGACCTTCCTGGGTCGCAACGCCCGCTTGGAGGACATGAACGGCGAGGCCGCCATGCAACTCTTGCCGGGCACTTTGGCAACGCAATGGCGGGCCGGGGATCGGACCTGGTACCTGGCCCCTTCGGACTATCAACACCAGTTGCTCTCGGCCTTTCGTGAGATCGGCGCGACCATCCCCTGGCGTGATTTTCCAGTTGAGCGGCACTGGTCGTTCGACGAATTGGACGACGACGCCAACGTGATTGTCCAATACAGCAACAACCACATGCCGGCCTTGATCGAACAGCGGCTCGGCCGGGGTGTGGCCCTCACGTTTACCACCTCGATCTCCGATGGCCCCGAGGTCCAGCCCTGGAACCGCCTGTTTACCGGGTTCGATTCCTGGCCGTTTTTTGTGCTCTCGAACCAGATGGCCCGATACGCGGTCCAATCGGGCGATCGCCGGGTGAACTTCACCGCGGGAGATACCGCCTCACTCCCCACGGCGGCCGATCAGGTCGATAAAACCCATCTGCTGTTCACGCCGCGAGGGACCGATCCGCAAGAGGTGACACCCGATTTGGGTGTGCTGACCGTGCCGTTTACCAACCATGTCGGCATATACCGCATCCGCCCCTTGAGCGGCGGGGCGACCTTGGGATTCAGCGTCAACCTACCCCCGGCCGCCACCCAGTTAGCGCAGATCAACGCGGAGGATATCCAACGGATCTTCGGACCCGAACGAGTCCAAGTCGCGCGCGAGACGGACGAAATCGTCCGTCAGCAAGGCCAAGCTCGGGCCGGTTTGCCCTTGTTTCCGTTGGCGCTGTGCCTGATGGCCTTGGTCTTCGGGTTGGAACATTTATTATCGAACCGTTTTTATCGTTCGCAGTAATGACATATTGAGCGTCTTAACACCACCTAATTACGAATTTCACACCAGCCCAACTCAACCAACAACCAACAACCAACAACTAACAACTAACAACTAACAACGCCCCATATCTTTCATGTCCTACTGGTACCTACAGCCGTTGTTCGAGAGCTACCTCCTGGTGGGAGTGTTGGTGCTGGGGCTGATTGCGCTGTTGTTGGTGCCGCCGACGTTTCAACAGCTCTCTTGGCGGCGGAAGCAGGTGCTGATTTTGCTGCGGGGCTTGGCTATTTTGCTGATCGCGCTGGCGATGCTGCGTCCGACCTGGGTTCGTTCGGTCAAGCGTCCGCAATCGGCCGTGCTGGCGATTCTGTTTGATACGAGCCGGAGCATGACGGTCCCCGATGCCCAAGGGGGGAGCAGTCGCTGGGACGCCCAAACCGCGGCCTTGCGGAACTTGGAGAGCGAGCTTTCCGGGTTGGGAGACAACATCGATGTGCTGGTCTACGGCTTCGGAGAGGACGCCGTGGAGGTTCCGTTTGAGGATGGGGCGTTGGTCTTGCCGGAAGAGCCGACCGGACGGCTCACTGATATCGGCAGTTCGCTTTCGACTGTGATGCGGCAAAACATCGGCAAACGGCTGGCCGGGGTGGTGCTGCTGTCCGATGGGGCCCAGCGGGTTTATGCTCCCCGAATCGAACTGCAACAAGCGGCCCGCGATCTGGCCCGGCTGGGCAGCCCCTTGCACACGGTGACCTTCGGGAGGGCGATCGATCCGACTCAGGCGCGGGATGTGGCGGTTGAGACCTTGGCGGATCATTTCACGGTGTTTATCGACAATGAAATGCGGATCAAAACCGCGCTCAAGATCCAGGGTTACGCCAACCTGCCGATTGAAGTCCAGCTTGAAATCGAATCGTCCGACGGCACGTCGGAGGTGGTCGATACCCAAACCATCACCGCCAACCGACCGGACGACACGCTCGACCTGACCTTCGACTACACCCCGGAAGAGGTCGGGCAGTTCAAGCTCCGCGTCAACGTTCCGCCGCAAGATGGCGAGCTGGTAACTCGCAACAATCAATTGGTGGCGGACCTCAACGTCCTGCCGGGCGGGCTCAAGGTTTTATATGTCGAGGGCCGCGTGCCTGATCGGCCGGAGCAAAAGTTCCTCCGCCGCGCGATCGCCGGGTCGGCCGACATGCAGCTCGATTTCCAGTGGATCGACCGCCGCCGCCGCGATGCCTGGCCGGTCGACCTGACCGAACAGCTCCGCGACCGCGACTACGACGTGATCATCATCGGAGACCTCGATAGCGACGCCCTCTCTGAACCGACCATGACCCTGCTGGCCGAACGGATCGAATCGGGCAAGGGGTTTATTATGTTGGGAGGGTTCAATACCTACGGACCAGGCGGTTATCAAACAACACCGCTGGCCGATGTTTTGCCGGTACAGATCGGTCGGCTAGAGCGGCAAGACCTGGACGCCCCAATCCGTGAGGACCTACATCTCCGGGGACCGCTAAAGCTTGCTCCGGCAACTTCGCACTTTCTGACAAACCTGGGCACCGCGGAGGATGGGAGTTCCGTTTGGAACGCCTTGCCCCCGATGGCCGGGGCCAACCGGTTTAGCGGGATTAAACCGCGGGCCCAGACGATTCTGCGGGGCGAGGGGAACGTGCCGCTGCTGGTCGCCGGAGAGTATGGCCTGGGCCGGACGTTGGCCTTCGCCGCCGATAGTACCTGGCAATGGGTGATGGACGATCAGGCCGAGGCCCACCGCCGCTTCTGGCGGCAAACGATCTTGTGGCTGGCCAAGAAGGAGGACCTTCAGCGGGACGGGGTGTGGGTCCGCCTGCCGCAGCGGCGGTTCTTCCCAGAGGCCAATGTGGAGTTTACCGCTGGGGCGAGCCTCTTGGGTGGCGAGACAATCCAAGACGCCACCTACCAAGTGGAGCTGGTCTCACCGGATGGCACGCGGCAAACGGTTCGCACCATCCCGACCGAAGAAGGCGTACAAGGGACGCTCAAGGCGGGCGAAGCGGTAGGAGATTACGTGATCGAAGTGACCGCCACCAAAGATGGCGAAAGCATCGGCACCGGCCGGGGCCAATTCTTCGTGTTCGACCAAGACCTGGAACTCGCCGACCCCTCGGCCCGACCTTCGCAAATGGCCTCCCTCTCCGCGATCACCAGCGAAGCAGGCGGAAGGACCTGGGTGGCTGAGGAGCTGTCGCAACTGATCGAACAAATCAAAAGCCAACCCCCGGAAACCGAAACGGAGGTCCAAGTCAAATGGGTCTGGCCCGAAGCCCAAAACGACGCGTGGGCGTGCTTGGTGCTGTTGGTGACGGCGCTCGGGAGTGAATGGTATCTGCGTAAACGCTGGAACTTGGTGTAGGGATGAATTGATCAAATCCCGTAGCCACGCTCGCGCAGAGCGTGGGAGAAGTGGTTTGCCAGGCATGTTTGACAATTTGAGGGTGAAAGTC
>JBBDIM010000193.1:0-63755 GCA_040880405.1 Pirellulaceae bacterium | reverse complement strand
AAAGAAGTTCACCCCCTGTACTGCGGCGTCGACGTCGGGGGAACGAACATCAAAATCGGGTTGGTGGACGACTTAGGGCAAACTGTCGCCTATCGCAGCATCAAAACCCACCAAGAGCGCGGTCCTGCCGACGCGATGGCACGCGTCAGCAAAGTGACTGGTGAGATGATCGCCTCCATCGGCTACACGGTAGAGGACATCGCCGCCATCGGGCTGGCCTCGCCTGGCACGATGGATATCCAGCGGGGGATGTTGCTCGAACCCCATAATCTCCCTCAGTGGTACCATTTCCCGATTCAGAAATGCCTAGCGGATTTGCTGGGCCGCCGAGTCGTCTTCGCCAACGACGCCAATGCCGCCGCCTTCGGCGAGTACTGGGTCGGCTCCGGCAAGCAGTTTCGCAGCAGCATCTTGCTCACGATCGGGACCGGAGTGGGGGGTGGGATCATCATTGACGACCTCCTGATCGAAGGGGAACACAGTCACGGCTCGGAACTGGGACACATCATCATTGATTTTGGGGAGGATGCCCGCGAAATCCCGACCGGTCAAAAGGGGCACCTGGAGGCCTATGCCAGTGGCACGGCCATCATCAAACGGACCTTGGAAGCCCTAGCCGAATCGCCCGACAGCTCGCTTCAGGCTCGGGTCCTCAACGGGGAAGAGGTCTCACCGCTGATGGTTTCCGAGGAAGCAGCCAAAGGGGACAAGTTGGCGCTGCACATCGTCCTGGAAACGGCCCGATACTTGGGAATCGGCATCGTTTCCCTCATGCACACGATCGACCCCGGAGCCGTTATTTTGGGGGGTGCGATTAACTTTGGTGGCCATAACTCTCCGGTCGGCCGGGCATTTTTGCAGCGCGTCAAGGATGAGATCAAAATCCGCGCGTTTCCGGTCCCCGCGGAAAACACGGTGATCGACTTTGCGATCCTGGGTGGGGCCGCCGGATATTTGGGGGCCGCCGGAACCGCGAGAAACGCCTGCCAACGCGACTGCCCCAAGTAGCCCTCATGCGATATAATGCGAGTTTCCCCGGACCCTTCCCGTCCGCGGGTACCGATTCGCCTTGATCCAATCGGAACAAAAGCGAGTCGACCGGCCCCTGTGGGGCCACACCACCGATTTTGGGCGACTGCCAGACGGCGTCGCCCGTCGACCTCAATAACCCCCATATTCACGCCGATGGCACGTATCGACCAGAAGAACATTCGCAACTTTTGCATCATCGCCCACATCGACCATGGGAAAAGCACCCTGGCCGATCGTCTGATGGAAAAGACCTTGACCGTCACCTCCCGCGAGATGAAGGAACAACTGCTGGACGATATGGATGTGGAACGGGAACGGGGCATCACGATCAAGGCCCGCGCCGTTGCCATGCGGTACAAGTTTCAGGGGCAAGACTACGAACTGAACCTGATCGATACCCCTGGCCACGTCGACTTCCAGTACGAGGTTTCCCGCTCGCTCAACTGCTGTGAGGGGGCGGTCCTGTTGGTGGATGCCTTCCAAGGTGTCGAGGCCCAAACCGTGGCCAACGCCTTTCTGGCGATGGAGCATGATCTGGCGGTCGTCCCCTGCCTGAGCAAAATCGATCTGGTCCACGCGCGACCGGAAGAGGTCGCCGAAGAGATTGAACAGTCCCTCGCGCTGGACGCCTCCGAGATCCAAGGGATCAGCGGCAAGACGGGAGCCGGGGTCGATGCCCTGCTGGCCAAGATCATCGAAGTCGTCCCCGCGCCGGCGGGAGATTCCAAGGCCACGCTCCAGGCGATGGTCTTCGACTCGCATTACGACAAATTCCGCGGGGCGATCACCTATGTCCGCGTGATGAACGGCAAATTGGCCAAGGGAGACAAGATCCGATTCATCAAAGGAAACACGCAGCACGACGTGTTAGAAGTGGGCCAGTTCACACCCCGGCCCAAGGCCTGCGATGTCCTTGATACCGGTCAGGTCGGTTACGTGATCTGCAATATCAAGTCGCTGGAACTCGTCAACATCGGCGATACAATCACCTCTCAATCGGGCGCAGGGGCCGCGCCGCTGCCCGGTTATCAAGAGCCGAAGCGGATGGTGTTTTGCGGGCTTTATCCGTCCGACGGACAAGACTTCGAGCAACTCCGAGACGCCCTCAAAAGCCTCCGGATCAACGACCCCAGCTTCGTCTTCGAGCCGGAAACCAGCGATGCCCTCGGGTTTGGTTTCCGCTGCGGTTTCCTCGGCCTGCTGCACATGGAGATCGTCCAGCAGCGGTTGGAACAGGAAGCCGATATCGACCTGGTCCAAACCGCGCCCAATGTTACCTACAAGGTTGTCACCAAGGATGGCGAGGAAATCGACATCCACAAACCGCAGGATGTGCCGGAGGCGGGGGATATTGAAACCTTCTACCAACCGATCGTCCGCGTCAGCCTGATTCAGCCGTCGGACTACATCGGCCCGGTGATGCAGCTTTGCAACGAGCGGCGGGGCATTCATGTCCGCACGGAGTATCTCTCTCCGACCCGCGCGATGCTGGTGTACGACCTGCCGCTGGCCGAGGTGATTTACGACCTGCACGATCGCCTGAAAAGCTCGACCCGCGGCTACGGCACCATGGACTACGAGATCCGCGGGTACGAAGAGGCGGACCTGGTCCGATTGGACATCCTGGTCAACGCCAAACGAGTCGACGCCCTCAGCATCATCTGCAACCGAGCCGACGCCGATCGCCGTGGCCGGGCGGTGGTCAAAAAGCTGAAGAGCGAAATCGACCGCCACATGTTCGAGGTGGCTGTGCAGGCCGCCATTGGCACGCGCGTCATCGCGCGAGAAACAGTGAAGGCCCTCCGCAAAAATGTGACCGCCAAATGCTACGGCGGCGACATCTCCCGCAAACGCAAGCTGTGGGCCAAGCAAAAGGAAGGCAAGAAGCGGATGAAGTCGATCGGTTCGGTCGACATCCCGCAAAAAGCCTTCATGGCGGTCCTGGAAACCGGCGAAGACAAGTAACAAACGCCTCACCCCGAATCGCGCCCCTCAGGACGAAAGCCCCACCACATGGTCACCCACGGCCCGGCCTTGGAATACTACTACCACGATGCCCTCACGGAGCAGGGAGTCGAAAGCGACGCCCCGGGCTTTGCCCCGCTTGAGGCGATTCTGGAGATCTGGGACACCCTCACACACGAGTCGGGCACCTTCTTGGGAATCGTGTGCCCCGTCGGCGTCTCGCTGCAATTCATGTGGGACGAGCCAGGCGTCATCCAGCTCGACATCCCCATCCCGGAACGGAAAGGCTCGTGGTGCAAAGAGGCCACCTTCGAAGAGTGCCGCGAGGCCCTACTATCCACCGGAAAAGGTGCCGACCCCCGCGAAATCCCAGGGCTGGTATTTCAGGAGTGGGGTGGGGATGTGGTGGAGGGGTGAGCCAGCGACTCGCTTCGAGCATCGGAAACTGGTTTTAGTCCATTGCTTGGCCCAATCGCTCCAATCGATGCAGCCAATCTCCAAAATGGGGGCAAGCTTGCCGTAACACTCCGAGCCCAATTTCCCCCGCAATCAACGGACCGGCGACGTTTTCGTCATACTCCGGCACCACATGTTTGATTCTCGCCTTGGGATGAGAATGTTCGCCATGGTTGATCTCTTCGGGCCCTTCGTATCGGTTGCACGCTTTTCTCAGAGCTTCGAGTCGGCCTGACGGAATCTCATAGACCTCACCAAGTTGAGCTGGCTCGGTGAGAACTAGTGCCTCGAATTCATAGACCTGGTAGTAGGGAATAAACCGGGAATCGCCCATCTCCTTGAGGAGGGCGGTTTCCAGGGCCATCGCCTGTTCGGCCCCCGTCGACTTGCGGAGCGCCTCGTCGCGTCCTGGGACATCGCTGGGCAAACCATACAGGTCGACCATCATCGAGAAGCGTGCGTCGCTTGAGCGGTCGTCGCGCATCCACGTCTTCATGTCGGCCAATGCGTGCCGAAATGTGCCCAGAATTCCCCCCTGCGGTATTCTGCCCCTTCGTCGCCGATGTAGCCCCGTGAACCGCGCACCGGCGAGATGGATACCATGATTCAGAAGGTGAGGGCGAAGCACGTTCTTGGCAAACTCCGCCTCGGTTTGTCCTTCGACGGTGAGATAAAGGCGGATCACTGATAGGGTCCCCCGCCCACGATATTCTTCTCCCAGATTTCACCTAGCGTATATTGCTCCAACCACTCTCCCAGCTCGGCCGAAGATAACCGCGCAAACTCGGAACAACCTGTGTGGCTGTTCACGACGACGACATCCTCCGGATCGAAAAAATCCAGAAACTGCGTGGATTGGGTTGAGATCAATATCTGGCAATTTTGCGAGGCACCCTGAATGATCCCCGCCAGAATTTCCAAGGCGGCTGGATGCAGGCCAAGTTCCGGCTCATCCAAGGCGATCAACAAGGGCAACTTCTCCGGGGGTTGCAGGAGCAGAGTCGCCAGCGCGATAAAGCGGAGCGAACCATCGGAAAGCTGGTGTGGCCCGAACTCATATTCCTGACCCTGGTGAGTCCAATTGAGCAGGATCTGCTTTTCATTCAAGGCACTTGGTTCCAGGGAAAAGTCCTCGAATCCCGGCACCATCTGACGCACGGTAGCGCCAATACGCCGATAGGCGGCGGGGTGCTTTTTCCGCAGAAGGTACAACATCGCGGCCAAGTTTCCGGCGTCGGAATAAAGAAAACGATTGGCCTCGACTTGGCTGGGTTGACGGATTGGGCTGTTTTCCGAAGTGTCGTGGAAATGGAACCAGCGGCAACCTCGGATCAGATCCACCGCGGCCCGCGCGACCGGATTCCCATCTTCCGCAAATTGAGCCAGATGGCTCTCGGAATGCCCCGCCCCAAGGTCAACTACATCGGGGACAATGGAATCGGCCGCCTGTTGCTCGACCCGTTCCTCGGCAAAAACCAACATCCCGGCCGCCGCGGCGGTCCAGTGGGCGAAATAGCGGATCTCGCCGGTGGGTGCCTCGAATGTCAGTTCCAATTCGGCGGCCGGAGTTTTTTTTGATCCATAGTGCAGCAGGCTATCGGCATAGCCCGCCTGCCCCACATACGTCCGGAATCCGGCCGTCCCCGAGAAAAGCACTCCCAAGAGTTTCACGAGCGAAAGGAGGTTGGATTTGCCGGCACCATTGGCGCCGATGACGACCGTTAGCGGGCTTAGTTCGATCGTTTGTGCTTTGATCGATTTCCAGCCGGCTACTCGAATTCGCTTGAGCCGTCCCATCGCGAAACCCCTCGCTTCCACTAAAGACCTTCGCTCCGCTACCGAACCGTGGTGGCCCGGGACGAACCCGCTTCGATTCAGTAGCGGCTAGTTTCGCGAGAATGTCAAGTCAACTCGCCGCGATCCGCCTCCCGGTTACAAAACCGCTTCAATCCCCGCACACAGCCGATCCACATTTCCTTCGCTAATCCCCGCCACGTTGATCCGCCCGGAGCCGACGATGTAGATGGCGTGTTTCGTGCGAAGCTCGTCGACTTGGGCCGGGTTGAGTCCCGAAAAGGAGAACATCCCTTTTTGATCGGCGATGAATGAGAAGTCGCGGTCGATCCCCAGGGCCTCGATCTTTTCGACCAACAGCTTGCGCATGCCGTTGATCCGGTTTCGCATTTCCGCAAGCTCACCTTCCCACTGCGAGCGAAGTTGGATGTCGGTCAAAATGGTCTCCACCACTGCCGCGCCGTGGGTCGGTGGGTTGGAATAGTTGGCCCGGATCACCCGCTTGAGTTGGCTGAGGACCGCTTGTTCGCGATCGGTGTCGGCGGCCACGACGGTCAGGGCCCCGACTCGTTCGTTGTACAGCCCGAAGTTTTTGCTGAACGAACTGCACACCATCAATTCCTGACCAGGCCGAGCCAGTTCCAAGAGCCCGGCGGCGTCTTCGGTCAGGCCTTCGCCAAATCCTTGATAGGCGAAGTCCAACAGCGGCAACAGGCCCCGCTCGGCAATCACATCGGCGATTTTCTTCCACTGCTGCGGCGTAGGGTCGATCCCGCTCGGATTGTGGCAGCAACCGTGCAAGAGGACGGTGTCGCCAGCAGGGATCTGCTTTAAGGCGTCGAGCATGGTGTCGAAGGCCAGCCCGTTGGTCTGCTTATCGAAGTACGGATACGTCGCGATCTTCAGCCCGGCCGATTCGAAAATGCTGGGGTGATTGGGCCAGGTTGGTTGGCTGAGCCAGACGGTGCTCTGGGGGAAGGTGTGGGCGATGAAGTCCGCCGCGACCCTTAGCGCCCCGGTTCCGCCGGGTGTTTGCACCGTGGCGGCCCGATTGCTGGTGATGATCTCGTGATCGTCTCCCAGCATCAAACCCCGGACCAGGCGGCAGTAATCGGGCCGACCGTCGATCGGCAGATACGACTTGGTATTTTCGGAGTCGACCAGCCGCCGCTCGGCCGCTTTCACGCACTTAAGAACCGGAGTCTGCCCGCTGGCGTCTTTGTACACACCGACGCTGAGATTGATCTTCTCAGGGCTCGTATCGGCCTTGAAGGCGTCGTTGAGTCCGAGAATGGAGTCGGGCGGAGCGGTCTGAACTTGTTGGAACATGGTGTACCTGAAGCGTGTGGCGGTGTAAATTGAGCACCGACGCGTCGCCGCAAGTGGACTCCGGGACGTTCGTTTCCGTCTGGCGTTCCTGGGAGTCGTCTCGTGATGCCCTCACCGGTGTTGCCCTCATTGGGCCGTGAGAGTTTAAATGCTTGACGACGCGGGTGGTTTGAGCAAACTATTGATGATACTTGCCCGCGACGTTTTGAGACAGTCCCCACCATGCTCCCTAGGGGGCTACGCGCCACTCGAGCAATCCTCGCGAAGCCGCGCGACACCCAGAGCTTCGCAACCCACCCCCTGAGATACGCCCCCAAAAACGACACCAGAAAGAATTATTCACCATGGCACGTTCCCGGATTGGTATTTGGTTGGTCGGAGCTAAAGGTGGGGTCGCCACGACGACGATTGTCGGCATCGCGGCCCTCAAACAAGGCCTGACCGAGAGCTTTGGCTTGGTGAGCGAATTACCCCAGTTCGCCGACTTGGGGCTGATGGCGTGGGAAGATATTGAAGTGGGTGGCCACGACATCCGCGACACCAAACTAATCGACGAGGCCTTCAAGCTGGTCTTCGAAAGCCGCGCTATCGATGGCCGGATCGTCGAAAAATGCCGGGCCGAGCTCGACCGGATCGACGGCAACATTGTGGATGGCACGCTGCTCAATGTGGGCAACGCGATTTCCGATCTCTCCTCGGATAAACTCCGCCAGGTCGCTGAGACCCCGCGTCAGGCGATCGACCGGTTGAAGACGGACATCTCCAACTTCGCCCAGGCCAATCATTTGGCCAACGTGGTGGTGATGAACGTCGCCTCAACCGAACCGCCAACCGACATCCAGAGTATTCCCAAAACCTGGAGCGAACTCGCGCCGCTACTGGAACAGGAACAGGGCTGCCGACTGCCGGCCAGTTCCATTTACGGGATCGCGGCGCTCGAACTGGGGTTCCCGTACGTCAACTTCACGCCATCGCTGGGCACCGCCTTACCGGCCTTGGACGAACTGGCGAAATCCAAAAAAACCTGCCACATGGGGCACGACGGCAAGACCGGCGAAACCTTGCTCAAAAGCGTCCTCGCCCCGATGTTCGCCCAACGAAATTTGCACGTCATGAGCTGGGTCGGTCACAACATCTTCGGCAACATGGACGCCAAGGTGCTGGACGACCCGGAAAACAAAAAGACCAAGGCGATTAGCAAAGATAAGCTGCTCGGCAAAATCTTCGGCTACCAGCCGCAAACCTTGGTCACCATCGAGAACATCGAAAGCATGGGTGACTGGAAAACCGCCTGGGATCACATCCACTTCAAGGGCTTCCTCGGCACTCCGATGGTCATGCAGTTCACCTGGCAAGGGTGCGACTCCCTGCTAGCCGCCCCACTGGTGCTGGACCTGGCCCGATTCGCGGAGCTGGCCCACCGCAACGGGGAGACCGGTCTGCTGCCGATGCTCTCCTGCTTCTTCAAGAGCCCGTTGGGGACCGAAGAGAACGACTTCGCCAAGCAGTTTGCCATGCTGGAGGCCTGGACGACTCAATTGGCCGGCAAGGCTTAATGGAACTGCGCCACGTTCGGCGAGTGAAAAAGGGGTCAGGACTCTTTTTAGGTAAACGCTCACCAATTGATGACGGGTTGTTAAAAAGAGTCCTGACCCCTTTTTCACGGCATCAGTTCACCTCGCGAGATCGCTAAACCGCCTCATGGCCAAAACAGCATCCCCAACCAAGTACTGGTTGATGAAGACCGAGCCGGAGTCGTACTCCATTGACGACTTGGCCGCCGAAAAGAAGCAGACCACGTTTTGGAGCGGGGTCCGCAACTACCAAGCGCGGAACTTCATGCGGGATGATATGCGTGTGGGAGACCAGGTGCTGTTCTATCACTCCAACGCCAAGCCACCCTGCATTGTTGGCCTGGCCGAAGTGGTCCGCGAATCCTACCCTGACCACACCGCCTGGGATGAGGAGGACCACCACTACGATCCCAAAAGCCCGCAGGAAAATCCCCGCTGGTTCATGGTCGATATCCGCTTCAAGGAAAAGTTCGCCCGGTCGTTGGGTCGGGAAGAACTCGCGAAGGTCGCCGCGCTGAAAGAGATGGAACTACTCAAGCGCGGTTCGCGGCTCTCGGTCCAGCCGGTTCGCAAAAAGGAATTCGACGCGATTCTCAAACTGGCGTCGAAGTAGTCCCTGGGGAAGGTATATCCCCCGAAGACTCTCCTTCGGATTTGCAAGTTTGGTTGATCATCGCTCGGCCCGCCCGTTATGATGAGTCATTCCAAGTTTCAATCTCAAAGGGATTTCGCCATGCCGATCAGCCGACGCGCCGCCCTCTGGTCTCTTGCCGGTTCACTGACTTCGCTGGCGACCGCCGCCGCGGACGATTGGCCGCAGTGGCGCGGTCCGCAGCGGGATGGGGTGTGGCGCGAGCGACGCATCCTCGACCGGTTTGAGGATGGCAAAATTCCGATCCTTTGGCGGGCCGAGATCGGGGCGGGCTACAGCGGGCCGAGTGTCGCGGAGGGGCTGGTGTTTGTCACCGACCGTCTGACCGAACCCAAGCAAGTGGAACGCGTCCACTGCTTCGACCAAATCTCCGGTGCCAAGCTGTGGACCCACACCTACGACTGCCCCTATGAGAACATCAGCTACCAGGCGGGCCCCCGGGCCAGTGTCATCATCGATTCCGGCGATGCCTATGCCCTGGGAACGATGGGGAATCTCCACTGCCTCGATGCCAATACCGGCACAGTCATCTGGGCGCGGGACCTAAACCGCGACTTCAAAATCCGGATGCCAGGCTGGGGGATCTCCGCCTCTCCTTTGATCTGGAAGGACCATTTGATCCTGCAGATCGGCGGTTCGGACGGGGCCTGCGTTGTTGGCTTGGACAAACGGACCGGTGAAGAGGTATGGCGAGCCCTGAATGACCGGCCCGGCTACTCCGCCCCGATCATGATCGAGCAAGGGGGCGAAAGCCTCGTCCTCTGCTGGACCGGCGACAGCGTGGCGGCGATTGATCCCCGCCGGGGCGAAGTCCGCTGGCGATACCCTTGGGCACCTCGGAAGATGCCGATCGGCGTGCCGACCCCGGTGGTCAGTGGCGATCGGGTCTTTATCACCTCGTTCTACGATGGTTCGTTGATGCTGCGGATCGACCCGAACCGCGCCACCTACGAGAAGCTGTGGCACCGTGTCGGCGCGAATGAGATCGAAACCGACGCCCTGCAGTCGATCATCAGCACCCCGGTCTTCGAGGGGGATTACATTTACGGCGTCGACAGCTATGGCCAACTCCGTTGTCTCCGGGCCGAGAACGGCGATCGGGTCTGGGAAGACCAGACCGCGACCCCCAAAATCCGCTGGGGGACGATCCATTTCGTGAAGCACGAGGATCGCTACTTCCTATTCAACGAACGGGGCGAACTGATCATCGCGCGGCTCTCACCTGAGGGCTACGACGAGATCGACCGCGCCAAGCTGATTGAGCCCACTACCGAACAGCTCCGCCGCCGCGACGGAGTTTGCTGGTCGCACCCGGCCTTCGCCGATCGGCAGGTGTTGGCCCGCAACGACAAGGAAATTGTCTGCGGCGATCTCTCGCGCTAGCGATCCTTGAGCCACGTCTGGTGGGGTGTGGTGACGCGGGTGAGCACTTCCCCACGCTCTACGCGAGCGTGGCTACGACGCACTGGTTACGACTCGCTGGTGCGGGTGCTCCAGAATCATTGAACTTCAAATCCGCCGCGCTGGCCGGTACCGTCTCGGTGAAATATGCCGGTTTTACGGCGTACACCGCGATTTTTGATTTGCACTTGCCGGAAAATAAGACAAGTTTGCGATAGAGCTTTATCTTGGGGGCGGTCTTGACCGAAAGGGTCGGTTCGCCGGTAAAGCGACCGGGATGGATGTTCATCGGTTGATGAACGCGGCCCCCGCTTTTCGCAAGAGGATCTTATCGATGTCTTATTTGGTAGTTTTGGCCGGATTGCTCGGCGTGACGCTTTACTACGATTTCAATTTCGCCCTGGCGGCCGGCGTCATCCTGACCGGTATGACGATCTGGGCCATTCTGGTGAACCACAAGGTGCCGATTCCTCGTTGGTAGATCGGCCCTTCGTAGCCACTTACCGGAGGGCGCAAAAAAACACGGCCGAAAGTCTTTGTCATCGTGAAATGACCAGGGGCTTTCGACCGTCGCGCTTCGTTGGATTATAGCGTTCGGGAATGTCCCGAAATCGTGCCGCCGAGGCTCACAGGCGTGAGCAATCTGGCGACGCTGTTGAGTATCTATACCAGTGGGTGACCCAAACCGGATCGAGGTTACATAAAATCCGTAACCTCGATCCAGAATTTTTGTTGGCCCGTTAGGCCAGGACTTCTTTGATGAGTTTACCGCTGTTGGCGATCTTCATCGGACGTCCGCTCTTGCTCTGGAAGGTGGTCTCTAGCGAGACTCCCATCGCCCGACAGATGGTCGCCATCAGATCTTCCGAGCTGTAAGGCTCGGAATCGACGCCGGTTCCTTCGGAATTGGTCTGGCCGACAGCCAAGCCACCCTTGATTCCGCCGCCACCGACAACCACGCTCCAACTACGAGCCCAATGATCGCGGCCGGTGTTGCCATTGATCCGCGGGGTTCGCCCGAACTCACCCATCCAGACAATCGTGGTGTCTTTCAACAGGCCACGCTGCTCCAGGTCGATCACCAAGCCGCTCATGGCCTGATCGACGACCGGTAGTTTCTGATCTCTCAGGGTGGTGAAGATGTTCTGGTGGTTGTCCCACCCGCCGTAATCGACTTCGATGAACGGCACGCCCGCTTCGACCAACCGACGGGCCAACAGGCAGCCCTTGCCAAAGTTGTTGTCGCCGTACAGCTCCGTCATTTGGGGCGATTCCTCCCGCACGCGGAAGGCCTTCATCTGATCGCTGGTCATCAGGTTGACCGTCTTCTGCAGAATCTTGGCGTGGTCCATCGCAGCGGGGCCACGGTTCTGCTTGACGAAACCCTCTTCCACCAAGCTCAACATTTGGAGCCGTTTCTGCAGGGTCGCGTCGTCCATGCCGTTCATCCGCAAGTTGCGAACATCGCCATTGCTGTTGACCGTGAAGGGGGCCCAGGCCATGCCCAAAAACCCGGGGCCGACACTCCCACTACCGACCGAAACGACCGGGGGAATGTCCAGCTCCGACCGCTGACCGTAGGTTTCGTGGGCGATCACCGAGCCGAGGCCGGGATGTTCCATTTGCGGGTTGGGGACGTAACCGGTATGCATGTAGTACCGACCCCGCCCATGATCCGCTTCCCGGGTGCTCATCGAGCGAATCACCGAAAGGTGGTTCATGACCTTGGCGGTTTTGGGCAGGTGTTCGCAAATCTGTAAATCGCCGGCAGTGCTGATCGGACGGAACTCACCACCGGTGGCGGCACCTGGCTTCAGGTCCCACATGTCGATGGTGCTTGGTCCACCACCCATCCACATCAAGATACAGCTTTTGCCCTGCTTCTTGAGCTCTTCGGCGTTGGCCCGAATCGCATTGCCCATCATCAGCGAAGGACCGACCATTGCGGTAGCGCCCGCCAAGTGAGACATGAAATGACGGCGAGTCATCCCCTTGGGTAACATATTCATGAAATTACTCCTTGGTCAAAAGTGCCCCACAAATTGGGCGAGTGGTGGTTCGGATGGATTAGTGATTCAGGATGAACTCGTTGCTATTGAGCAGGGCCCAAAAGATGTCTTGCAAGGCGGCCGCCGTGTTTCCCTTATGGGATAACAGCAGCATGTTGGCGGCTTGCAATTCATTCTTGGAAGGTTTCCGCGCAATCGCCGCGAGGTATAGGTGATTGATTGCTTCTTTGCCGTCGGCACCATCGGTCGCCAACTGAGCGATAAAGCTTCCTTGTTTAATGCTGGTGGCGTTTTGAATCAGTTCCCCATTGAACATCATCAAGGCCTGCGGGATCGTCCCGTTGAAGGTGGTCGCCTCATCCCCTTCGTCGGTTCCAAAGGCGATCACGAACTGCTGCATCCACTGGGCCTTCTTCCGCTCCTGCTCCTCGTAGTTGCCCCGGACCTTGTGAGCCTGGGTCGCCACTAACAGGGACTCGTACAGTTGTTCCGCCTGCATCTGCCGCAGGTAGAAGTGGCTGAACTTAGGTGGCTCGCCGACGGTCGGATCGTCCAGTTCGTTCCCTTTGGTGATCTTGCTCGACAGGCTATACGCCTCGCTCAGGGTGATCCAGCGGATCAGGTCTTTCAGGTTAAAACTCGACTTGCGGAACTCCTGACCCAGGTGCGATAACAACTCCGGGTGGGTCGCACGATTGTGCGGGCCCATGTCATCGACCGGCTTGGTGAAGCCATAACCGAAGAAGTGACCCCAGTAACGGTTCACAATCGCCTCGGGCATCGTCTCGGAGTCGTTGATGAACTTCGCCAGCTCGTCCCGGCGATTCACCTCCGAAATTCGGCCACTCGTCGGAATGGACTGCCCATCCACGAATTCAGGATAGGCGACCTTCATCAGGCCGTTTCGCAGTTCGTAGTAAATCTCGGCGTTGTCGGGGTTGCCACCTTCGCCACGGAAGTCGGCGTTGGTCAACTCCATTGCCCGCATGTCGCTATTGGCGTCCGGGTTTTGACCGCGGCGCGAGCGGGTTTGCCGGAAGAAGGCGTTCAGGCTCCAAAACTTATCCTGCTTCCATTCATTGAACGGATGGTTGTGGCACTGGGTACATTGCACTTGCAGACCCAGGAAAACCTGGGCCGTTTTGGCCGTGGCCAGGACGCCATCCTCTTCCAGCTTGTCCAGGTAAAAGTTCACCGCGCCGTTGAAACCCGCCATGCCGGGTGTATTCGTCCCGGTAGCCGTTACCAGGTCTTTAACTATCGCGTCGTACGGCTTGTTCCGCGCCATACTGTCCCGCAAATACTTTTGCATCCCCTCGCGGTTGATGGGGGAGTTGTTGTCGTTGCCGGCATTTCGGCCGATCAAGACGTTGGTCCAGATACTGGTCCAGTTCCGGGCATATTCTTCGGCGTACTGCTCGTCGTTTAGTAATTTGTCGACGACCTTTCGCTTGCGGTCTCGGCCCCGATCCCGCGCGAACTCGTTTAGCTCATCGACCGAAGGAACCCGACCGATCACATCCAGGTAGACCCGACGGAGCCATTTGCTATCAATTTCTTCCGGAGAAGGACGAATCCCGTAGTCGCTCCAGACGGCTCGGATCTCTTCATTGATTTTGCCGACCTGGGGAATCCCGTAATCCTCCTGCGCCTGAACGCGGGAAGCGGTGGTCAGGGGCGCAGTAACCAGGGGGGCGGTCGTCAGCACGACTGCCGCCAGCGCGGCCAGCAACATCCGTTTAACAAACATGTCGATGGACCGCTCGGTTTTTTGAATGGGGGTTTCTCGATAAGCGTTCATGCGTTGCCTCTGACTCCTTCTTGCCGTCGCGGAACATCGAATTAACGATCCTGACGCCTCATATAGAGATTAAAGCGTCTGGTACTACTGAATGTACTCGGATATTTCCCCGATTTATCCAACTTCATCGAATCCCCGGCGATTTCCCGCCAAAAATCACCTCACCCACCGATGCAAGCCGTGAGACAAGGAAGCAAATGCGGGAAAAAGGCTAAAAAAAACTTGCCGAAAATGAGTGATTTTGCAGCAAAGCGAATGCTGGACGAGGCGGACACACCCATCTCATCTGGGTGATTTTGATACAGTGTTGCGTTTTGATACGCGCAAAATAAAACAGGCGGGTTGGTTTTCCGAAGCCAACCCGCCTGGTTTGTGTGTGCGATTGGGGGAGATCCAATCGCACCATGCCTCAACTTCTGTCCCGTCGGAATCGTCGTAACGTCTTAGTGCCTCAGAGTTAAGACGTTACCACCGGTATGCCTCTTCAATTCACCGGCCCCTTGCAGCAGGACACTCTTCTCTGTTCCGGCCCTGTCTACATGACTGACTACTCCCGTCAGGATACTAAGACTATTATGCAATCAGCGTGCCAAAAACGCGGCGCGATCTACTTTTGGGAACTTCCGAGGACTTTTGCCTCTCTGGGGAAGCCGAGGGCACCGATGGCAGAGCCTCCTTGATTGCGAGGAGTACCCCTCTCGCTAGACCGGCGTTCGGCCAGGTTGCTAACCTAGGCGAAACTTCGCCCAGGCTGAGGGGTTCATAGTTTCGAGATGTCCGGGCCGCTCGTGCCCCCGGCAGCCGATTTTTACGGGTGAAGTCGAGGGTCGTCCCCAGAGCTTGGCATCTGGCCTTGGGAGACGCCAACTTCTAGACTTGAAATGACCATCCCACTCACAGCCCTCGAATTCCCGCTGCGGAGAGATAGCTTGTCGATAACGGAGTCGACCGCTCGGAAATACGAGCTGCAAGATCCAGACGTTCGTCTGATGATCCTGGTGCGGGACGACGACGCCGCCGCGTTCGAGGAGTTGATGCTTCGCTACCAACGGCGATTGATCACGGTCCTTGAGCACTTGGTGGGGCGCCGCGATCTCGCCGAGGATCTTGCGCAGGATGTCTTCCTCAGGGTCTACCGGGCCCGTAAGTCCTATAAGCCGGGCTCCCAGTTCTCAACTTGGCTGTTCACCATCGCCAACAATGTGGCCAGTAATGCCCGGCGGAGCCTGGCCAGACGGCGGGAAGTGCAGGTCACCTCTTCCGAGGGGAGCACCTCCATGCCGAACAACGCCATGGAGCGTCTCGCCCAGGAGGCGAGCGGACTGATGCCGACCCGGCGTTTGGACCATACCGAGACCGGCGAGATTGTCCGCTTGGCGCTGGAGACCCTCAACGAACGACAGCGAATGGCGGTACTCCTCTCGAAATTCGAGGACATGAGCTACCAAGATATTGCCGATACGATGGGCATGTCGGTGCAAGCGATCAAGTCGCTCTTGTCCCGTGCCCGAGCCAATTTGAAAGTCGCCCTCAATCCGTATTTGCAAGAGGGATTGAAACCCACTACCGACCCCCGATCGAGGATGATCCGCGCGGCCGAGGAAACGGATCCAGAAGAATGAACGAACCGGCGTATCCCGAACCCGATCTCCAGTCGGTCGCAGAGAATCCACTGGACGAGCAACTGGTCGCCTACCTCGATGGCGAGCTATCCCCCACGCAGCGCGCCGAGGTAGAGCGGAGACTCGCGGAGGACGAAACCTACCGCATTCGCCTGGAAGAGTTGGACCAAACCTGGGAGATGCTCGACACCCTACCCAAGGCCGATCTCGACGACGAGAAGTTCATGCGGTCGACCGTGGAAATGATCACTGTCGCCGCCTCGCAGGAGTTGGAGACCTATCAAGAGCGAAGGCGACTGCGGGGCTGGGTGCAGTACATCGCCGGCACGCTGCTGATCGTCGCGGCGATGGTGACCGGCTCGCAATTGGTCTCTCACTACCAGACGCGAGAGGACCGCTGGCTGATCGAGAATTTACCGATCGTGGAAAATGTCGATGCCTACCAACGGGTCGAAAGTGTTGAATTCCTCGACCGCCTGAACCGCGAAGGCCTGTTCACCACGGAGGTCCCCGATGAAAAGTAAATGGCTGATAAGCGTCGTATTGGGGCTGATCGCCGTCTACTTGTTTGGCGGGAGCGGGATGGGCGATCACGAGGCGGCGGAGCGGGTCGCCCAAATGGACGCCGCTGAGAAAGAGGAGCTGCGGCAGAAGCTCGAGCGGTACGAGCAGTTATCGCTCGAAAAACAATCGCAACTCCACCAACTGCACGACGATCTCTCCGAACAGGAAAACGCGGACGAACTGCGGCAGGTGATGCGGGAATACTACGCCTGGCTGAAGACGTTGTCCTCGGTCGAACGAGCCGAGCTGGAAAGAAAACAACCGGACGAGCGCGTCGTGGAAATCAAGCGACATGTCATCAAACAGGAACGCATACAGTTCGCGAGTTTGGGGCGACTGGCCATGCAAACGTTGGAGCTCGACCCGCTCGATGACGAGATGGAAACGATTCGCAAATGGTTGCTGGACTGGATTGGCCAACACCAAGAGACCATCTTCGCCGCCGAGCCTCGCTTGATTGAGCAGTTTCCGGAATTCGCTTGGCTGAAAGACCGCTACGACGACGCACCGGAGCGCAAGGCCTTTGTCTACTGGGCAAGGATGCACTGGGTCCCCGAGCTGGAGGTTCCTCGTCCGGACGATCATGACTTCGCGAAACTGCTGCCCCAGTTGCGAGAAGAGACGCGGAAGAAAATCGAGTCGCAAACCGACATGCGGCAGAAGGAACTGCTCGACGGCCTGGTGCAAGCGGCGGTTTTCGCTCACTTTCATCACCGCAAAGTCTCGACAGAGGACTTGCGCGAGTTTTATCGCAAACTGCCCGAGGAGCGTCAGGCGGAACTCGCCTCGCTCCCGCCCGATCGCTGGGAAGCGGAGCTGAGGCGCGACTACATGCGCTCGCAGGGTGGACGCTCGTTTGGGCCGCGCGGAGGTCCAGGCCGAGGTCCCCGCGGCCCCGGTGGACCCGGGATGGGCCCTCGGCCCGACCGAGATCGAGACGAGCGCGGCGGCCCGCGCGGAGGAGGGCCCCGCGAAGAAGGCCGCGAGTGGGGCGATCGCAACCGAGGCGACCGACCACCCGAAGGCCCCCGTCGGGGTCCCCCGCGACCTAGCGACAAGCCGATGCCGGACGAGACATAATCTCATGGGCAGCGACTTCGTGAAGGGAGTCCCCATGCAGTTCACGATCAATAACCGCCGGTGCTGGTTCCGGTCGACGTGATCGGTGGCAGGCCGAGACGCTCGCGGCAGTCGTCCAGCATCTCCTTCGTGCGGCTGGCACCACATCGGGTAACCCCGAGACTACGGACTTCCAGCAGGGCGTCCATGTCACGGATTCCACCGGCCGCCTTGACCTGGACTTCGGCCGGCGAGTGGTCGCGCATTAGCTTCAAGTCTTCCATGGTCGCACCGCCGGTGCCGTAGCCGGTGGAGGTTTTGACCCAGTCTACCTTGAGCTCGCCGCAGATCTCGCACAGCCGCTTCTTGTGATCGTCCGTAAGGTAACAATTTTCGAAGATCACCTTCAGCTTTTGGCCAGCGGCGTGGGTCACCTGGAGAACGGCGTCGATGTCTTGTCGCACGTAGTCCCAGTTGCCGCTGAGGACCTGGGAAATGTTTACCACCATGTCGAGTTCTCGGCCCCCATCGGCCAAGGCCTGCTCCGCTTCGGCCCGTTTGATAGCGGTGGTATGGCCTCCGTGGGGAAAGCCGATCGTGGTACTCGGCATCACCGTACTACCGGCCAGCACCTCGCTGGCCCGTTTCAGGTAGTAGGGCAGGATACAGACGCTGGCCACATCATAGTCCAGCGCCAATTGTAGGCCCGATTCAAGCTGCTCGGCCGTGAGGGAGGGACCGAGCAAGGAGTGATCGATCATCTTGGAAATATCGAGATAGGTGTAGTCCATGGGGGCGTTCCTGGGTATGGGGAGCTAATTTTGTCGATATTAAAAGCGGAAGGGCGCGAGCCCTCCGGTCTTTGGCGTGTACTTCTCCCACTGGCAACGCCGCCTGGTGGAACCCGAGAAGGCGTCCTGACTTCTTGAAAAAGTCTTGACCATCTCGCACATCACCGGACGGCTTGCGCCGTTCCGCTTTTATTTGCAGGCAGGAAGTTTCGCAGGTACGTATGGCTTTGCCGGAGCGCCGCGCGGCAATCATCTGGGGAGCCCTCGTAGGCTCGGTCTTCTACTTCAACACAGACCGGACCATCGTACTTGATGTCTCCCAGGGCAGAGCAAAACGCACCCCAGTCGATCATCCCCAGCCCCGGCAGTTTGGGCGAGTGGTACTCCTGTGGATTGGCCAGAATACCGACCTCGTCCAGGAGCTGCTGTTCGACACGGACATCCTTGGCGTGGACGTGGAACAGTCGATCGCGGAATTCCCAGATCGGCTTCACGTAATCCATGTGCAACCAAATCATGTGCGAGGGATCGTAGTTCAGGCCGAAGTTGGGGTTGGGGATCGACTCAAACATCCGCCGCCAAATCGCCGGACTGAAGGCCAAGTTTTTGCCGCCGGGCCATTCGTCGTTGGAAAAGAACATGGGGCAGTTCTCGATCCCGATCCGGACGTTGTGCTCCTCCGCTAGTTCCACCAGCGGGCGCCAAACCTCGACGAACCGGGGCCAGTTGTCGTCGATCGACTTGGTCCAGTCTCGCCCGACGAACGAGTTGACCTGCCCAATGCCCAGCTTGCCGGACGCGAGGATCAACCGCCGGAGGTGCTCGATCGCTTTCTCCGACTCTTCCTTGTCAGGCGTCAACGGATTGGGGTAGTAGCCCAGCCCGCTGATGTTCACGCCGTACTTGGCCGTCAATTGGTTGACGCGGTCGATCGCCTGGTCGTCGATCGACTCGACTTCCAGGTGCGTCACGCCGGCGTACCGGCGCTGCGCCTTGCCGACTGGCCAGCACATCAGTTCGACGCAGTCGTACCCAATCTCGGCCGCAGTCCGAAAGACTTCTTCCAGGTCCGCCTCCGGCAAAATGGCGGTCATGAATCCTAGCTGCATCATGGTTGGGCTCCTTCAGTTGCGGCGGATCGGTAAGGGGTCGATTTTCCCTTCGGAACGAATCGACCGCAAGGGATGTTGCCAGAATCGGGACTGCCGAGGGTGGGCACGGATTAACACGGATAAAAGGGGATGAGTTCAATTACAAAGAGTCGGAGGTCCAGAAGTTCCGGCCGCGGTCCCTGTAATTGACCTTATCCCCGTACGAATTTGGCGTGGGAACCAATCGCCGCCGCTGGGTTGTCCGGTCCATTGGAGCGAAATTCCGGTCTGCAAAATGGAGCGATTGGAAGGGGATAAGGTCAATTACGGGTGCCGCGGATTAGGGTTCTGTGCCGCCGACTCCTTGTAATTGAACTCATCCCCTGTCGCTTCTCCGTGACCTCAGTGGCTAAAAAAATCTCTGGCTAAGCCGCGAAGAGACACATTGGATGCAAGAGAAAACTAACCAGTCGATTTCACGGGGCAAACCCTTGCCCTCGGGCTCGCGGTCAAATAGTCTTGGGGTTGGGCGCTGATGGCGCAATTGGCCCATCACCCCCGATCCCCCTCTCTTCCGACGATCTCAAACGCAACCCTCCCTCCCCCCAATCCCCGAGTCCAGGTATTCCGCCACGATGAATCGATTGACTATGCGACACGGCATCCTCCTGCCGATCACGGCTCTTTTGATCCTGTTCGCTTCGGCCCACGCTGGCCATCTGGCCGCGGATCAGCCGCTTTTGGAATTGCGAAAGGGGGACCACATCGCGATCATCGGCAATACCTTGGCCGATCGGATGCAGCACGATGGCTGGCTCGATACGCTGCTGCATGCTCGGTTCCCGGAGCATGATTTGGTGATCCGCAACCTCGGCTTCGCCGGAGACGAACTGAAGACCCGCCCCCGAAGCGATAACTTCGGCAGCGCGGACCAGTGGCTGACGCGGGTCAAAGCGGATGTGATCTTCTGTTTCTTCGGCTACAACGAGGCGCTCCGGGGAGAGCAGGCCCTCGCTGGCTTCCGGAACGATCTGGTTGAGGTCCTCACGGGGATGCAGGGGCAACAATACAACGGGGAATCGACACCGCGGATCGTGGTGTTCTCCCCCATCGCCCACGAAAACCTCCATAGCCCTCACCTGCCGGACGGAAGCGAGAACAACTCTAAACTAAAGCAGTACACCGCGGCAATGGCCGAGGTTTGCGGTGAACTGAAAATTCCGTTCGTCGATTTATTCGAGCCGACCCAGGCCCTCTACCAGCAAGCGGAAAAGCCGCTCACCATGAACGGCGTGCATCTGTTGCCGGAGGGTGGCCGCGCCGTGGGTCAGCAGATTGATCAAGCGCTGTTCGGCGATTCCCTCAAGGTTGCCGAGAGCCACTTGGAACGGATCCGCGCGGCGGTGCTCGACCGCAACTTCCACTGGTTCAGCCGCTACCGCGTGATTGATGAGTACAACGTCTTCGGCGGGCGCTCGAAACTCGCTTGGGATGGGCTCTCCAACGCCGACGTCATGCAGCGCGAGCTGGAGATCTTCGACGTGATGACCGCCAACCGAGAAAAGCGAGTCTGGGCGGTCGCCCAAGGGGGTGATTTGGAGGTCAAGGACGACAACCTGCCTCCGCTGGTTCCGGTCAAGACCAACAAACCGGGTCCGCTGGAAGACGACAAGTTTCCCTACCTGGGGGCGACCGAAGCGATCGACAAAATGCAGGTCCATGAGGCAATGGAGGTGAACCTGTTCGCCTCGGAGGAGATGTTCCCGGAACTGATCAACCCGGTCCAGATCCGGGTCGATACCGATAGCCGCCTGTGGGCCTCGGTCTGGCCTTCCTACCCGCATTGGAATCCGACCAAGCCGCTCGAGGACAAACTCATCATTCTGGAGGACGAGGATGGCGATGGCGTGGCCGACAAGTGTACGACCTTTGCCGATGAGCTGAACAGCATCACCGGCTTCGAGTTTTGGGGTGGCGGGGTGTTGGTCGCCGCGCCGCCGGAAGTCTGGTTTTTGAAAGACACCACCGGAGACGACAAGGCGGACTTCAAGCTCCGCGTGCTTCAAGGGCTGTGCAGCGCCGATACCCACCACACGGCCAACGCCCTGCGGATCGGCCCGGATGGTTGGCTGTATTGGTCGCGCGGCGTGTTTCATGTGACCAACATGGAAACCCCCACCAAGACCTTTCGCTCGACCACGAGCGGCGTCTACCGCTTCAATCCACGGACCTTCGAGATGGAATTCCATTTCCCGATCGGGCCCAACCCGCACGGTCACGCGATCGACCGCTGGGGCTTCCAGTTTGTGAATGACGGAACCAGCGGCACCGGAAACTACATGAACATCGGCAAGGGGATCGGCAACAAGCAGTGGTTCGAGAAAAGGGTCCGTCCCGTCGCGGCCAACGGGATGCTCTCCAGCAGCCACTTCCCGGAAGAGCACCAGGGCAACTTTTTGATCTGCAATACGATTGGCTTCCTCGGCGTCCTGCAACATGAGATGCAGTACAACGGGGCCGATATCCGAGCCGAAGAAGTCGACCCGATCGTGGTTTCCGCGGACCCCAACTTCCGCCCGAGCGATATCGTCGTGGGTGGCGATGGCGCGTTGTATGTCGCCGACTGGTGCAACGCCATCATCGGCCACATGCAGCACAACATGCGCGACCCCAACCGAGACGACCAGCATGGCCGAATCTACCGCGTCACCTACCCCGGTCGCCCGCTGGTCAAGCCAGCCAAGATGAAAGGCAAACCGATCGCGGAAGTCTGCCAGCACTTCTTCGCCCCGGAAAACGATACCCGCTACCGGGCTCGCTTAGAGTTGAGCGGTCGGGAGACGTCTGAGGTGGTGAAGGAAGTGGGGCGGTTCGCCGCGTCACTCGATCCTCGCAAGTCCACCACCGAGCGAGACGCCAACCGAGATGAAGCCCAGGCCTTGCTGGAATGCCTGTGGGTCTTCCAGGAACACCGCGTCCCGAACCTCGACCTGCTTCGGCGAACCTTCCAGGCGGAAGTCCCGGGGGTTCGCGCCGCGGCGATTCGAACCTTGGGCCATTGGGCCGGTCGAGTCGACGATTGGCAGTCGACTTTGCTGGAGGCCGCTCGGGACGAGTCAGCCCTAGTCCGAGCCGAAGCGGTCAAAGCGGCAGTTAATTTTGGCGCGGAAGCGACCTCGGCCGAGGTGGTGTTCGAGGTGATGAACCAATCGCTCGACCCGGAACTGGAGACGGTGCTCAAGTATGCTCGCGACCGCTTGAAGGTCGACCAGATTGTGCGAGACACCCTCCGAGAAGGGAAACCCCTTTCACCCGCCGCGCAGCAATACGCCCTTCGCAACGCAACCGTGGGGGACCTGGTGAAAATGCCGCCCACTGAGGCGGTTTACTTGGCGGTTCTTTCCAGACCCGACGCCCAAGCCACGCATCTTGATTTCGCGATCAAGGGACTGGCCGAAACCCGCGAGACCAGCCGGCTGAAACTCTTGCTCGATTTGGTCGAGCAGCAGGATACCCAGGAAGAGACCGGCCTGATCGGCGGTGCCGCGCAGTTGCTGTTGGCCCTACCGGCCGAACAGCTTCAAACGGCGACCGACCGGCTAAAGAAGCTGAGCCAAACCGGCAAGACGGCGGAGGCCCGGCAGCTTGCCTACGCCGCTTGGATCACCGCCGATCGATCGGGCGATGCCCCACTGGTAGCGGCATCCAGGAATGCGGAGCGGCTCGGCGATTTCCTCGCCGCGGTTCCGCAGGTTCACGATGAATCGGTTCGAAAAAATCTCTTCCCGCTGGTCCGTCCGCTGCTGCATGATTGGCCCGCGTCGATTGAGCACGCTTCCGATCCGAATTCAGGTGGCGGTGCGGCGGGGCTGGCGGTCGATTACTTCCTGCCCAGTCAATCCAACGTCCGGATCGAGACCTTGGCGGCGCGGACCCCGACCGCTTCCGGGATCGGGTCCGATGTTTCGCTGAAGCAAGAGGTCATTACCGAGCGGGACGCGTTCGCCCTCCGCTTTACCAGCAACCTGGCCATCAGTCAGGCTGGGCGGTACACGTTCCATCTCACGTCGGACGATGGTTCGCGGCTCTATCTCGGTGGGCAAGAGGTCATCGACAACGACGGCCTGCATGGCATGGTCGAGAAATCGGGCAGTGTCGAACTGGCCGCCGGTTCGCATCCATTGATCGTCACCTACTTCGACAACGGTGGTGGCGACGGCCTGAGCTTGCGATGGAGCGGTCCCGGCATTCAAGGCAAACAGCCGATCCCGGCCGAGCGGTTCTCGACCGGCGGCGGCGAAACCTTGCATGATGTGGCCATCGCCGCGGTGATGTCCTTGCCTGGTCACGAGTCGGAAAAATTCATGGATCTTGCCACGGTCCTCAAATCGGGCCGCAGCCGCGCAAGCGCCGTTCGTGGTCTGGCAAGTCTCGACAAGGCGCACTGGGACGCGGCGGAAATTGGCCCGCTGGTCGATAGCCTGATGGCCTACCTGAGCCAACTTCCCGCCAGCGGGCGGACCAGCCCCACCGCGACCGACGCCATCGCCCTGGCCAGGTCGCTCTCAACCGCGTTGCCGCAAGCGGAGGCCGAAGCGATCGACCGGCGGCTGAAGAACCTCGATGTTCGGGTCATCGCCATCGGGACCGTGCCGCATCGGATGATCTACGACCAGACCCAAATCGTGGTCGAGGCGGGCAAGCCGATCGAGTTCCGGCTCTCCAACAGCGACCACATGCCCCACAACCTCACCGTGGTCCTCCCAGGCAGCATGCAGGAGGTCGGGGAACTCGCCGATTCAACCGCCATGGCCGAGGATGCCATGCAGCGGCAATACGTTCCCGAGTCGGACAAAATCATCTTGGCCAGCCAACTGCTGCAACCAGGGCAGTCGCAAGCGATCAGCTTCGAGGTACCCACCAAGCCGGGTGTCTATCCGATCGTCTGCACCTACCCCGGCCATTGGCGGCGGATGTACGCGGCCCTGTACGTGGTGGAGAGTCTCGACGACTACCGCGCGGACGCCGCCGCCTTCTTCGCCAAGTCCGAATCGATGATCCAGGACGAGCTCCTCAAGTCGATCGGCCAGAGCTACGAGTGGACCATGGACGAACTGGCCGACTCGGTCAAACCACTCACGGCCCCCCGGTCGTACGAGGTTGGGCTAAACGCCTTTAAGGTGGCGAGCTGCGTCGCGTGCCATAAGGTCGGAGACGAGGGGGTCGAACTGGGGCCCGACCTGACCAAGCTCGAAATGAAGAAGCAGATGCCAGAGTACATCCTCCGCTCGCTGTTGGATCCCTCGGCCGACATCGACGAGAAGTACCAGTCCTACTCGTTCGCCCTGGTCGACGGCAAAGTCGTGACCGGGATGATCGTGGAAGAGACCTCCGAAGTGGTGAAGGTGATCGAAAACCCGCTGGCCAGTGGCAAGCCGCTAGCGATCCCGACCGCCGACATCGAAGAACGGGTCAAATCGACCGTCTCGATCATGCCCCAGGGCCTACTCGGCAAGCTGACCCGGGAAGAGATTCTGGACCTGATCGGATTCGTCCACGCCGGCGGAGACAAGAAGCACAAGGTCTTCGGCGGTGAGGGGCACGAGCATCATGGGCACAACCCTTGATGCGCTGGTAGGAAGCCGCAGCAAAACCCTAATGAGCAGCCGAAAAACAACTTCCCGACTTCACTGCTCTGAAATCTGAACAGCGCCAACTACCGTGACGTTTTTAACCACGAATTACACGAATGACACGAAAAGAAGAGAGGATTCAAGGTGCGTCGATTTCTCGAACCTCTTTTATCTATCGCCCCATTAGCCGGTGAAGGTAGAATCCTCAAGAGCGGCGTTTTCGTCGCTTGCGTTTCGTGTCATTCGTGTATTTCGTGGTTAAAAAAAGTCACTGAAGTGGGCGCTGTCCTGGGCTGCTAAAAATTCGGCCTTGTGGCGGTTTTTGTTTGCGCAAGTTTTGCGAGAAATTTTGGACATGAATTCAAGATTCGGGAGTTAAATAGGGGTCAGGAGTCTTTTCATAAACAAGAAATCGCAGCCCCGCCTCCCAGCGACGAAGAAAAGAGTCCTGACCCCTTTTTAACGGATTGGGCTCTCGGCATGTGCGTTTACTCACAGCGCGTAAAAAAGGGGTCGGGACTCTTTTTGGTTACCCTGTCACTGGCGCCCACCGCTCACGTTTCGAAAAAAGACTCCCGACCCCGTTTTTACTCCACGCTCCGGTGAGAGGAACAAAACCACCCCTTCGAAAACCCGCGTCAAGACCGAATTTTTGACAGCCCAGCGCTGTCCCGTTGGGGGGCGGTCGAGTCGGGAAGTTGTTTTGCGGTTGCTCCTTAACCACCACGGGATATCTCCATGCCAGACTCGACCTTCCCCACTGCCTTGGCGGACTCTCCGGTGACGCGGAGTTACTGGGTAATCGAGGATCGCTTTTTGGCGGGCGCCTATCCCGGCACGGCGGACGCCGCTGGCAGCCGGAAGCGGGTCGAAGAGTTGTGGGATGCCGGGATGCGGACCTTTATCAATTTGGTGGAGGAGGACGAAACGAACCTCACCGGGCAACCGTTTCACCCGCACGAAAATGTTCTCGCGGAACTGGGTCAACAAACCGGTGAAGTCGGGACGCACCTGCGGTTTCCGGTGGTCGACCTCTCTATCCCGACCGTCGAGCAAATGCGGTACATTCTCGACGCGATCGACCACTCGCTGGCCCAGGAGAAACCAGTCTACCTGCACTGCTTCGGCGGTGTCGGGCGGACAGGGACGGCAGTCTGCTGCTGGTTGATCCGCCATGGCTATGCGACGAAAGATGAGGTGTTCACCACGCTCAGCAGGCTGCGTCGCACCGACGCCATCGCCGGAAAACGCCCCGCCCCAGAGCGAGAAAGCCAGTTTCAATTTATCCGCGACTGGCCAGAACCCTAAATCGACTTCTTGCGGGAGGAACTGGCGGCTTGTCCGCCCATGTGAAGCGTAAGCGAGCGGCGGGGTTTATCCCCGCCGTTCCCAACCCGGCGGCTTGTCCGCGCATGTGAAGTGCAAGCCAGCTTTCCCCCCCTCTCCTTTCCCCCTGCCTCAGTGGTTTTGATTGACCAAAAAGTCAATTTTGCCAAACACAACCTTGATTCGCATTCCCCAAAGGTGTATTTTGAGTAATCAAAACATGCGTTGCGTTTACTCAAAATGCTTTTTCGAGAGGGGAATTTCATGTCCCAAAACTCAAGCTCCGCCCCCCGCAGCCGGGGGTTTACGCTGGTCGAACTGCTTGTGGTGATCGCCATCATTGGGGTGTTGGTCGCCCTGTTGTTGCCGGCGGTCCAGCAAGCCCGAGAGGCCGCGCGGCGGATGCAGTGTACCAATCATTTGAAGCAGTACGGCATTGCCCTGCACAACTACCACGACACCTTCGGCACCTTCCCGGCCGGTTACATCTCCGGGTCGACTGCCGGACTGAGTGGCGAGGATATCGACAGCGAAACCTCCGACGCCGCCCCCGGCTGGGGCTGGCAGGCCCAACTGTTGCCGATGTTGGAGCAGGGTGCGTTGGCCGATCAGTTGGACTGGCGGATGCCCGCCTGGGCCGCCGCGCACCGGCCGCTGATCCAGTTCCAAACCACGACGATGCTCTGCCCCTCGTCGGCCGGAGACGACCAGCCGTTCACGCTCGTCGATGCGGGGAACAATCCGCTTTCCAAGTCGGGCGGACCGATGTTGGTCGGCCGGACACACTACGTCGCCAGCCATGGCCAGGAGGAATGCTGGGGTAATTGCTCGAGTGTCGCGGGGCCGTTTGGTGGCGATGTTTCAAAAATTGCCGATGGCCCGTTCTACCGCAACTCGAAGGTGAAGATGTCGAGCGTGATCGATGGGCTCTCCAATACGGTTTTCCTGGGGGAACACACCTCCAGGCTGAGCGATAAGACCTGGGTCGGAGCGGTCCCCGGGGCGTTTGTGCATCCGCGAATTCTCTCGCCCGACAATGGCACGGAATCGGCGGCCACGTTGCTCCTGGTCCATAGCGGCCCGGCCGCCGGTGAGGTTGATTCACTCGGAAACCCAATCATCCACCCACCCAACTTTCCCGCGATGCACGTCGGCCAAATGCAAGCCGACCATCCCGGCGGGGCCAACGTGCTGCTGGGAGATGGCTCGGTTCGTTTCGTTCCGGAAACAATCGATCGGAACGTTTTTTCATTTATGTCGTCGATCGCCGGCGGGGAGGTGGCCAGTGATTTTTAGTGCTGCCCCCCGAGCCATTCGGTTTATTCTCAGTTTCGGCGTATTGGCTTGCTTCCCCCTATTAACCGGGTGTGGCGGCTACCCGGAACTGAGCCCCGCGGCCTACGAGTTGACGGTGACCTTGGACAACGTGTGCGCCTTTCGAAACGAGGACCAGTTGGAACCGTTTGTCGAGCTGCTAAACCAGGAAACGGACTCTGGTAGCCTTTCGTCTGAGGATGAAAACGTCCTCCGCCGGATCGTTCAACTCGCCGCCAATGGCGACTGGGAGGAAGCCTCGCGGCAGGTTCGAGCGCTTCGCCTGGCCCAAAACCAACAGGCACCCCGTGGTGAACCGGTACCGCGGAAGCATGAGCATGAGCATGAGCATTGAATGGGCAGGGCGCTTGAAACATTTTACTGCATGGCGCGGGGGGGGCTGCGGCGCAAAGGCCAATCAGAAAGGTTCCCTGGTAGTCGCGCCGGATGGGCTGCCGGTCAGAATACGACAAGAGACAAATTTTCAAACCAACCCGAGGGTCTGGAACTCGGGGCAACTCCGCCATATTTCACCGAGGACAGCGATCAACGATCTAATCGAAGCGCATTTTTAAAACGCAGAGCCGCAAAGACGCAAAGGGGTTTAATTACTCAGGTCTTTGATATTTCTCGTCACTTCCAGGCAATGACCTCATCAGAAAACCGACACCCCCGAGCGACTCTCCTCTTTGCGCCTTTGCGAGAGAAATTCCTTCTTAAAACCGATGCCAAACCGACAAGCCGCCGTGATGGAGAATGGAGTGGCGTGCCAATATTTCCTCCCCCCGGAGACTACACCTTGGGTGAGTTCATTGACACCTTGAGCAAACATGACAATTTAGAAATTACGATGGAGGGTCGGTTGTGCTCCGTCTTGTCCGTTTCAAAGGTCGGGGACGAAGCATTTCCATCGCTATTTCTGCACCTGATTGCTAAACATCCATCCTGTTCGGCAAACAACTGACCGCGCAGCAAAAAACCGCCGCAATCTCTTGCGCCGGCTTTTTAAATTGTGCGACCGCGTGAAGCCTTAACCCTTAGCGGAATCCAACGCTTCCTGCAGAACGTTCTTCGGCTGGTTGCCCATCATCTGGCTGATGACTTCGCCGTTTTTGAAGACCATCACGGTCGGGATGCTTTGGATCCCGTACTTCATGGCCAGGTTCGGGTTTTTGTCGGTGTTGACTTTGCCGACCTTCGCGGTCCCCTCGTACTCTTGCGAGAGTTGATCGATCACCGGGGCCAACTGACGGCAGGGACCACACCAGGCGGCCCAGAAGTCGACCAGCACGGGCTCCGTAGCGCCCAAGACTTCCGTCTCAAAGTTGTCTTCGTTGAATTCCATCGCCATGGTTTGGGTACTCCGCTATCAGGAGGAATGTTATTCTGGTTCGCTCACCAACGATTCGTCGCTGGCAGCGGGCAACGTGGCCTGGGACCTTGCGGCACAAATATTCAGATGCCACAACCGGACGACTGGTTTCACCCCATGGTATCCGCGACACTGTGGAAATCCACACCGAGGAAATTCACACAACCGACCAACCCAAGGGGCCTATAACCATGCCAACGGTCACAATTTATCACAATCCGCGGTGCATGAAGAGTCGGCAGACCCTTTCTCTGCTCCGAGAGAGGGGATACGAGCCAAAAATCGTGGAGTATCTGTCCGATCCCCCAGACGAGGCGACTCTGGCGGGGCTCCTAAAAAAGCTGAAACTCCCCGCTTCGAGCCTCGTCCGCAAGAAGGAATTCAAGGATCTGGGGCTCTCCCCGACCGAAGACGAAGCTGCCCTAGTCTCCCTAATGGCCCAAAATCCCAAGATCATCGAGCGGCCGATCGTCGTCGTCGGCAACCAGGCCCGGCTGGGCCGGCCGCCGGAATCGGTGCTGGAGATTTTGCCTGAGATCTAGTCATGGGGCGATGCCCCATGCTGGTATGGGGCCACGCCTTCGGCGTTTGGTTTCTCGGTGGTGTTCAAGGTTCCCAGGGTGGTCATATTCCGGACCTCATGACCCGCCGTTCAATACGCGATCAACCGGCAAAACCAATCCAGACTCAAGTTGGGCCTCACCGAACCGGGCGGAGCCGAATGTGGTTGAGCCGGATCACTTCCCCTTGGCCTTCGCCGATGATTTCAGCGGTTAGGCTTGTTTCTCCTGCCGGTAGGGTGACCTGCCCGACACTTTGAGCGATGAACACCTCCGGCGTGGCGGTGGCTGAGGGGGAGCAGATCAACTGCGAGGCGTCGTCCCCCTCGCCGAACCGGAGCCGCAGTTTCGCCTTTGACGCGACCCGCGGACGACCATAACGGATCGAAACTTCATACCGCCCAGCGGTCCGCACATCCAACCGCCAAACCGCCTTCTCTCCCGGTTGCGACCAACCCTCGATCGTGTCCCAGTCGTAGCCTTCAAACACGTACCGCGTATTTTCCCCTTCGGTTGTCGCCCAACTCGGTTGGATTTCCACCTCCGGCTGGTCCGGGTGGCCGACCGGAATCGGGAGCGGCTGAAATGCCTGTCCCTCGGAAACTTCCTCGAACCACCGCAAAAACTCCTCCCGTAGCCGCGTGGCGATTTCCGGATGTTTTTTGATTTGGTTGTTCGATTCGCCGGGGTCTTCCTTCAAGTTGAACAGTCGCCAATGGTCCGCTGGATTTTCAACCTCGTTGCCCACTTGGCACATCAATTTCCAAACGCCATCGCTCACAGCCCAGCGGCGATCCGGGTTGGGATGGTAACGGTCCCAAGTGTGGTAAACGTGGGTGTGGTGCGGTTGCTCTTGGCCGGATGACAGGAGCGGCATCAGGCTGAGGCCATCGATCGGTCGGTCCTGGGGAACCGCGGCCCCGGCCAGTTCGCAGAAGGTGGGCAACAGGTCGACATGGCTGGTCTGGGTCACTAGCTTCTTGCCGGCGGGAATGCGATCAGGCCAACGCACGAAAAACGGCACGCGGACACCCCCTTCGTAAACACTCGCCTTCCTGCCCCGCAGTCCCGCATTGAAACCGAGACTCACGCCGCCGTTGTCGCCGGTGAAACAGACGACGGTATTCTCGCTCAGCCCTTGCTCATCGAGGACTTCGAGCAGTCGCTCGACGTTCTGATCGATCCGCTCGACCATCGCGTAAATCCGCGCCTCACGAATCGGCAAACCGCGGGCCAGATACTTGGTTATGAGTTTGTCCCCTTCCGCTTGAGCGAAATGAGTGGTGTCCAGCAGGAACGGGGAATGCGGGGTATTGAAGGCGAGATAACAAAAGAAAGGCTGGTCCGATTCAGCCTGGATAAAGTCGAGCGCCGCGTCGGTAAACAGGTCCGCCACATAGCCCCGAGCCTCGGCGGGCTGGCCGTTTTGCACCAGTTGATCGGGCAGCGAGTAACGCTCGATATGGCCGTGATAGTGCCCCATGAATTCGTCAAAACCGCGCTGATGCGGCTGGTGCCCTGGGTATTGCCCTAGATGCCATTTGCCAAACAGACCGGTTCGGTAGCCTGCCTTCTGGAGCAGTTGCGGCAGCATTACTTCCGCGGTCGAAACCGTATCGCCACCAAACCGCGTGTTATACAAACCGGTGCGGAGGTAGTATCGCCCCGTCATCAACCCGGCCCGTGTTAAGGAACAGACCGGCGAGGCATAAAACCGATCGAGCGTGACCCCCTCCTTGGCCAGTCGGTCCATCGCCGGCGTATCGATCTTCTCGTTCCCGCTCACTCCGGTGTCCCAGTAGCCCTGGTCGTCGGTGACAATCAACACGATATTCGGCGGCCGATCCGCGGAAGGCTTTTCAGCCAGTAATGGCTCGGTCAGGCAGACAGAAACAAGAACCGCTACGATCGAGGCGACCCTGAAAGTGATTGAAGCTACCGGATGATGAGGTTGGGCGTTCATGATATCTCCAATGGATGAGGTTGCCGCTTTCGGGTTGGCTCAAGTCTGGCATCCCGAGTCGGGAAGTCATTGTCTCGCAATCTTTGGAAGTAACTTTGTATCAGGGAACGGGGCGGCCTGATTCCGATATTTTTTTAACCACGGATTACTCGGATATCACGGATATGGGTTGAATGAGTACATCAAAGCACGCAGGTAGCTGGGCACTGCGTCACGTTCTCAATAAGGAGAAACGGAAACATAACCTCCCGCTTTCGCCGCCCCCTCCCCTCAACGGCTGGTCAAACCGCAAGGAATCAGCCAGGGAACCTTCTCTCCCCTTCGATTCCCCTTTGCGCCTTAGCGGCTTTGCGAGAGCATTTCCTACTTAAGATTGATCTCTCGCAAAGCCGCCAAGACGCAAAGGAAGTACACATTCCCGCTTGCGCCGTTTTCTGGTTGGCTCATGCTTTCTCTGCTGAGGCGAGAAGTTATTTATCTCGCGATCCTAAACTTTATCCGTGTCATCAGTGCAATCCGTGGTTAAAACTTTCCGAGGATGCCTTACGGTCCGCTATTCGCCCGGTTCAGGCGCGGCAGGACCGCCTCGTCGTCTGGGGTCCACCAACCATCCAGTAGGGCGTTGAGTTCTCCCAGTTGGTGCGTATAACGGGGGTTCTCGGATAGGTTTTCTCGTTCTTCGGGATCGCGGACTACGTCGTACAGTCCCGGCTGGGAGAGGTAGTTTCGCCAGGCCGTCTTGCCGCGGACATGCGGGACGATCAGTTTCAAGTCACCCCGGCGAACCCAGCGATACGCGACATCCCGACCCGGCCGACCGATGTCGGTTGCGTCCCCCGGGTAGATCTCGCCGAATACCACCCGATCCTTCAAATCCTCTTGGCCGGTCGCCGAGGGGAGCAGATTGATCCCCGGCAGGTCTCCCATCTCACCGGTCTGCCCTGCGGCGGCGAGGAGCGTCGGCACGATATCGATACTATGGACCAATCCTTGGTGCGTCGCCCGTTCAATTTGCCCCGGCCAACGGATCAAGATCGGAGTCTGCAGCCCGGCCTCAAACGGGGCGCGTTTGGTCCGGTTATCGACCAAACCTTCTTCACCGGGTTGAGTCCGGGGATCGGGGCCATAGCCGTTGTCGATAACAAACAGGATCAAGGTTTCCTCGGCCAAGCCACGATCTTCCAAGGACGTCATCAACTGTCCTACGGTTTCGTCAAACCAAGTACAAGCGGCGGCATAGTCGACCATGTGTCGCGGAACCTGCGCGTCTGCGAGGTAGGGCTGGCGAAATCGCTGGGGCGCATCGTGAGGCAGGTGGGGCAAGAAGGGGGCATACCACACCAGGAAAGGGTCCTCGGCATGATTTCGCTGATGATCGTCGAGAAAGTCATCGATCGGCTGCATTCCATGACGGCCGATATCGAGCCCCGCGTCGCCGTTTCCATGGGCGACCACCTCCCCTGAGGCTAACGTAAGGTTCCCGTAGCCGGGCCCCGCGGAGGGCCGATTGCGGGTCATGCCCTCCGTGAAACCGGCCAGTTGATAGTCTCCCTCCCAGTGCTTGCCCGACTGAAAGCTGCGATACCCGTTTTCCGACAGGGTCCGCGGTAGGGTGGGCAAGGTTTCAATGAGAATATCAGCCTGACCTCGGGCCGCGTAGTAATCCTCTTCCGAAAGCCGCCGCATTGCCGAAAACCCGGGGGGCGGATGATTGAAATGCACTCCATGCTGGTGCGGGTAAAGTCCCGTTAAGAGGGTCACCAGCGAAGGGCGGCAGACACTCGATGGGACATAGCCATGGTCGTACCGGGCCGACTCCGAGGCGAGACGGTCGAGATGCGGGGTCTGGATATAGGGGTGTCCCATGAACCCGAAATCGGTCGCCGCCTGGTCATCCGAGATGACCAGCACGAAGTTGGGCGGTTTGCTCTCCTCGGCCTTTGCCGCTGCGGGGCTCACCGCGACTGCCAGCAGGATCAGCAAACGAAGCGATAAATGGGAGCGTGGCATGAGGGCCCTGAGGGGAGAAAGTCAGAGGAGGGGGAGGTGTTGGGTATCCACTATCGTAAACAAGTCCTGAAAGGGCTACATTCACTATTTGCGGATCATGGCGCCACTATTTTGTCTCGCCTTCGATTTTCAACCCCCTCGGCTGCCAAGTCTTGGGCAGGTCGAATGTCGATCTGCTAGCAGAGGTCGATGCGGCGAGAAAGCCTGAGACTTGCTGTGGATGTTCGAACCGAATCACGGAATATCGAGGCCCGATTCCTCATCGGCCGCCAGATGCGATAATAATCGCGAGACGAGGCCGTCGCTGGCGGTTCGGTTGGTTGCTGCTGGCCGTTATACTGAGAAGACTGGTGCGTTTTGCCAGGCATGACCGCGATTTAATTTTCAACCGGGATGGCCCCCACTTGGCGAGCCTGACCGCTCCTTTTCCCGACAAACGCCACAACTATGTCTAAATATATCGTGCGTTACGGATCGATGCGGTTTTTGGGGGTCTTCTCGACCCGGCCGCGCGATGTCTACCGCCGGGACGATCGGATCATCGTCCGCACCAAGCGCGGCCTGGAGGCGGGCCAAGTGTTGTGCGAGGCGACCGATCAGGCGCTGAGCCACCTCCGCGATCCCGCCTTCGGCAGCATCATGCGCCCCATGACCGACGAGGATGAGCGGCAAATCCAGCACATGGAGGGGGGGACCCGCAAGGAACTGGATGCCTGCCGCAAGCATATCGAGGGGCTCGGCTTGGAGATGCAGTTGGTCGATATCGAGCACCTGTTCGGTGGCGAACGGGTCGTCATCTACTACCTGGCGGAAACCCGGGTCGACTTCCGCGAATTGGTCAAACTGCTGGCCTCGGAACTGCAAACGCGGATCGAGATGCGGCAGATTGGCGTTCGGGACGAGGCCAAGCTGCTGGCCGATTACGGGGACTGCGGCAAGCCGGTCTGCTGCAACACCCACCTGTCCGAGATGCCCCCGGTTTCGATGCGGATGGCGAAGCTGCAAAAGGCGACGCTCGACCCGACAAAAATCTCGGGGCGCTGCGGACGGCTCAAATGCTGTTTACGATACGAGTATGACACGTACGAGGATCTGCAAAAGGAACTCCCGCCGATCGGCAGCGAGGTGGTCACTCGCAACGGCCGAGGCCGGGTGCTGAACCATGAGATCCTCGCCGGTCAACTGTTGATGCGGATGGAAGACAACCGGAACGTGTTGATGGACGCCTCCGAGGTGCTGTCGATCATCAAACGAGGTTCCGGCAGCACCGGCGGCAGGCGATCGGGCAAGCGACAAGCGGAAGAGCAGCCCGAGGGTGCCGAAGGGGGCACGGCGGTGGAGGAGAAATCGGAAGGGCGCGAGTCCCAAGGACGCGGTGGCCGAAAACCGGTTCCCCGGCGTGATGATGCTGCGGCCCCTCCCGCGGTCGAAGCCCCTGAGCCCGAGACGCCCCCAGGCGATTCGTCACCGCGGAGGGATAACGAAGCAGGCAACCAAGATACCGAGGTGTAGAAGAGAGCCATGTCCGACGATACCTATTCCGCGTTTCTGCAACTACTGAAAGACGACCCCCGGTATCGGCTGGAGGCGTACCAGTTCGTTCGCGAGGCCCTCTCGTACGGGCAGCGGCTCTCACAGCCTGGGGACGAAGACCTGGACGAGGACGAGCTGGAAGAGGAGATGGAAATGGAGGAGGACGAGCTCCAGCTCTTCGATGAGGAAGACGATGACGATGACGAGGATGACTTCGAAGACTGGGAGTCGGAAGAGCAGGAACAGCACCTCACCGGGCAAATGCTGTGCGAGGCAATCCGCGACTACGCCACCGCGCAGTACGGCCTGATGGCCAAGACGGTGCTCAACTCGTGGGGCATCCACACCACCGGAGATTTCGGCGAAATCGTCTACAACCTGATCGAAATCGGGATGATGCGCAAATCGAAGTCGGACCGCCGCGAGGACTTCGACAACCAGTACGAATTCGAAAACGCCTTCGTCCGGGACTTCCGCTTCCAAAAGATCGAGCGATCCCGCCCGAGTAAGGATTAACCGCCGTGGCCCGGAAAAAGAAATCGGCCGGCACCCATTCGGAACCGGCCCCGCCAAGCGAATCCCCCGAGCAGCCGCCCCTCTACCTGGAAACCGCAAACCCACCCCGGCAAAACAAGCCAATCCTGATCGCCGCCACGCTGCTGGCGAGCTTTTGGATCGCGTTCTTGATTACGCTGGCTTGGTACTCGGGCAAGGGGTAGAGGGAACCAACGGATACGTTCGAATCGCAAATCGAGTTCAAGCGAGGTCGTTATGTCGGATGCCAATGCGGAAAACGAGGAGCGAGGCGGGGGTTCCACCGGGACAATCGTCGTGATTGTCGGGGCGTTGCTCTTGGTTGGGTTTTGCGTCGTGGGGGTGCTTGTGGGGCCGCTGATGATGGCGCTGCAAAGCGCGCGGATGCAGGCCCGGAATTCGACGTGCATCAATAATATGCGGCAACTGGGGCTCGCCAATATCAATTACCACGACATGCAGGGCGCCTTTCCCAGCGGCTGGTCGTTCGACGAGGAGACGCCTGAGCGTCCGCAGTGGAGCTGGCAAGCTCGGCTGCTGGAGCAAATCGAACAGGTGCCGCTGTATGAGGCCTTGAACCGGTTGGAGGATCCCTTGTTCCCAACCATCGAGGAGGGCTCGCCGGAGGTCGCCGAGTTGTTGGCCGAAGGGATCCAAATGCTGGCCTGTCCGGCCGATGACTTCCAGCAGTTCGATGGGGCCAGCCATCCCGATCGGCGGTACCTGGACCCTGCGGGCAACCCGGTGCCGCTGGGTCTCTCGATGTATGTCGGCAACACCGGTCATTTGCACGATGCCAGCGGCGCGCAGCCCAACACGGGCATCTTCTTCGGCAACAGCGCGATCACCTTCCAAGACGTGACCGACGGGATTTCGAATACCATCCTCGTAGGGGAACGGGACCTCACCCAGTGCCGCGCCGGAAGTTGGCCCGGGGTGCCGCAGCCGAACCTCCATGACGGTGGTGTTTCGATTTGGAACGTGGTGGCGGGGGCCAAGCCTGTGCCCAACGCCGACCCCTGGGATGGCGACACCTTGTGTGGCGAAGGGTTTTCCAGCGGGCATCCCGGGGTGGTCAACATCCTGATGTGCGACGGAAGTGTCCGCACCATTAACAACAATATCGATTCCCACTGGCATCTCGATCCGGCCGACGAGATCGGCGTGTTTCAGCGGCTGATGATTCGCAATGATGGCCAGGTGATCGACCTGTAGCCCTAGTTTCAAAGAACATAGGTTCATGGAAGATCCGGTCACGCGGCTCCTCGCCACGCATCCCGCCTTCACGCCGAATAAGCGTTGGCTCCGCAAGCTGCAAACCCGTTTACACAAGTGGTTCGTCGCTCACCGCCGCGACCTGCCATGGCGGGCCAATCGCGATCCGTACCATGTGTGGGTCAGCGAGATCATGCTCCAGCAGACACAGGTCGCCACGGTCCGCGATTATTTCACGCGGTTCATCGGGGCGTTCCCGACGGTGATTCACTTGGCCAACGCACCGGAAGAACAGGTTCTCCGCCTGTGGGAAGGGCTGGGCTATTATCGCCGGGCCCGGCAAATGCATGCCGCCGCTGGGGTGATTCGGGACGAGTACGGCGGCACCTTTCCCGACACGGTTGAGGCGATCCAAGCCTTGCCGGGAATCGGTCGTTACACGGCGGGGGCGATCGTTTCGATCGCATACGATCAACCGGCCCCCATCCTGGAGGCCAATACCTTGCGGCTGTATGCGCGGCTCTTGGGTTACGATCAACCACTGACGACCGCCGCCAGCCAACGTCTACTCTGGCAATTCGCCGAGGCGATCCTGCCGGAAAAACATCCCGGTGATTTCAACCAAACGTTGATGGAACTGGGCAGCCTGGTCTGCACGCCTAAGTCACCCGACTGTCCCGCTTGCCCCGTGATGGACCAGTGCGCGGCCTATGCCGCGGGCCGCCAGGCGGAGATCCCCGCCCCCAAACGCAAGCTGGAGTTCACCGCCAAACGGGAAGCCGCCTTAGTCGTCTGGAAAGGGAACAAGGTGTTGGTCCGTCAGTGTGGCCCCAACGAACGCTGGGCCGGGCTATGGGACTTCCCTCGGACCGATACCCCGCTAACTCCGCAAGGGCAAGCGGATCTACCGGCCTTGGCCGATTGGCTGACCCAGCAAACCGGCCTCACCGCCGGGCCTGCCGAGCACCTCACCACCCTCAAACATGGCGTCACGCGGTACCGCATTACGCTGGAATGCTTCACGCTGCGGCACCCATCGGGCCGCCTCGCACCCGAGGGCGAGGAGCCCTGGAAATGGCTCGCACTGGGCCAGCTCGAAGAGTTACCCTTAAGCACCACCGGCCGCAAGATTGCGAAGTTAATCCAAGGATGAGCCAGCGAGCACTAGCCGCGACATTAATTTTGTTAGCCACAGAGGTCACAGAGACCACAGAGAGACGAAGGGAAATTCTTGGTAAAGTGCTGAAAAGTAGGCGATCATCGTGATGTTAGTTTGTTATGACTCTTACCTAAACTTGATGGATGGAGAATGTTACAAACCTTCTCCACGGTGGCTAATTGTTTTGCCGCGGATTAACGCGGATGTTCGCGGATCGCAAGCGAGTAGCTCAATCAATCCCGGCAAACCCCACCTGGGCTAATCTGCGACCTCCCTTAATCACCACAAAATTCCTCTCTCTGTGATCTCTGTGCCCTCTGTGGCTAAACTCCTACTTTTAATCCACGCCATTTCAATTTCGTTGCACGGACGATTTCGACTCCCCGGCAGGGGATGATGCCCGACGCGATTCACCTTGGGTCAAGTCTTGCGGCGGGTCGATCCGGTGGATCATGTTTGGTTTCCGCTCGCAGATGAAGTTGGTGATGATGCCGGTCGCATCTCGGGTCAGGGTCATTTGCTTGGTATCGAAACCGGCCGCTTCGTACACTCGCAGCACGTCGTCGACGGTGCGTTGGTAGAAGAACCAATCCAGGTGCCACTGGTACGGCGTCTCGTCGTATCGCTCGGTATCCTTGAATGCGATCACCAACTTACCACCTTCGTTGAGCGTTTCGCCCAAGCCTTGGAAGATGCCAACCAAGTGGTCATCGGTCAGGTAGTCGCACAGGCCGACACTGTAAATGATGTCGAAGCTCCCGAACTTCTTTTTAGTCGCCTCGGAGTTGCGAACTCGCAAAGCGTTGTAGCGAACCGGCTGCAACGTGGTGGAAGCGGGTAGCTGGGTAGCGATTTCGGTTTCCACGTACTCCAGCGCCGCGGGGTCGTTGTCCATCGCGATGACCTCGATTTTCCGGCCACGATGCGCCGGCCAGCTCTCGAATTCACGACAGGGCCCGCAGGCGATATCGAGGATGCGAATATCCCCATCCCGCGCCGCGATTTCACTCAACAGGAACTCGCGGGCCAGTGTCATCCGCGCCCGCACGGCGTTGGCCAGTTGGAAATCGGAAATGCAGAGGTCGATGTACGCCCCAATGCCACGGGCCGGCGTCTCTTCTTCGTACAGCTTGAGCAGCATCAGGTAATCGCCGGCAAACCCGCTCGGCTTGGTCCGGGCGCGATTTCCAATCCAGCTTTGACCAAACCACGGCTCGGTCGCGTCGCGGAATCCTTGCTGCACCTCTTTGATCAGCTCGGGCGAATCCGCGTGACGTTGCTCGAACTCGCGACAGGCGGTTTGTGAGTCGACGATCGCGGCCCGGGTCCGCTCATGAAACGCGTCGCCCGGTTGGGGGAGCGCGTCGGAAGGGATTTCGCTCGCTAATTGAGCGAGCTCCATTGTGAACTTCGCAACATCCTCTGAAAAGAACTTGTGGACAGATGGAAGGGGGTGTGGTGTCGAATCTTTCGAAAACACATTCATAAGTCTCACCTACAGTCATTGAGATGACGAGAAAAAGCAACGTTGCGTTGACAAAAGCCCACATTCTAGGAGTTCGGGTCGCATTGCAAGGAATGGATTGAGGGATAGCAAGGAAAAAGCAGGAATTCCCCCCAGTTGCGGGGGTAAAATGGTGCATTTGGCGCAATCCTCGCTAATAAGAAGATCCGGCATGATCGGACCATTGTGATATGAAAATCGCCACGGTGTCGCATGGGAAAAGCTATGGTTCACTTGCATGACCTTTCCTTGAGATCCCTTCCTCGTCATCGATCCGAGGGGTGTGTGTCCCCCACACGCGCGGGGCAACGTTCAAGGATCCGGATCGGTTACTTAGTGTCAGTCACTCGTGATAGGTGAGATCGACGGTAAACATGGTGTTTCAAGTAGCGGAAGTCGATTCCACCACGGTCAACTCCCCGTTCCGAGTCGCCACGGAGATCGACGCGCGGTATGAAATCACCGCGTGCATTGAGATCTCCGCGCTCACTCGAACCTTCGAAGCGCGCGATCGGAATACCGGCAACCCGGTCGTCATCCAGGCGATCCAAACCGACACGCTGACCCGAGGTACTCGGGCTCGGATTGAATTCGAGGCGAGTGTCCGGCGGACCCGAGGCAACGAGCATCTAGCCCCGATCACGTATTGTGTCCGGGCCGATAACGTTTTCTACGTGGTTCTATCGTGGGTCGAGGGGACCCCTTTGAGCAAGCGGCTCCAGGGGCAAGCGCTGACGGTCGACGAAACGATTCAACTCGGCAAGAACCTGTTCACGGCCCTCGATAGTTTGCACCGCTTCGGGGCCTTGCATCGCGATGTGATTCCCTCGAACCTCATCGTCAATGCCTCAGGCGAGCTCGACTCGAAAATCACTCAGGCCACCCTGGTCGGGTTCGGAACCGTTCGCCGCTTTCAACCCCACCAACTGTTTGGTGAGCGAGAGTGCGAGATTATCTCGTACATGTCGCCGGAGGAGGCGGGTTCGATCGACACCGATGTCGGTCCGCCATCCGATCTCTATTCCGCCGGAATCTTGCTCTTCCGCTGCCTCGCCGGCCACGAGCCGTTTCAAGGCGAGGGAGCTGGCGAAATCCTGTACGATCACCTGACGGCGAAGGTCCCCGACCTGCAGATGATCAATCCCGAGGTTCCCCGGGGTCTGAATGACCTGGTCCAACGTCTGCTGCGCAAGAATCCGCATGATCGCTATCAACTCGCCAGCGCCGTGGTCTCTGACCTGTTGGCGATCGAAGACAGCTTAAGTGGTGAATGTGACGGCACCCGAATCGTGGTTGGGGCTCATGACCGGCGGCTGACCCTGACTGAGCCCGCCTTCGTCTCGCGGGATCGGGAATTATCTCGGCTCACCGATCTCATCGCCTCGACCCGAGACGGCCAAGGGGGCACGATCCTGGTCGAAGGAGAATCGGGAAGTGGCAAGAGTCGCCTGTTGATCGAATCGGCCAAGGTTGCCCAGCGGCACAAGGTGTGGGTGCTGCGTGGTCAAGGCACAACCCAAGGTGGCCAACGCCCTTACCGCATGCTGGAGGGCATCGTCGATGGTTTTCTGTCGCTGGCGCAAGAGGATCGGGAGCTGGCCGAGGAAGTGAGCCGCCGCGTGGGAGAGACGGCGGATGCCCTGGTTTCCGCGCTCCCCAGTTTAAGCAAGGTGCTGATGACCAGCGCCGCGACGGACCAATCTCCCGCGGCGTTTGGGGAGAATCGTACGATCGAGTCGCTGCTCCGATTTCTCAACGCCCTGGGAAGTGAGCAACGTCCGGCGATCATTATCCTAGAGGATTGCCAGTGGGCAGACCAACTTACCTGCAACCTGATTCGCCGCTGGAACAATCAGTCGCGCGAAGGCCGACAACACAGTTCGCTGATTGTTTCGTTTCGGAGCGAAGAGGTCGACACCGATCATACGCTTCGCGCGTTAGACCAGTGCCCATTGGTCCAGCTTAAACCGCTCGGCCTAGAGGAAATTAAGTTTCTCGCCGAATCGATGGCCGGGACGTTGCCCCCTCAGGCGGTCGAGGTGGTCGCGCAACTGGCCGGTGGTAGCCCGTTCATGGCCTCCGCGGTCTTGCGGGGGTTGGTGGAATCGGAAGCTCTGGTCGCGGAGCAGGACGGGTGGAGAGTCGTGCCGGCGGCGATGGCCGATTTGCAGTCCTCGCATGAAGCCGCCTCGCTACTCACGCGGCGGATCGAGCTCCTGCCAGCCGAGACCACTTGCCTGCTTTCGGTCGGGGCGCTGATCGGCAAGGAATTCAGCTTGGATATGGCGGCCTCACTCGCCGAGATGTCCATCTCCGACGCGGTGAAGGCATTGCGGCATGCCCGGGATCGATGCCTGATCTGGGAACGGGCCGATGGTGGCCAATTCGTGTTTCTTCACGACCAAATCCGGAGCTCACTCCTGCAGCGCATGCCACCAGAAGAGCAAATCGAAATCCATGGTAAGGCGGCCAATTATCTCCGGAAATACATTCCCTCGCGGACTTCAGAAATCGCGTACCATCTAGACGAAGCGGGAGCCCATCACTCGTCGCTCAAGTACGCCTTGCAGGCGGCCGAGCAGGCTCGCAGCCAGTTCTCCCTCGAGGTCGCGGAACAGCAATATCGAATCGCGCTCCGGGGAGCGGTGAACGAGCCGAAGGATGTCCGGTTCCGAATCCTGGAGGGGCTGGGCGACTCGCTGATGCTACGCGGTCACTATGCCGAAGCCGCGCCGCAGTTCGCCCAAGCGGCGGCGCTGGCCGATGGAACCTTGGCCAAGGCCCAGATCCAAAGCAAGCTGGCCGAACTGGCCTTCAAACGGGGCGACATGGAGGGAGCCACCGAAGGGTTTGAAACGGCGTTGAAAATGCTGGGCCGATTCGTCCCGCGGAATCACCTGCTGATCCTGCTATTCCTGGTCTGGGAGGCGGTCAAGCAGGTGCTCCATACCTGGCTACCGAGCGTCTTCTTGAACTGGCGAGGGAGGATGCCCAACGAGTCGGAACGCCTCGCGATCGGACTGCTGAGTTTGCTGACCCACGGCTGCTGGTACTGCCGCAGTAAGACGCAATGTCTACTCGCGCATCTGCGCGGGTTGAATCTGGGAGAGGAATTTCAGCCCACGCCAGAACTGGCTCACATCTATTCGACCCACGCCCCGGTCGCTTGTTTGATCCCGATGTTCAACCGAGCCTTCCAATATGCCCAGCGATCACTCGACCTCCGCCGCACGTTCAACGATGTGTGGGGACAGGGGCAATCGCTCAACTACTATGCCTGCGCGCTGTACGCGGCGGGTCGGTATCGGGAATGTATCGAGAAGGGACGCGAGGCGATCCGCTTGCTGGAGCGTTCCGGCGACTATTGGCAGGTCCATATCGCGCGGTATCAGGTGGCCGCGTCGTTGTATCACCTGGGCGACTTTGAAGCGGCGCTAGAGGAAGCTCGGATCAATCATCGATCCGGGATCGAACTGGGAGACGAACAGGCCTCCGGTATCATCATGGATGTGTGGGCCAGAGCGGCTAGGGCTGAACTGACCGAAGGCCCCCTGGAGGCCGAGTTGTCTCGCAAGCGTCAAGACGCCCAAGGTTTGACTCAGGTGTTGCTGGCAGCGGGGATTCGCGATATTTATCGGGGCGAGCTCGACACGGCGATTGAGCGATTGGAACAAGCCACCCAAAACGCCCAAACCGCAGGAGTTCAAAACGCCTACACCCTGCCGTGTCGCGCCTGGTTGGCCACCGCGTATCGCATGCGAGCCGAAGCCGTGCCGCCCCACGATCCTCACTTCCGCGACCGCCTGCTAAAGAAAGCGGCGACAGCGGCCAAGAAGGCGCAGCGGGTGGGCAACCTTTGCCCTAACGACCTGCCGCGTGCGGCCCGAGAAGCCGCCCTGGTCGCCGCCATGCAAGGGAGGTATGGTCGGGCTCGTCACTTATTTGACTACAGTTTGCGAATCGCCGAGCGATTGGAGTCCCCCTACGAGCAAGCCCTCACGCTGCTGCATCGGGGTCAGGTGGGGCAGAGTGCCGGTTGGAGCGGGGCCGCCGAGGACGAAGCGGAGGCGCAGCGTCTGTTAGATGAACTGGCGTCGCGCCAGAAAGGGAGCCGCAACTCCGACGAAGGGGGCATGGGCACGCTCTCGCTGGCGGATCGGTTCGACTCCGTCCTGCATGTCGGGCGGCGGATCGCGGCCGCCCTGACCACTGAAAAAATCTATGAAGAGGCCGCCGCCGGCGCCACGCGGCTGCTGCGGGGTGACCATAGCCTGCTGTGGGAATTCGATCCGGAAGACGAAGCGGCTGAGCCCACGTTGATTCTGGGATCTTCCACGATCGAGTTCGATCAAAGTAACCTCCGTTTGGCGGTGAGCTCCGGCCGGGGCATGGCCTTTACCGAACAAGCCACCACCTCTAACCTGCATCACGAGGCCGCCTCCCAGCGGTCCGCCATCTATTTTCCGATCTACGTCCGCAATCGGTTGACCGCCTGTCTGTGCGTTTTGCACACGCAAGTGGCTGGCCTGTTCGGCGACGATGAGGAACGTCTGGCCGACTTCGTGGGGACGATCGCCGGAGCCGCTTTGGAAAACGCCCAAGGGTTTTTGCAGCTCACGCAGCTCAACACCACGCTCGAACGCCGTGTCGAGGAACGAACCGCGGCCGCCGAAGCCCGGGCCATGGAGCTGGCCCGCTCGAACCAGGACTTGGAACGAACCGCTGCGGAACTTCGCTCGACCGAAGAGCAACTACGCGTCGCCAAGATCACCGCCGAATCCGCCAACGAAGCGAAGAGCCGGTTCCTGGCCAACATGAGCCACGAAATCCGCACCCCTCTCAACGGCATCCTCGGCATGGCCGATCTCGCCTTGCGGACCCAACTCACACCGCAGCAACGGAACTGCCTGACCGTGATCAATCAATCGGGCGGCGCGCTGCTCAGCCTGCTCAACGATATCCTCGACATCTCCAAGATTGAGGCGGGCAAGATGGATGTCGAGTCGATTCCGATGAATCCGCATGAAGTCGTCGGTGGGGCCGTTAAACTGTTGGCGGTCAACGCCGCCAACAAGCGGATTGAGCTTTGCCACCGGATCGCCCCTGACGTGCCAAAGAACATCCAGGGCGACCCTTCCCGCTTGAGACAGGTGATTGTCAACCTGATCGGCAACGCCGTGAAGTTCACCGCCGAGGGGGAGGTTTGCATCAACGCCTTCGTGGAGCAGGATCAGCTCCACATTGCGGTCCGAGATACGGGGCCCGGCATTCCCAAGGACAAGCAGGCGGCGATATTCGAATCGTTCGAACAAAGCGACACCTCGACCACCCGCCGCTATGGTGGCACCGGATTGGGGCTCTCCATCTCATCCCAGTTGGTGGCGCTCATGGAGGGCCAACTGTGGGTCGAGAGCCAACCGGGCCAGGGCAGCACCTTCCATGTGACTCTTCCGCTCAAAGGTGCGGCGACCGGTAGCCCCGCCCCGCTGCGGCGTCCACTGAAAGGCAGCCGCGTGCTGATTGTCTCACCGCGGCCCACCACGCGGGAAATCTATCACGAGATCTTGTCCGAGGCGGGTGCCGATTGCCAGTGGCAAACCGATCAACCGCTGGAGCACCTGTTGGCCGAACTTGAATCCAGTGCAGCCTCGTCTCACGACCTCATCCTGATCGACTGGGACGCGAGCTCCGATGCGTGGGCCGCGTGTCTCACGGGCGGACCCGCCGAGGCGCTGGGTAAGCGACCCCACCTGGTCCTCGCGCCGGCGACCGGACTGCCGGAAAGTTTGGGGCTGGGATACTTGCAAAGCCTCAACAAACCGGTCTCGGCCGTTGAGTTAGTCGCGGCGGCATGGTCCGCGGTCCAGCAATCGCGCCCAACGGAGGAATCTACCGCACCGGAAGCGGCCCCGGCCGAGGGTGGACTGCATATCCTGTTGGCCGACGACGCCCCGGTCAATCAGGAAGTGGGCCAAGGAATTCTCGAAATCTTCGGCCACTCCTGCGAAGTGGTCGGCAACGGGCACGAGGCGGTCGAGGCCTTCCGGAAGGGGCATTTCGACGTGGTCCTGATGGACCTGGAAATGCCGGAAATGGATGGTACCCACGCCACCCGCGCCATCCGCCAATGGGAATCCCGCTACGGCGGGCACATCCCCATCATCGCCATGACGGCCCACGCCTTGCCGGGAGTCCGGGAACAGTGCCTCGCGGCAGGCATGGACGACTACCTCCCCAAACCGATTGAACCAGAGAAACTCCAGCAATTGCTCGCGACTTTTCGACTGGGCGTAAAGAGCTAACGGCCCATCCACGCCCGCCGCCATCACGCTGGGTGCCATGCCCACGCCCTCCAACGTGGGCATGAGAAGTGAGAGTTGACCAAATCTTTTCCGAGAAGTCCGGACGCCGTCTCCGATTTCATCAGACGATATAGCCAGCAAGACAGGGTTTCACTAGCGGCTTGTCTGGCGAGTGAAAGGTACCAAGATCGTCTATTTTTCGTGGGTTGGAGATCGGCCGCTTCGCTGGTTGTTGATCGAGTTACCGGTAGAAAACGGGCCCGCCAAAACATGCCCACGTTGGAGGGCGTGGGCATGGCACCCGACCTTTTAGGCCGGCGGGACGCTCCGCTGACACCACGCGGGGAGCCGCGGCGGGATGAGCAAGATGGTCAGCAGCACCAGCAAGCCGAACAGTGTGTAGCCGAGTGTGAACACCCATGGATCCGCCTCGAAGAACATCGTGTCGTGCAGCAGGTTCGCGATGAAGGCCCCGTCGTGGCTTGTTTGCCCGGCCCAGGCCCGCAGGTTGTGCTCCCAGGTGGTCAGCGGACAGACAATTCCCATCCACGCCTCGAACACCACAATCCCGATCATCGTCAGGTGAATCGCGCGGAACCAAAAATTCCGGACCCAGTTCCAGCGGAGGAGCCATCCCACGAGCGTCAAGACGAGCCCAAAGATCACAAACGCCACATACGCGAAGTGAACGACCACCACGACATCGGCGAGAATCCGATAGAAGAGTTCCATAGCCCACGCCTCTCGGCGATTCCTTCCCCTGAAATCTACCCGAACTTCGCTACTTCAGCTCCCGACCATAACCCGCCTTCGGCGAGCCATCCTTCTCGATTTTGTCAGTCGCCCACAGGATGCCCCGGGCCAGGGTATCGAGATAAACCGGGTGCTCCATCGTTTCGTTGTGGTGGCCGATGGTGGTGCCGAAAACTTTCGCGTCGCCGTATTGGTGGGTCCAGTAGCACATGTGGACTTTTTCCTCTGAGGCGACGCCGCTGGCCAACTCCGTCACGTTGGGCATCACTTCCAAAATGCGGTACAGTTCGCCCTGCGGGGTCTTCCAGGTCTCGGGGAAACCGGCCATCACCGGGTGGTCCGCCTGTTCGGCGTTGCGGGTGATCGCAACCGGATGGTGCCGTTCATGGGCCTTCGAAACGACCCCCAAAAACTTCTGGTACTCGTGCGGCGAGCTTGGCCGGTAACAATGCATCGAGCAGTGGATCACCGCGGCCGGGGTGCCCGCTTTGTGCTCGTCCGTGATGACCTTCACTTGCGTCTGGTCGTCGGTATCGGCGGCGTTGCACAGGTTGTGGATCACAAAGTCGTAATCCTTGGCCCAGCCAGGTCCGGGAAACGCCGGATGATTGACCTCGCCCGACATGACCACCGTCACCTCGCAGTTGAGCCGCTTTTCCATGCCCTCTTTGAGGATCGTCGACTGGGTCTTGTAGTCGTGATATCCACCCCCGGTGGCCAGCAAAATCCGGAGCGGCTTAACCTCACCCGAAGCCTCTTTGGCGGCCGGCTCCTCCGCCACCACGTCGCGCTGCCCGGCGGACATCATCATCCAGGTGGCGGCCAAAGCAATCAAAACAAGCGAAGCGGTCCAGCCAAGGGTGCGAATCATCGAAGGTTCCTGAGAGGGGAGAGCATGGGGGTGGTGTAAACTATCCCATTCAGCTTAAACGATGGGTCGGGCGCCCGCAATGTTTTGGTGAATTGCGGTCGAGGTGCCCGTCATCAAGTGCGGAGGTATAATAGCAGTAGGCATTCCGGTCTCAACCCCTTTGCGGAGCCCCGCCGCCATGCAGTCGATTTCCTGCCCCTTGGTTATTGCGTTCTTGCTGCTCGTCGCTTCGGCCCCTCCAGGAACCACCGCCCAAGAACCGACCCAGCCCGCGGCAGGACAGGCCCTTCAATCTTTGGAGAAGCAACTGGCTGCGGCGGTGAGTGATGCCCGGCTTACGTACCAACACGTGTTCGTGCTGCTGGGGAGCTTGGAGGGAGGGCCGGTCTTGCGGTTGTATGAAGATCTGCATCAGGAGCACGACTCGCTGGCCCACGCGATGCAAAATTATCGGATCTTGCCGATCAGCACCGCCGACCCTCAGCGGGACGAGGTCCGCAAGCTGTTGCAAAAACTCAAGGTCCAGCCGGCCATCATCCCCGACCAGTTTTTGGTGCTGTTCCTCGACGAGCAAGGCAAGCTACTCGGCAAGGCGGCCCCTGAGTCTTTTTACCGGGGTGAGGGAGAGAACCGCGCTCTCAACCGACCCGCTACGCTGGCTTCGCTCAAGAAACACGCGCCCCCACCCTTATCGTCTCGTGAACTACTCGACAACGCCCTGGCCGACGCCAAACAATCCGGCCGCCGCGTGATCGTACAAGAGACCGCCACCTGGTGCGGCCCCTGCATTTTGCTCTCTCGGTTTCTCGAAAAACACCGAGCCCTCTGGCAGCGCGATTACCTCTGGGTGAAACTCGACCACCGCTGGCCCGATACAGAAGAGGTGGTCCAAGACCTCCGCGGCGACGCAACTTACCCGATCCCCTGGTGGGCCATCCTCAACGCCGAGGGAGAAACCCTCATCACCAGCATCCGCGCAGGAGACCAAAACATCGGCTTCCCGAGCAGCGACGAGGGAAAAGCCCACTTCCGCGAAATGCTCAACACCACCGCCGTAAGGCTTCAGCCAGAGCAGATTGAGGTGTTGATCGACGACTTAAAATAAGTGTCGGAGCTTCCGGTTTTTAGCCCCAGACCGACCGTGACGCTTATTAAGTTGCTAGTTACCAGATGCGGGCAGAGGGTTATACTGCTGCGACGAACTCGCGGTGGCCGCGATCGGCTCGCCGCTGGAATACGCGAAATCTCTGGAAGCGATCGCCACCTGGCAACTGGGCCACGCGTCGAACCTTCTGGCTACCCCTTTCCTCGGAGAACGGAAGATGAATTTACTCGACCGAGTCCGTCGCGTGCTGGGCACGGACAGCCCCGCCGAAGCCCGCAAAGCCAGGCCCCTGGGCCTGGCAATTTTAGCCACGCCGCTGCTGCTGTGGGCGTTTTCCTTGGGGATGCTGCCGGGTCAGCGGACCGAGGTGGTGGCGGAGCCGGTGCCGTTGGCGGCGGGCCAGCCTCGGCAACCCTCTGGCCAACCGCTAGCTCGCGGCTTTATGGTCGGAACGGTTCCTGCTCAGCAACCGCCACTGGTGCAACATGGTAGGGGCGTAAATTCTGACGCGGGTGTGAAAAATGGGATCACGATTGATGATGAGGTCATGGGGAGGATGTCAATGGTTCCGGCAACGGATGGGACGCCCGGCATTGTCGTCACCCATGATCGCGGCAACGGCTATCCGATGCAAACCATGCGGGTCAGCCAAATCGAACTAGTCCGAGCACCTCGCCCCAGTCCAAATCAAAGCCAGCATTCCGCGGAGCCCGAATCGAGCGACCTTTCGCCCCGCGATCGGGCCATGCTGCAAATGATGACCGAACTGCGTTACGAGGTGATGGCCCTGCGGTACGAGATCCGCCAGATGCGGCAACCGGAGAGTGGTCCTCAACCTCAGTATCAACCGCCAGGGGCGCAGCAAGGGGGTTACGGTGCGATGCAATCGCCCTTCCCGCAGCAGTCACAGTCGAGGTCGCAGTTCGGAACGCCGCCGCCTACTACTTACCATGCGCAACCCCGTCCCGAGATCATGCCACCCCGTGATAAGCCCGAAGAGGGTGACAAGCCAGAGAAGAAGGACAAAGTGTATACCCCGCGTTCACAAAGGACTTTGCCTGGGTCTTCCAAACCCCAAGAGGGTAACCGTGCAGAAGAGCCGGCCCATCGAAGCTGGGGTACGCGGGTCCCGGGTCCAAATCAGCCATTTAATGGCCCGAGTGCTGCACAGGACTTCTACGAATCTCCAATACTCACCCCATTTCAAGCGCCCGAGGTCGTGCCATCCACTTCCCAACCAGAGAAGAAGGACAAGCCCGCACTCATACCGGGGGCGGACGAGCGATATTCTCGGAGGCCACCGGAAGGTATTTTGGCCGATCCGAAGAAGGAAACGGTGAAGGCCCCGGAACGTGCGGCACGCCAGGTTGAGCCTCCGGTCTCGAACGCCCCAGGCTACGAAAATCCTTGGGCAGAGGCGGTGGAGGGGATGGTTGAGACGTTCACACCCAGCTTTGCTCCACCAGCCACGTCCGACCGGGCCGATCTGGAAAGCAGGCTGAAGGAAACCGCCGAGGCCAAGGCAAAAGCGGAAGCGATGCGGATGGAATCGGAAATGGCCCTGAAAGCGGCGGAAGAGAAGCGTCGACTTTCCGAGCGGAACTTCCAGCAGATGGAAAGACATCTCCGAGAAACCCACGCCATGGAAGTAAAAATCCGTGCCGCGGCGGAAGAGGCCCGGCATCAGGCCAAACTTGCGGAAGATCGCGGCAAAAAGGAGCTCGACAAAGTGCGAGAACAATTGATCAAAGCGGCCCTCCGGATCAAAGAGTTGGAAGATCAGGCGGCAGCGAAAGCGGCCGAGTCGACGCCAACCGAGACGCCATCACCCTCGGGCGAACCAATCACACCGCAACCCAATCCGGTCGATTGATGTAGCCGTGGGGAATCCACCGAGGTGCCATCGCCGAGGTACCATGCCAAACAGACGGCATGGTGCCTTTGCTGCATTACGGCAAGGCCGCATTTATAGGGCCAACGGCCCGATTTCATACCAGTCGCGGAGCAACGCCGCTGGAAGAGATTCTCCTTCTCACTGAACGTACGAATCCATTCACGACTTCCACCAACCGCGGATCGTCTTAACCGATCTGGCAACGAAGCCCGGTCTTGGTGTCGGCACACACATCGAAAACTCTACCTCCGCGTAATCCCTCGCGTCCAGGCAAAAGTCGGAGAGGCCGGAATCGATCGCTGGCCAGAAGCCAAAAGTCCCGCCGTGGTCGACGCCGCTGGGGCCGGGGCTATAAAGCTGGAAAGCATCCGCCTCCCGGCGATAGATGAACGGGACGGCGGTATACGGATCGAGCGGAAGCCCCTCCGGTAAGATGGTTTCGAGCACCGTTAGCCGCTCCGGGTATTCGCCATTCGCGTCGCGGCAACTCCGCAGGGCGAGGTCGATTGCCAGCATTCGTAGCATTGCCAAGGCGCGGGTTTCGACGTGGAGGTACATCGGGTTCAGAACTTCCGAGGGCTGTTTCGCCAGCTCACTAACCGTATCGTCGATATCCCGAAGCATCGCGCGATCCTCTTCACTCAACGTCTCATCGTCCCAGAAGTCCGAGTGGTCGGAATCGTCCGGCGGATCGACGTATCCGGAAATCTCCATCCAATGGGCGTCATGCGCGATAATTTCCTCGGCGGGCCAGCGCTCCGCTTCCCACGCAATCACCCGGTCGATTACCATCCGGCGAGTCGACTCGTCCAGGCGGTTGCGGATTTTTCGCAGAGAATCCGTTCCGACCCCGGCAAACGCTTCGCCGACCAAGTAATCGACGATCAGCCCTGCGCTCCCCATGGTGTGGGCGAGTTCCAAGTTGTCTAGCCCGAGCCGGGCCGCCTCGGCGAAGTCGCCCCTCAGTTTGGCCAATAGCGAGGCGAACCCGAGGTATCGTGCCAGGATCCGGCAGGGTTGCAGGTCTTTGCGTCGATCCTCGTAGTAGGAAGCCTCATACCGGATCGTAACCCTCGGCTTGTCCCGCAGCGAGGCCCTCGCCTGTTCAAAGGCCGGCCAGTTCGGCCCCAAAATCGCCGCCAGTTCAGCCTCGGTAAGCTGCTCCGGGTCTTCCACTTCGGCGTCGGAATCGTCGAGCTGGGTGGCGGCTTCGATGAGGGTTTCGTAAGGGGTGGGCATGATCACTTCCCGTTGCCAGCAGTCAGTAAATTCGACTTGTTGCTTGGGTTATCCTCAATCCGGGGTAGAATGTCCAGTAGATTGTGGGCGAGGCTGATGTGTCTCGCGGGGCCCAAGTAACCAACATCTCCAACTCCCTGTTCGTGCGATGCCAGCCGATCCCTTCGAACACTTCCTCACCGCCCAGGCCAATACCCATAGTCAGGCCCTGCGTGAGCTTTCGTCCGGGCGGAAGCGGACCCATTGGATGTGGTTCATCTTCCCGCAACTGGCTGGGCTGGGGAAAAGTGAGATGGCCCGGCGGTATGCTCTTTCTTCGGTTGAGATGGCCTCGGAGTACCTCCGTCACCCGGAACTTGGGCCGCGTTTGAGGGCCTGTACTGAGGCGGTCCTAAACCAGCAAGAAACCCCCGCCGACGAAATCTTTGGCACGCCGGATAACCTAAAGTTCCACTCCAGCCTGACCCTGTTCCATCTGGCCGCTCCGACCGACGAACTGTTCACCGCGGCTCTAGAAAAATACTTCGGCGGCGTGCCGGACCCGAATACGTTGGAGCTGTTGGGGCTGGGAGATTTGGAGTGAAGTAGCCCCGCTCACACGCGCGTCGTAGCCCCGCTTCCAAAAGCGTGGGTGAACTGCCTACCCGTTTCGCCAGCAGGGCAGGCCGTACTCGCACTTCCCCCACGCTCTACGCGAGCGTGGCTACGGGAGGATTCGCTCTCGCGTCGTCGCAGCCACGCTTGCACGCGCGTTGTAGCCACGCTTCCAAAAGCGTGGGCGAACTGCCTACCCGTTTCGCCAGCAGGGCATACCGCACTCGCACTTCCCCCACGCTCTACGCGAGCGTGGCTACGGGAAGACTTGCTCACACGCGCGTCGTAGCCCCGCTTCCAAAAGCGTGGGGGAACTGCCTACCCGTTTTGCCAGCAGGGCAGGCCGCACTCGCACTTCTCCCACGCTCTACGCGAGCGTGGCTACGGGAAGAATCGCTCTCGCGTCGTCGTAGCCACGCTCACACACGCGTCGTAGCCCCGCTTCCAAAAGCGTGGGCGAACTGCCTACCCGTTTCGCCAGCGGGGCAGGCCGCACTCGCACATCTCCCACGCTCTACGCGAGCGTGGCTACGGGAAGACTTGCTCTCGCGTCGTCGCAGCCACGCTCACACGCGCGTCGTAGCCACGCTTCCAAAAGCGTGGGGGAACTGCTTACCCGGTTGGCCAGCAGTGCGGGCCGTGCTCGCACTGCTCCCACGCTCTGCGCGAGCGTGGCTACGGGAAGACTTGCACTTCCCCACGCGCTCGACGCGAGCGTGGGTACGTACCTTTACCGGAACCGTTGTTCTTTCCAGGGGTCGCCCAGGTCGTGGTAGCCTCCTTGTTCCCAGTAGCCGGGTCGGTCGGTTTCTGAAAGCTCGATACCGCGGATCCATTTCGCCGATTTCCAGGCGTACAGTTTGGGGACCATCCCTCGGACCGGACCGCCATGTTCGGCGTTGATCGGCAGGCCGTCGTGGGTGTCGGCCAACAGGGCGTCGCCGGATAGAAATTCATCGAGCGGCAGGTTGGTGCTCCAGCTATTGTCGTAGGCGTGGCAGATCACGAATTTGGCCTCCGGTAGGATTCCGGCCCGGATGAGAACCTCGTGGGTGGAAACCCCTTCCCACAGGTTACCCAGCCGAGACCAGGTCGTCACGCAGTGAAAATCGGCAAATACCTTCACGCGGGGGAGTTCCTGAAATTGCTCCCAGTTGAAGGTCACTTCCCGCTCGACCTCCCCGAACACCCGGAGTTGCCAATCTTCCCGGGTTACCTGAGGTACGGTGCTAGCATGCAGGACCGGCCACTTGCGGGTCCGGGTCTGCCCGGGCGGGATGCGATTCTCACGCAAGGTATCGGCGCTCACAATAACATCCGGGGCATCCGCCACCGAGTCAGCCGTGGGGGGTTGGCCTGATTGGTATTTCAGGCGATCGTGGTCGTTCTCAAACATGGTGGCATATCCCGGCAAATTGGGCCAAACAGAACAGAGGGTGTCCTCCCTCCGATTATCGGAATAAGCCCGGCGAAAGACAACCGCGCGGCAAGCGGTTCGCCGCCGTGCGGGCCATCGTTGCTAGAGCGCACGTGTACGGGGATGAGTTCAATTACAAAGAGTCGGCGAAAAAGAACCCTAGCCCGCGGTCCCCGTAATTGAACTTATCCCCCTCCCAAACGCCCGATTCTCACCACCTGCGAATAATAGGGTGATGGCGGTTGCTGGGTGCCATGCCCACGCCCTCAAACGTGGGCATAAGAAGTGAGAGATGATCTTCTCTTCTTCGAGAAGTCCGGACGCCGGTTCGGGTTCCATTGGGCGGCGTTGCCATTGAGAGAATATCACGCCCAAGACCGGAGGGCTCGCGCCCTGCCGCTTCCATTTTGCAATTTTCAATTGCAAACTCAATCATAGCGGAGCAGCGCGAGCTGCCCGGTGACGTGCGAGATGCCGCTACAGGTCCGACCCGAAGATTTCCAGTTCGCTGGTCAGGTGCGGGTCGAAGTAGTCCGCTTCCATGTGCGAGTACTGATCCGCGTAACGGACGCGGACGCTGGGCATGTGCCGATCCACGGTGTGATTGAACAAGAACCGCCGCGCGGCGGGTCGGACTTCGTCTCGAATTTCTTCCCATGGCTTGGTGCCGGGGCGCTCGTCGACGACCATCAACAGATGGACGCCGAACTCGGTTTGGAGCGGGCCGATCGTGGTTCCCTTCCGTGCAGTAAACACCGCCTCGTGCAGCGTGACCGGTAATTGGCCATACCGTTCCAGCCATCCGAGATCACCCCCATCCGCGGCCGATTCGGCGACCGAGTACCGCTTGGCCGATTCGGCGAAATCGAGATTGCCACGCTGCAGCCCGCGTAGAAGCTTACTCGCCTTGTGGAAGGATTCGTCCCAGGCATGGTTGGGGTCGCTCGGGTCGCCGAGCAGGATTTGAGATACGCGGCGGGTCGTGCCGTCGAAATTCATGCGATGCTGCTCGAAGTAACGTTTCAGGTTGTCCTCGGTCAGGTATTTTTCCTCGTACCGGGTCCAGGCGATATTCCAGGCGAGACGACGGCGGAACATCTCTCGGTCCAGTTTGCCCGATTTTAGAAAGTTCTCAAACGTCTCACCCCGTGCTTCCATCGCTTGCCGAGCCTGACTCTCGGCCAGATCGAGCTCTTGCTCGGTAGCGGCGAACTCTGAGGATTGTAGATAATCCAGCACGATCTGACGGCGAATCAACTGGCCGATGACCGCGAGCCGGTATCGCTCGGCTGGCCCGTACGTCGGCCCCTCTCCATAGATCGACGCATATTCCGGTTCCTCCACCGGCTCCACTTTCGGGAGTTCCGCGCCGACCAGCCGAGTCACGTAGCGCTCTACCTCGACATCGTAGATCGGGGTGGAATCGACCGCCGCCTGGACCTGGGCTCCGGTTTGCGGGTGAGTGAGCCGTTGCTCGCTCAGCGCGTACCCCGAATCGCCCCCCGGTTCGACCGAGTGCGATTGACGCTCCAAGGTTTGAGGCAGGGCGAAATAGAGCATGACCAATAAAATCCGAAACGAGGCGGTTCGCCAGTCGCTGAGTGTCATGGTTCCGATGCTCCCGGCCGATAATGAGACTGAATTAAGGAAGAGGTATCTCGGTAATTTCAAAGTCCAGCGGCAATGTCACAATCGACGCCGGAGTTTCGTAGACCAACTGGTATTGGTCCGCCTCGTGTTCCAACACAAACTTGTGCGCCAGGCCGATCGAGTCGACACTGCGCTCGTAGTCCTCGAACCCCACCCGCTGGATCCGCTCCCCCTCGGGGCCGAGCAAATAAACCGGATTGTTGTAGATCCAGCCGCGATGCGATTGCAGGGCTCCCTGCTCGCCCGCCAAGCGAACCAACACCCGCGCATCGTGCAGCTTGTCGATTTGGGCGAAGGTTTGCAGCGTCACCTCCACGTCCCCTTTGCTCTGCCGCTCGTTCCGCGCGGTTGCCAGGTTGTCGAAGGTAAACACCTCCACCCCGCCCGGCACGAGGGCCTCCAGCTTGCCGCTCAGTTTTTCGATTCGCCGCGACCCGCGGTCGATGCCAGGCAGGTTGAGCGTCAACGTCACCGAGCCCGCCCCTTGCGGCACCTCGGCGGTTAACGACCCCGCGCTGCGTTCCAGCTCGATCGCCTCGCCCCGATCATCCACCACCCGCACGCCCTCCAGCGGCAGCGAAAGCGTGATGACGGTGACCCGGGGCTCCCAAGTCACCTGCAGGCTGAGCCGACTCCCCGCCTGGCCTGATTCCAAATCGCGGAAGCTATCGATCCGCGTCGGCTGCAAGCGGAAAATCCCGCTGTAGCCCGGCTCGACCTGCCGCTCCCTTTCCAAGCCGGCCGCGGAGACCACCGTCAGCACATTGGCCTGGCCGCTGCGGTGGTAGGCCCGCAGGTTGGCTTGCGCCAGCAGGTCGTCGATCGCCTGCCAGAAGGGGACGTTTTCCCAGTCGAGGCTCACCTGAATCTCGGCGTCGTCCTGCCGGAAATTACGGCGGTAGTCGATTACCTGGTTGCCGGTCTGTTGCTTGATATGCTCCAGCACCTCCGCCAGTGGCGCGTCGGATACTTGCAAGGTGAGGTGGGTGGGCTGGGTCGCCCGATCGGCCCGTTGCTGCTCTAGCGTCGTCCGGATTCGGCCCAGCCGGACCTTCACTTCCGCCGGGGTGCCCGCCGTTACTTCCGGCAAATGCGGAAGAACCCCCGGCCCCAAGTCCACCAGCTTTTGCTCCGCCTCGTTCCGCTCTGCGAGCGCGTTGCCATCCAATTGCCGGACCAAAAACCGGGCCGATTGGGCTAAACCATCATCCCCCCACACGGTCGAAAAGACCGCGCAAACCAATAGGCAAGCCAGGGGGGCACGCATTTTAGGCATCAGAGAGGACTTAAAGCGTAGGAAAAGATAGTGAAACACGTTTCGAACAAGAGCGATCATTGTAAAGCTTTTCCGCCCCGCGTTCCAGGGTTTTTTCAAAAATTACGTTAGCCACCTCACCGTCCTTCCTAAATAGCGTATTCGACCTAAACTTCTCAGTATGACAATGCCTCCAGCCTCCTCCTCCTTAGGCCGAAAGCCGATGCCGATTGACCGCTTTCCCCTCCTTGCATCACTCTTTACGGTGGCATTTGGCCTCCTGGTCCCGCCACACGCCTTGGGCCAACTCGTCGATCGACAAGCTGCCACCATTAAATTGCGGTATCAGCAGGACGAACTGATCGGCACGGCGGTGCTTTTTTCTGCGGAGGAGGTCCGGCTGTTGGGCCGGGATGGGCAAATTTGGCATCTCGATCCGAACCATGTCGCCGATTACGCCCCGGTCGAGCCCCGCTTCCGGCCCGCCTCACAAGCGGAGGTCCGGGGGCAACTGCTCCGCGAGTATGGTCGCCAGTTCGAAGTCTCCGGCACAGGGCACTACCTGGTCGTCCACCCGGCCGGGCAGCGGCAACAATGGGCCGAGCGGTTCGAGCAGCTCTATCGCTCGTTCCACCAATACTTCACCGCCCGAGGCATCCCGACCACTCAAGCAGAGTTTCCCTTGGTTGCGGTGGTCATGCCCAACTACGCCAGCTACCGCGAGGCGGCGGCCGAAGTAGGGGTCCGCGTCAGTCCGGGGCTGGTCGGCTTTTACTCACCCCGCAGTAACCGCGTGATGATGTACGACATGACCTCCATCAACCCGGCCCTCGAATTCTCCGAAGAGAGCATGGCCACCCTCATCCACGAGGCGACCCACCAAACCGCCTTCAACGCGGGCGTCCACTCCCGCCTGGCCCCGCAGCCCAAATGGCTGGTGGAAGGGCTCGCCACCATGTTCGAAGCGCCCGGCGTCTGGAACAGCCGCGAGTTCCCCCGCCAAGCGGACCGCATCGTAAAAACCCGCCTGGCCGAATTCCAGCAGTACATGCAACAGGGCCGCCAACCGAACTCCTTGGCGGACTTCGTCGCCGAGGACACGGCCTACCTCCGCCGCCCGGCAACCGCCTACGGCGAAGGCTGGGCCCTCTGCTTCTACCTGATCGAAACCCGCCCCCGCGAGTTCGCCAAATATCTACAAAAAGTCGCCACCCGAGCAGCCGACCAGCCCTACCCAGCCGAACAACGCCTCGCCGACTTCCAAACCGCCTTCGGCGAAAACCCCAACCTGCTGGAATCGCATTTCCTGAGATACGTAGGTCAACTGCGGTTGCAGTAAGCGGAAGGGAAATGGGGGGAATGAGTAATGAGTAATGGAGATTGAAAAATGCAAAATGACGGGGGAACGAAGAACAAAGAACGATGAACAAAGAACATCCCTCCTTCCAAGTTCAGCAATCGCAACCGAGCCACAAATCTCAAATCGCCTGCCCATACAGGTACCGCTGAAACTCGGTGAACCAGCGGCGGATTTCCTTGGCCGGGCCCAGGTCGGCCAGGGCGTCGGAGATCGAGTTGTTGTAAAGCAGCCGCAGCAGCGGCGTTAGCTTCTCCAGGTCGAGCTCTCGCACCCCCTCCGCTACGTAATGCTCCAGCACGAAGTCGAGAAACGCCCGCTGCTTTTCCTCGAAGTGGGCGCTGATTTCTAACTTGGCTCGTTCGGCCCGCTCGGCCCGGGTCTTGGTCGGTAGGGCGTAGGCGACAAACGCCAGCACGTCGAACAGGTCGCTCTTTTCCGCGTCGATAATCCGCTGCATCTCCGCCAACTGCTCCGGCCCGATTCCTTTTTCCTCTAGCCCGGCCAGTAGCTTGGCCCGCGTGTCCGGCACGCTCCACAAGGCCCTCAGCTCCGCCTCGTTCTGGAAAAACTCCGGCAACTCGCCATACAGGGTTTCCATGAACTGCTGGGCCGACATCGGGGTCCCGTCGGCGTGCCAGTAACTGGTCACCATCATGTGCTGGATCGTCCGCTCTTTACCGTCGGCCAGTTTTACACTGGCCCGCCGCCGTTTGGGGCACTCGCACGGATACTTTTCGCACTGCGCGCAAGGGCACTCGCATGGCCTGCGGCCGCACTCGGTGCAGGGCTGAAGCTCGGCCCGCTCGCACACGCACGCGCGCTCGCCGCAGCGGGGGCAATCTTCCGGCTCCAGCGGTTCACCATCCCACTCCGAGTCGCTGAAATGTTGGTGGGCCTTTACGAAGTCGTACACCGTGAAGAAATTCTTCCCCTCGCATAGCCGTGTCCCGCGGCCGATGATCTGCTTGAACTCGATCATCGAGTTGACCGGCCGCATCAGCACGATGTTCCGCACGTTCCGCGCATCCACCCCGGTCGAGAGCTTTTGCGAGGTGGTCAAGATCGTGGGGATCGTATTCTCGTTGTTCTGAAACGCCTTCAAGTACTGCTCACCCCGGGCCCCGTCGTCGGCCGTCACGCGGTGACAATAGTCGGGGTTTTTGCTGGTCTTCATCTGGTTGATCAGATCCCGAACCGCGAGCGCATGTTCCTGCGTGGCGCAGAAGACGAGGGTCTTTTCCCGCTGGTCGATCTGCTCCATGAACAGCCGCACGCGGTGCTCTTCCCGCGCACGGATCTCGATGATCCGGTTAAAATCCGCCTCGGTGTAGCGTCGCCCCGCCTCGATCTCCCCCTCCTCCACCAGGTCGTCCGCCGTATAGACATACTCGTCCAGCGTGGTCGATATCTGCTTCACCTTGAACGGCGTCAAAAAGCCGTCGTTGATCCCCTGTTTCAGCGAATAGGTGAAGACCGGCTCGCCGAAATAGCTGTAGGTGTCGGCATTGATCGTCCGTTTGGGCGTGGCGGTCAACCCGAGCTGCACCGCCGGGGCGAAGTACTCCAAGATCGCCCGCCAGGTGCTTTCGTCCTTGGCACCACCCCGGTGACACTCGTCGATCACGATGAAGTCGAAAAAGTCGGCCGGGTACTCGCCGAAGTAAGGCGACGGCTCCCCTCCCTGTTTCGGGCCGCTCATGAAGGTCTGGAAGATCGTGAAGAACAGGTTCCCATTCTTGGGCACCCGTCCCTTCTTTTTGATGTCCCCCGGCTCGATCCGCACCAGCGCATCTTCGGGAAAGGCCGAAAAGCTGTTAAAGGCCTGATTGGCCAAAACATTCCGATCCGCCAGAAACAAAATCCGAGGGCGCCGCGCTGGCGGGGTGCCCGTTTTCCAGTCCTTCAAGTTCCAGCGGCTTTGGAACAGCTTCCAGGCGAGTTGAAACGCAATGAACGTCTTGCCGGTCCCGGTCGCCAAGGTGAGCAGAATGCGGTCGCGGCCATGGGCGATCCCCTCCAACACCTTGTCGACCGCGATGTCCTGGTAATACCGCCCCTCGAAGAACCCCCCCCCGGTCCTCAAACGGAATCTCGGCGAACCGGTCCCGCCAGGCGTTTTCCTGAGCATAGGTCGCGTTCCACAGCTCTTCCGGCGTGGGGAACCGCGCGATCTCCCCTTCGGTCCCTTGCCGCATGTCGACCTGGTAGATCTTCTGGCCGTTGGTGGCGAAGGTGAAGCGGACCTCGAGCTTGGCGGCATACTGTTTGGCTTGGGCCAGCCCTTCGGTCGGCGGCTTGTCCCACGCCTTCGCCTCGATCACCCCTAGTTTCGTGTTCCGGTAGATCAGCAGGTAATCGGCGATCTGCGGCTTGGCCCGGCGGCCAAACCCTTCCAACCGGCCGAGGGTAATCCCATACTCCCGCCGCACGCGGCTCTCCGCGACCACACCCCACCCGGCCGCCTGCAAGGCAGGGTCAATATATTCGGCCCGGGTCTCCGCCTCGTTCATGGGGTCTCGATTGGGTGATTCTAGAAGCAAGTCGTTTGGTGGCAACGGTTTGTCCAGAATACTCGACAACCAGGGGGATTGCAATTTAGCAAAAGGTAAAGTGCCCCCCGTGGGACCGCCGCCGCGCGCGTCGGCAGCCTCACCATGTACGGGGATGAGTTCAATTACAAAGAGTCGGCGGAAAAGAACCCTCGGCCGCGGCACCCGTAATTGAACTTATCCCCCTCCTCACACGCCCCATCTTCAACCTCCGCGAGTGAAAATCCGGGGCCCGCAGCGGGTTCCGTTTCCGCCGATTTTGCATGAATTCAAGAGTCGGGAGTTAAAAAGGGGTAAGGAGTCTTTTCAGAAACAAGGCATCGCAGCCCCGCCTCCCAGCGACAATGAAAAGAGTCCTGACCCCTTTTTAACGGTTTGGGCTCTTGGCATGAACGTCTGCTCGCACCGCGTAAAAAAGGGGTCCGGACTCTTTTTGGCGACCCTTTCACAACTACCCACCGCCCACGTTTCGAAAAAAGACTCCCGACCCCGTTTTTACTCCCCACACGCTTATCACCATGGCGGATTTTAAGATCTGGAAACGCAGAGACGCAAAGACGCAAAAGGCGCAGGGACGTGACATGCGAGTGAACCCTCTCCGCGACCTTGCGTCTTTGCGTTTCAAAAACCTGCCGGAATGCTGTTTCCATGTCGCCCCTAGCGAGACTGAAGCGAGGCCCAGCCCCGCCTCAAAGCTGCCCGCTAAAGGCCTGGTGGAGAAGCGATTTTTTGAGCTCGTCGAGGGCGGCGAGTTTGCGCTGGTAGAGGGATTCGAGACGTTCGCTGTTTCGCTTCATAACCAGAATTTCTTCAAGAACACGTTCTTGTTCCACAACAGTACTCGGAATACGGACTTCGATGGCTTTGATTTTCGCCAAGCTGAGGTTTTTTTGACGAACGCCACGGCGAAGCTTCAGAACTTCCGGACGGACGTGTCGAATAGCGTAAAGCAAAAAGAGCAAGTTGATTTTCTCTGTTGGCATCATTCCCGCAACAGCTTGATTGAAAGTTCCATTACGATCCAGGATGGACATTTTAAGGGCCGCCGTGTCGTACATTCCCATCAGCAACGCGCCCTTCGGGAACATTTTCGCATTGGATTGAGAAAGCCCCTTTTCCGTGATGAACTTTTTTGACGGGGATGTATAAATGGTGTTGAGTTCACCTGATGTATACCAAGGAATGTCGCCCCGTTCCCAGAATGCCTTTGTCGACTTTAACGGAGTGCCTCCACTGTTAATTTGCGAGAGTTCACCGAGCGATTTCTGCGGCCAACTTCGGGGTGGATCTTCAAAAATTTCATTGAGGATACTCTCAAACAAAGCCCGGGCGTTTTGGAGGTTCAGTTCGGCGTTGGCTTGGGCGGTGGCGATGCCGTCAAACGCTTCATCCAGGATGCCCACGATTCGGCGCTGTTCGGCGAGAGGGGGGAACGGAACAGAAATCGAGTTTAAAGATCTCTGGTTAAGCTTTGGTTGCGCCATTCCGCTTACATAAGGCGCAAGTGAAATAGAGTTCAAATAGAACTCCATGAAACGCTGTGATTCCTTGTTAGGGAATTTCAGAACATGTGCATGGTTGTTGACCCACACCTTACCCTCGACAGAGAAAGCGATCGGATAAGTTCTTGCCAGAAGGTTAGCGCCGTCTTCTGAGACAAGTAATAGGTCTTCATTGAATAGGTATTCCGAGACATAGTCCACGATTCCAGATGCCCCGTAGTACGGGAACTCGCCAGAGACTCTGTCACTCTTCGTTATCGGCACGCGTCTTTTGTCTAGGTTTTCACAGATTCCCCCTAAAGCCCTGTACGTCCATCCATCCCTCACAAAAGCCCCCGAATCCCCGCCAGCACTTCGGCGGTTTCGGCGTCCAGTTTCTCAATCTCGTCCAAAATCTCCGCTGGGCTGCGGTGGATGACTTCTTCCTGCCCGTTGGCGTTTTTCACGGAGAGATCAAAGGTTTTCGGGTCGATCTCCTGGGCGTCGATTGTCCAGGACTGGGGGGAGTCTTTTCCCTTTTTTTGCAGCTTGACGAATTCTGCCAGGTCGTCGTCGTTTAAGGGGTTGGTTTTGCCCAGGCTGCGGCCGGGATCTAGTTGGTAGTACCAGAGGCTCCGGGTCGGGGCCCCTTTCTCGAAGAACAGCACGACCGTTTTGACCCCCGCCCCCAAAAAGGTTCCGCCGGGGCAGTCGAGGATGGTGTGCAGGTTGCAGCTTTCCAGCAGCAGCTTGCGGAGGCTGACCGAGGCGTTGTCGGTATTGGAGAGGAAGGTGTTTTTGATGACCACCGCGGCCCGGCCACCCGGCTTGAGCATCCGGATGAAGTGCTGGAGAAATAGGAAGGCCGTTTCCCCCGTCTTGATGGAAAAATTTTGCTGGATCTCTTTCCGCTCCTTCCCGCCGAAGGGAGGATTGGCCAGGATGACGTCGAACCGGTCGCGGTCTTGGATGTCGTCTAGGTTCTCGGTCAGGGTGTTGGTGTGGATGATGTTGGGGGCCTCGATCCCGTGCAGGATCATGTTCATGATGCCCATCACGTAGGCGAGCGACTTTTTCTCCTTGCCGAAGAAGGTGTTTTCCTGGAGGGTGTTGAGGTCCTTGGTTTTCAGCTTTTTGCCGGAGGTGAGGTAATCGAACGCCTCGCATAAAAACCCGGCCGAACCGCACGCCCCGTCGTAGATTCGCTGGCCGATTTGTGGGTCGGTGACTTGGACCATCGCCCGGATCAATGGCCGGGGCGTGTAGTACTCTCCGCCGTTGCGGCCGGCGTTGCCCATGTTCTTGATTTTGGCCTCGTACAGATGCGAGAGCTCGTGCTTCTCGCTTTGCGAGCGAAACTCAAGCTGGTCGACATGGTCGATGATCTCGCGGAGGTTGTAGCCGCTGGTGATTTTGTTTTTCAGCTCGCCAAAGATCTCGCCGATTTTGTACTCGATGGTGTTGGGACCGCTCGCCTTCGCCTTGAACCCTTGCAGGTAGGGGAACAGGTGGCGATTGACGAACTCGACCAGGTCGTCCCCCACCAGGGCGGCGTTGTGGTCGATGTTGCCGGTACTATCTTTGGGGGCGGCCCAGCTTTCCCAGCGGTACTCCGGCTCCAAGATGTAGGTGTACCGCTTGCCATCGAGGTCCGCTTCCTCGAATCGGTCCTGTTCCAGGCCATCGAGATACTTGAGAAACAGGAGCCAGGAGGTTTGCTCGGTGTAGTCGAGCTCGGTAGTACAACCCGCCTCTTTCCAGAGGACGTCGTCGATATTCTTGAAGGCTTGTTCAAACATGAGTGGATCATCGAGGGAGAGAATCTAGGGCAAGCCGCGGGACTTTAGCGACTTTCGCCCGACGGGGGAAGATCGCTGGAAATTGCCCGGGAACCATCGGTTACAATGGGGGCTGCTCTTTGAAAATTCGGCGTTCGCGGGACTGTGCAAAGGTTCACAAAAACCCATACGCAAAGGATCTCGTGTGGGATCCACAAGCCCTTGGCCGCGCGGCCAAGGAAAA